>JAMCRJ010000108.1 GCA_023381645.1 Gammaproteobacteria bacterium
GCGACGCCGGAGATGCCCTGCAGTTCGTACTTGAGGAACCAGTTCTGCAAGGTGGTGAGTTGGGCCAGATTCAAAGTTCCGCTGGGATCGGTGAGGGCATACTCGAAGATCCAGTCCACCCCCGAACTGTTGGGGCCAAGGGCCGGCGTGATTCCCGGCGGCAGCTTGGACTGCACCTGGCTCAGGTATTGGAGTACCAGATTACGGGCCTGATAGATGCTGGTGCCACCCTTGAAGAGGACGTAGACATAGGAATCCCCGAACATGGAGTAGCCGCGCACGGCCTGGGCACCGGGTACCTCCTGCAGGGTGGTCTCCAGGGGATAGGTCACCTGATCCTGAACGATCTGCGGAGCCTGGCCCGGATAGGAGGTCTTGATGATGACCTGGGTGGGCGAGATGTCGGGGATGGCCTCCAGGGGAATATTGATCACCGCCAGCGTACCGCCGACGATCAACACCAAGACGGCGATCATGACCAGCAAGCGGTTTTCCATACACCAACGCATGATCGCCCTAATCATGGGATTGACCTCCCTGACCCATGTTCATCCCGGCCATGGCGCCCGGACCGGATGAGGCCGGTGGCGTCGGTGGGGCACCTGCATCCCCGGCGGGAGCGGCCGGCGCCGGGGATTCCCGGCCCTGAGTCAGACCACTGCTCTGCGACCGGGAACGTCCACTGCCCGGCATGGCACTCGTGGTGGGCGCCGTGTTGCCACCCAGCATGCGGGCCTTGACCGACTGGAACTGGGATTCGGAATAGAGCAGGAACTGGGCGCTCTCCACCACCCGGTCGCCCACCTTGAGTCCCTTGTCGATGGCTACCCAGCCGTCGGTTTCCGGCCCTAGGGCGACTTGTACCGGCAGGAAGTGCCCTTGGCCCTCACCCAGCATCACGTAATCCCCCTGAGCAGTACGCAGTACGGCGCTGCTGGGCACCGCCAGGGTTTCCTCGGGGCTGGCTAGAATAGTGGCGGTGGCGTAGGTGCCGGGGCGCAGCTTTCCGCCGGGATTGGGAAAGCTCAGGCGAGCCGTCACCGTCCGGTTTTTGGCGTCGAGGGTCGGATAGAGAAAGTTCAGACGTCCTTCCCAGGCCTTGCCGGGATAGGCCGGCAGATGCAGGCGCACGGGGTTGCCGATCCGTATCCAGGGCAATTGGTAGGAGTAGAGCGCCACATTGACCCATACCCGGTCGAGATTGGCGATTGCATAGATATTCGTCTGGGGCGAGACGTAACCACCCTGGCGCACATTGAGGGTTTCGACCACCCCGGAAGCAGGCGCCAGGAGTGGCACGTCCCGTTGCGCCGTCCCGCGCTGGGCCAGGGCCGCGATCTCGCCTTCCGGCATGCCCAGCAGTCGCAATTTCGCCTTGGCTGCCGCCAGCAGTGCCGAGTCTTCCGTCGTTCCGCCCTGGCGGCGGGCAATGAGATATTCCTGTTGGGCGCTATACAGCTCGGGAGAATAAATCTCGGCGAGTACCTGTCCGCGCCGCACGGGGTCACCGACGGCCCGGACATTCAAGCGTTCCACCCAGCCGGAGAAGCGCGGATTGACGGAATAGACCCGGTTTTCGTCCACCGCCACGGTGCCCACGGTGTGGATGGCCTGACCCATCGGACGGCGCTGCACATCCACGAGACGCACCCCCAGGTTTTGGGCCAGGCGCGGATCGATGCTGAGGCCGGACGCCTTTTGCGCGTTCGGACTGGAGGCATAGACCGGGATATACGCCATCCCCATGCTGTCCTTCATCGGGTGATCCGAATGAATCTTGGGGTTCATGGGGGCGGCCCAGTAGAGGATATGCCGTCCCTTTGGTGTGCCTTCCTGAGAATGGGTTGCGGTGGACTTGGCACTCGGTGCTGCGGCAGGGGCCCGCAGCCACCACACCGCGCCAGCCCCAAGGGCTACGCCAAGGACGAGTAGGCCCATGCCGATGATCCAGTTGCGTGCCTTCATGGTTGCGTTGCTCCTTGGGTGGTGAGGAAATCCAGTTCTGCGGCGCTGAGGGCCAGGTCGCGGCGGTATTGCAGGCGGGTCAGGGCGTAGTCCAGCACTTCCTTCTGGGTGCGCAGCACCGCGTTCAGTTCGGCACGTCCCGCCGAGTAGGCGGCGAGCGTCGCGGAAAAGGCATTTCGTGCGGTGGGCAGCAGGCGTTGATCGGTGCGCTCCAACTGGGCCTTGACGGCTTCATAACGGGCTAAGGTGGCGCGCGCCTGCTGGGTCAAAGCAAGGTGCTGATCGTCATAGCGATATTGCGCCTGCAAGGCCTTGGCCCTGGCGGCGGCGACGTCCTGGTCCTGGCGATCGCCCGGGAATATCGGCAAGCTCAGGTTGACCCCCGCTGACAGCCAGTTGGGGCTACCAGGGTAGAAATCCTGGCCATAACCGACGCTGACGGTGACTTCCGGCCAATAGCCGGTTTTGGCTACCTGCACGCCCATTTGCGCCGCGCGGGTTTGCGCCTGGGCGGCGCGCAGGAGGGGTTGGCCGGAAAGCCGGGCTTCCGCTTGGGCAAGAGTGGGCGGGGGTGGCAGGTTCGGCCATTGCTTTTCTATGGACGGCGGTTCCGGCAGATCCAGGATCTGCGCGATTTGTGCCAGATCGCTTGCCCGCTCTGCCTGCAATTTGCTGATATCATTGGCCAAGCTGTCACGCGCCAGTTGGGCGCGGAGTACATCGGCCTGAGATCCCTGCGCGGAGCGATAGAGTGCCAGCGCCGCTTGCACGCTTTCTGCCTGCAACTGCTCCTGATGTCGGACCGTTGCTACCGCATCTTCGGCATAGAGGGCTTGCAGCCAGGCGCGGCGCAGCAACAACACCAACTCGGCAGACTGGCCGCGCAGGGTGTCGGCGGCCGCCTGCGCCTCCACCCCCGCCTGCTGCCCTTCCAGCCCCAGTTTGCCAAAGGAGGGAAAAGTCTGGCTCAGGCCCATGCTCAGCATGCTCATCTGCTGTTGGTTCATGGAGAAGCTGTTGAGGGGTGCGTTGACCACACCGAGGGCGAGGTGCGGATCGGGGAGTTGGGCTACCGCCACCGCTTGGTGCCGCAATTCCGCGATCTTTTGGGTCAGGGCGCCGAGACCGGGATTTTGCCGCAGGGCAATTGCTTCCGCGCTCTGCAGGCTCAATGAGACGGCACTGGCATAAGGGCTAAACACCATCATCAGCATGGCGGGAAGGGAGAGTAGCTCTGCGCCCCTGCGAATGGCCGCAACCCACTTTAGAAAATATTTATTTCCAGAACTTCTTTGCACATCGCTCATAATAGTCTCCACATGCGGCCCGGGTTAGGGCCGAAGACGCGAATTTCCTGTCCGGCGCGACTATGCGCGCGGGACTACGGATTCAGGCGGGAGGCTAAATGAGAAAACGAACTGCGGAGAGCGGGGGAAGACCAGTGTGGGCCGCAACGTGGAGAAAATGGGGAACGGGCTTAGGAGAAGGGAGAGTAAGCCAGGACGCGACGGAAACGGCGAGAGCCGACATGGCGGGGGTGATGTTGTTGGCACTCTCCGCCACCGGCGTCATCATATCGTGGTGGCAGCAAGCAGTCAGGCAGGTGCCTTGCTGGGCCGGAGCACCGAGGGTCTGCTCGCAACGCGGTGTTTGTGTGCTGTGTGCGGCTACCCCTGTCATCGACAGGGCGCACGACGCCGAGGCAGCGTCTACAGGTGCCAACATCCAAGGCAGCAGTAGAAGCAGGGCCATAAAGGCTATCCGGCGAACGAACAGGCGAAAAACGCGCACGGCACTCCCATCTCAAGCTGCTAGTGTGGCCATCACAACACAATGGCCATCATAAAGTCAACGCTTTCCCGAGCCCGCGACTGAGTGCCGCGCTTCCCGCCCTTACTGGCGCGCCCCTTATCCATAGTTTTTTCTATCGCTCCAACCGTCGGTCGGTGTTTGTAAGTCTTTTCCGACGGCGAGATCCTCCATCTCTGGCGGGAGGTCCACGAAATGGTCGGCCAGCACTTGGAAGTCCTGGACGTGGAAAACTTCCGCCCCCACTACGCCCAGAACCTCATCCACCGGGTCCGCAGCCTGGAGGAACACAAGGAAGAGGCCATCGCCATGGTCGGCGAGAAACGCTATCGCATCTGGGCAATCTATGTGGGGTGCCGTTACCAATATGTGGACCGAAGTTACCGCGAGGCAGAGGTGAGATGGGAAGAATCCAATGGTCAACAGGGGGACCATTGGCAGCGGAGGTAGAGTGGCCGAGGGACTTGCCTAGGACCATATCCTCAATCGCCAGGACACTGATGGCTGAGGTGGTCCCCATCCATGGGATAGTCTGAAAGAAGATGGAATAAGTGGACACCGCCTACTACACTGAAGTGGCGTTGAATGGTCAGCAACGAGCGTTTGTTCTGGGTCCGTGGCGTAGCGAGTGAACGACGAGGAACAGAAAATGTGGCCTTACATGATGGGTGGTTTTGGCAATGGTTATGATTGGACAGGGTCGGTATTCATGGTCCTGTTTTGGGGTTTGCTTTGCCTTTTGCTGATTTTTGCCATCGTTGCCGGCGTCGTGTTGCTGGTGCAGGCCTTCACGGGTCGCGGGATTCGGGGCGGCGAGAAAAACACCGCGCTGGATGTGCTCCATGAACGCTATGCCCGCGGGGAAATAGGAAGGGATGAATACCTGGAAAGACGTCGCGACCTGGAACAATAACGTTTCTCCATCCACCAAAGCGGG
>JAMCRJ010000084.1 GCA_023381645.1 Gammaproteobacteria bacterium
AGGCTGGAACCGAGCAGCAGGGCAATGGCGGGAAAGCTCCGGCGGAGCGCAGGGGCAGGGTGGCTGTTCTGGTGAATATCGGTGGTCCCATCTGGAAAAAGGCGATTTCAATCCCGCCGCATTGTCCTGCATAATCCGGCAAAATCCCAGCCCTTTGGCTTCCTGCGGAATCCGCGGTCGCTCCGGGAAAGTTTCGGGGCTTGTCATCACCGCCGTCCTTGCCCCAGAATCGCATCCTATGACGACAGATTCCATGAATCCCCTGCTGGAGACCTTGCAGGCTTACCCTTTCGAGCGCTTGCGCGCGCTGCTGGCAGGAACAATACCGCCAGTAAAGGAGCCCATCGACTTCTCCATCGGTGAACCACGCCATCCGGCGCCAGCCATAGTCAGTGAAGCGATCATCGAACACCTGCATGGTCTCGCGGAGTATCCCAAGGTGCTGGGCGACCTGCGTTTACGCCGGGCCATCGCGGACTGGGCAAGCCGGCGCTTTACCTTGCCGACCGGTTTTCTGGATCCGGAGCGGCACATCATTCCCGCCAACGGCAGCCGCGAGGCCCTGTTCAGTATCGCGCAGGCGGTGCTGCCGCCCTGTCAGGCCCCCAAGCCCCTGGTCCTGTTACCCAATCCCTTCTATCAGATCTATGAAGGAGCCGCCCTGCTGGCGGGGGCGGAACCCTATTTTCTGAACTGCGATGCGAGCGGGCAGCCGAACTTTCTCGCGATAGAGGAATCGGTCTGGGCCCGCTGCGCGTTGCTCTATATCAACTCGCCCCATAATCCCACGGGGGCGACCCTGTCACTGGAAACCCTGGGCTGGCTGATCCGCAAAGCCCGGCAATATGGCTTCGTGCTCGCCGCCGATGAGTGCTATAGCGAACTGTATCCCGAAGGACAGGCACCCGCCGGTATTCTGGAAGCGGCGGCAGCCACGGGCAGCCTGGCGCAGGTGCTGGCTTTTCACAGTCTCTCCAAGCGCTCCAGCATTCCCGGTGCGCGCAGCGGCTTTGTGGCGGGTGATGCCGATATGCTCAAGGCCTTTGTTCGTTACCGCACCTATCTGGGTGCGGCCACCCCACCCTTCATCCAGGCCGCAGCCATCGCCGCCTGGCAGGACGAGCAGCACGTGCATCACACTCGTGCCGATTATGCCCGCAAGTTCGCCGCCGCCCATGACATTCTCGGTGCGTTATTGCCCATCGAGACACCCGCCGGCGGCTTTTATCTCTGGCCGCGGGTCGGCGATGGCGAAGCCTTCGTGCGCGCCCTCTATGGAGCAGAACATGTGCGCTGTCTGCCCGGCGCTTATCTTGCAAGAGATGCCCACGGCGTCCACCCTGGTCAGGATAGGGTCCGCATCGCGCTGGTCGGCAGCCTGGAAGATTGCGTCGAGGGTCTGCAGCGCATACGTCGCTTTATGGAACAGCATCCCATTTCCACTGTTAACAACTATTAATCAAGGAGTTCGTGTGAGCCAGAATCTTGCCACCATGATCGACGCCGCGTGGGAAAATCGTGCGGAGATCTCCCCCAAGCAGGCCCCCGCGGAGCTTCGGGAAGCCGTGCATCAGACCATCGAAGGACTGGACAAGGGCGTCCTGCGCGTCGCCGAAAAGCGCGATGGCCAATGGATCACCCATCAGTGGATCAAGAAGGCGGTGCTGCTCTCCTTCCGTTTGCAGGATAATGCCCGGATTCCGGGGGGCGAGACCAATTTTTACGACAAGGTGCCGGGCAAGTTCGCCGACTATAACAGCAACGATTTCCGCACCGGCGGTTTTCGGGTGGTGCCCCCCGCCACGGCGAGGCGCGGAGCCTTTATCGGTCGCAACTGCGTGCTGATGCCGTCTTTTGTCAATATCGGTGCCTATGTGGATGAGGGGACCATGGTGGACACCTGGGCGACGGTCGGCTCCTGCGCCCAGATCGGCAAACATGTGCATCTGTCCGGCGGTGTCGGCATCGGTGGTGTGCTGGAGCCCTTACAGGCCAATCCCACCATCATCGAGGACAACTGTTTCATCGGTGCCCGCTCGGAAGTGGTGGAAGGCGTGATCGTTGAAGAGGGCTCGGTCATCTCCATGGGCGTCTTTATCGGCTCCAGCACGCGCATTTATGATCGTGCAACCGGCGAAATCACCTACGGACGGGTGCCCGCCGGTTCGGTGGTGGTTTCCGGCAGTCTGCCCTCCAAGGACGGCAGCTACAGCCTCTACTGCGCGGTCATCGTCAAGCAGGTGGATGCCAAGACTCTTGGCAAAGTGGGCATCAACGCCATTCTCCGCGATATCTGAGGGAGTGCCCCGTGGGCAAGAGCGCCGTACTGGAACTGGCTGAAGACCTGATTTCCCGACCTTCGGTGACTCCGAAGGATGCAGGCTGTCAGGAACTGATGATCGCCCGGCTGAAGGCTGTGGGTTTTCGGGTGACGCGCCTACCTGCCAACGGGGTGGAGAATTTCTGGGCGGAGCGGGGTGGCGCCGGCCCGCGACTTTGTTTTGCAGGGCATACGGATGTAGTCCCCAGCGGCCCGCTCGCGGAATGGCAAAACGACCCCTTTCAGCCGGTCATCCGCGACGGCTTTCTCTATGGGCGTGGTGCTGCCGACATGAAGGGCAGTCTCGCCGCCATGGTGGTCGCCGCAGAGCGTTTTGTCGCCCTGCATCCGGCGCATTCCGGTCGTCTGGCCTTTCTGATCACCTCCGATGAAGAAGGCATCGCCACCCACGGTACCCGCCATGTGGTGGACTGGCTGCGGGAGCATGGGGAGACCATCGACTGGTGCGTGGTCGGCGAGCCCTCCTCCGAAAAGGTGTTGGGGGACGTCATCAAAAATGGTCGGCGCGGTTCTCTGAACGGGCGCCTGACGGTACACGGCATCCAGGGCCATGTGGCTTACCCTGACAAGGCCGATAATCCCATCCACCGCGCCTTTCGCCCACTCGCGGATCTCGTGGATCAGTCCTGGGATGCGGGGAATGATTTTTTTCCGCCTACCCGCCTGCAGTTCTCCAATATCCACGCGGGCACCGGGGCCAACAACGTCATTCCCGGCCAGTTGCAGGCGGATTTTAATTTTCGTTTTTCCACGGAGTCCACGCCGGAATCTTTGCAGGCAGGGGTCCACAAAATCCTTGACGCCTCCGCCATGCGCTACACCATCGACTGGCAATTGTCCGGTCCGCCTTTCTTTACGGCACCGGGCCCCTTGGTAGCTGCTACCCAAAAGGCCTTACAAGCCGTGGAACAGCGCGTGGCCCAACTGTCCACCGGCGGTGGCACCTCGGACGGGCGCTTCATTGCCCAGTTGGGCGGGCAAGTCGTAGAACTCGGGCCCGTCAATGCCACCATCCACAAGATCAACGAATGCGTTGCCGTCGCCGATCTGGAGCATCTGGCGCAAATCTATATGGAGATCATGGTGCATCTGCTGGAGACCGCGAATGGCCGTTAGTGGCGCACGCGCTACCGTCTATACCGTGCTGGGACTGTGGATGCTGGCACTGAGCGGCTGTGCAGGAGTCTCGACATCACCCACTGCCAACAGTACGGCGCCGTCCGCCTCTGCGGCCTGCGCCACCCCCGCCCCTGATCTGCACGCCGCCTATAACCGTCCTTATCAGGTTCACGGCCGTATCTATGCGCCGCTGAACAGCTCCGCCGGGTACGCCGTGCGCGGCATGGCCTCCTGGTATGGCTGGGAGTCCGGCTCCACCACCGCCATGGGCACCCCTTTCCGGCCACGCGCCTTCAGTGCCGCCAGCCGGGATCTGCCACTGCCGACCTGCGCCCGGGTCACCAACCTCAGCAACGGCCGAAGTGTTATCGTGCTGGTCAATGATCGCGGCCCCTTTGTGGATGGCCGCGCGATGGACCTCTCCTACGGAGCGGCCAACGCCCTGGGGATGGCGGGGCAAGGCGTCGCCCCGGTGGAGATCGTGGCTCTGGCACCGGTAGCCGCGCCTCCGGCGGGTACATCCAGGGGCACGGTTACGGCGGCAGCATTGCCCATGGCCCCGGAAATACCGGCGCCGTCCCAAACCTTTCTGCAAACCGGGGCGTTCAGCCGGGTCAACAACGCCACCCGTGAACGCAACCGTCTGCTCCATGCCGGCATTCGCGGCGTGCTCATCGTGCCCGGACTGGTGAACGGGCAGCAATACTACAAGGTACAGATTGGCCCGCTGCCGAGTGGCGTCGCTGCGGTCCAGGTCATCGCCGAACTCAGGCAGATGGGCTTTCATGATTTTTACAGCGTAGAACAGTAAGGAACCGCGAGATGTCCCAACCGGTGTGGCCCAACTTCTATATTATCGGTGCGGTAAAAAGCGGCACGACTTCGCTTTACGCCTACCTGCGGCAACATCCCCAGGTTTTTTTGCCGGCGATGAAGGAACCGCACTTTTTTACCCAGCCCCATCCGTCGCCGGAACAAAGGCATTGGATTCAATATGTGGGCAATGTCGAACAGTATCAGCAGCTTTATCGCGGCGCGGAGCGGTTCCCGCGGGTAGGGGACGCCAGTCCCTCCTATCTCTGGTGCGAAGAAGCGCCGGAGCGTATCCACGCCGTGCAACCGGACGCACGGATCATCGTCATCCTGCGTGATCCGGTGCAGCGGGCCCATGCCCAGTACCTCATGGACTTCAATGAAGG
>JAMCRJ010000026.1 GCA_023381645.1 Gammaproteobacteria bacterium
CGTCCGGCGTCCAACACACCACGAAATCCACCGGGGACCGCAGATCAGCGCCCAGAACTTGATGCGAATTGCGCGCCATGAGGGCTTGCGCCGTGTCGCCGAGTCGTTTCCATGCTGGATGCATGGACTCCGCCACCCGATACGGCTCAGCACTTGGCAAGGTAACACAATGCCGGCCTTGCAGATGCCGAAACCCCGGCCATGGCAAATAGATCTCCTTCTGTCCAAACTGCCCAGCCTCGAACGCCGTATCCGCCCCGGCTGCGCCGCCGGACAGCAGCGTATATCCCAACTCGGACAATCGATGCGCGATTTGGCGCATGACCTGCAGCACAGGTTCAGGTGTGCTTCTGGAGCCAATGCCGGCGTAACGTAGGGTCGGATTATTACGATTCCGTAGCCGTCGCTGCACGCCGGCATCCAGGGCTTCGACAATCACTTCCCCATGGCACCGGGCCGGCGCACAGTGGCAGGCAAGGGGTTGACCTGGATAAATCCCCAGAAGCGCCGTACAGACCACCGGATCACGCTCTTTGATTCGGGCATCCAGCCATGCGCGGTACCGCTCGATGACCGCATCCCGGTCCCCATCCGGGCCAATGGAGTAAGGACTGCCCAGGGGCGACGGACGGGCGATGTAGACCGTATGGCGGCAATCGTCGGTTTTTATGTTGAGGATGGTGTGACTCATCCGCTCCGCTGACCATCCATGCTCATGTTTCGCCGCCAATCGGGTAATAAATTGACTCATGATGTTTTCTCCAGAAACCAACCGTCACTTTCCAGTTCCATACCACCGCCTTCCAGTTCCCCGATAACTTCCGTGTTGGTCCAGGACCATGCCGTTTTATCCACCAGCCCAAGCGTGTCATCCAGGAACCGCGGTAAAGTCTGCCGTCGATACCGCTGTACAAATAGACGATAGGCGGGCCATTTTCCATATTGGACGATCCACTCCGGGCCTGCGGCCATCAAACGGTTCTGGTCATCAAGAGTGAACTTGCCACTCTGCAGCGTCTCTAGCATGGCTTGGGCGGCCGCGTTACGGGAAAGCACGGTCCATGGGCATTGTTCGATGTACAGATGATCCTCGGTATCCGTCCCGCGTATTTCCGCCAGTTGCCGGCCTAGAGGCTTGCCATAAGTGCTGAATCCTATATCCCCCACATGGTGCGGCCCCGGTTCTTCAATGATTTCGTACCACGGATACGCATATCGAGTGGGCGGTGGCATGGGCAAGGCTTCCTTGCCGTTCAACAGCCGCCAGAACAGCGCGGATTTCTCACGCAATGCGTTATAGAAAAACAGCTTCTTGATTTCGCTGTCTCCGCAAAGTGCGTTGAGCACCCGGTCGTATTCGGCTACCGCGTGGTCCCATCGCGCCAGGAGTTCCGGCGGCAGGAGTTCTCTACTCTGGAAAAATGTTGGCAATTGCGATGCTCCTTTTAGCGTTCGTCAATTTTTGGTCATCACCACCCTTCTCACGGGGCCACTGGTCTGACGCGACATGGCATACAGGGCGCGGGCCTTTTCCCAGGCGATGATTTCCTCCGGCGTCAGACCGGACGACTTGGCGGCCGATGCCAGGGCGTTGGCCTGCACGCCCGCCTGGAGCGACGCCAACTTGCGCTTCTGGACCTGGACTACCTCTGCCGCCTTGATCGTCTCCAATTCAGCCTGAAATCCCGCCTTGGCGTTCACCTGTTTCTGGATACTCAGCGGCAGGTCAAAGGTGGGCACCGTCACCGAGTCGATGATGTATGGATCAATCTTCGGGTAGAGCTTGTGCAACCGCTCGTTCAGCACCGTCTTGATCGTCTTCGCGTAGGTGTCCAGGTGCGCGGCGATCTTTTGCGGGGTGCTGCTTTCCGTAGCGATCTGCACCGCGTAAGGGATGGCTGAATATTCGAGCATACGCAGACCCACCGTGTAGTAGCTGGTGTGCGGTTCATGTTGAATCTGCTTTGTTTCCCGATAAAACAGGGGCACACGATTAGGAATAAGCGAATACTGCACCACCACCGTTACCGCCTTCATTTGCACACCATGCTCATCCCTGGGGTGCATGTTCTGCACTTCCGCCATGGTCTGGGTGGTGTCCACGGGGATGATGCCGTGGATCAGCGTGACATGAAAACCGGGATGCGCGATAGATTTGTTGATGTAGCCAGTGAGCCGGTTATGCCAGATGCCAACAGACCCCGTAGGCACGGAGCGCGAACATCCGGCTGCGGCGAGAATGATCAGGGGAAGTGCAAGCAAGCGGTATTTTTTCATGAGAATTTCCTTTCGTTTTCATGGTTGATTCGGGGTTATTCGGCGTGATCCCGCTTCTCCAGCAGATCCACCATTAGGGATACCGCCTCGATCAAGTTGGAGGTCATGGCCGTGCAAATTCCGTGAACCATCACGTTATGCGAAAGCCCGAACTGCTCGACCCAACCACCATCGGGTGCCAATAACCGACCACTGGAGTCACTATCTATGGGAATGATGGAACCTTTACCGCTGGCATATCCAATGACCGGGATACCCAGCACATGAGACATGGCGCATTCGACGACCGTGCCACTGTCCGGCTCTGACCCACGGAATGGAGACAGGTTGGCAATGACCCCATCGGCCTTTCGTACCGCCTCGCGGCAAGCCTGGAACACCTTTCCAGCACCTTCCGCGTTGGAAAGTTCGGTAACGCCGGGGCCGGTCAACGGTATAGCCGGTACCGGCAAGATGGCGATCAACCCGTATTCTGCGCACAAAGCGATGGCCCGCGCGGCGCGTTCCGGCCAGTCCGGCAGGAACAGGTCCGGTCCGGCGATATAGATCAACGGTTTTTTCTGAGTCATTTCGGATAGCCTCCATATTCGTAATGCACAGGATTAACGCTGTGCCCAAAATCAATAGTCGGCTCCGGCATGCTTTTCAATCGATCTCTTGCCGTTTTCCATTCAGAATATCCATAAGGCAATATCTGCCCGTGTTTATCCAATAGCTCCCCTTTCTCCGGATAACGCCCATACCTTGCTCTGAATGATTGAACCTTTATGACTCCGCGTGTACCTTTTGCGAATATATGAAAAACAAAGCCCGTCAAAACAGAAGAATCCGACTGTTTTTCAGTTGGTGGTACTTTCGTTATTTCACCAGTATATTCAATGCCGTTTATCAACATTTTGCGCCTCTCCTGTTTTTGCTCCAAATCAAGCAATGTCCATCTGCCTCTTTCTTACGTCAGCCAGCACGATGATACCGACTGGTGATGCAGATACCGGCCAATCCGTCGCAATTTGTCCAGCTTGGCCAACTCCAGTTCCCCAATATCCAGATCGCCCGCATCCTTTATCAACTGAATAACCGCCAGAATGTCGCCCATCTCGTGAACGAGGCGAACGCGATTGTTGCCCACTTCCGGCGCATCCGGGTTGACACTGGCGTATCCATGCCGAAGAATCTTTCCAACGGCCTGCACCGCTTCGCCCATTTCCTCCACAAGCAACGCCAACCGTTCCGACTGGGCATCACTCAGGCCGTTACTGAACGATTTGTTTTCAATATCTGTATTCTGCATGTCACACCTCGCTGACTATCTGCTACTCAGGCTGCCCTTCCTGTCCGCTTCAACAACTGCTCCACCAGTACCGGGAAATCCATGATATCGTCAATGACCGTCGTGCCATGTTCAGGCGCATCCAGCCCGTGATAACCACGATCCAGCAGGACCGACAAATTCACCGCATATAGGGCGGCATTGATATTGGCCGGGTGATCGTCCAGAAAAGCCACGGCTCCCAGGTCGCGCAACACATCGGCCTTGGCGCTGGCGGACGCTGCATGACCCACACAAACGATGCGACCGGCAGGAATCAGACCGGCAAGGCTCTCCGCACGGGCGGCGCGATGCCGCACATCGATGCTGGTTACCGCCCAGATCTGACACCCCAAATCCTCCAGCGCATAGATCAGGTCCGCCGCATGGACATAAAGCGGCAAGCGGGACCACTCGCCATCATGATAAGCACGCCATACCGCATCATATTCCTGCCGGGTCAGCCCCCTCGCGGGGTGCAACCCGTATCGCGTCCGTAGCTGGTAATCCTCATTGACCTGGAGAATATTTCGACCCAATACCTGTTCCGCGCATTGCCGCCAGTGCGCATCAAAATCAGCCAGAACGCCATCCACATCCAGAGCGATAATCCTGTTCATGTTATTGATTCCTCCACCTGATTCACGGATATATCCACCATCCACACATTCGGTAGGGGTCACTCTGGCAACCCCGCGTCGTCGCCACCACGGGCGGCGGCTATATCCCGCATGGCTTGCCCTACGGCATGTTCACGGTTGTCATGATCGAGATCGAGCCAGTCCCGCATACGTTCCGGTCTTTTGGTAAGAACCTGGTACTGGTGATGGTTGGCCAGCGCCATGACCGCAAATGCCCGGTCGATGAAGTCGTCCGTCACGTCCTCACGAAACAGGTCCATGTTCACAACGATCAGGCGAGGCTTGATCCAGTGTAAAGGCTGGTTCAGCCGAATTTCCGGGTTCCAGACTTCCGGGGTAAAGATCATGGTCTTATCACTCATGGCAAGCCTCCTTCCTGTTGGGCCGTAACTTAACCAAGCATCCGACCTAGTAAAACTTCCGCCTCTTAGTTTAACTAGCGGTGTCGCTGCAACCGCCTTTGCGCCTCTAAAATGGTTTCCAGACGATCCGCCAGCCGTTCCAGACGCCGCGCATCCTGTTTTGTTGCGCACGTTCTGGCGTAACCCCTGGCGCGTAAAATCAGGGATGTGCTGTTATTCATCAGGCTGGCCATGATTACTTTCCGCGTTGTCGTACTGATCAATGTTTCCTTCGACATCCATCACCTCCATTCCTGGAACATCGGGGATTCGTAAGCGGAACCCTTTTGGCGCGTAAATCTGATTGAACTCCTGCAGAGCTTCGCGCAGATCATCTTTACCGAGATCTACACAAGCCCTGACTGCATCGAGCGCGTGATATATGGCCGCGCAACCTGGGCACAAGAACCACGTTGCCATCGGGATCTCCCCGCCCTCCCCATAAATCTTCTCCTCGATGTCGCTTTTCGAGCCTCTCCACCGGATGATTCGATAAACCGTGTCCCCTACCCCGAGTCTGGACCTGCAAGACACGCAGCGGCGGGATCTTACGGTATTGAGGACAGTTGGCTGGTCATGCACTTCGTAGTACCAGTCCGGGTCGTCGAACTCACAGAGACAAGAAATACCCATCTTCACCCTCCAGGTGCATCACCAAGCATGGCAAGAACGAGATCCGCATCTTCACCCAATGATCGATCCCCCAGATCCCAGTCAGCAACCCGGTGCAGGCATTCACTGCACACACCTAATCCCGCTTCTCGATCCAGGCGGACCCAGGAACAACCAACCGCACAGGCGTGATAGTCGTCGCATCCGCACTCGATACAGAAAGCCGCTTCCTGCCTAGATGCCGTCAGCATAAATATGATCCTCGTATCTCAGTCTGTGCCCGCCCTGCAAACACCGAACTCCAGACATCCCAAACCGCTTGCTTGGTGACCCTGGCGTAACCCCTGGCGCGTAAAATCAGGGATGCTCCCGACAGGGCTGCACCCGACAGGGCTGCACCCGGCAGGGTTGCACCCTGCGAAGGGGTTGCACCCCGGCAGGGGGTTGCACCCCGGCAGGGGAAAGGTAGTAAACTGTTCATTTGCGTGCTCCTTCTTGCCGGTGCGACAGCATCCTATTCATCAGGGACACGCCCTCCAGACTCAACGCATAGGCCCAATCCTGGGTGTATCCGCAATCCAGGCATACCCACCCGTCTTTGGTAGCCAACAGGCAGCCCGTGTCGTGGCCGCTATTGTGATGCGGCATGATGGTTCGGTTCGGGCAAGTGTACGGATGCCCGAATATCTCGCCCCGTTGCAAACGGTTCAGCGTTTCTACCTGCTCCGCCGTCCAGGGTGCCTCGATGAGATTCATCTCAGGCCACTCCGCAGGGGTTCGCACCCTGCAAGTGGTTAGCACCCGGCAGGATTGCACCCCCGCATGGGGTTGCACTTCGGGAAATATCCTCCCAATGCGCGGCATCCACCTCGAAGTATGAGGGTGCGCATTCCGTCAGCCGGTCTTTCCAGACCTGACGCAGACGCAACGCACCGTCCAGGTCCTGGCGCAATTCCTGAATGACCACATCCAGCTTGTCGATTTCCTTTTGCATGTCTATTTCATTCATGACAAAAATCTCCTTCAAAGCAGTGATTATTTCCCTCCACCAATGGGACAGCCATGCGCATGGCGCGTACCACACACCCAACCTTTATCGCCGGTGCTCCGGTAGCCCCGGCCCTGCACAAAAGACCCCGGATTGGGACGCGGCCAATAACAGGTTTTCGTGAGGCAGTTCCTGTCGTACACATCGACTAGCTCTTTGATTTCCTTGTCTCTGATTTTCATTCTTCGCTAACCTTGAGCATATTAGGCAGATAAATATCAGTCTCTACTTTACCGAGAGACCCATCTTTGTTTATCCGTTTGGCCCTATAAGTAACAGAGCGGTCAGAAAATCCAAGAGTTATATTGGTGATTTCAAACAACTGAAGCGTTTCCTTACCGAACATTTTGCGCACGTTGACACGTTCACCTATCTGAAACTCGGCAATCTTGTCAGCTATCAGACTTCTGCATTGTTTCCGGCGATCATTAAAAAGTCGCGTAGTGTTCTCAATGGCTCTAACTTCTGCCTTGAGTTCTTCCCGACTCATAGCCACCAAATCTTTTTCAGCACAGATACCAGCAGTTTGATTGCACGCATTCATCTTTTACCCCTTTGCCGCGCCTTGTTGCGCGGCCCAATCTCAGCCGTCACACTAAGTTTGTCTGTTTGATGTTGACTCTCACCTCTTTACAATTTCCGGGGTTGCCATCGTCAACCCAAACAAAATCCGATTGCACCGATTTAATATCCTCCACTGCCCCCATTTCCTTCAAAGTGAAGAGGGCTTTTCTTGAGAGACGATGCCATTTAATCAAATCTGGCAACATTCGCTGAAAAGTCTGTTCATCCAAATCAAGAAAATCCGCAACATTATGAAAAAGTTGTTCATTCATGATTCACCCCCTCAAGCGCAATCTCGCCCAATTTGTCAGGTAGCACTATCCATTTCGGTGCGTATCCTTGGGAAACACCCCGGCCAAAGCGGGCGACAGCTTCAATAAACCGGCTGGCCGTTCCATGACGACCCCCGGCCATCCAACCCATCCAGACCATCGCCGCCCGACGCACCCGCTCCACGGCCTCGACAAAAAACGCCACTTCCATCCGGGTCCGCTCGGCCACTTCCCGCGCCTCGCCCGACTCATGCAGCGCGTCAAACATCGGACGCGGACGCTCGGTGATGGCGACGGTCGCCTTCACGGCCAATACCATCATGAACAGCATCCAGACCATCCTCATCACACCCTCCTTCGCGCACCAGGAACTTCTCGCCATCCCAATGCGCCTCCCAACCCAATTCCTCGGCCATATGCCGTACCACCTGCGTAATCTCCGCCAGCGGCAAATCCGCGCCTACGATCTCAATGTGCATGACTATCTCCAGGCGTTTCCTGCAGGACATCCATCACGCCCTGCAACCGCTGGAGTTTTCTTTCGATCACTACCAGCGCATCCAGCAGGTCCAGGGCATATTCACCCAACAACGGTTGATCCGCTGACACCATGCCCTGCAAATCCTGATGCAACAAATTCGCGGATTGCGTGGCTTTGATGACCGTTTCCCGGTCCCTGCCCGACGGACTCATTATTTATTCCACCACCTGCAACGGTAATCCCGCAGGCGGTTCCGACGGCTGCTGCACATATTTCTTCAGGACCATCCGACCCATACGCTCCAGTTCCGCACCCTGTTCCGGCGATACACCACGGGCGCGTACCACATCCAGCGCACCCAGAATCTGCGCAAGACTCAGGCCGAAAAACGCCTCGCCCGGCAACGCCTTCAGAAAAATCCGGCGCAACTCCGTTTTCGAGGCCGGAATACCCGCCGCCAGCGCTTCTTTCTTCGCCATCAAGGCGCGAATCTGTTCCTCGATTTTTTCCATTTCCGTTTTTTCCGACATGATCGTCTCCTAAAAATCAAACAACGCGAATACATCCACACCCTTCTCCGCAGGCTGTACGGAGGATGGTTCCGGTTTTTCCTCCGACCCCGGATCAATCGTCGGCTTCAGATCCGTCTCCGTCTCCACATCGCCCTGCACCTCCAGCCACCAGACCGGAATCGCGTCACCCTGCTCACATTCCAGGCGGTACCCGTTCGCCGCCAGCGCGGCAACATCCACTTCAAACTCCGCACCGTAGCGATTCGACAAGGTCAGCACATCCCGATCCACTATTACCACTTGGTAGCGGTTTCCCGCCCGGTTCATCCACATCACGCACCTCCCGGAACGCAAGTGACCCCTCTTTTCCCTGTTTACCGTGGTGCCGCAATCGCCACCACTACCGCAACATGATAAGTAAGTATCTTAGTAACTTATTTTCACCCTGTCAAGCGTAACACTACGTGTTCCGCAGCCCGATTTACGGGCGTGCGGGTATAGACCGCGTACTGCCGGACAAGTGTTCTATCTTACTGATAACAATGGCACTTGAATCTCAATGCCTACCGCAATGATGTCGAGAGCGTTCTCGATAGGGGTTACAATGCCCGCAAACATTGGATTGACGGTACGTAAAAATAACCGGCCCTGATCCGTGGTAAGTAACCCAATCAAATAGTTGTGCTGTAAATAAGCAAGAACAACATCACCATCGGTGGGTCGAGGACGATCCGGATCGAAAGCCACCCATGCCTGATCAGGAATTTTGGGCTCCATGGAAACACCGGCCATTTGCAGAAAAAAAGACCGTTCGCTACAACTGGTGGTAACCATGCGCCAGAGAATACCGGACTCCGGACGAATCGCGTCGATGATCCGGTTGCGCAATTGCGTAAAGTCCGATGGCAGCGACAGAAAACAGGGAAGCGGCCTACCCTCCACCATCGGTCGGGTTCCATGCTGAAAATTCAGAATATCCTGTGACACCCGAAATGTGCGATTCTTCTGCCGCCCTTGCTGCAGCTCTTTCATATCCAGATGATATAAAGCGGCCAGCGCCTCGATTCTGTCCTGACCTGGTGGACTGCCCTGGGGACGCTCCCATTGTGACACCGATTCTCGTCGTACATTCATCTGCCTGGCAACATCCGCCTGCAACAGGCCCAGACGCATCCGAGCCTCCTGAAAAATCTCCGCCAGCGGATTGGTCACCAGCCCCGCGTCCTTTTCCTTCTCCCATAATTTCAGCAGTTCATCCATCGGAATCTGATACACTTCTGCGATCTTCTCCAGATGCACCTTGGCAGGCATTCGACTCTTGCTGGATTCCCATTGTGAGACAGAAGATTCCCGTATGCCAATCGCCTTGGCTACCTGCGCCTGAGATAATTTCAGGGCGTCCCTTGCCATATGCAATCTTTTTGCAAATTCACCAAATTCTGTTGCCATTACATCACATTCCTCGCCAATAGATTCACCGCTCAGTATACCTACCGCAGGTTTTTTCGTAACACAGGGAGTCATGTGTGTTCCGGCTATTGACAAGTTCCGTCATCTTACATACTTTGTGCGTCATGGGCAGAACGAACGGATACATACGGGACACGATCATCGAAGAAGTCGGTGGCGCGGAAGTCGTCGCACAGGCGATGAGAGTCAGTCGCGCTGCCGTCTATCAGTGGCACGGTATCGTGCCGGAAAAACGGATAGAGGATTTCTGCCGGATTTTTAACCGCCACCCCGTGGAAGTCCGGACCGCCGTCCGATCCGGTAAACCGCAGGAGTACCGACTGATCGACGCCCAGGAACTGGAAGCCATCGAAATTTTGGCAAATCTGTATTTGCGGCAACGCCGGGAACCGTCTGTGGATATCGACTGCGCTGCCACCAAGGTGAAAACCGCCGAAAAATCTCTGCGGCACCAAGACTACAAAAGCCGGAAAACGGCTTGTGGCACCAAGGGGTAATGAGGCACCCAAAATTTTTGCGGCACCAAGGGGTAGTCACCCCTAAGGAGATCACCATGCAGCAGCAGCAACACATCCATACCGCCACCGCAGCACTCCCGCCCCGCATCCGGGTCATCGCCAGGCCTGACCCCAACGGCAATCCCGTCTTTTGGGGGGTGCTGGACGAGGTCGATCCGGGCGACACGCTCATCCTCACCGATGGTACGGCAGACTGGCCCGCCAGTGTGACGGCAACAACCGACACCCTCATTACGGCCCAGGATACCAATGGCCAATGGCTGTTTTCCCGTCGCGGCCCCCGCGCCGGACACATCGCGGGACACTGACCATGACGCTCGCTGACTCCACTTCTTCTTCACTACAAGAAAATGCGCCATTGCTGCCTCGTATCCTAGCCCTGGGCAAATCGCGCTGTCCCGGTGGGGGCAATACCTGGTGCCCGTTGACCGAAGCCGAACCTGGCAATCTGATCCTGGTCGCCTATGGCGATGCAGACTGGTCAAATTCGTTAGCATATGTAGTTTTCGTCAACGACGAATGGATCATGGCCGCCAGTCGGTTTTACCGGGATTTCTGGACCTTTCACCGATGCGGCCCCCGCGCCGGTTACATCGCGGGGCACTGATCATGGCCATTATCGACATGAGCGGTATCGACCAGGCGCGGACCGGCCTGGAACCCCATTTATCATCCCGCACACCCGAAGACTGGTACCAATTGGCCTGCAATATCGCCGCCCGTTTCGGCGCAAAATTGCACCGGGAGTCCCACGGCGGCGCGCGCGCCGATTTCCACGAGGATTCCCCCAGCCTGGTGATCTGGTCCACCGGTTTCTGGTACGACCACCGGGGCGGAGAGCACGGCGGGACCACCGATCTGGTCCGGCACCTGCAGGAAGTTCGGGGACTGGTTCCCGACGTGCAACAGGGCGATCTCAGTGAAGCCGAGTGGCTGGCGCTGTCCGCCGGGCGCGGCAACGCACGGTTTCGCTCCACCCTCAGCCCCGCACAGGCCGAATTGCGCTGGTCGCAACTGGATTGGGGCACCGCATCCCGTGGGTACATCTCCGGACGCCGCGTGCCCAATGAGGCTGACCGCGAGGTATGCCTGGAACAGCAGGATTCCGTTCTCGACTATCTCCGCTCGCGCGGTCTGTCCACTCAATGGTGCCGCACGGGCATCATCGGGACTCGTCTGCTCCAGGACACGGACATCGAACGCAAACAGCAGGACCAGGGCGCGGACTTTCTCTTCGGCATACCTTACTGGCCCTTTGCCCACTTCCTGCCCGGAACCCGCGAGCATCCCCACGTCGACCGCATGTGCGGGATGCAACGCACTTTTTTATCGCATGCCATCGACGAGTATCATCCCGTCCGCAAAATCGGGCGCGCCATGATGGGACCCGCCGGCATGACCCGTATCGATGTGCTCGCAGATCCTGATCCCCTGGGCCAGCGCTGGGGCGCCAGCGATACTACCATCCTGCAACTGCTGGCGCAGGGCAAAAATGGCAAAAAACTCAATTTCTACAGCGAGGGGCTGGAATCCGGCCTTTCCGTGGCGCAGCAAGCGGGCGGCATCCTACACGTCCTCTGGTCTACCGCCGGCTACAAAAACCTCGCGGAAGCCATCCTCGATCTCGATGCCGATGCCCTGCCACCCGCCGATCCGGATGAGGTACATATCCTGATCGTCGATCGCGACAAAAGCCGCGCCGGTGAAAAAGCCGCGGCCTACCTGGGTAGGACGCTTACATCCATCGGTCGGCGGGTGATCTATCTGTTGCCGCCATCACCGAGTGCGCACGCTGCGGATATGCCGACTGCAAGTCTGCCGACTGCAAGTCTGCCGTCCGCAGCCCTGCAGTCTGCCGCTACGTATCCCAAAGTCTTGCAGACAGTAGTCCTGCGAACAGCAAACCCACAGTCAGCAGACTTGCAGTCGGCGGACTCGCTGGCAACAGGATCAGACGATGACGATTGGTTCGGCGACTGGGACGACGTGCTCACCGAAGGCCGCATGGATGCCGCGCTGCAACAGGCCATCCGGGAATCCCCGCAAAATCTGCAACACGCGCCCCTGAACACGCCGGAAGATACCGCTACCGGCGAAGCATTGCGTCCAATCCCCGTGATACCGCGCCCCAAACTCAAGGCGATCCACGAGGTCCGCATCGAAATGGATATGCGCGAGTATCGCCGCAAATTCATGGACGCCACAGAACTGCAAGGCGTGTGGACCCATGTGGATTCCACCGGGGCCGGCAAGACCCGAATGCTGTCGAGGCTGGCAACACCCGAAGGCGAAAAGGACCACCAGGTCATTTCCACGCCACAGCGCCGTGATGCCAATCGCATCCTCCAAACCAACCGCGATCAGGACGGCGTGTACTACCTGCGCAACAGCCGGACCAATGTCATTGCAGACGAATCCGATATCAAAAATCTGATCCTGGACCGTCTCGATGCCGTCAACGGCAAACCGCTCTGGACCCATGATTCGGATTTCATCGCGAATGCCGACACCATCCGGCAACAAATCGCGAACAACACGCTGACCGGATGTTACCGCACCAAGCTGCAATCCGGCGTGCAGATGGACCTGACCGGGGCGCTCAGCCAGGAAAACGGCGAAATGCACCCAGAGATCCTGACCCGACAGCACCACGGATGCGGCAAAGATTGCGCCACCTGCCCCGGCGGCTGCGTGTCGCGGGTGCTGGTTCAGGCCCTGCAAAAACCCGATGAAGCCGAAACGATCCTCGAAGAACTCGATGCGCCGGTCAGGAATTTGGGACCATATCAGGTATACGGGCGGGATGTCCCCGTCGCCCATGCCACCCTGGGCCAATTCCTGCCCTGCGCATCCCAACTCAATCGTCTTTTGTCCTACACCGAAAAATCCGTCTGTACCACCACCGCACTCTTGCAGTACGACAAGCGGCTGTTTTCGCAATCCACTGAAATCCGCCAGGACGAAATGCCTACACTCATGGACACGCAAGAGATCGGGTGGAAGGAATTTCAGGAGGCGCGCGCCGCCACCGATCACTGGATCGGCAGTCTGCGCTTTCAATTGGCGCAAACACCCGATACGACCGAAAACAAAAAACTCCGCAAGAGCCTGGAGCAGTCCATCGCATCCACCGAAAAGGTGATGCTGTTCTATCGATTTTTGTATCGGCATTTTCTGGATGTGATGGCCGATGAAAAACCGATGGACGCCAAAAGTCTCACCGCATGGATCAATACCAAAAATGTGCGGCGGAAAATTATACATCCGTTTGTGAAATCGATTCGCGCACAGAAGATTCAGTACGAGGCCCTGTTCGAGCAGCCGTATTATCCGTCCTCAGGGTCGCCTTCCGCAGGAGCGCCCTCCGCAGGAGCGCCGTCCGTAGGACTGCCGTCCGCAGGACAGCGCAAAAAAATCGTGCCCACCGTGTTTGCCAAGCATCTGGCGCAGGCGCTCGAACACGGCAGTATCTTTTTCATCGATGGCGTTGATGGCAGCATCGCCAACCGGAAAATCCTGCTGTACTTTCCTACAGCGTTCGGCGACGAACTCATCAAAAGCCATGCCGGCGAGTGCAACAAAAATATCGAAGTCTATACGGCAAGCCCGGATCTGGTGCTCACCGAAATGAGCAAGGGCGTCAACGAGAATTTTGCCGAGGACCATGTGTATACGGTTTTGCGGCCACTGAATCACACCAAGACCGCCCAAATCCTGAATCCCGTCACCTCCCTGCAAAACGCGCAACGCATCCTCTTGGCCTATTGGGAGCAGGGCATGAAAGTCGCCATGCTGGTCAACAAAAAAATGGCTCCCACCCTGCAGGCATGGGCCCAAAAATACCAGCCCGGCTACGAAAATCTGATCGGCTGGATCGGTAAACATCATCTGGGCCACAACGATTGGGCCACCTGCGACGGTCTGGTGATCTGGTCTCTGGATCTGCCACCCGTCCAGGTGCTGGCGCAAGAGTTTCTCGCCGCCCGCCGCATCTTCAGTCGCGACCAATGGTCCGACCTCGATGAGTTCGCCAACCATTGGGAAAGCAGCCGCAAGGATTATGTGGCGTTCCCTCACCTGGGGCAGGAAGTGCTGGCGCGGGTGTTCGAGAACCCGGATTTCGACCGCTACGTGCGCTGGCGCGTGTCGCAGATCGTCACCCAGGCCAAAGGCCGGCTGCGCGGCGTCAATAACCCCCTGGGCGAAACACGCAAAAAATTCTGCGATGTCTACTCGGAGATTCCGCCCATCGACGGGCTATTTGGCACGTACATCGACGAGATCATTCCCGCCGAATTTCAATCGTCCGAAGCTCTCCACAAACAGGCGGTGGAGCGGTTGGCCCATGTCATGAGCAGTTACCAGATCAATATGCCGGTCCCGCATGAATCACCTACCCAAGGAGAACTAATGAAAACACGTATCATCCGCATGAGCGTTCGCGATCTGAAAAAAACCGCCAAGGCGCACGGACTGTCGGGGTTTCAGCCAGAAAACCTGCGCGAGGCGCTGGAACTGCTCAAGCAAACGCGACCCGACGTGTTGGATTATAAAATCCGCCCCGGCAGGGCCACCGAGATCATCATTCGCGACGATGCGCCCATTGCCCCCCCCGAACAGACACCGAGCGACCGGGTGATCGAGTTGCTGAACCAACTCATCCAGCAACGCCGGGAAGCCGGCGGCGGCGAGATACGGTTCAGTTTGCGGGAGTTGTACCGCATCCTCGATCCCCAGATTGTCAAAATTCCCGGATTGTTCGACCCGCAGACGGTTTATGATAGGCTGCTGAAAACCTTCCCCGATCTCGAAATCGCGGAGCAGGAAACCGACACGATCGAGCCGTGGACCTATATTCGGTTCCGGCCCGACACCCCCGCGCATATCCTTGGTAATACAGGGATTTCAGGTGTTGGCGGGGTGTATAATAATAGTGTACCCCACGAACACCACACTGGCCCTGCAGACGTCAGTCCTGCAGCCGACGTTTGTCCTGTCGATGGCGAATCCCCAGCAAACGGTAGCCTTGCAACGCCACTCACCCCGAAGATGCAGCGCAACGATGATGTAATCACCCTGCAAATCCAGGGCGCACGGGTCAAGGCATACAGCGGAGCCACTTATGCGCCCGGCAGCCTGATAGGCGATCCCGATCCCTCGCGGGTGTTCCCGGCCTTCGTGCCCGACGATTTTATCAAGCGGCTCATGCAGCGCGAGGGGCAGTGGCGTCGTGAGGGCGGCAGTGGAAACCTGCCAAATTTCGAGCATCGCATCGGCCTGGATTACCGCAAGGATTGGGTGCGCTGGTTCAATGTGCCCGAACATCCGGTCATCGAGACCCTGGCGCTTCTCACGCACTTTGTTGATAGCTACCTGACCCTGCAGCACCCGGAATGCCTCTCGGTTCTGCCCGCCCTGGATGCCGCCGAAAGCGATCTGGCCCGTCAGTTGGCCGAAGACCCGCTCCTGCAAGTCCTGCTGGACGACTGGCGCGCGCATCCCGCGATCCCTCGACTCGATCTGCGTAAACCCCTGCACATCACATCCAGCCTGTTCCGGAGCGTCCAGGCCGAAAATTGGGGGAGCGGTTAAGCCCAAGGGATGCTCCCCGCAGGGGGATGCTCCCCGCAGGGGGAAAAGGTTTGCGGCACCAAGGTTATTGAGAGTTTTTTTGGCGGAGAGAAGGACAAGGATATGGATTCAGCAAAAATCAGGATGGCCGGATCGTTGCTGTGGAAGCCCATCGTGGGGGTCATCGCGGGAATAATCCTGCTCGGCTTGCTAAGCCTGATCTACTTCCGTTTTCAGCGTCCCGTGGTGCGTAACCAGCAGATGGCGGCGGTCGTCCGTCAGGCCGGACATGGCAAGGTCGAACTCAGGAATAGCATGTACGTGGACGGTATCCCCGCAGCCCAGGTCCGCTATCCCAACCGCTCCCTGCACACCGTGTTTTTCCTCGCCCACAAGGGGAAAATCCGGGGCATCGTCGTCGGCGGTCATGTCTATACCGACCAGGGGACGCCGTGGGCCGTTGCGTGGCCGAAGATGCCGAAGAGCGAGATTATCCAGATCCCGCAGCCGACCACTTCCGCCGCGCAAGCGCAAAAAACGGAACTGCCGGTTGCAAGTCCGCCGATGCAGGGTAAAGGCCCGCAGGACCCACTTACCGCCAAAGCCGTTTTGCGCTATGTCTCATTCACCCACGGTTTCGTGTGGGGCCATGATGAGCACACGCCGATCGACGCGCTGGTCGATCCCAACTGCATTTATTGCCATCGCTGGTTCGTATCCGAAAAAGCCGCCGTGGACGCCGGAAAAATCAGCTTCCGCATCATACCCGTAGCAGCCCTGAAACCATCCAGCGTCCTGCGCGCCATCGAAATCATGAGCGCGAAAAACCCGCTGCAACTTTGGTTGCAGAGCGAAAACGGATTTCGTGTAAAAACCGAAAGCGGCGGAATTCCGACCACACTGCTTAAAAACAAGGCCATGCAAAAAACCGTGGCCGTCAATACCGCCATTTTATATGCGGTGGATAACCACCATCCGTTCACTCCCACTTTCGTGGATACACGGACCGGACAGGTCTGGATGGGCGCCAATCACAACCAGGAGTTGGATCATGTCTTTGTTCGGTAAAAACCGTAAAAAACCGAAATCACCACCAGCGGAATCCGCAGGGTCACCGCCCGCAGGACAAACGCCCTCCGTAGGAGCGCCCTCTGCAGGAGCGCCGTCTGCAGGACTGCCGTCTGCAGGACTGCCGTCCGTAGGACTGCCGCCCAAACAGCCACAATTCAATGATCTGGAGGCCGAGGTCATCGGTACCTATCACGCGGGCAAGGCGTTGCTCATGGCCTACAACCGCGAACTGATCCTGGGCGCATTCGCCGTCCTGTTCGCCGTGCTGTATTTCGTGTTCCCGCGCACGGAAACCATCAACCATTATTTCGCTACCGAACCCAACGGCGGACTGATGCCCATGGTGTCCTACAACAAGCCCTTCGATACCGATAGCGCCGTCATCAGTTGGACCGAGCAGGCCGTGACCGGGATCTTCAGTTTCGACGCGCTGAATTATCGCCGCCGCATGGAATCCGCTCAAAAGGACTTTACCAGCGCCGGATTTTCGACGTTTCTGGCGAAATTCAAAAAGAACGGGCTGTACGCGGACATGATGGCCCGCAAGCTCATGATCTCCGCCGTGCAAAGCGGAACCGCCGTCATTCGCCTCAAGGGTCTCAATCCACAGGGCGTCTACGCGTGGCAGGTGCAGATTCCCATCCATTTCCGCCTCGAAAGCTCCAACGGGCTTTCCGATAAAAAGTATC
Organism: Gammaproteobacteria bacterium; assembly: GCA_023381645.1. The sequence goes on from JAMCRJ010000026.1 coordinate 17,437, forward strand.
TGGCTACCGTGATCGTGCAGCGCGTGGCCAACTGGAAGAATCCCCGCGCCATCGCCATTTCATCCATCGCATTAATAAAGGAGTGAACTCATGGGCATCGTCATTTCCCAGCCACCCGTCGCCGCTACGCAGATCATCAACACGGGAGCACCGGCCACCACACAACCGGCGACGACACTGACACCGGCACAGCAACTGCAGGAGCAGATCAATGGCAGTTCCGCCACTCCGGCACCCGCAGAAGCGCCCTCCGCAGAAGCGCCCTCCGCAGAAGCGCCCTCCGCAGGAGCGCCCTCCGCAGGAGCGCCGTCTGCAGGACAGCAGGGTGCAAGCCAGCCGGCTGCAAGACTGCCGTCTGCAAGACCGATTCCTGGACTGCCGCCGTTCAAAAGTATCGAAAAGGCCCTGTTGCCGCTGTCCGGCCAGCAGATTCACCAGTTCCGGGGGAAGGTCCGGAAAACACAAAATGGCGGCAATGAACCAATCATCCCGAAAAACGGCATTACCCAGGTCATTACCGTTAATCCTAATTCCGGGGAAACCCCGACCATCCACATGGCGGCCGGGTACGCCTGTTCGCTGACCGTGGTGGATGGAGCGGGTCAGCCCTGGCCCATCGTTACCGCCGTCATCGGTAGCGGCAAGCGGTTCACCGCGCAAAGCATCGATAAAAACACCCTGGAACCCACCATTGTCGTCTCCGATCTCCTACCTCATGCACAGAGCAATCTGCTGCTGACCCTGCAGGGACTGAATACCCCCATTCCCGTGCAACTGGTCAGCGGCGGACCGCTCGAAAACGGCAAGGAAACCGTGGCCTACCGCGTCATTCTTCGGGTGCGCGGCATGGTTCCCGGCGGACTGCCACCGTCCTTTTCGCCCAGTCCCAACCACGGCACGACCGCCGCCCTGCTGCAGACCCTCTATGGCACCATGCCTGCCGCCGCCAAAACCCTGCGGGTGAAAAACGCCCCGGCTTACAGCTACACCCGCGCGTGGCGAATGAACGGCGATCTCTGGATTCGGACGCATGGGCGATTGCTCGCGCCCGCATGGATCGCCACCGAAGCATCGGCCAACGGCGTCCATGCCTATGTTCTACCCCAAACCCATGCCGTGCTGCTGCGCTTCAACGGCATCAACCAGACCCTGGAGGTGCGCTGATGGAAACGGAAAACGGAAAGGAAAACCAGGACCAGACTGTGGTTACACAATCCACGGACAACTCCACCGAACCACCGTCACAACCCGCAAGAAAGATGTCTTATGCCCATGCCGCAGGCGCGTTCTATACCAACCCCGCGACCCGCAAGATGGCCCTCATCACCACAGGCGTCGCCGTGGTCGCCCTGGGTTTCGGCGCGTATCGGCTGATGAGCGGCCCACCCGCGCCACAAAAGCTCAATGATCAGGTGCAGCACGCGCAGATTCCCGGCGCGCCCGGGGGCAGCAAGGGCAACAAGGCCTTCAACGCGCAGCTCAATCAAGCGAATCACCAGATGGGCGAGCAGGCAGCCAAGACCGGAAAAACCTACATGCCCACGCCGACCGGACTGCATCCCGTCGCCGCGACCCAATCCGTGACCGCTCCAGCAAAATCCGTTGCACCAACACCGGCACCCATCATGGTCAAAAATTACTACACGCCGACCGCCGCCACCACGTCGCAGCAGGGCGCGGTGGAGCAGGCGATGACCACCGAACTGAAACGATTCGTCGATGACAAGCCGTATGGACCCGTGAACGTGGTAACGATCAGCAAGATCAAGCAGGGTCAGCCCGTGGCGAATGCCGCCGCCCTGCAGGCATTGCAAAACCGGTCCACCATGATGGCTCTGGCCGGGCACATTTCCTTCGCCATGCTGGATATCGGGGTCAATTCCAACGAACCAAGCCCCATCGAGGCCACCATCGAGGGCGGACGTTTTCACGGCGCGCGGCTGCTGGGCGGCTTCAAGCGCGAGCACCAGGTGGTCGTCATGCAGTTCAATACGATGACCTTCAATGGGCAGTCCTATCCAATCAACGCCTATGCGATCAGCGCGAAAAACGCGCGCGTGGGCATGGCAACGACGGTGAACAATCATGTGCTCTATCGCTACGGATGGCTCTTCGCCGGAGCGTTCCTGCAAGGTATCGACCAAGCGCTGCAGGATGCCAACCAGACCGTGATCGCCGGTAGCGGGTACGCGCTGGTAACACACCAACTCAACAACGGCCAAATTTTGGAGCAGGCCGCTGGCAACGTCGGGAACGTCATGGTGCCTATTGCCGAGAACCGCTTCAACACGCCGCCCACCGTCCGGGTACCCGCCGGTACGGGAATGGGCATCCTGTTCATGTCGCCCGTCAAGGAGCCATCACATGGCTGATTTCGTAGAGCAACTCTCGCAACCCGATGTCCAGGACCCGCCTGACCTGTGGGATCAACTGTTCGCCCAGGCGCTGGAGATTCAGCCGCCAACAGGCTTGCAGCCGGTAGGCTTGCAGACGGCTGGCTTGCAGCCGGCAGGCGATGGCGTCCCCCAGGCGGAAAATATCCCCGATAAAAAAAGTGGAGACAGCATCTACATCCAGGACGCCGAAGTGCTGGCCGCGCGGAACAGCGCGTCGGCCATGAATCTGCTCTGGGATCGCGTGGCTCCGCTGGTCCGTGGCATGGTCGATATCACGCTCAATCATCATCGCCATGTCCAGAAGCAAGATCTGCAACAGGAAGCCTGGATCGCCTTTGCCCAATCCGTGGAACGCTACGATGGCCGCAGCCGGGGCGCGTACTGGACCTACCTGCGGTTGTCCCTGCATACCCGCTTTCGCCAGTTCGCCGCGCACGACCGGGTCATTCCCATTCCTCACGATACCCGGCAGCAGCGCGCCCACTGGCACAAGATCACCCAGCAAACTTTCGACGCCCGCCTGCAGGCGCAAAACCTGAGCTATCCGGACGCCGAACAGGAAGGGTGGAATGCCATCATCACCGGAGGAGACAATACCGTGGAAAACGCCGTCATCGAGAAAATGGACATGAATACCATGCGCCGCAAGCTGCAATGCATACCGCGGCGCTGGCGCGATCTGTTGCTCCTCTCCGAAAAATACGACAACCCGGATCTGGCCCTGCTGCTGGACATCGAACCGTCCGAACTGGTCCATCTGCATGCCCAGGTCACGACCATCCTTCGCGTCATGCCCGCTGAACATTTCAAGTACGGAAAAAGCGAAAGCGAATACCTGGCTGATTGGGACAATTTGCAAAAATAATCCGGAACAGGAGCAGCCCATTATGTCCGTATCCGTAGCGTCATCATTCCCGGAAACCGTTATTCAACCATCGCCAACGGTCTTGCAGACGGCTGGCTTACAGACGGCAGTCTTACAGACGGCAGGCTTGCATCCGCCGGGCTTGCAGATCGTAGCACCATCGTCTGCAGAAGTGCCTGCAAGCCAGTCGGGTGCAGGACTGCTGTCTGTAAGACCCGCGTTTCCGTGGATGGGCGGGAAGGGATGGCTGGCGCAGAAGATCGCGGATCGCTTGCCGCGCAATGCGTGCTATGTGGAACCTTTCGCAGGGGCCGCCGCCATGCTGCTGGCCCTGCCGCCATCCCCCGTTGAAGTACTGAATGACCGCAACAGCGATCTGATCGGCTTCTATCGAGTGATACAGGAAAACCGTACACGGGCGGCACTGCTGGAACGTCTGCAATGGACACCCTATGCCAGAGCGGAGTACGCCCGCGCCCTGGACCTTCTGGGTTCTCCTGAAGACGATCCCATCATCCGCGCCTGGGCCTTTTTCGTGGTATCCAATGCCTCTTTCAGCGGCGGCGGGCAAAGCGGTCTCACCGAAAAACGCTTCGCCACCAGCACCCAACGGTCCCAGGGCCGACGCATGAATTACCACATCGAGGGCCTGCCCACCCTGGCGCAGCGCCTGAGGGACGTGGTGATCGAGAACCAGGACGCCATCGATCTGCTGGACCAATACGACAGTCCCGATACCCTGTTTTTCCTGGACCCGCCTTATTATCCCAATACCCGCAACATCCGCCATGAGCGCAGCAGGGGCACCTACGCGGGCGGAGAGATGGACGCCGTGCAGCACATGGAACTGCTGGCCATGTGCCGGCG
>JAMCRJ010000063.1 GCA_023381645.1 Gammaproteobacteria bacterium
GGAGAATGAGGATTATGACGGTAACTGTCGCCAATTTTGCTGCTGAATTGGGTGTAACGAATGCTCGGTTGTTGGAGCAGTTGAACGCTGCGGGCATTTCCAAGAATACGGCCGAGGATGTGGTCACTGAGGACGACAAACATCGTCTTCTGGCTTCGTTGCGCAGTGCGCACGGAGAGGGTGGCGGTGAACCGCGCCGTATTACGCTCAACCGCACCAGTACCACCGAAATCAAACAATCCGTAGGCGCAGGCAAGTCGCGCACGGTACAAGTGGAAGTGCGCCGCAAACGGACTTACGTCAAACGGGAAGCGATAGCCGAAGAGGCTACCGAGTCTGTTATACCGGAACAGTTGCCGGCCGATGCTCAGGTGACCACCGCTTTGCTGGAATCCGCGCCAGTCGTGGAAGCGGTCTCCGCAGGCGGGCCCGCGCCGGTTTCTGAGGAGCCGGAGCCGGTGGAGGAGGTTGTCGGTCAGCCGGAGCAGGTGCCGTACGATGTGGCGGCAGCGAGCGGAGAGGTGGCGGTGGTACAAGAGGCGCCACGTTCCGAAGTGAAGCTCGCGGCAGCTCCCTCACGCACCTCCGAGCGACCTGCCCCGGATCGTGGCAGGACATCGACGGCCGGTACGGATCGTGCACGTCCCGCAGCAGCGCCGGCCAGCAGAGCGCCTGCGGCAGCGCCGCCGCCAAAAGGCAAAAAAGCGGGGCCGGCTGGACGCGGCGGCGACGATGACGCCCGCCGTGGCGGTGCTGCTCGGCGGGGCGGGCGGCGTAGTGAAGACGGTGGCAATGCCGATGCTCTGGCACGGCGCCGTAAGTCCGCAGACAAACGAAACCACGGCCGGGGCGGTCCTGCGGTCAGCGAATGGGCGGTGGCACCGGTCATCCGCGAAGTGGCGCTCCCGGAAACGATCACCGTGGGTGAACTGGCCAGCCGGATGGCGATCAAGGCTACCGACGTGATCAAAACGATGATGAAGATGGGGGTGATGGCCACCATCAATCAGGTGATCGATCAGGAAACCGCCGCAATCGTCGTGGAAGAGTTGGGACACAAGGTGAAGCTGGTGGGAATCACCAGCCCCGAGGCTTTTTTGACGGAAGACGGGGCGGCAGAGACGCCGGTCATGGGCCGGCGGCCCCCCGTGGTGACCGTCATGGGACATGTGGATCATGGTAAAACGTCGTTGTTGGACCGGATTCGCTCTACCCAGGTAGCGAGTGGTGAGGCCGGGGGTATTACCCAGCACATCGGCGCCTACCACGTGGAGACGCCCAAGGGCATGGTGACCTTCCTCGATACGCCTGGCCACGAGGCGTTTACGGCGATGCGGGCCCGCGGCGCGCAGGCGACGGATATCGTCGTGCTGGTGGTGGCGGCCGATGACGGGGTGATGCCCCAGACGATCGAGGCGATTCACCACGCCAAGGCGGCCAAGGTGCCCATCGTGGTGGCCGTCAACAAGATCGATAAACCCTCCGTGGATCCGGAACGCATACGCCAGGAACTCGCCGGTCATGAAGTGGTGCCCGAGGAGTGGGGCGGTGACACGCAATTCGTGAATGTTTCGGCAAAGACCGGGTTGCATATCGACGATCTGCTGGACGCCATTTTGTTGCAGGCGGAGATGCTGGATCTGGATGTTCAGATCAACGGTCCGGCGAAGGGGGTGGTCATCGAGTCCCGGCTGGATCGTGGACGTGGTGTCGTGGCATCGGTGCTGGTCCGTCAGGGCACCCTGCATACGGGTGACATGCTTCTGGCCGGCGCGCAATTTGGACGTGTACGGGCGCTGGTGGATGACGCCGGGCGACCTGCACAATCAGTGGCTCCGGGCATGCCAGCGGAGGTGCTCGGGCTGGGAGATGTCCCCCAGGCCGGTGACGAGGTGGTCGTGGTGGCGGATGAACGTAAGGCTCGCGAAGTGGCGCTCTTTCGCCAGGGCAAGTTCCGTGATGTACGTCTGGCAAAGAGTCAGAAGGCGACGCTGGAGAGCCTGTTCGAAGCGGCAGCGGATGGCCAGTTGCAGCAGTTGAATCTGCTGATCAAGGCGGACGTACAGGGTTCCGCCGAGGCTTTGACCACTACCTTGGAACGCCTTTCCACCTCGGAGGTCAAGGTCAATGTCATCCACTCCGGGGTCGGTGGAATCACGGAGTCCGATGTGAATCTTGCCGCAGCGTCACAGGCGGTCATCATCGGCTTCAACGTGCGTGCGGAAGCTCCCGCGCGGCGCCTGATCGAACATAGCGGGGTGGATGTTCGTTACCACAGTATCATTTATGACGCCGTGGACGAGGTGAAGGCCGCCATGAGTGGTATGCTCGCGCCGGAAATCCGTGAGCGTATTCTGGGTCATGCGCAGGTGCGTGAGATATTCCGGGTGCCCAAGGTGGGCATGGTCGCCGGCTGTATGGTTACCGACGGCCTCCTGCGGCGCAGCGCGAAGGTTCGGGTGATCCGTCAGGATGTGGTCATCCATTCCGGAGAAATGGACTCGCTGCGACGTTTCAAGGAAGATGTCAAGGAAGTGCGTGAAGGCTTCGAGTGTGGCGTGGGTATCCGCAACTTCAATGACCTGAAGAATGGTGACGTCATCGAGGCGTTTGAAACCACCGAAGTGGCGCGAACGGTCTAGGAGGCAATGTTGCACAGTTCTCATCGCCCCTACCCACGCGGCGCCAGGGTGGCCCATTTGCTCCGGGAAGAGATAGCGGCGGTGTTGCCGCGTCTGCACGGCATGTCTTCCGGGTTGTCGCCGCTGCCCCCCAGCATCACCATGGTGGATTTGCCGACGGACATGCGCTCGGCGACCGTATATTTTTCGTTGATGGATGGTCCCGACCGGGCCGACATGATACGCGCGGTTCTGCAGGATCATGCCGGCGAGATTCGGCAGTTGCTGGGAAGGCGGTTGGCGTTGAGGCGCATCCCACCCCTGCACTTTGTTTACGACGCGCGTTTTGACCGTGGTGCGGAAATGGCGGAACTCCTGGCCCATCTTCCGCCCGCGCCGGAGGATCTGCCATGAGTTGTCAGCATGGCCTGCTGCTCCTCGACAAGGCGGCGGGTCTGACGTCCAATGCCGCTCTGCAACGGGCCAAGCGTCTGCTCGGCCTAAAAAAGGGCGGGCATACGGGAAGTCTTGACCCCATCGCCACCGGACTGCTGGTCCTGCTCTTCGGCGAGGCCACCAAAGTTTCGGATTATATTCTCAATGCGGACAAGTCCTATCGGGCGACCCTGCGGCTGGGCCAGACCACGACCACCGGCGACAGCGAAGGCAGTGTGCTGGAAGAACGGCCTGTTGCGGTCAGCGAAGCGCAGGTGCAGGCGGTGCTGCCGCAGTTTCTCGGAGAGATTGCGCAGATTCCGCCCATGTATTCGGCGATCAAGCAGGGGGGCAGGCCGCTTTACGAATTGGCGCGCAAGGGGCTGGAGGTGGAGCGGGCGCCACGCCAGGTACGCATCGATGCCCTCGACCTGGTTTCCCTGGACGGTGACCGCCTGGTGCTGGATGTGCGCTGTTCCAAGGGTACCTATATCCGCAGTCTGGCGGTGGACATCGGTGCGGCACTGGGGTGCGGTGCACATGTGGAAGGATTGCGGCGCACGTCCACCGGTCCTTTCGATGTCGCCCAGGCGCTGACCCTGGAAGGGCTCGCCGACGTGCTCGGGCGGGGCGTGTGCCCCCTCAAGGCCATGGATCTGGCTCTGGAATATTTACCGGCGGTGACCCTGACGGAGAACACCGCCTATTATCTGCGTCAGGGGCAGGGGGTCGTGGTCGCCCATGCACCTTCTCTCGGGCGCATTCGTCTCTACGGGCCTGGGGAGCAGTTTCTCGGTTTGGGAGAGGTGATGGACGACGGAAAGGTGGCGCCTCGCCGCCTCATGAGCGTAAACTAGGGGCTATTCATTTTCAGAATTTCCGAGGAGTAGGAATTATGGCGTTGTCTCATGATATCAAAGCAGAAGTTGTCCATGGTTATGCCACCCATGTGGGGGATACGGGTTCTCCGGAAGTGCAGGTTGCCCTGCTGACCACCCGAATCGAAGGGCTGACAGATCATTTCAAGGTGAACAAACATGACCACCATTCCCGTCAAGGGCTGCTGCGGATGGTCGGCCAGCGCCGCAAGTTGCTGGACTACCTGAAGAAACGGGATGTGAATCGCTATCGCACGCTGATCGAACGTCTGGGTCTGCGCAAGTAAGGAGAGAGTTTTGACCATGATCCGGAAAGAAGTAGATTTTGGCGGCCGCCGCCTGCAACTGGAGACGGGCCGCATGGCGCGTCAGGCGGACGGTGCGGTGCTGGTCTCCAGCGGAGACACGGTCGTTCTGGTGACGGCAGTGGGCCGCCGGGAGATGAAGCCGGGCCAGGATTTCTTTCCGCTGACGGTCAATTATCAGGAGAAGGCCTACGCGGCGGGTAAAATTCCCGGTGGTTTCTTCAAGCGTGAAGGGCGGCCCACGGAAAAGGAGACTCTGACGTCACGCCTGATCGATCGTCCTATCCGGCCGCTTTTCCCCAAGGGCTTCATGAACGAAGTGCAGGTCATCGCTACGGTGGTGTCGGTGGATCGGGATAACGATCCCGATATTCTGGCACTGGTGGGCGCCTCGGCGGCGCTGGCGGTTTCCGGTATTCCGTTCAATGGCCCGATTGGCGCGGCCCGGGTGGCTTACATCGACGGGCAATATGTGCTGAATCCCAGTTACGCGCAACTGACCACTTCGCAACTGGATCTCGTGGTGGCGGGGACCCGGCAGGCCGTACTCATGGTCGAGTCCGAGGCGCAGCAGTTGTCCGAAGAGATCATGCTGGAAGCGGTGATGTTCGGTCACGCGCAGTTCCAGCCCGTCATCGAAACCATCGAAGCGCTGGCGCGGGAGGCCGGCAAACCGCGCTGGGAATGGGTGGCGCCGGTGGCCGATGAAGCACTGGGTGTGCAGGTGCGCGAGAAAGCCACACCGCTTCTGCAGGAGGCCTATGCGCTGACGGAGAAGCAGGCGCGCAGCAAGCGGCTGGAAGATGTGCAGCAGGCCATGGCGGTCGAGTTTGGCAGTGACGATGCGGGACGCGGAGACATGGTTCGCGGACTGTTGAAAAAAATTGAAACCGGCATCGTGCGAGGACGTATTCTGGATGGCGCACCCCGCATCGATGGCCGGGACAGCAAGACGGTGCGGCCCATCACCATCGAGGCGGGTGTGTTGCCGCGGACCCATGGTTCGGCGCTCTTCACCCGGGGGGAAACCCAGGCCTTGGTGGTGGCGACTTTGGGTACCAAGGGCGACGAGCAGATCATCGACGCCCTGCAGGGCGAAAGCCGTGACCGCTTTATGCTGCACTACAACTTCCCGCCCTTCTCTACCGGTGAAACGGGTATGGTGGGTTCGCCCAAGCGCCGGGAGATCGGGCACGGGCGCCTGGCGAAGCGGGCGATAGCGGCGGTCCTGCCGACCGACAGCGAATTCCCGTACAGCTTGCGGGTTGTTTCTGAGGTGTTGGAGTCCAACGGCTCTTCCAGTATGGCGACGGTCTGTGGCGCCTCCCTGGCGCTGATGGACGCGGGCGTACCCCTCAAGGCGCCGGTGGCGGGCGTGGCCATGGGCCTCATCAAGGAAGGAGCGCGTTTTGCCGTCCTCACCGACATCCTGGGCGATGAAGATCATCTGGGCGATATGGATTTCAAGGTGGCGGGCACGGAACAAGGGGTGACCGCCCTGCAGATGGATATCAAGATCGACGGGATTACCCGGGAAATCATGGCGCAGGCGCTCCAGCAGGCGCTGGCGGGACGACTGCATATCCTCGGCCTGATGAATGGCGTGCTGCCCAGGGGCCGTGGCGAGTTGTCCGACTACGCACCGCGCATCATCACCATCCAGATCAATCCGGATCGCATCCGCGACGTCATCGGGCCGGGCGGTAAGGTCATCCGCGCCCTGACCGAAGAAACCGGCGCGACCATCGATATCCAGGACAACGGCACGGTAACCATCGCCTCGGTGGACGGTGAAGCCGGCGCCGCCGCGAAGCGACGTATCGAGTTGCTGACGGCGGATGTGCAAGTCGATACCATTTACGACGGAAAAGTGGCCAAGATCATGGATTTCGGCGCCTTTGTGACGATTCTGCCGGGGCGCGACGGTCTGCTGCACATTTCCCAGATCAGCAACGAACGGGTCAGCGATGTCCACGACCATCTCAAGGAAGGACAGGCGGTGCATGTCAAGGTTCTGGAAGTGGATCGCCAGGGCAAGATCAAGCTGAGCATGAAGGACATCCCGCAATAATCCATCTACCGCCGACATCCTTATCGACATCGTTGAGCGCCAATGGCGACACAGGTGGACCGCTACGGTCCACTTTTGTTGTTCCCTCCTGACATGACGCGCGCCGTCGAACCTCTCTGCACGACGCTGGATAACGGTGTGACCGTGATCAGCGAGCGACTGCCCGGACGCCGGAGTGTGGCCTTGTCCCTGACCGTCGGCAACGGCAGCCGGGATCAGGCCCCGGACGAAAACGGCTTTGCCCACCTGCTGGAGCATATGCTCTTCAAAGGCAGTACGGAGCGCGATGGCGATGCGCTCAATGCGGCCATGGAGTCGTTGGGCGGTACCATCAATGCGTTTACAGATCGGGAAAGCACGGTGTTTCACGGGACGGTACTGGCGGAAGATGCCGCCGACGCCTTTACGCTGCTGGCCGAGTTGTTGACGAAGCCGCGCTTCGACCACGCCGACCTGCGCCTGGAAAAGCGCGTGGTCGCCCAGGAAGCGGCCATGGCGGCAGAGGATGTGGAGGATTGGGCTCAGGAGCGCGTCCTCGCGGAAATCTGGGGACCCCATCCCCTGGCCTGGCCGGTACTGGGGAATGCGCAACGCATCCGCTCCGCCAGCCGCAAGCGCCTGCAAGCCTATCACCAGCGGATCCTCGCCGAGTCGCCGCTGATCGTTACCGCCGTCGGAGAAGTGGAGCATGGGGCGCTCTGCGCCTGGGCGGAGGCCGCCTTCCGGGGGCCGCACGGGGGGGCTCGTACGGCAGTGCCCGCCCCCCGTTTTCATGGCGGACGGAAACGGCTGCGCCGCGCCCAGGCGCAGCAGGCGCACCTGATCTGGATGGCGCCTGGGTGCAGCGTCGCCGCAGAGGACTATCTGGCCCATGTGGTGGCCAACGCCATACTGGGTGGTGGTACGGCTTCCTATCTGTTCCGCGAGTTGCGCGAGAAGCGCGGACTGGCCTACCAGGTATTCTCCCATCTCGATCCCCTCCGTGACTGTGGTGAGTGGACGCTCTATGCGGCCACGCCGGGCGCGCAGCACGTTCAGGCGGCAGCGGCGATGGCCGAGGTCCTGGCGACGTTGCTGGAGCATGGACCGACCGTAGCGGATATGATCTGGGCCAAGCGCAGCCTGCGGATTCAACTCCTGCTCGGGCAGGAGGATGCAGAAATTCGCATGAGCCGCCTGACGCGGCAATGGCTCTATCTGGGGCGTCTGGTTCCGGCGGAAGAGTCTCTCCGGACCCTTGCGGCGGTGGACGCCGACGCCGTCCTGCGGGTTTTGCGCAAGGCCTGGACCGAGCGTTTTGAGTTGATCTGCCTGCCGGCGCGGCGCTGATCTCAGGAAAAGTGGTCTTTCCAGCGGCGCAGGGCGCTGAAGACACGGACGGGGTCGTCCCCCGTAGCGGGATCGAAGGCGTTGGCGCTGCGGATCAGAGCGGGCTCGCGGCACCGCAGAAAAGGGTTGCTGGCGCGTTCCAGGGCCATGTCGGAGGGTAAGGTGGGTTCGTTGCGCGCGCGCTGTGCGATGGCTTCCTTCTGGCGCTGCACTATGACCGGATTGTCCGGGTCGGCCTGGGCCGCGAAGCGCAGATTCGTGAGGGTGTATTCATGGGCGCAGTAGACGGCGGTGTGATCGGGCAGCGCCGCGAGACGTTGCAGACTGTGAAACATCTGCGCTGCGGTACCCTCGAAGAGGCGGCCGCAGCCTGCGGCGAAGAGGGTGTCTCCGCAGAACAGGACGTTTTCCCACCAATACGCGATGTGATCGCGGGTATGGCCGGGTACCTCCAGCACCGTGAGCGTCTCCGCATCCAGCGTCAGGCGACCCTCGGCCACCGCATGGGTCAGTCCCGGAATGCGCCGGTTCGCGCCGTAGACGGGAATGCCGAAATACTGCGCCAGCGCTTCCACGCCTCCGGTGTGGTCGGCATGATGGTGGGTACAGAGAATGGCGCTCGGGCGGAGCGTATGTTCCACGCACCAGTCAAGGACGAGTTCCGCGCAACCGGGGTCGATAATCCACGCCCCTTTGGGCGTTTCGGCGACGTAGATGTAGTTATCCGTAAAGGCAGGAATAAAATGAACGGGCATTTTTGCATCTCCCTTCGGGCAAGGTACCATAAGGCCCATTATGGCATTGAATCGGGGTGGTGGACGTTAGTGTTTTCCTTTTTCGCCGCCGCAAGGCCATCGCGCTGATATGCAGCACCCGGGACGTCAAAGTCGGCCGCGGGAACGTCGCGCCGCCATCTGGTGGAATGGCCGCAGCGGTCGCCTCCTGCTCGACCGTGCCCGGGATATGCTGCCGCGTTGGATAGAACGCCTGCAACCGGAGACCATTCTGCAACTCGGGCAACCCGTTTTCTGGGGACTGCCGCCCGGCCACGAGCATACCTGGGTATTGCTCAATGACGGCTTTGCCCTGCCTTCCGACGAGTATCTGCAGGCCTATGGCGTCTGTGAGGCGATGCCTTTCGCCGCCATGCGTTTCGACCTGGTCATCGTCCCATTCTGTCTGACCCGCATGGCCAATCCGCAGGCGGTGCTGGAGGAGTGCTGGCGGGTCCTGCGTCCCGAAGGCCATGTGCTGATCATGGATTTCAATCCGGGGGGGAGCCTGAGTGTGGTACGCCGTTGGCATCTCTGGCGCAGGGATCGTGCCTGGCCATGGCTGCGCCCCTTCCTGCCTCTGGGACGACTGCGCGGTCTGCTCGAGGAGCAGGGTTTCGTGCTCCGCGAGGGACGTTATTTTCAATATACCGTTCCGGGCCTGCGGCGCAATGCGCAGTGGATGGAGCTGGTGGGTGACCGCTGGTGGCCGGCAGGGGCCAACGCCTATCTGATACTGGCCCAGCGGCGGGATCCCGAGCGGCCGCTGGTGGGCGCGGTCCGGTCGTTCAAGGTGCGTTCCGGGCGTCAGAACGTCCGGTCCGAAGCCCCCGTTGCCTATGTTGGTCCTGATACTGAGAACACCGCCCCATGCCCGAAAAAATCATAGAGCTCTTTACCGATGGCGGGTGCCGCGGTAATCCCGGTATCGGCGCCTGGGGCGTGTGGCTGCGGCTGGCTGGACAGGAGCGGGTCTTGTGGGGCTTCGTCCCGGAAACGACGAACAACCGGATGGAGCTGACGGCGGCTTTGCGCGGTCTGGAGGCGCTCAAGCGACCCAGCGCCGTGCGGGTGATCAGTGATTCCCGTTATCTGCGGGATGGCATGACCCAGTGGCTGGCCGGCTGGCAGCGCCGGGGCTGGCGGACGGCGGGCGGGGACGCGGTCAAAAATCGCGATATCTGGGAGTTGTTGGCGGCGGTGGCCGCCCGCCACCAGGTCCAGTGGGAGTGGGTGAGAGGCCACTCCGGGCATATCGAGAATGAACGGGTGGACGCACTGCTGAATCGGGTCATGGATCAGTATGCGGCGGGCGGGCAGGCGCGGGAGGGCGAGGGATGGCTGTGAGGCAGGTGGTGTTGGATACGGAAACCACGGGCATCGATTGGAAGCAGGGGCACCGGGTGATCGAAATCGGTGCCGTGGAGCTGATCGACCGGCGGGTGACGGGGGCGTATTACCAGCAATACCTCAATCCGCAGCGCAGCAGCGATCCCGAGGCGTTGCGGATACACGGACTGACCGACGAATTTTTGCAGGATCAGCCGGGTTTCGCGGAGGTGGCGGACGCGTTTCTGGAGTTTCTCGGTGACGCGGAGCTGATCATTCACAACGCGCCCTTTGACCTGGGATTCCTGAATCACGAACTGCAACTGGCCGGGAAGGCGCCTTTGCGGCAGGCCGTAATGGATACGCTGGCCGATGCGCGCCGCCGTCATCCCGGCCAGAAAAATGATCTCAACAGTCTATGCCGGCGTTACAGTGTGGAAAACAGCCATCGTGAACTGCACGGGGCCTTGCTGGACACCCGGATACTCGCCGAGGTCTACCTGGCGATGACCGGCGGGCAGGTGGATATGATGGGGATGCTGGGTGCCGCAGGTGGCTCCGCCGCAACGGAGATGCGGTCCGCGGGGGATGACCGTTGGAGTGAGGGCATTCCGGCGGCATTGTCGCGGCCACGTGGCCCCTTGCGGGTGATCCGCGCCAGCGCGGAGGAGTGCATGCTCCATCGGCAATATTTGCAGAATATGGGTGGTAACGCGTTATGGGAGCCGGAAAGCGAGGGCATTCCACCGGCTTGACCGGCTAGATCGAGCCTTGCGGAATCCCGACAGGCCCTTCTTCCATAGACCAACCGAAGCCTGGTGTCAGCAGGTCGCTGATGACGCCTGCCGCCGGAATGCTCCTGAGCAACGCCAGGCTCCATTCCGGACCATCCCCATAGCCGATAACGATCAGCGCCGCATATTCCCCCGCCTGGATCATGAGGGCGTAGCCATTGTGCCCTTTCATCACCAGTTGTTCCAGATTGCCGAGTTTGAACTCGCGCATCGCACGGTCGGCCAGGGAGGATATGGACGCCATCACCGCACCTGCCCGGTCTTCACTCACCTCTCCGGAAATGGCGGAGGCGAGCATCAGGCCTTCGGTGGAAATGATCGCGGAGGCGTCTATGTCGGCTGAACCATCGTTCAGTTCAGCGAGAATGGATTGCATTTTTTTCGTGCGCAAAGCCCCTCCTGTCGATCTCTGTCAACACCCAAGAACACGGCAAATTTACCGGAGCGCGTATCCTGCTTACCGGCTGTCAGGCCGGATGTTCGGCAAAGTCTGATTTGTGCTCGATCAACTCGATGCGGTAGCCGTCGGGGTCTTCCACGAAGGCGATGACGGTGTTGCCGTGCTTCATGGGT
Source organism: Gammaproteobacteria bacterium (assembly GCA_023381645.1). The sequence goes on from JAMCRJ010000063.1 coordinate 11,109, forward strand.
CCCGCCTCGCGCACCACCTTCCCGCCCCGCTGGCGGATGCCGTCACAGGCCGCCACGGCATCCTCCACTTCAATGGCGATATGCCCGAAGCCGTCGCCGAGGTCGTACTGTTTCACGCCCCAGTTATAGGTCAGCTCAATGACCGCCCCGGCATTCTCGTTCTGATAACCGACGAAGGCCAGGGTAAATTCGCCCTCGGGATAATCGTTACGGCGCAGGAGCTGCATGCCGAGTACCTCCGTGTAAAAGGCAATGGCGCGATCCAGATCGACGACGCGCAGCATGGTGTGCAGTATGCGCATGAGAATCTCCTTAACTTGAAAGCAGGTAATCCAGAGGTTCCACCACTTCCAGGCGGTAGCTCTGGTTGGCAGGAATGATCATGCTGTCGCCAGCATGCAACTCCTGAACGTCATTGGCCCCCTCGGCATGGTAATAGGCCATCCCGCTGAGCACCCGGATGGTCTCCGCCACTTCACTGCTCAAAGTATAGACGCCTGGGTGCAGAAGGGTGAGACTGTGCATGCTGCCATCGGCGAGAATGACGCTGCGCTCGCTGCGCCGCCCGTCCAGAGAGATGCGGCTGGTTTTGCCCAGTGCGGTGGCCGGTACCTGCTGGTCGGGAGCCATCGCCTCAACCCTGCAAACGCTTTTCGATGCGCAGACGCAGCGCATTGAGCTTGATGAAGCCCCCGGCATCCTTCTGATTGTAGGCGCCCGCATCATCTTCAAAGGTGGCGATACGTGGGTCAAAGAGACTCTCCTGCGACTGCCGTCCCACCACCATACACCCCCCCTTGTAGAGTTTGAGGCGCACCACGCCGTTGACCAGTCGCTGGCTCTGATCGATGAGCGTCTGCAGGGCGCGGCGCTCCGGACTCCACCAGAAGCCGTTGTAGATGATGCTGGCGTAGCGCGGCATGAGTTCATCCTTGATGTGGGCGACTTCCCGGTCCAGGGTGATGGATTCGATGGCGCGATGGGCCTTGAGCAGAATGGTGCCGCCGGGGGTCTCGTAGCAGCCCCGGGATTTCATGCCGACATAGCGGTTTTCGACGATGTCCAGGCGCCCGATGCCATGCTCGCCGCCAACGGTGTTGAGGTGCGCCAGCAACTGCGCGGGATTGAGCGGCTCCCCGTCGATGGCGATGGGGTCGCCGTGGGCGTAGGTGATTTCCAGATAACGGGGCCGGTCTGGCGCCTGCTCCGGCGCCGTGGTCCAGCGCCACATGCCGTCTTCGGCTTCCGCCCAGGGGTCTTCGAGAATGCCGCCTTCATAAGAAATATGCAGCAGGTTGGCATCCATGGAGTAGGGGGATTTCTGGCCGTGGCGTTCCACCGGAATGCCACGCTGTTCGGCATAGGCGAGAAGTTTTTCGCGGGAGTTCAGATCCCATTCCCGCCAGGGGGCGATGACCTGGATATCGGGGTTGAGGGCGTAGGCCCCCAGCTCAAACCGGACCTGATCGTTGCCCTTGCCGGTGGCCCCATGGGCGACGGCATCGGCACCCACATCGGCGGCGATTTCCACCATGCGCTTGGCGATGAGGGGCCGGGCGATGGAGGTGCCCAGCAGATACTCGCCCTCGTAGAGGGTGTTGGCGCGGAACATGGGGAACACGTAATCCCGGACGAATTCCTGGCGCAGGTCGTCGATGAAGATTTCCCTGGCGCCGAGCTTCTCGGCCTTGGCGCGCGCCGGTTCCAGTTCTTCACCCTGGCCGATGTCGGCGGTGAAGGTGACCACGTCGCACTGGTACTGGTCCTGCAGCCACTTGAGGATGACCGAGGTATCCAGACCACCGGAATAGGCGAGAACGACTTTCTTGACCATGCGTCAATCTCCTTGCAGTGCGGCCACGGGGCCGATGCCGAATAAAAATTCCATCAGGGCTTTCTGGGCGTGCAGGCGGTTTTCCGCCTCTTCCCAGACGACGGATCGGGGTCCGTCGATGACTTCGGCGCTGACCTCCTCGCCACGGTGGGCGGGGAGGCAGTGCATGAACAAGGCGTCCGGCGCGGCGGCGGCCATGAGTGCGGCGTTGACCTGGAAGGGGGCGAGAATCGCCTTGCGTGCGACCGCCTCTTCTTCCTGACCCATGCTGGTCCAGACGTCGGTGACAATCAGGTCCGCCCCGCGCACCGCGGCCACCGCATCGTGCAGGACCGTGACCTGATCACCGCCATTCCGCAACATTCCGGCGCTGGGCACATAACCCGCCGGGCTGCCGATGCGCAGTTGAAAGTCGAAAATCTGCGCGGCTTCCATCCAGGAGTGGGCCATATTGTTGCTGCCGTCGCCGATATAGGCCACGATCCTGCCGCGCAGGTCACCCCAGTGTTCCGTCGCCGTCATCAGGTCGGCCAGGAGCTGACAGGGGTGATGGTCGTCGGAGAGACCGTTGATCACCGGCACCCGCGAAGCGGCGGCGAAGCGGAGGAGGTTGTCGTGACCGAAGGTGCGGATCATCACCATATCGACCATGCGGGAGATGACCCTGGCGGTGTCCTCGACGCTCTCGCCACGCCCCAGTTGGGTATCCCGCGGCGAGAGGAAAAGAGCGTGGCCACCCAATTGGGTCATACCCGTCTCGAAGGATACCCTGGTGCGGGTGGAGGATTTCTCGAAGATCATCGCCAGGGTCCGGCCCGCGCAAGGGGCGTAACGTTCGCCGCCCCGCTGGATTTTCTTCAGGGCGATGGCACGTTGCAGGAGCGCCCGCAGTTCGCTGGGGCTGAGGTCGGAGAGGCGCAGAAAGTGACGGACGTTCATGATGCGGATTCCAGAAGGCTGGCCAGGCCAGCGACGAGAAGATCGATTTCTGCCTCTTGCAGAATCAGCGGGGGCAGCAGACGAATGACTTTTTCAGCCGTGACGTTGATGAGCAGGCCAGCCTCCAGGGCGCGCTCCACCAGGCGTTCGGGTTTATGGGCCAGTTCGATGCCCACCATCAGGCCCATGCCGCGTATCTCCAGCACCTCGGGGTGCCCGCCAAGGCGCTTCTGCAGGCGCTGCCGGAGCAGGGCGCCCATCCGCCCGGCGTGGGCGGGGAGGTCTTCTTGCTGCATGGTGTCGAGTACGGCCTGGGCGGCGGCGCAGACCAGCGGCCCACCGCCAAAGGTGGTGCCGTGTTTGCCCGGCCCGAAGAGCGCGGCCGTCGATTGGCGGGCCAGCATGGCGCCGATGGGGACGCCGTTGCCCAGCCCCTTGGCCAGGCTGAGCACGTCGGGGCGCAGGCCGGGAATCTGCTGGTAGGCGAAGAAGGCCCCGGTACGGCCGATGCCGGTCTGCACCTCGTCCAGCATCAGGAGCAGACCGTGCGCGTCGCAGACCTCCCTCAGCCCGGTCAGGAAGCCTTCCGGTGCCGGGCGCACCCCACCTTCGCCCTGAAGGGGCTCGGCGAGAATGGCGCATATGCCGGGGTTGGCCTGAACCAGGGCGCGGACGGTGGAAAGATCGCCATAGGGGGCGCGCACGAAACCCGGCAGCATGGGGCTGAAACCTTCCTGGATGCGGAAATTGCCGGTGGCCGTGAGGGTCGCCAGGGTGCGGCCATGAAAAGCGTTGCTGAATACCAGAATCTGCGGTTCGGCGATGCCCTTGCCATGACCATGGAGGCGGGCGATTTTGATGGCCGCTTCATTGGCCTCTGCGCCGCTGTTGCAGAAAAAGGCCGCATCCATGCCGCTGACGGCGCAGAGGGTATCGGACAGCTTTTCCTGCGCCGGAATACGGTAGAGATTGGAAGTGTGCAACAGTTGCCCAGCCTGGGTCTGCAGGGCGCGGGTGACGGCCGGATGGCTGTGCCCCAGGCCACAGACGGCGATCCCTGCCAGGGCGTCCAGATAACGGCGCCCCTCGGTATCATAGAGCCAGACCCCCTCACCCCTTGCAAAAGCGACCGGTAACCGGGCATAAGTGGACATGAGCGGCATCAGGCTGGTGCCTCCCCGTCCAGGGCGAAAGCCGCGTGCAGCGCCCGCACCGCCAGTTCCAGATATTTTTCTTCGATGACGACGGAAATCTTGATCTCGGAGGTGGAGATCATCTGGATGTTGATGTTTTCCCGCGCCAGGGTTTCAAACATGGTGGCGGCGATGCCGGCATGGGAGCGCATCCCGACGCCTACCACGGAAACCTTGACGATATGGGTGTCGCCCCGCACGTCCTCGGCGCCGAGCCCCTGCGCCACGCCCTGGAGAATATCGCGGGACTTGGCGAAATCATTGCGGTCCATCGTGAAGGTGAAGTCGGTCTTGCCCGCCTCCGAGATATTCTGGAGAATCACGTCCACATTGATATTGGCCGCGGAAATCGGACCCAGAATGGCGGAGGCGATACCCGGATGGTCGGGCACGCCGACCACGGTGATCTTGGCTTCATTGCGGGAGAAGGCGATGCCGGAGACGCGGGGAGCTTCCACAGAATTTTCCTCATTGGTGACCAGGGTGCCGGGACCATCCTGAAAAGACGACAAGACCCGCACGGGAACATGGTACTTCATGGCGAATTCGACGGAGCGGGTTTGCAGGACCTTGGCACCGAGGCTGGCCATTTCCAGCATTTCTTCAAAGGTGATGCGATCCAGACGGCGCGCCCGGGATTCCACCCGCGGGTCGGTGGTGTAGATACCTTCCACATCGGTGAAGATGTCGCATTCATCGGCATGCAGGGCCGCCGCCAGGGCCACGGCGGTGGTATCGGAACCGCCGCGACCCAGGGTGGTGATATTGCCATGGGGATCGACCCCCTGGAAACCCGCCACGACCACAATCTTGCCGGCATCCAGTGCCGCGCGGATCTTGTGATCGTCGATGTGCTCGATGCGCGCCCGGTTATGGGCCGAATCGGTCAGGATGGCGACCTGCCCGCCGGTGAACGAAATGGCGGGTTGACCGATACCCTCCAGCGCCATGCTCAGCAGGGCAATGGTCACCTGCTCGCCGGTGCTGAGCAGGGTGTCCAGTTCGCGTTCCGCCGGGGCATCGGCCAGGGCGCGCGCCAGTTGCAGGAGGCGATCCGTCTCGCCCGACATGGCGGAAACCACCACCACCACTTGGTGACCGGCGCGATGACTGGCCGCGACCCGTTCCGCGACGGCCCGGATGCGTTCCACACTGCCCACGGAAGTACCGCCGAATTTCTGTACGATGAGTGCCATTGCTCAGTGGTTTTATGAAAAATTAAGGGCAGATGATAAATCGTTGCGGCGGGGTCTGTACAGGATGCACTGCGGACGCCGTTTGCGGCGCGGCGCCCGCCGTGCGCTCAGCGATCGGCCATGGAGTCTGGCGTCGGTGCGGTTTTGGGCTTTTTGAGCAGGGAATACACCGGACAGTAGCCGATCACGCCGGTGGCGATGAGGAGCAATCCGGAAAAGGTCCATTCCTTGTAAGGGAAGGGATTGACGAAATAGACCAGAAAAATGATGGCGCCGAAGTAGATACGCAGCCAGCGCTCGGTAGTGTTCATGTTTTTGATGATTTTCACGGTTCTGTTCCTCCGTAAATCAGAGAACCATATGTGAATTGCACTATAGGTCTGATCGGGGCGCCCTGCAACAGCATCCCCGATTCCGCCAGGGGTCATCCCCGATTGGCCGGACGCGCGGGTCTCCTGTCCCGTTTGTCCGCTTACCCCGGCAGTAGCGCGTCTACCCGGTGCTGGGCGATGGAGTGACCGTGGGCGGCGGCCTCCGAGAGCCACTTCAGGCCTAGTGCCTTGTCCCGGGAAACGCCCTGTCCCTTGAGGTAACAGTTGCCCAGCCAGTCCATGGCGTCCACATGCCCCTGCCGCGCCGCCGCCTCAAACCACCCCGCGGCGATGGAATATTGTTCGGCGGCGTAGAAGCTCAGGCCCAGGGCGTTTTTCGCCGCAGGGTCGCCCTCGTCGGCATGAATGATGTGCTGAACGATCTGCTCGTCCAGCGTCAGGGGGATTCGCCCTTTCAGGCTGTCCAGGGCCACCTTCCAGACGACGTCCGTTGCCCCGCGTCGCCCCGCGCATTGTTCTCCGGTCATGGTACCGTCCTCTATCCATCTCAGGATGGAGCGGGTCGTGACCCCCGCCAGCATCGCGGCGGTGGGGGTGCGGATGGCGGGGTTATCCAGGGGGGGCATCACATCCTCCAATGCGCATGTCGCCGTCTGCGCGGCTCTGCTTGGTAAAGCGCGTCGTCGTCTCCGGCAAATCTGCCGGCAGCACGCCGGACAAAATGATATCGCGGTATATTAGCGCATTACGACAACGGTTTCCGCACATTTTTTAGATCTATGGCGAAACGGTGGTGTCTCCGCACCCCCAGCACCCCATCGACAAGCAGATCGCGGCCATCGCGCTCATGCACGGAATGACCGTGGTAACGCGCAACGTGGATGATTTCAGGGGATCGGGCGTAGAGATTCACCACCCATTTCACTAAAATAACCCCGGCCAGCATCGCGAACACTGGGCCATAATGGCAGATTCTGCCAAGGCACGGGTCCCGAAGCGATAGTGGCTAGCTTCTCAATTCGATGAGCGTCTCGCCTTGGTTCAGTCTGTCCAGTATTTGTGGCCATAGGCTGGCAAAGCCATCAAGCAGTATCTGCCTTCGGCAGTTGGGAGTGCGTAACCAGATGATAGTGGGGCCATCCGGATATATCGTGCGGAGTATGGCGAAATCTTCATCCTTGGTTATGATGATAGCGCCATCCCCATATGCACGATCCCATATTTCCGGATCACGAGCACCGGCCATACCTATGTCGGCAACATGGCAGGCTGAATAACCTTGCGTATTGATCCATCGAGCCAGAGCAGGTGGTAGCTGCGCATCCACTAAAAACCGCATCAGGCCACATAAAGAATGGGGTGGTCCGCTTGCTGCGCAGCGTAATGGAGACTGGCGGCGATATCTTCGGGTTCCAGGTAGGGGTAATCTTCCAGAATCTCCGCGGTCGTCGCTCCTGCCGCCAAGAGTTCGAGAATGTCCTGTACCCGAATACGCAGACCTCGAATACAAGGCCGTCCGCCGCATTGCTGTGGATTGATGGTGATGCGCTCAGGGTGCATGGTGGATCCTCCTCACGGCTGCAGCGAAATAGTATAGGCAAACTGGGCAAGTATAACAGCTTCCGGAAACAGCCTCATTACGCCTGAATTCCGCGTCAGTAATGGTGTCGGCAGGAAATAATGATCAGTTCTGCGGTGGTGGTGCGATAGATCAAGCGATGGGTGTCGTCAATGCGCCTGGACCAGTATCCTGAGAGGCTCTCCCGCAGAGGTTCCGGCTTGCCAATCCCGATCCTGGAATGAGGGATGCGCAAGCAATCCCGTACCAGCGCCTTCACTTTGTTCCGTATCCCAGTGCTGGTTTCTTTTCCGTGGCGACACCAAGCTTGAAACCGCCATCCCTATGTTTTTATGATGGTATCGCTGTAACACGCCACCATCGCGTCATGAGTGATCAGTCGCATAGGTTCGACAAGCGCTTGCGCGACCAGAATTCGGTCGAACGGATCGGCGTGATGTGCCGGCAAGTCCTCGACGGCCGCCGCATGCTCGGGCTCGACCGGCAAGAAACGGTAACCAGATTCACCAAAGTAGCGCATCGCCTCCTGGCTGGATACCGGCATGTCGCCGCGTCCAAGACTGCGCTTGATGGCGATCTCCCAGATAGTCGCGGCGCTGATCCAGATCGAAGACTTCGGCAATTCGATCATCTCGCGTGCCTTTTTCGACAGCTTCGGGCTGTCGGTAATCGCCCAAAGGGCGACATGGGTATCCAGCAAGAGATTCAGGATTGCTCACCCAAAAACATGCGGGCCACTTCGGCATTGTGGGTATCGATGCTGTCCGGCACATCGAATTTGCCTTTGGCAACACCGATGCGCTTACCACCTGGCGATGTTTCCATGGGCACAAGCTTGGCTGCTGGACGGCCGTTACGGGCAATAATGATTTCACGCTCCTGCCCCTGCTCGATGGCGTCCACCAAGCGGGACAGCGAGGACTTCGCTTGTAGCATGTTGACTGAGTGCATCCTGTTCTCCAGCTTCGGCAACCCCATCACATTTTCGGCGCGGAGTGGTTGACATTCTCCACGAAACCACACTTAGTCTAGTTTAGCTAACAACCAAACGCAATATGCTTAACCTCGGTCCGCGATCTGCATTCCGCAAGCAGATCGCCGTATGTTGTAACCACGTCGCTCACGCGAGGGTGGCGAGAGCCGGAAAGACCTCTGGTTGGAGGGCATCGCAAGCGGGTCGTCGCTCCGGCCAGCACCGCGTCCGCCAATGCGCATGTCGCCATCTTTACGACGACGGCAGATCGTCATGTCTTCGTGATTGAGCGGACATCCATGGCATGTCCTCGTCATGACGAGGACATCGACCGAAAATCTGGAAGTCAGCACCGCAGAAAGTGCGCATGGCTGGCAAAAATGATCCGGATGCGAATATATTTTATGAGATGTTACAACGTATTGCGATGGGAGTGTCAAATAATGTAACGCATTTGGCACGCCTTATGCTTTGCTGATGGTGGTGCGCATCCCTGGGGTGCGACGCTTTTCTTCGAAACACAAGGAGCAGGACCATGAGCATGCTTGTCAAGAAGGCGCAGGCCAGCGCCGAAGCCGGTTTCACCCTCATCGAACTGATGATCGTCATCGCCATCATCGGCATTCTGGCGGCCATCGCGATTCCGCAGTATGAGCAGTACATCACGACTTCTAAGGCTAGTGCCGTAACAAGTAACTTCAAAAACGCACTCAACCAGGTAACGGCTGGCGTAGCTGCAACCTCTGCAGGCCAAACGATCGATTTATCCACAGCATTAAGCACAAGCGCAACCAATCCTACGGGTGCAGGATCTGTTGCCACCGCGTACGATCCTATCGGAACGGCCGCTACGGGGTGCGGCGATGTTGGCATTAGTGGGGCTGGCCTAGTTGGTGCTACAATTTCTGCGCCCATTGGGGGAGATATTTTGATTAACGTTGGCACAAGCTGCGCCAGTGGGAGCCTCAAGACAGCGATTGAGAACTCTCTCAAGGCTGCAGGCTTTGCTACGGCTTATACTGCTTCCGGGACCGTCGTAACACCTAACGGTCAGGTTCAGTAAAAATAATAAGCTAGTACATCTTGTGTCGTTCGATATTTTGTGTTCGACACAAGATAAAATTCTTTTTAAAAATATACAATAATAATAAATTATCCGCAGTTCAGAAGTTGACTGCCATGAATTCAAAAACTATCCAACTCATCTTCATCCTCGTCGAACTTATGGATATCACCGCCATCACCACCAATCCAGCGACAGTCGCCATACGCCAATATTTTTTCAGCATCAAAATCGCCAGCGCCCCATCCGTCGCCGGTCATTTCCGTATCGCGGCCAACAGCGGCCGGGCCTGCAATACCTACATCACCGACGGCGGCCTCATCGCCATCTGAAAGGAGAAGCATCATGAACGACACCGACCGTCAGGCCCGCATCCATCATCTCCAGAACCGTCGCCACGCCCTGCTCCAGCGGCGCGAGCAGCGCGGGGCGCCGGTCGCGTCCATCGACATGGAGCTGAACGTGGTGCGCAGCGAGTTGCAGGCGCTCTATGAGGTCGGACGGTTGCAGGCGCCGCATCGCGCGACCCAGCACGGATTTCCTTTGCAAAGTCGGGGATGACCGTGAATTTGGCCGACAAACCCTTGCGCAGTCAGCCGGACTCTGTTCTAAACTGAAGCAGAGAGGCATCGGGCAGTTCGGCGGAATCACGTCAGGAGAACCAGCATGGCAACGGATTTACGGGCACTCAGGAAGCAGATCGGGCAA
>JAMCRJ010000016.1 GCA_023381645.1 Gammaproteobacteria bacterium
TCGGAAAGCTCCTGCTGCGGGTAGAACATGCCCAGACTGGCCACGGCACAGTGCAGCATATCCATGGGGTGTCCGGTCACGGGCATGAACTTCATGATTTCCCGGACATTATATTTGACTTGGCGGTGCGCACGCAGACCGTGGTCGAACCGTTCCAGATCCGCAGCGCCGGGCAGGACACCATCCAGCAGCAAGAGCGCCACCTCCTCGAAGCTGCTGTGCGCTGCAAGATCCGCAATAGCAAAACCACGGTAACTCAGCAGGCCGGCGGCGCCATCGATGTTGGAAATGCTGGACTGGGTTGCAGCCACGCCCTCCAGACCTGGCGCAAAGTTCGGTTCCGCCATACAGAACTCCTTCTATCATTCTGATGTTTGACTGCCCGGACCTTCGGCGGTCGCCACCAGTCGGGGCACTGCTCACGGGCAGCATCCTGCACGAAGGCTTTCGGACGACAAGCCGCCGGACCATCATAACCTGCCCGCATAATAAAAGGGAGGCCGTCAGCCTCCCCTTGGGGCACTTCCGTACCAACCGGCGATCAGGCCGAAAAGGAAGATCCGCAACCGCAGGTGGTCGTTGCGTTGGGATTTTTGATGACGAATTGCGCGCCTTCCAATCCCTCGCTGTAGTCGATCTCCGCGCCGACCAGGTACTGATAACTCATGGGATCGATCAGCAGACTCACACCCAACTGATGCACTTCCGTGTCGCCTTCATTCATATTCTCATCGAAAGTAAAGCCATACTGAAAACCGGAACAACCGCCCCCCGTCACAAAGACGCGCAGCTTCAGATCGTCAGAACCTTCCTCTTCAATGAGTGACGCGATTTTGTCCGCTGCATTTTGTGTCAAGGTCATGACTGGGGGAATGGAATCCAGATCCGTCATCGTTTCCGTTGCTGTGCTCATTATTCATCGCTCCATGCGCCGCAGCGCTTCATCCAGTGGATACCCGAGTATTTTGCTCGCTTTTGCGCGCAGGCGTCAAGCCACGACGGCACACAGCTTGAGACTCGCTCCGTGCTGGAATGGCAAGCCAATCAGCTCGCCGCCCGGGCACTGCGCTGCAGACGGGATAACAGACGTCGCGCCATTTCGCCGAAAAGTTCAGTCTGAGTCGGATGGGGATGAATGGCGCTCGCCACCTGCTCCAGGGTCAAACCGGCGCTGACCATCATCACGGCCTCGCCCACCAGGGTATCCGCATGATCGGCGAGGAAATGCACACCGACGATACGGTGACTGATCTTGTCAGCGACGATCTTGATCAGTCCGTCGGTCTCGCCGGTCATCATGGCCTTGGCATCGATGCTCAGAGGCACCTTGACCTCGACTGCATCGATCCCTCCCGACTTGGCCTGCTCCAGGGAAAGGCCGACAAACGCGCACTGCGGCCGGGTGAAGGTCACCCCGCAGTCTTTGGCCGCTTCATAACGGGCGCCGTGGCCAAGCAAGCTGGCAGCCGCCACCCGTCCCTGCCGACCGGCAGTATGGGCCAGCATGTAGCCGCCGATGACATCGCCGACCGCATAGATATGGGGCACATTGGTGCGTCCGGAGGCATCAACGGCGATGACGGCGCGATCTCCCAAAGCCACCCCGACCGCGGCCAGATTCAGACCGCTGGTATCCGGGCGTTTACCCGTCGCCACCAGCAATAGATCACAAGCATAAGTCGCCACCTCGTCGCCTGACTGGTAATGCACCTCGAACTGGCCGGGTTGCCCCGCGACATCCGTCACCTTGACCCCGGTGAGCACCTGCAAACGCGGGCTGTTACGGGCGATGGCCTTCATCAACTGTTCGGCGACTTCCTTCTCCATCTCGGCCACCGGCCGCGGCAGGGCTTCCAGTACCCGCACCTCGGCGCCGAAGTCGTGGAACATCTGCGCCATTTCCATACCGATGGCACCGGCGCCGATGACGCAGAGGCGCGCGGGAGGCTGTTTCAGGTTCCAGACCGTATCGGAAGTCACCGCCGCACCACTCTTCAACGCGTCCTGAATGCCGGGAATCGGCGGCACGAATGCGGGTGCGCCCGTAGCAATGACACAGGCTCCGAAGGTCAGGGTCCGCGCATCCTTGCCGCTGATCTCGACGCTGTGGTCGCCGGTGAAACGGGCATAGCCTTCCAGTACCTGAATTTTCACGCCCCTATCGGTTTTCAGGGCCATTTCTCCGCGGGTCTGGAGAATACCGCGCCGATGCTGTTCCAGTTGTGCCCAATCCAGCCTGGGCGTGCCCAGGGCAATGCCCATCGCCGCATCGTGCTCGCGGTCGCGGATGCGATCCGCAGCAGCGCGCCAGGCCTTGGAGGGAATGCAGCCCCGCCACAGACATTCGCCGCCCGGCAGGGGCGCATTGTTGACCATAGCCACCCTGACGCCGTTCTCTGCGAGCTCGCGGGCGCAGTCTTCACCGCCGGGGCCTGCGCCGATGACCAGCACTTGCACGTCGTAATCCCCTTCGGGAATCACCGGGCCGCCACTACCCAGCCAGTTCTCGGGATGCTCAATGGCCTGTTTCAGATCATTGAGGAACAGGGCCGCTTCGGCGCCGTTGACCACCCGGTGATCTGCCGTGATGGTGATGGGCATGCCTTCGGGTCCATTCCCGGCGATGGCAATGATGGCCGCCGTCCCCGGAGTGACGATGGCATCGAACTGGGCAATGCCGTACATCCCCATGTTCGAGATGGTAAAGGTAGGGTTGGTATATTCAGGCGGACTGAGACGACGTTTGCGCGCCTTCTCCAGCAATGAGGTCCACTCCGTCTGCAACTGTTCCGGCGTCTTGCCTTCGACACCGCGCAGGACAGGTACAACCAGACCACCGTCTTCCGTAGTCGCGGCAATGCCGATGTCATGTTGACCGCGTTCGACAATCTTATCCACAGGCTGATAAGCGGCATTCACCAGAGGGTGTCTGTGCAACGCCTGCGAAGCGGCCTTGGCAATCGCCACCGTGACGGAGAGCTTGTGTGCCTTGGCGGCGCGGATCAGCGCCTCGGGCCTGACCTGCACGGTGACATGGAAAACCGGAATGCTCAGGGAAGCGACCATCGCCTGGCTGACCGATCTTTCGATGGCCGTCATGGCGCGGCCGTTACCGGGCACAGCGGGCTCGGCAGCACCGGCGGACGCGACCGGGGCCGCATGACCACCAGCAGCGCCGAGAACATCTGCGGCGACGATCACGCCCGCAGGCCCTGTACCGCGCAGCCCGTTGATATCCACACCCCGCTGGCCCGCCAACTGCCGGGCAAAGGGGCTGGCGGCCCCCTGCAGCGGACGCGGCGCCGGATATGCACCTGGTACCAGGCCAGGCATGGCGGCGGCAGGCGCGGGAGTTGCTGCGGGCGCCGATGTAGCATCGGTCCGACGCAGCCCCCCGTCATGGACAGCGTTTTCGTGGCTTACCTGCTCCGGCGACTCCACTAGCCAGGCGATGGCCTCGCCTACGGGCACCACCGCATCCACCGCCACCAAAGGACCCGACAGGTACCCCTCACGGAACACTTCCACGTCCATGATAGCCTTGTCCGTTTCCACCGTCGCCACCACATCCCCGCGCTGTATCCTGTCCCCCAGGGCTTTTTCCCAGGACACCAGCACACCTTCGGTCATGGTGTCGGAGAGTTGCGGCATCTTCACCGCATAGCCCTCAGAGGCGTGTGGCGTAGCGGATGCAGGCCCCGTCGGCATGACCGCAGGCGCTGCAGAAACAGGCGCTGCCACCATTTCCACCGCGCCATCGGTGATATAGCCGATAGTCCCGCCCACCGGAATAATACTGTTGGCCTCGGCCAAGGGCCCCGCCAGGTAACCGGAACGGAACACCTCGACATCCATGATGGCCTTGTCCGTTTCCACCGTCGCCACCACATCGCCACGCTCTACCCGCGCGCCAGCGGGCTTCTCCCAGGATACTAGGACACCTTCCGTCATGGTGTCGGAAAGTTGCGGCATTTTGATGACGTAAGGTTCAGCCATATTTCACCATTGTTGAGTCAAACCGAGGTTAAGGAGGGGACGGATTGCCGGAATCTTACCGGCCCAGCATCTTCCGCACAGCGGCGACCACTTCTCCGGCGTTGGGAATGGCCGCCTTTTCCAGGCGGCGATTATACGGAATAGGCACATCCAGCGCATGCACCCGTACCGGCGCCGCATCGAGATCGAAAAAGCATTCCTCGTTGAGGATCGCCATCACCTCGGAACCCACGCCCACCGGCGCCTCGTCTTCTTCGACAACGACGGCGCGATG
>JAMCRJ010000072.1 GCA_023381645.1 Gammaproteobacteria bacterium
CCCTTTGCACAGGAATACGGCCTGACCCTGGAGGCGCTGGCCGCGCAATACGAATCCGACCTGCGCGCGGACCTGCTGCGCGAATTGCGACCGCCGCGTAAAAGAGCTGCGCCGGCCAAAAAATAGATTGGCGTGAGATGGCTACATGGTGTTTTGGCACGGCGACGAGATTAGGCCATACTTGACCGCGTGAGAGGGATAGGGAGATGACGGTGAGCGACATCGGGCGTATCGCCATGGAGGCCGGCAAACGGAGCGACCAGTCTTGCATTCGTGCTCCGAGAGTTGCCGAGTGAAGTTGCAGGAAGCAAGCCCCCTACGCGTCCTCATGGAAATGCGCCCGGCCCTGGATGGCTTTTATGGTATCCCGCAGGAGACCCGCCTGCTTTACGGGGTGCTTTCCACCTTGCCGGATTTGGAGCTGTCTGGTCTGCTGCAGATGCCCAAACGCGGCGTGCGCGGCGGGGTGTATGGCCGTGTGCCGCTCTCCGAGGCAGAGCGGGTGCATCGCTTTGCGCGGGTGGTGGTATCCCTCAAGGGCCGCAGCGCGCTGGACTGGAAAGGCGATGTGGCCGAGTGGCTCGATAATTTCCGGCAGACCTGGCGCTTGCGCTGGGGTGCCTGGACCGGGCTGGGGCGGATTCCCTTGGGGCACTTTGAGACCCGGCATTTCCGCGATTTTGTCTGGCAGGAGCTTTATGGCCGGAGCCTGCCCGCTGCTGATCGTGAACAGGTATTGCAAAGCAATTACCGGGTTTGTGCCTATCCGTGGCGGCGTATGCATCTGGTGGGTATCGAGCGGGCGCAGGTCTTGTCCCATTCCCGCTATCCGGTGCTGGATACGCGGGGGCTGGATGTTTTTGTGGCGCAGACGCCTTTCCCCGGACGGGTGAGCGCGGGCACGGCGCTGGTGGTGCATTACCACGATGCCATCCCGGTGCTCATGCCGCATACCATCTCCGACCGCGCCTTTCATCAAAGCAGTCATTTTCAGGCCATGTCCGCCAACGTGCGCTCCGGCGCGCACTTTATTTGCGTGTCCGATGCCACCCGGCGCGATCTGCTGAGTCTCTTTCCCGAGGCGGAGGCGCGGGCCCACACCATCCACAATATGCTGCCTGCCCACTATTATCCGGCAGAGCCTGAGCCCGAGCGGATAGCCGACATCGTCCGCCGTCATTTGCATGGCCAGTATGAGGGGAAAGTGCAGGGCGCGGTGAAGGGCAGGACCAAAATCTATCCACTGGCCCGCGCCTTCCAAAACGAAGAGGAGAAGACCGCTTTCTATGCCCGCGCCCTGGGGCCGGGAACGCGCTTCGTGCTCATGGTCTCCACCATCGAGCCGCGCAAAAACCACGCCCGCCTGCTGGCCGCATGGGAAACCTTGCGCGGCGCGCTGGATCCGGACCTGAAGTTGGTTCTGGTGGGGCATATCGGCTGGGATTACCAGACCGCGTTGGAGGCCTTCCTGCCGTGGGTTGAGCAGGGTAGTCTCTTCCTGCTTCAGGGCGTCCCCGCCGACGCCCTGCGCCTGCTCTACCGGCAGGCGGTGGTGACCGTCTGTCCCAGCGTGGGGGAAGGCTTTGATTTCTCCGGCGCGGAGGCCATGCGCTGCGGCGGTGTGGTAGCCGCCTCCGACATTCCGGTACATCGCGAGGTCTATGGCGAAGCGGCCCGGTACTTCGACCCTTACGACACCGCCAGCCTGGTGGAAGCCCTGCGTCAGATCATCTACAGCCCTGACGCTGACGCCCTGCAACACCAACTCCGTGCCGCTGGCGCCGCCCAAAGCGCCCGCTACCTGCCCGATCGCATCCTGCCCCAGTGGGAGGCGTTTTTGCGGGGAGTGAAGCAGGGACAGATATCGTAATCAGCATTCCTGCCTGTTTGCGGCGATGGTTGGGTTTGCGCCACCGGCGCGGCGCTGACTTGACCGGCGGCTTCCTGTATCCTTGATAAACTGGTTGAATGGATAAAGTTCTCGGGGCTGAGTCATGCAGACTGTGTATCCAATGAATGGGCTGGCCATCTCTTTGCATTTGAAAACTTCGTGAACCGCCTATGAAAAGCCAAAAAATTGCCGTCATCGGCTATGCCTCGCGCTTGCCGCAAACGTCTGACGCCACTTTCTGGGAGGACTTGCTGGCGGGGCGGGATCTCGTGACTCGGGTGGCCGAGGACCGCTGGGCCACAGCGAATCTGCAGCATCCGCAGCGAAGCCATCCGGGGACTTCAGTGACTTTCGCCGCGGGTTCGCTGGGGGATGTGGCAGGCTTCGATGCGGGGTTTTTTCGCATTTCGCCGCGCGAGGCGGCAACCATGGATCCGCAGCAGCGCCTGCTGCTGGAGATGAGTTGGGAAGCCTTTGCCCATGCCGGCATTGCGCCTTCCTGCTTGCGCGGGAGTCGTTGCGGCGTCTTTATGGGTTTGGCGAGTACCGACTACGCGTATAGGATGGCCGATGATCTGGCGGCCATCGGGTCCAACTCGGCTACGGGTTCGACGGCGAGCATTGCCGCAAACCGGCTGTCTTACTTTTATGATCTGCGGGGGCCGAGTCTGGTGGTGGATACGGCCTGCTCGTCAGCGCTGGTGGCCTTTCATCAGGCCTGCCAGTCGCTGCTGCGCGGTGAAAGCGAGTTGGCGCTGACCGGGGCCATCAGCCTGCATCTGCATCCTTATGGCTTTCTGATTTTTTCCAGGGCGTCCATGCTCTCGACGAGCGGCCGCTGCCGACCCTTCGACGCCGCGGCCGATGGCTATGCGCGCGCGGAAGGCGGCGGGGTCTTCGTGCTCAAGGGCTATGATAAGGCCTTGCGCGATGGCGACCGGGTCCTGGCGGTGGTGACCCATACCGCCATCAACACCGATGGACACAAGGGGGGGTTGACGATTCCCAACGTCGAGGCCCAGGCCCAGCTTTTGGAAGAGGCCTATGCTGCGGCGGGCATCCACCCCGAGGCCATCGACTACATGGAGGCCCATGGGACGGGAACCACGGTGGGCGATCCCATCGAGGTGGCGGCCATTGGACGGGCGCTGGGCCGCCACCGCCACCCCCGGTCCCCGCTGCCCATTGGTTCGGTAAAGAGCAATCTGGGCCACTTGGAGACCGCTTCCGGCGTGCCCAGCCTTATCAAGGCCATTCATTGCCTGCAGAAACGCCAGGTGCCCGCCACCATCGGCGTGGAGCGCCTCAACCCACGGTTGGAATTGACGGAAAACCGCCTGGAGGTAGTGACGGAGAACCTCGCCCTGAAAGGGGAGGGACGGCTGCTGATCGGCGTGAATTCCTTCGGTTTTGGCGGCGCCAATGCCCACGTGATTCTCGAAAGCGCTGAGTCGGTGCAACCGGAAGAAGACACTCCTGCGCCCGATGCCCCCTGCCCCCTGCCCTTGGTACTGACGGCGGCGACCCCTGCGGCGCTCCGGCAGGTGGCGGGGGGTTTGGCCGGGGTTTTGGCGGCGCAACCGGAGACGTCCTGGTACGCCACGCTGTATCAGGCCACTTTTCGCCGGGACTGGCTGCGTCACCGGGCGATTTTTTGGCATGAGGGCCACCCTGGCCTTGTGGACCGCCTGGCTGCCTTTGCCGCGCATGACGACAAAAGTGTGGGGATCGTCATGGACACCGCCCTGGCAGATCCCCAGGGCCCGGTTTTTGCGTACTCCGGAAACGGCTGCCAATGGTTCGGCATGGGTCGTTCGTTGCTGTCCGAGCCGACATTCCGACAAGCCATCGAAGAGATCGATGCCTTTTTCTTCCCTCTGGCGGGGTATCGTCTCGTCGATGAGCTGGCGGGGTCTTTGGGCGAGGATCGCTATGCCCTGACCGGGCATGCCCAGCCGGCCCTTTTTGCCCTGCAGGTCGGCACAACCCAAATGCTGCGCTCTTGGGGGGTACGGCCGGTGGCGGTAACCGGGCATAGCGTGGGAGAAGTGGCGGCGGCTTGGGCCTGTGGCGCCTTGGACCTGGAGGATGCGGTTCGGGTGATTTTCCATCGCAGCCGTTTGCAGGAGCAGAGCCGAGGGCAGGGGCAAATGACGGCGGTGGCTTTGGCTGCTGACGCGACACAAAGGCTGCTGCGGGAATGGGATCTGGTGGAAGTACTGCACATTGCGGCTTGGAACAGCCCGCGCGGCGCTACCGTCGTCGGCCCCACGGTGGCCTTGAGCGAGATGGAGGCGCGCCTGCGCGCGCAAGG
>JAMCRJ010000012.1 GCA_023381645.1 Gammaproteobacteria bacterium
TTTATAGAGGAGAAGATTGAATGCCCATTATCACCATCAAACCCAGCGGTAAAACCGTCGAGATGCCCGTGGGGGCCAGTCTCGCCGCCGCGGTGATCGCTGCCGGTGAACCCATGGTCCTGAAGTGCGAAGGCAAAGGCGAATGCGATAGCTGCCATATTTTCGTCCATGAAGGGCGGAAGAGTATCTCCAAGATCCAGCGTCTGGAAAATGAACGACTGGATAGCATCGTTGGCGTCGGCAGCAAATCCCGTCTGGCCTGTCAGGCCATGATCGGCGAAGAAGATGTCGTCATCGAGCTTTTGGGATTTTCTTCGGGCTTGTAAGGAGGATGTGATGGAACAGTCGCTCGTCATCATTCATGCACGTTTTGCCAACGATGGCAGTGTGCGGGAAATTGGCGAGTGTCCCAGCGGGACCAGTCCTCAGGACTGGTTCAATGCGCTGAGCAGACACTCTGCCAATGGTTATGAATCTCTCTCCGGGGGAAGGGGCATTTTTCGCCTCGAACCAGCGGTCATCGAACAGGTCAAGGCTGCGGTTCTTTCCCTCGCTACATAAGGAAGCATGATTATGGACAAGGATCTTTCGGAAATCTTCAGCGGCCTTGCGGAAGGGCGTATCATTCCGTATCTCGGTCCCGGCCTGTTGCCGGAGGCCGGAGCCATCCTGCCCAGCGGGATGCCGGCATTGGCGGAAGTGCTCAGCGGCCAGGTGACGGTGCCTCACAAGGTTCGGCGCAATCTCACCGGGGCCGCGCAGTATATCGAGAACTTCAAGCACCGCAAGACCCTCGTGGGCATGATGGACAAGACCTTTGCCGGGGATCCGCCGATCCATCCCTTGCAGCGCGACCTGGCCGCCCGAAAACTCCCGTTGATCGTCCACCTCTGGTACGACAACGGTATGGCCAAAGCGTTGGCCGAACAGGGTACATGCTGGGGCCGTATCCAGGGACTCAGTCAGACCGAGCATTATGGCCACTGGACGGGATACATGGATGCCGAAGGCCAGCCGGTCGAAGCCGCAGTGGCTGCCCAGTGGGACACGATACTGTATGAGCCTTGGGGTTCACAAAGTCCGGCCAACAATTACCTGGTTTCTGATACGGATTTTGTCGAAGTGCTGACGGAAATTGACATTCAGACGCCTATTCCGGAGATCGTCCAACAAATCCGCACGGGGCGTCATTTTCTTTTTGTCGGATGCCGTTTCAATGATCAACTGCAGCGCAATTTCGCCCGCCAGATCATGAAGCGTTCATCGGATCGTCATTGGGCGCTGATAGAGGCGCCGCTGACTCGGAACGAAGCGCGCTTTGTTCGCGAGCAGGGGATTCAGGTACTCCAGATGCCCTCTGGCGTCTTGTTAGGCGAGGCCGCCGTAGCCAAGGCGGGATAGGAGGGTGCCTCACGCTGGTTACAATCCTGTGACGCGGGAATCACGGTCTCATACGGGGCGCATCTCCACACCGATATCGGTCGGTGCGGCGTGATAGACAGCGCTGGTCACGAGGGCATCCATACCGGTTGCCGCATAGGCCTGAATATTCGCAAGGGTAATCCCGCCCGCCGCAAACAAGGTTACCTCCGGCGCCACGGCACGCAGCTTCGCGGCGATTTCCGCCAGGGGTTCGGGCGCCATTTTGTCAAACTGAATCCCCGCGACTCCGGCCTGTGCCAGTGCCAGCGCGTCGGTCAGGGTGTGATCCGTCTTTTGCACTTCCACCACGATCTTGCTGGAGGGGACCCGTCTCCGGTATTGCGCAAACTGTTGCAAAAAAGGCGATAAACCACCTAAAAAGGCCAGATGCTGGTCGAATACCAGAACACTTTCTGAAATGCCCAGCCGGTGCGGCATGACCCCCCCTGCGAGAGCCGCCATGACGGCAAAGCGCCGTATTCCGGGAATATTCTTACGCGTCGCAACCACGGCTATTCGGGGATTGATCTGGCGTGCCTGTTGTACCAACTGCGCGGAGTAGGTCGCGATGCCACATGCGTACTCCAACACGTTTTGCGCCACTTTCCAGGCAGAATGGGCAGCACTTGCGGAACCTTCCGCCGCCAGCAGGGTGGTCCCTGTTGCGACCAATGCGCCCGACGGCTGACTTTCGGTCACCATAAGGCCGCAGGCGTCCAATATCTTCACGGCGAGTTCCGTACCGGCGACAGAAATATCCTGACGGCAGCGAAAACGCATGTCGGCAGCTTTGTCGCCAATGCCCAGCATCCGGGTGGTGAGGTCCAGGAAAGGCTGATCTTCCTGGATGAGTGCGGCAATTTCCTGCGGGGAGAAGAACATGGCGTAGCCCCTAATAACAATGGACCATCCGCAATGGCAGATGGTCCGTGACAGCGGTTGCAGAGCGACCGAGCAGCGATGCGCTCTGTTCCACCGAACGGTTGATCACCTGGAACAGCCGTTTCAGGGTTTTTCGATACTTACTTCGCTGGCTTTGATCGCCGCGAAAACCGCGTCACCCACTTTGAGTCCGAGACGTTCGACGCTCCGTGTGGTAATCACGGAGGTGATTATACCGGCGGAAGTTTCCACCTCGACTTCCGAAACCGCCCCACCTTTGATGATCTCAACCACTTTACCCTTCAGATGATTACGCAGACTGGATTCCATGACCGCCCCCCTGATTCACCGATAAGAGTGTAACAGTATAGTCTGCCTGGGCGGGCAGGGATAGGCGATTATCCCGGCAGCTGGAAGGAGACATAACGCAGTTGCAAATATTCCTCCAACCCCCATTTGCCACCCTCGGCGCCCAGTCCGGAGAGCTTGCTGCCGCCGAAGGGCGCCTGTGGAGTGGCGGGAGCCCCGTCATTGACGCCGACGACGCCGCATTGCAGCGCCTCCGCGATGCGGTATGCGCGCCCGATATCGCGGGTCCATAGATAAGCGGCCAAGCCATAGGGGGTGTCATTGGCGCGGGCGATAGCGTCCGCTTCGCTACGAAACCCCTGTATGGGCAGCAGGGGGCTGAAGC
The DNA here is from genome assembly GCA_023381645.1 of Gammaproteobacteria bacterium. The sequence continues at coordinate 2,999 of JAMCRJ010000012.1, forward strand.
TTTCCTCGTGGAATATGCGGCTCTGCGGATCGAGGTCGGCGAGGAGGGTCGGGGAGCACCACAGGCCTTGCGCATCCCCTCCGCACAGAAGCCTTGCGCCCCGGTCCATGGCATCCTGCAATTGCGCTTTGAACTTCTGGACAGCGGCCTCGGAAACCAGCGGTCCGATGTCGGTATCCTCGGCAAAGGGGTCTCCGACCTTGAGGTGACCCATAGCTTCGAGGTAGCGTGCGGTAAACTCCGGCAGGATCGCCTCATCCACATAGAGGCGGTTGGCGGCGACACAGGACTGGCCGGCATAGCGGAATTTGGCGTGGATGGTCATGGCCACCGCTGCATCGATGTCCGCATCGGCAAAAATAAGCACCGGCGCATGCCCTCCCAGCTCCAGAGAAAGCCGTTTGATGGTCGGCGATCCCTGCGCATAAAGCTTCTGTCCGACCGCCGTGGAGCCGGTAAAGCTCAACTTGGCTATGCGCGAGTCCGCCATCAGATATTCCGCCAAGGGCGCAGGATCAGCGCTCGGGAGCACCTGCAGAGTACCGGCGGGTCCTTCCGCCTTCGCCCAGAGTTCGGCAAGTTTTAATGCGGAGAGGGGCGTTTGCTCATCGGGCTTGAGGATGACCGTACAGCCGGCTGCCAGAGCGGGCGCTATCTTGCGAACGACCATGGAGACCGGACTGTTCCACGGCGTAACGGCGAATACCGGGCCAACCGGTACCTTCCAGATCTGTAAGCGCTTGTCCGGAAACTGGGAGGGGATACTTTCGCCGGTGACGCGCTTGCATTCTTCGGCGTACCAGCGCGCCAGGGCGACCGCGGTTTTGATTTCCGCACGACTCTGGCGTATGGGTTTGCCCATCTCCCAGGTGATGAGACGTGCGAGGTCTTCTGCGTGAACCTGGATGAGATCCGCCCAACGGCTGAGGATGAGCGCGCGCTGGTAGACGGTAGTTTGACGCCAGGTTGCAAAAGCGACCGTTGCCGCCCGCACTGCTGCTTCAGCCTCCCGAGGTCCGCAATCGGACACTTCGGCGAGCATCTGTTGATTGACCGGGCTTTGTACCACAAAGCGCGTCCTGAGGTCTTCCCAGGATCCATCGATAAATGCGGCTGTCGGTGCGAGGGGCATGAAGTTTTTCCTGTGTGCGGTATGCGGGTGGATGGTAGCAGGGACATTGCCGAATAACGTCCAAAGAAGGTATTCTTGCGGGGCAGGTTGTATCGGGTTGACTGTAGCGCAGGCATGGATAAAGCGCAAAAGGGCCATATCCGCGCAGCATGCATCATTAAACATTGTGGCCTTAATACACCTATCTGGAGCAAGACCATTGATGCTTGAACCCGAAAGTACGCCCTACGTCCGTCTTGGTGGTGAGGAGGCCGTTCGCAATCTGGTCAACCGGTTTTATGACCTCATGGACAGCGAGGCGCAATGGCAAACTCCGTTGCGGGATATTCATGCAAAGGACCTTTCCGAATCCAGGGAGAAGCTCTTTCTGTTTCTTTCCGGCTGGCTGGGAGGGCCTGATCTATATGTGCAGCGTTTTGGGCATCCCCGCTTACGCGCACGGCATGCTTCTGTCCCGGTGGATGATCAGGCGCGGGATCAGTGGATGGCCTGTATGCTGCAGGCCATGCACGAGGTAGGGATAGAGCCCGAACTCTATGGCCATCTGCAGGGTGCCTTTCAGCGCACGGCTGATTTCATGCGGAATCGCTAGGACTGCGCTTTCTGCGCTGCAACATCATTGTGGATGGCTGGCGCAGCGTCGGGGGTTTGTAATCCATGCCCCGTCAGCCAGGCGAGCAGGATGCCGACCAGAGCTATGGCGGACAGGGATGGGTAGCCGATGAACTGTACCAGCGGACCGCCCAGAAAGGTACCCATCACCGTGGCCACTGCACCACTGGCGTTAAAAAGTCCCATCGCCTCGCCCTGACTGAAAGGCGTGAGCCGCGCTGTCAGACTGGTTCCGGAAATGCTCTGCAGTGGCCAGGCGATAATAATCAGGACGAAGCCTGCCAAGGCAATCGGCGCCCGGGATATGGGCAGGAAAAATACCAGCAGTAGCAGGCCAAATCCCAAAAAGCGGAGCATCAAAGACCAGCGATACACCCTTCCGGCGCCAAAACGCCCGGATAGCTGCCCGCCCACGGAGTACAGCACCAACGCTATGGCGGCGGTCATGGCGTAGACGCTGGAGGTCAGTGCCGGGGCCACGTTATAAGCCTTTTGCATCGCTACCGGGAAATAGGCGAAAAATGCCGCTACGCCAAAGGCCGCCGCAAACCAGGAAATTAGAAAGCGGCCAAAACGCGTATGTAGCATATCGCCAGACCGGCGCACGCCCTGTAGAGAAAGGTGATGCGAAAAGCGGAGCAGGCCGCCCCCCAGCAATTCCGGACGCCCGAAGTTGGCGAGGAAACGCCAGTCCAGATCGCGCCGCATATGGTTACCGATCTCCACCGTCCAGTCATAACTTTTGGCGCCGGCAGGCAAGCCTCTGGCACCCAACCAGATGGCGGGAATCAGTGCCAACGCTGAGCAGATCAGGCCGAGCTTGAAATTGCTGACGAAAATGCCGGCCAATAAAAGTCCGGCGACCTGCCCGCCGCCGTTAAAAGTTTGCAGCCAGCCCAGCCGGGGCTCCCATTCATTTTGGGGGTCGAACTCGACGATGAACAGGCTGGCCATGGTTGCCACGGCGGAGCTTCCCGCGCCAGCGAGCAGCGAGAGCCCGCTCCAGGTGAGAATGCCCGGCAGAAAAGGCATGACGGCCAGCGCCAGCAGCAATACCAGAAAGCCGCAGAAGAAAATGGGGCGATGCAGTTGTTTGCTGTCGGCCAGGTTTCCCCACAAGGGAGAGGTCAGCAGCCCGAGGTTGAATCCGCCCATGACGTAGGCAACCCAACTGAGATGATGAGTGAGGGCGACGATCATCAGAGGCAGGAGAATAGGCAGCAGCCCGGAGGAGACCGCCCCCAGCAGGGCATAGGCCAAAAACCAGACGGATACCCAGCGGTCTGGTTCCTTCAGGATGGCGCGCAAGCGATCGAGGTGTTCGCGCGCCCGTTGAATGCGGGCTGCGATTGCTTTCTCGCCCGTGATGGTGCCGGAATTTCTGGTATCCGCCATGATTTCTCCTGTGTCGCCCATCGGGCCGCCCTTTACGGTATCGTGCGAGGCATACCATTATCTGATAAGCCTTTTCTCAGTTGGTTCCCTGACAATTGGGTTGCCTTACGCCCGCACGGCGCGGATTTGCCCGTCTGCGTTCGCTACGTTATGGTAAAAATCAACAGCGGAGGGGAGTGATGTATGGGCACGATTTTCCATGGGCTGACGACAGACCCCGAATGGTTGTTACACCGGTTGATGTATACCCTGCTGATCGTGGCGGGTAGCTATCTGATATTACGCTGGTATGGCAATGTCGTTGTGCGTCTCATGGACTTTCTCGGCCGACGACGGGCCTTGTCACGCGGTTATGGCGTGATGTTCCAGAGACTCACCACCTGGTTTCTCTGGCTCATTGTCTGGGTTGTCATACTGCGGGTCTGGGGTGTCGATGTCACAGCCGTCTGGACCACCTTTGTCAGCTTGCTGGCGGTGATTGGTGTCGGTATGCTGGCGGTATGGGCCATGGTCAGCAACATTACGGCACGCTTTTTTATCTGGTTCTGGCAGCCATTGCAGTTGGGGCAACGTATCGAGATATTGCCGGAATCCCTGACCGGTGAGGTCATCGAAGAGAATCTCATGTTTACCGAGTTGCGCCAGGACGATGGCCAGATTGTGGTGATACCCAACAATCTCTTTTTTCAGCGCGTTATTCGTCGCTTGCCCGATGTCGAAAAAAAAGCCGGCCCGGATGAGAAGGCCGCACCATGAATGCTGACGTGCCCCCCGGCGTAGTTTTCGGCGAATGTTTGGTCGATGATTTTGGAGCGGTGCAACGACTTGGCGGCGCACCCTTCAATGTTGCGCAACACCTCCATGCGCTGGGGGTGGCATCCGTCTTTGTCAGCAGGGTAGGGCGGGATGCCTCGGGGCAACACATTTTGCAGCACATGCGGGACTGGGGGATGCCCACGAATGAAGTGACAGTAGACGCGTTGCTTCCCACCGGCCGGGTACGGGTGACGGCGGACGCCCGACAGGGGCACCACTTCGAGATTCTGCCGCATCAGGCCTACGACGCCATTGGTATGCCCTCCAGCGTGATCGCCCCCATTCCCTGGCTCTATCACGGTAGCCTCGCCTTGCGGGAAGACGGGCCATCGCGGGCGACCTGGCGCCAGTTGCGCGCCCGTGCCCAGTGGCGCTTTGTGGACATCAATCTGCGCGATCCCTGGTGGAATCCAGAATTGCTGACCGAGATCATACGGGGTTCGTCTATACTAAAATGCAATATGGAGGAACTGGAGCAGATCATTCGCACTTACGAACTCCCCCCAGCCTCGACCCTGCGGGAAGCGATGCAGATAGTGGCCGGACATTTTCATGTGCAAGCCGTCTTGCTGACCCGCGGTGCTGCGGGTGCCGCTTATGGGGACGGGACCAATTTTTACGAGGCGGAAGCACTCCCCACGGTGGTCCAGGATACCGTCGGGGCTGGGGATGCTTTCGTCGCAGGCTGGTTCTGGAGCCTGTTTCGCGGTGATGCCGTTGCGCGGCGACTGCAAAGGGCGGGCGAATTGGCAGCGGCCATTTGTGCGATATCCGGCGCCATACCGGATCAACCCGCGTTTTACCGGGCCATAATGGCACGATGGGCCAAGGAGGCCGGATTTGGCTGACCACCAAGGTCTTTATATTCTGATGTTGAGTATCCATGGCCGCATTTGCGGTACTCCGGAACTCGGGATCGATGCAGATACCGGCGGCCAGGTTGGCTATGTACTCGACGAAATGCAGGCGCTGGCACGGGACCCGCGCGTTTCTCGGATCGACCTTCTCACGCGTCGCTTTGACGATCCTGATACGAATCCCATTTATGGAGCACCGCGCGAGCTATTGGAATCCGGCGCGCGGATTATCCGTCTGCCTGCCGGTCCAGAGCACAAATATCTGCAAAAAGAGCGGCTTTGGGATTATCTGGATACCTTTGTGGACGGCGCGCTGCATTTTATCCGCAGTGAAGACTGTATTCCCGATGTCATCCACAGCCACTATGCCGATGCAGGTTACGTAGGGGTACGCCTCTCCCGCCTGCTGGGTATTCCGCTCATGCACACCGGCCATTCCCTGGGGCGGGATAAGCGGGAAAGACTGATCGCTGCCGGCCGTAAGGCGGAAAGTATCGACCGGCAATTTCATTTTCCGCGGCGTATTGCCGCCGAAGAGTCCGTACTCAGTGAAGCGTCCGTGGTCCTGGCCAGCACCCGTCAGGAAGTGGACGAGCAGTATGGCCTGTACGAGAATGCCGTGCGGGCGCATTTCAAGATCCTGCCGCCCGGTGTGGACTTACGACGGTTTTCCCGACCAGGGCGGCAGCGTTCTTCACCGCTGCTGCCCGGCTTGCGCCACTTTTTGGAGGCTCCGCGCAAGCCCCCCATTTTGGCCATTGCCCGCCCCGATGAGCGTAAAAATTTTCAGCGTCTGGTTGAGGCCTATGCCACGGACCCTGTTCTGCGGGAGCAGGCCAACCTGGTTCTGGTCATGGGCCAGCGGGACCGCCTTGGGCAGCTCCCGCACGGGGCGAAAAGGGTGATTCAGAGCATCCTGCATAGCGTTGACGATTACGGCCTTTACGGACGAGTCGCCCTCCCCAAGCACCACGAACCGGAAGATATTCCCGAATATTATCGCTATTCCGCCATCTATAAGGGCGTTTTCGTCAATCCGGCGCTCACCGAACCCTTTGGCCTGACCCTGCTGGAAGCTGCGGCTTCAGGTTTGCCGGTCGTCGCCACCCGGCACGGTGGCCCGCAGGACATCATCCGCTACTGCCGCAATGGCATTCTGGTGGATCCGCTGAATATCGGAGAGATGCAGGACGCCCTCAGGCAAATGCTGTTTGATCGCCAACGCTGGCAGCGTGCCAGCCGGGCAGGCTTGCTGGGGGTGCGCCGGGTCTATAGCTGGGAGGCCCATGCGCGCCGTTATCTGGCAGAAGTGGAACGGATTCTTCGGCGTCAGCGCAAACAGTTGCGGCGTGAGTCCGCCGCCCGCCAGGGGGTACGCCGTGCCTTACCGACGGCGGATCATCTGCTCATATCCGATATCGACAATACCTTGATTGGCGATCCGGCGGGCCTCGCCACGCTGATGGAATGGCTGAGGGAACATCCCCGGGTGGCATTTGGCGTGGCCACCGGACGGAATCTCAAACAAACCATGGAGATACTGGCGGCACACCAGGTTCCTCGCCCGGACATCTGCATCACCGACGTGGGTACGCGTATCATCTACGGCAGCAAACTGCGCGAGGATCAGGACTGGGCCGCTCACCTGCACTATCGCTGGTGGCGTGAAGGGGTATTGCAAGCACTGGCCAGGGTACCCGGCCTGCGCCTGCAGGAAAAATTCACCCAGAGTGCGTTCAAGGTAAGCTACTTTGTAGATCCCAAACGCCCACCAACGGCGAAGGATCTGCAGCAGCGCTTGCGTGAGCGGCAGATCGCTGCCCATGTGGTGCTTTCCCATAACTGCTTTCTGGATGTGTTGCCCATTCGTGCGTCCAAGGGCCACGCCATCCGTTTCCTGGCCTTTCGCTGGGGATTGCCTTTGCATGCGGTGCTGACTGCGGGAGACTCTGGCAATGACGCCGATATGATGGGTGGCGAAATTTGTGGGGTTATTGTCGGCAACCACAGCCCGGAACTACACGGACTAAAGGATAAACATCACATCTATTTTGCCAGTGCTCACCACGCCTGGGGTATTCTCGAAGGCATCCAGCACTACCGTTTTCCAGGACAAGCCCATGACTGACAATCTGCGTCGCTGCATCAACCAAAATCCCCATTGCGTAGCCGGGCTGTTGCGATATCTGTTCAATCTGCAACGCCCATTTCTGCTCTATACCGACTTGCAAAAGGCCATCGGCGACTTTGCCGCAGACTACGGCAGTGATGCAGACCTCGTGGTGTTGCAGGAGTTTTTCTCCAGACTGCAAGAGGCCGTGCTTGCGGAGCCTTGGATTTATCTGGCCTGGCGTCCCGGTCCTGGGCGCTGGACTTATCTGCGCATGCACTGGGAACAGCTTCATCTGGAGACACTCGCGCCGAGTGATTATCTGGCTTTTAAGGAAAGACAGGTGCTCCCCGCAAATGATCAGGAACCGATACTCACCGTGGATTTCGAGGATTTCCGCGCCGCCCCCTATCACCTGCAGGATGAGGACACCATCGGACAAGGACTCATATATATGAACCGCCGTCTGGCTGGGCGACTGTTCGGGAACATCAAGACGGGGCGCCAGAGCATTCTCGACTTTTTGGCCGTGCACAAGCTCAACGGGCAATCGCTGATGGTGCATGATCAGCCGCCGGATTTTGAAGCACTACGCCAGACCGTGCAGTATCTGGCGACGCTCCCCAAGACCAAACCGTGGACGGAGTTTGCGGCGGAGATGACCCATCGCGGCTTCGCCCCCGGCTGGGGAGATACCGCCGGACGGGTGCGCGAGACCATGCGTCTGTTGATGGATCTCTTGGACGCCCCCTCGGCAGAGGGTCTGCAAGCATTCATCGACCGTATCCCCATGATCTCCAAAATACTGATCGTGTCTATTCATGGCTGGTTCGCGCAGGACAAGGTGCTTGGACGTCCGGATACCGGCGGGCAGGTCGTTTACATTCTCGATCAGGCGCGGGCGCTGGAACAGGACATGCGCCAGCGTCTGGCCCGTCAGGGGGTGGATATCGTACCCCGTATTCTGATCGCCACCCGCCTGATTCCCAATGCCGACGGCACCACTTGCGACCAGCGCCTGGAACCCGTCCATGGCGCCGATAATGTACAGATTCTCCGTGTACCCTTTCGCTATGCCAATGGCGAAATATTGCCGCAGTGGATCTCCCGCTTCAATGTCTGGCCCTGGCTGGAACGCTACGCCGATGACCTCGAACGGGAAACCCTGGCGGAATTTGGTCGTCGTCCTGACCTGATTATCGGCAATTACTCCGATGGTAATCTGGTGGCCACCATCCTCAGTGCGCGGCTGAATGTCACCCAATGCAACATCGCCCACGCGTTGGAGAAGAGCAAATACCTCTATAGTGACCTCTACTGGCGCGATCACGATGCCAGCCATCATTTTGCTTGCCAGTTCACCGCGGACCTCATCGCCATGAATTCTTCTGACATTATCGTTACCAGCACCTATCAGGAAATCGCCGGGAACGACCGCGAGGTGGGCCAGTACGAAGGATATCAGAATTACAGCCTCCCCGGACTGTATCGGGTGGAAAACGGGATTGACGTCTTCGATACCAAATTCAATATCGTTTCTCCGGGGGCCGACGCCCACTATTATTTTCCCTATTCCGCAAGCGAAGCACGTCTGCGTTATCTGCACGACGATATTGATGCGTTGCTCTTTGGCGAGGAGCCCGCCGCGGATCGGCGCGGCGTACTCAAGGAACGGGACAAACCCATCATATTCAGTATGGCGCGCATGGACCACATCAAAAATCTCAGCGGGCTGGCTGAGATTTTTGGTGCCTCGGAACATCTGCGCAAAGTGGCCAACCTGGTGATCATCGGTGGCCATGTCGATCCGCAGAATTCTCAGGACGAGGAGGAGGGGGCGCAGATCCAGCGGATGCACGATATTATGGATACGCATCAACTCGATGGTCAGATGCGCTGGATAGGCACTTTACTCGACAAGAATGTGGCGGGGGAACTCTACCGGGTTATTGGTGATTCCCGTGGATGCTTCGTCCAGCCCGCACTCTTTGAAGCCTTCGGGTTGACGGTGATCGAAGCCATGAGCTCGGGTCTGCCGGTTTTTGCCACCCGCTTCGGCGGACCGCTGGAAATCATCGAAGACGGTATTTCCGGCTTTCATATCGACCCCAATAACCAGCAGGAGACGGCGGAAAAGCTGGCGGACTTCCTGGAAGCTGCGGCCGCCGATATCCGTGTCTGGGAGACCATTTCCGATGGCGCACTGGCGCGGGTCGGCGCGCACTATACCTGGGGCAATTACGCCGCGCAGATGATGACCCTGGCGCGGATTTTCGGCTTCTGGCGCTTCATGCTCAAAGCCGATCGTCACGCCGCCCGTCGTTATTTGCAGATGTTTCAGCACTTGCAATGGCGGCCTCTGGCCCATGCGGTGCCGTTGGGGGAGTCATGAGGGACTCTCTCGAATTTTGAACTGCACGAAGCACTACGCCAGCATTTTTGCCGGGCTTGGCTGCATGGCCGAGATCAGTTCGTCTAACAACTCGCCCGCCTGCTCGGTCGTCCAGGCGTAGGGGCGCTGGTAGTCCGGAATCTCGAACCGGTGGCTGCCTTCGAAGATCTCCCGGATCAGTTTGTCGTGGGCTTCAAGTGCCTTGGCCATTGCGTTTTTCTTTCCCTATTGATTCTTTGATCTGGTCGGCGCTTGGTAGCCTGGAGCCAGCTTTGCGTTTTCCACCCCATATAAAGTCAGTGGGTCACTGAGCCATAGTCGATATTGTTTCTCTCTGAGGCTGTGATCGGGCGAGCAGTCCACACTCCAGCGCAGCAGCATGTAGCCAGCTACAGCGGCGCGAACACGCATCCGTATCGACCCACCCTTCATCGCGTAATCCATTTGAGTGATCTCTGGACGGGGCTGATCTGGATGCGGAACCAGCTCTAACTCGATAATCCGGGTCCACTGGATGTCTTGATCGCTTCCACCAAAGCCTTGCGTCAGCCACGACATCACCCGCTCCGGGGGATAGTCGAAGATGGGGCGGAAGTCCGGCCCCAGGACGTAGGACTTGCCTTTGGGGTCGTAGTCGATGTTGCCCGGAGACAACTCCTTGTAGAGCGCCAAATCCCGGGTTGCCGCTGCGGACTGGATGCCAAACCGCGCAACCAGGTCCTGCCGACGGATCTCCCCGATGAAGCGTACGCGCAGCTCAATGAACGCGAGCCGGTCGCGTTGCGGCTGAGTGAGTTCTGCAAGTTGGTCTTTGGGCATTCCTGAGTGCTCTATCGGGTTAACGAATGCTTGTGCGAGTTGTTGCAGGAAGTATATAAGCCGCTCTAGAATGTGGAAATGCCATGTTTTTGATTCTTGTATACTTTGCATTGTAATTACCACACGACGGGCGACGCTCGCACTTTGGAGCACGGGAGTGAAAGCAGACAAAGCCATCGCGACCTACCGGCGCATGCGGGCGCAGCCGCTGTGGCGCCTGCTTGCCTCGACTACCGGGTCTACCGTCATCGGCCTGCTTCAATCTCATCTGTATGAGAGCGAGCGAAGCCTCCCTGCCTCCATTTTTCACGAACGCATCGCAAGGGATCTGGAAGATCTGCGCGCCCAGGGCGAAGACTTTCCCCAAACGGCACAGGCGTATGTCGCCAGCTGGCTCGCCGATGGGTACTTGGAGCGACGCTTCCCGGCTGGGGCTTCAGAAGAGGAATATGAACTCTCCACGGCGGCCGTCGAAGCCATTCGTTTTGTCTCTGGCCTGGCACAGCCGTACTCCGCCGCGACCGAAAGCCGCCTGACGCTCGTCATCGAGGCCTTGGCTCGTCTTGCCGAGGACACCGATACCGACAAATTCCGCCGCATCGACCGGCTCATGGCCGAGCAAGCCCGCATCGACAAGGAGATCGACGCCATCCAGAAGGGGCAGATGCGTGTGCTGCCGCATACGACGGCGCTCGAGCGCACGCGGGAGATCATCACGCTGGCCGACGATCTGGCCGGTGATTTCCGCCGGGTCCGCGATCAGTTCGATCAACTGAATCGCGATCTCCGTGAACGCATCATGGACAACGATGGCAATCGTGGGGATGTGCTGGATTCGCTGTTCGCCGGAATCGACCTGATTTCAGAGAGCGACGCCGGAAGGACTTTCTCCGCTTTCTGGCGATTGCTTACGGACCCGGAGCAGGCGGCCACGCTTGATCAGGCGCTGGATGGCGTCATGTCGCGGGAGTTCGTGGGACAGCTCGAAGCCAAGGAGCGACGATTCCTTCTGCGGCTGACGCGCACCCTTCTCGAGCAGGGCGGCATGGTTCACGAAGTGCTTCAGACCTTCGCGCGCAGCTTGAAGCACTTCGTCCAGAGTCGTGAATACCTCGAGCAGCGCCGACTCAATCACCTGCTGAAAGACGCCCAGCGCGCAGCACTGGCCCTGAAGGACGGAGTCAGAGCCACAGAAACCCTCCAGTACACGCTGGAACTCACGAGCAGTCGTTTGCGCTCCTTGTCTCAATGGGTGTTGCACGACCCATCCCTGCAAGCTTTGCCCGGCCAGATGGCAGAAGGAGACGCGCTGCCCATCGACCTGGAGTCTGTGCGCGAACTGGTTGCCCAGTCGGAGATCGACTTCCGAACACTGAAGGCCAACGTGCTGGCAGTCCTGGAGCAACGCTCCCAGGCATCCATTGCCGACGTGCTGGAGCAGTTCCCCGCCGCACAGGGGCTGGGCAGCGTCGTCGGCCTGCTTGCATTGGGTAGTCGGCACGGGTTCAAAGCCGACCACAGTGAAACCGTAGGGTGGGTTGGAGGCGACGACGAGCGTCGTAGCGCCCGAATTCCAAAGATCTTCTTTTTGAGGGAGCGGGCCAATGAACTGGTCTGAGAACGACGAAGCGGCAACACCAGCCGAAGCACAAGCACCAGATGCTGCTCAGGCACCTGCCAACACCCTGTTCATGGGCGACAGCGGCGAGTTGGCACTGGATACCCGGCGCGCCTTGGTGCAACTGCTGGCAGGGCCATCGCTCGACGGACGTCGGCATCCAAAACTCTGGCCGATCCTGGTGCGCGACGAAGCGGTGATACGTCGGCGCCTTGCCGAACTGTTTCTCGAACTGGTTATCGACCGAGACGTACAAGTGGCCTTCACGCGCCAGGCAGATACCGGCGACCTCGAAGTGCCACTCCTGTTGCGTCGCGCCCAGTTGACGTTCATTGACTCCGTTCTGCTGCTCCACCTTCGCCAGCGATTGACCCAGGCGGACTCGCAGGGAGATCGTGCCGTGGTGTCGACAGATGAGATCACGGAGTTTCTATCCCTCTATGAGCGCGCTGCAAATACCGACCGTGCAGGATTCGTGAAACGGGTTCATGCCTCCGTCGAGAAGATCAAGAAGCACAGCATCCTGCAGAAAATTCGCTCGAGTGAGGATCGCTTCGAGATTTCACCGACGCTGAAGCTCCTCTTCTCGGCAGAGGAAATACAAGCGCTGACGCAGCTGTATCAGCGCATGGCGGCCGGAGAGACGCCAGCGCAACTGGCTCAGACCGACGCTGATGATGAGGCCGACCAATGATCTCGGAACCCCAAACCGCCTCCTTGTTTGCCCGGGAGCAGTTCCGGATGACTCGCCTGCAGGTTTACAACTGGGGCACTTTCTCCGGCCTGCACGACGTGCCGATCAGCGAGAGAGGCTTTCTGTTTGTGGGTCGATCCGGCGCTGGGAAGTCGACGCTTCTCGATGCATTTTCGGCGTTGCTGACACCACCTCGCTGGATCGACTTCAACGCTGCTGCGCGAGAGGCTGACCGCAGCGGTCGTGACCGAAACCTCGTCACCTACATACGGGGCGCGTGGGCCGAGCAGAAGGATGGGGAGTCGGGTGAGATCGCCACCCGCTACCTGCGCTCAGGGACGACCTGGTCAGCCTTGGCCCTGAGCTACCAGAACGCCTTGGGACAGTCTGTAGTGCTGGTTCAGGTGTTCTGGCTGCGCGGCAATGCGAACGGCAGCACCGACGTCAAACGCCACTACCTTGTCCTGGAGCGGGCCTTTGACCTGCACGAGCTGGAGGATTTCGGTCAATCCAACTTCGACATCCGAAAGCTAAAAGCATCCTTCCCCGAGGCATTCGCCCGTGATGAGTTTCGCCCCTATTGCGAACGATTCTGCCGACTGCTCGGCATCGAGAGCGAAATGGCGCTGCGTTTGCTGCACAAAACCCAGTCGGCCAAGAATCTCGGCGACCTCAATACCTTCCTGCGCGAATTCATGCTCGACAAGCCCGAGACCTTCGAGGTGGCGGATCGCTTGGTCAGCGAATTTGGCGAACTCAATGCGGCCCACCAGGCGGTCGTCACAGCCCGCGAGCAGGTTCAAACGCTAGCGCCAGCACGGGAGCAGCACCAGCGCAGGGATTCGTTGATGCTGCAGCGCAATGGGTTGGATGAGCTTCGGCTGGGGGTTGATGGCTACCGGGAGACCCGCCGCATTGAGCTTCTCAAGAAGCACGTGGCATCCCTGGAGGTGCAGGCCAACGGCTCAGAAGGTGAAGTGGGTCGACGTCGAAGCACTCTGGATAACCACGCCACGAACTTGCGCGATCTGGAGCGACAGCACCGTGAAGCCGGCGGTGATCAGATCGAGCAATGGGAAGCCGAGAAATCGGGGCTGGAGGGCCAGCGCACAGATCGACTGCGCAAACGCGGTCAGGCCGAAGAGGCGTGCAAGAAGCTTGGCTGGAGCCTCCCGGATTCGCCTCAGGCCTTCGCTGAGCTGTTGGGCAACGCGCGGCAGGAGGTCGAACACTGGGAGCAGCGCAGCAACGCGAACCGCGAAGAACAGTTCCGCCTGGCCGGTGAAAAAAGGGACGCTGAGGCAGCATTTTCGCAAGCAGTGAAAGAGGTGCAGGCACTCCAGCGCCAGCCATCGAACATTCCGGCCGACATGCTGGAAATGCGTCGAGACATCGCCGCCGCCATCGGGATCTCGGAGTCGGCACTCCCCTTCGTCGGCGAACTCATCGAGGTGAAGCCTGACGAGGCCGAATGGCAGGGGGCCATTGAGCGCGTATTGCACGGATTTGCGCTCTCACTCCTGGTGGACGAGCGCCAGTATTCGGCGCTGGCCAATTACATCAACAACACCCATCTTGGGCAGCGTCTGGTGTATTACCGGACTGGCCGCCCGGAGACGTGGCAGGCCAAGCCCATTGAGGCCAATTCGCTCGTCCTCAAGCTGAACGTCAAGGAAGGGACGTATGCCGATTGGCTCCAGGCCGAGCTACGGCAACGCTTCGATTACACGTGCGTCGACTCCATTCAGTTGTTCAGGAGTGCGGAGCGCGCCATCACCCGTGAGGGCCAGGTCAAGCACAGCAAAACCCGGCACGAGAAAGACGACCGCAGAAGTGTCGGCGACCGACGCAACTGGGTGCTTGGATTCGATAACCGAGAGAAGCTCGGGCTCTTTGAAGCTCAGGCGCAGGAACTGGCTGACACGATTGCGCGCCTCGGTGGGGAGATCGACAACCTCTCTGACCAAGACAGGAATCGTACGGCCCGAGCGATGCAGTGCCAGACTCTGGTGAATCTCCAGTGGCAGGAAATAGATGTGCTCCCATTGCTGGATCGTATTTCCACCATTGAGCGGCAGATCCGCGAAGCGCGCGAGGGGAACACCACCCTGCTGCAAATCAGTACGCAGATCGAGAAGCAAAAGAAACTCGTCGATGATGCGGACAAGGAGCTTCGGCAGGCAACGCGTGCGCACGACTCGATTCTCGACCAGATCAAGACCAGCACCCAGAAACTGGAATCCCTCCTGCAGGACGCGTCTATCGTTCCATTGACGCCCCATCAGGTTTCGGGCCTCGACGAGCGCTTCGCCAAGCAGTCAGATGCAGTCCGGCTCGATAACGTCGACAAGGTGGCGACCACTGTTGAGAGAGGGCTCAACACAGAAATCAGTGAGATCAAAGAGGAGATCGCTGATTGCGAGAAAGAAATAGAAACACGCTTTGCTGATTTCAAACGGCAGTGGCCGATGGATGCTGGCGATATGGACACGAGCCTCGCCAGTGCGCAAGATTATTTCGCCAAGTTGGTTCGACTGGAAACGGATGGCCTGCCCGCCTATGAGCAGCGATTCTTCGAACTGCTGCAGAACCAAAGCCACCAGAATCTGGCGGCACTTTCCACCTACCTGAACGATGCGCGTAAGGCGATCCTGGAACGGATGGATCTGGTCAATGACAGTCTTGGCCAGGTGCCGTTCAACCAAAGCACCAATCAACGTACCTATCTTCACATCGACGCCAGTGACCGGCAGCTTGTCGATGTCAAGGAGCTCAAGCAGGAGATCCAGCAGGCACTGAGCCATGCATGGACGGAGGACCGCGAGTTTGCCGAGGCGCGGTTTCTGGCTCTGCGCCGACTTGTTGATCGACTCGCCAGTCAGGACCCCGAGCAGAAACGCTGGCGTGAGACGGTGCTCGACGTTCGACAGCATGTTGAGTTCATCGGACGAGAAATCGATGAAAGCGGCGTCGAGGTCGAGATCTACCGCAGCGGAGCAGGCAAGTCTGGCGGTCAACGGCAGAAGCTGGCCACCACCTGCTTGGCCGCAGCCCTGCGGTATCAACTGGGCGGCAACGACCATGGACTGCCGATGTATGCGCCCGTGGTGCTGGATGAAGCCTTCGACAAGGCGGATAACGAGTTCACCGCGTTGGCGATGAACATCTTCACCAATTTCGGATTTCAGATGGTGGTCGCCACGCCGCTGAAGTCCGTCATGACCCTTGAGCCATTCATCGGTGGCGCCTGCTTCGTGGATATCAGCGATCGGCGCGTGTCAGGCGTCCTGCTGATCGAGTACGACGGTGACCGTCAGCGGTTGAAGCTGCCGGAGCATGCTCGAGAGGCGGCTGGCGTTGAAGCTTCCTGAAGATGTCCGGCAGTTTCTCACCCGTCGCTTTCACAGCAAGCACCGCGAGTGGTTGATCAGTGATCCGGGCGAGAGCCAGTGGCCGCTGGACGTTCCGCTCGGCATACCGACGGAACAGGCTGCGCTGAGGCAGGTCGACGGCGTTCGCGCTTGGGTGAGCGCATGGCAAATTTGGCAAGGAGTCGGCACCTTGTCCTGGTGTGAGCGCCGGTGGAAAGCGCTTGGCGTCCAGCGACTGCCAGAGAAACTGGCGTTACGAGGCCCTGAAGATGTTGCCTTGTGGATTGGTGAGTCCGCACGATGGCGGCGTGCTCAATCTCGCTACCAGACGCTCACTGCCCGCTGGCCGGTACTTGCGCAGCAGTTGCCGAGATATTTTGATGTCCTCGCTGACTACGGCGATGCCGATTTCCGTCGGCTGGAAGAGATGCTGGATTGGATCAATCTCCATCCAAAATCGAATCTCTACCCACGGCAAATTCCGGTTGCCGGTGCCGACAGCAAATGGCTGGATTCCAGAAAGGGCATCATCGCTGACTTGGTCGCAACGCTCCAAGGTGACCCAACAGGAGAGCACGACTTCTTCAGGCGCTGCGGTTTGAGGGCCCCGCCGCAGTTGATGCGCATGCGTGTCCTGGATCCAGAGCTAAGAGCCCGTTTGGGCGGTCTTGGCGATATCTCTGCTCCTTGTGAGGAGGTCGCGAGCATTGGCATACGACCAAAGAATGTCTTCGTTGTTGAGAACCTTCAAACTGGCCTTGCCTTTGATGACCTGCCAGGGGCGGTTGTGATCATGCGACTGGGTTACGCGGTTGACGTTTTGGGACAGCTGCCATGGCTACAACAGGCGCAATGTATCTACTGGGGTGACATTGATACGCATGGCTTTGCCATTCTTAATCGAGCCAGAACATACATCCCTAGCCTGAAGACTGTACTTATGGATGAGTCAACTCTGATGAGTCATCGCGATTTATGGGTCGAAGAGAAAGACCAGCACTCTTCTACAGAACTCCCATTACTTACCAATACCGAACAAAAGCTCTACCAGTTGATCAAGGGAAATGCCTGTGGTCAACAAGTCCGCCTCGAACAGGAGCGGATACGCTGGGTTGTGGCGTGGAATGCCATACAGACAAGTATTCGATGATTCGAAGCCTGCTAAGCGACAATTACCTTGTCCGGCTGACGACAATTATCTTGGCCGGTAAAACCTGACGCCGGGCAGGAGCCTGAGTGAGGGATAAAGTAGCGTTCTTGACCTGTAAGGACAGGAGGACGCAAT
>JAMCRJ010000054.1 GCA_023381645.1 Gammaproteobacteria bacterium
ACAGCCTGATCCAATCCGCCAAGGCCAAGGCCCGGGGCTATCGCACCCACAGGAACTTTATCAACATGGCTTACCTGATCCTCGGCAAGCTGGATCTCAGGCTACCCACTTGAAACAGCGAGGAACCCGATGAATACGGTATCGCCCGGCTTATAAACCGGGCGTGGATTGAAACTGAAACATGCCGATTTGACCCATCCAATCCCTCCGTATCGCCCGGCTTATAAACCGGGCGTGGATTGAAACATCCACCAGTACCCCTACAGGCTCGCCCGTTTCGGTATCGCCCGGCTTATAAACCGGGCGTGGATTGAAACCAGAATATCCCGGATTTGAGAATGTGGAGGGAGAGTATCGCCCGGCTTATAAACCGGGCGTGGATTGAAACACTTGTGCCGCAGTAAGCGCACCGGCCTTTCCAGGTATCGCCCGGCTTATAAACCGGGCGTGGATTGAAACTGGAAGCCTTACAATGCCCAGCGCCACGGCGCCCGGTATCGCCCGGCTTATAAACCGGGCGTGGATTGAAACATATGCAATATCAGCGCGAACAGAGGCAATTCCGCGTATCGCCCGGCTTATAAACCGGGCGTGGATTGAAACCGACATCCAACGGCGCCGTAGTATTGCCTCCGGAGTATCGCCCGGCTTATAAACCGGGCGTGGATTGAAACATCAATACGGCATGGACTGATACGCAAAAAATGGGTATCGCCCGGCTTATAAACCGGGCGTGGATTGAAACGAGCCGACCCGGTTCCTGGTGGAACATACCCCCGGAACCGGACATTGAATATTACCTGACGGCGGCTTATCACGGGGCGCGCGTTGAGGTATCGGGAACGCCAACTATCGGGCCGGATGATAGTGTCGAACTGATCGAAAAGTTGACGGCGCTGGCGAAAAAAATGGGCGGCCGTGTTCGCCTGGCCGGTGAAGGCCTCGATGGCGCACCAATGGACGTGTCAATTTATGATGGACGACCCAATGGAACCCGAACTCACGAATGATCGCGCCCGGCGCGAATGGCAATGGTTGTGCCGAGAAGTTGGCGAGACCGTCGCGCGGGCTACGATTGCCGCCCTACCCGGCAATCGGCGACGGTATCCGCTGAACATCGCCCGCGCGCTGGACGTGGAACTGCCACCAGAAGAAAAGCTGCCGCCGCTGTACGTGCCCGCTGATTAGGATAATTCCAAACGGCGTTCGATGCGGTCTATACGTGTAACAATTTCGTCGATACGGGTTTGCTGGCGATAGGTGTCCTCTTGGGCACCAACAACATCTCGCCGTAAGCCGACAATCTGTTCTTCGACGCGCCCCAGGCGATGCTTCACATCGTTGAGTTCTACACGTGTCTCGCTACGAAATGCGGCAAGTTCATTGCGGATTGCCCGCAAGTGCTCCAGCACAAGATTTTCCGTATTATCCGTCATGTCCTCATTTACCTTTGCCAGTTCGTAAGCGCAACAAGACGGGTGTCCATGCGCTCTGCAAGATTGTCCATCTTGCCGCCCAGACGATCCATCCTGGCATCCATCCGCGCAAAGCCATCTTCCATGCGTTCCGTCAGATGGTCCACGCGCCCGTCTAGCCGTTCTATGCCCTTTTCAACACCATCGAGCCGCGTCCGCAGCTCCATGACGCTGGGAGCAATGACGCTTTCCAGAACGGTACGAAGGCTGTCGATGGTTTCTTGCATATCCATATGGATCAGTATGGCGGCGGGGCGCTGAAAGGGCAAGCGGCGAGGTCTGTGCCCCTGCCGCTTTTTGAGGCACAGGCGGCTGTGGCCGTCGCCCTTCGCGTAAGGGGTGTTATGTAAAACAATCGCCTACGTCCGACAGGCTTTATTGCATAAACGCTCAGTAATGACGATGATATACCAAGTAATGCAGAGTCAATTCTGGAGGTTCCATTTATGAGCACCCATACCATCGACACCGCCACCGTCAAACGCCTGGTGGAAGCGCGCGCCATTCGCGGCGCGGCCATCATCGGCCAGCCCGGGGGCTGGTCCGTCCTTCTCAAGTACGGCATGGAGGAACGGCCGCTGGGGATACAGCGCGCCGACCGGCCCCGTCTCTGGCGCAGCCTCGACACCTGTGTGGACTATCTCAAGGAAGAGCTGCATATCGGCCGCATCGACCTGGTGGACGCCACCCAGCACAGTGCCGCTAATTTGGCAGGCAAGTCCAGACCCGATGCCGCCGAGCGGATGAGAAATGCCTTTGCGGCCGCCGAGCATGACCGCTGGTTCCGCGAACAGGTGGAGATCGGCTTGCAGGAGGCCGATGATCCGGCGACCAAGTGGATACCGCATGAGGAGGTCGAGCGGCAGTTTGGGCAACTGCGCGAGGATCTGCGCAAGCGAATCGCGCCATAATGGCAACGAACCGGCCCTTGCCGGTAATTTGGACCCCAAAGGCCAATGCTGATTTATTGGGTGCCGTGCGGTACATCGCAGAGGAAAGACCGGCCATCGTCATCGAACAGGGCGAGCTTGTCCGCCAGGCGGCCGGTAGGTTGGCGGACTATCCTCAAATGGGCCGACCCGGCCGCAGGCGCGGAACCCGCGAGCTGATTATGCCCGGTACGCCATTTATCGTGGTGTACCGGATTCAGGAACAGGAAGCCCGCCAGATCCAGGTGATCCGTGTCCTGCATGGCGCGCAGCGGTGGCCGTAGTCTGAAAATTACGGATACCAGAAATTAGGTGCCTTGCGACCGCAGTTTGTCTTTCGTGGTTTCTATCGGCTCGACCGGAGACCCGTTCACCAGAACGGTCCTGTCCGACATCGTCTCTATAACGACCTCGTGAGCCCCGAAACGCCAAACCGTGCGCGCAACTGGTTCAGCCGCCCCCTCTTCCGTTTTTACGCCGTGATCAGCTTGCATTGAACATCCTGCGCAGCAGTTCAACCCCGGTGATGCCTTCCTCGGCAGCGCGTATCTTGAAGCGCCGACGGAAGCGTATCGCCCCGCTTATAAACCGGGCGTGGATTGAAACATTTTATCCACAACTTGCATATTCCGGCCGCATCTGGCCGAATGGCATGGTATACGCTGGATTTGGGGTGCTACTGATACATCTGAAACATGAGGATTCACTATTGACAGCACACCCCAGTCACTCCTTTGCCCTTAATTTTTGGCGCCACCTGAGTGTGCGTTCCAAAAGCATAATCTTTGTGCTCATGCTTATCGCCGGCATCTATGGGATGATCGTGTTGTTTCTTTACACCGCTGTTGAACAAAGTATGGAGAAACAGATTCATAGCAAGGTTCTCCATCTCAGCCGAGGCCTTGCCCGCGATGCCGCTGATCCTCTGTTATCAGAAAACAGCAGCGCGCTGACTAAACTGGTTGAACAAGTCGAGAAAAACCCGCTTATCCGCCGCGCGATCATAACAGATCAGCAGGGTCTGACGGTCGCAAGCACACAGTCAACGGCGATCGATCGGCAAGACCTGGTGCCGACAAGCCCAGGGCGCGAGAAGTTTACGGCTCCTATCCGTGCTGGATCGCATATCCTCGGCTATGTCAGCCTACGGGCCAATAACGATGTTATCCAAAGCATAGTGGATACCCGAATGGACCTTGCGATCAGGCGTCTTTCCTTTCTTGGCATGATCACGGCTTTCATTGGCCTCATCGGTGCTTCTCTAATCAGCAACACATTTACCCGACCCATTCGGCGTCTCTCGCAGAAGATGGCGGATGTGGAGTCGCGGCTCCATGTGGACGGTTTCCCGCAATATTCTCCCATTCCGGCGGATGGCGACGAGATAACCCGTCTGGAGGAAGGTTTCAAGAGGTTGGAACAGCGGTTGCAGCAATACCTGGTGGAGCTCGACCAGTTACACCGGAGACAACAGGCGATGCAATGCATGGCGACGATTGGAGAGATGTCAGCCCAGGTGGCGCACGAGATCCGCAACGCGCTTTCCTCCTTACGCGGTGCGGCGAGATACCTGGTCCGCTACGAGCAGCCGGTGAACCGGCAAGAGTTTATAAATATCATAGAAGAGGAGGTCCAGCGACTGTATGATATGACCCAGGGATTTCTCGATTTCGGGCGTCCTTATCATATAGCGCTTACAGAAGTGTCGGCGCTGGACTTGCTCTTACGCAGCAGCAAGAGGCACGCGACGGATCTGGAGGCCAAACAAATTACCCTCACTATAAATTGCTCTCCGTCTCTGCAGGTCGTCGCCGATCCGCAATTGTTTGAACAGGCTATCAGCAACTTGTTGCTCAACGCTGTCGAAGCATTGCCGAACCACGGTGGCTGCATTACGTTATACGGTCGGCGCGAAGAAAACGGGCAGTTTGTGGCCGGGGTCGTGGACAATGGCCCAGGGGTACCGCTGGAGCGGGCCAACGACATTTTCAAGCCTTACGTGACTGGGAAGGCGAAGGGTGGCGGCCTCGGTCTGGCGGTGGTCACGAAAATCATGATGGTCCACGACGGCCAAGTGGAATTGCGCCATCGGGATGTCGGAGCCGAGTTCGCGCTCTGTTTGCCTCCGCAGGGCTCCGGACGATGATTCACACACCGTCGTTCAAGGGTATCGAAAAAACCATCAGCATGCGATCCCAGAAAATTCTCATCGTCGAGGACGAAAAAAATCTGCGTAGCGTACTCGCAGCCATCCTGGAGGCTGAGGGTTTCTCGACTACACAAACAGAAAGCGCGGAGGACGCCCTGGCCGTCATGGCCAGGGAACTCCCCGTCCTGGTCCTCACAGACCAGCGCCTGCCAGGGATAAGCGGTACTGAACTGCTGGCACGCATCAAGGAGCGCTGGCCCCGAATACCTGTGCTGATTGCCACGGCCTACGGTGAAATCGAACAGGCTGTGCAAGCTATCAAGGCGGGGGCGGAGCATTACCTGACCAAACCGGTGGATGAAGGGGAGCTCGTCGCCATCATTCGCCAGGCGTTGAGTTGCCGGGGTCACACCATACCGCCACGCAGCCAGGACTTGCCGCGCCACGGCATTATCGGGGAGAGTCTGGGCACACTCGAGATACTGGAGATGATAAATCTCGTCGCGCCCGCCCCTTCCAATGTTCTTATTACCGGAGAGTCAGGAACCGGCAAAGAGCTGGTTGCCAGGGGGTTGCATGTGGCGTCCCCCCGCGCCCATGCGCCTTTTCTTGCTTTCAACTGTGGTGCCATTCCCCTGGATCTGGTGGAAAGCGAAATTTTTGGCCACGAGAAAGGCGCATTCACCGGCGCGGTGCGGTCTCAGGCAGGGAAATTGGAAATGGCGGGCTCCGGAACCCTCTTTCTGGACGAAGTGGGTGACATGCCCCTAGCTATGCAGGTCAAGTTGTTACGCACCTTGCAGGAGCGGGAATATACCCGCCTCGGCGGGAATCAACCCCTGCGCCTCGCGGCCCGCATCATCGCTGCCACCCATGTGGACCTCGCCAAGGCGGTGGAGGCAGGCAGTTTTCGAGAAGACCTGTATTATCGGTTGAATGTCATCCCGTTGCACATCCCGCCGCTGCGTGAGCGGCGGGAGGATATCGCGCCCCTCGTCCATCATTTTTTGCGGCGCGTGTGCACAGAGCTGGGGCGGCCTGAAGTAGACATAGCGACGGCAGCGTTAGCTGCCATGGAGGCCTATTCGTGGCCCGGCAATATTCGCCAGCTCGAGAATGTCGTCGAGCGTTTGGTGGTGCTGAATCGGGGTGGCGCCATACTTGCCGCCGATCTCCCGAACGAGATGCGTAGCACGGAAACAGAGAGAATACGCCCCTTCGGCGGGACTTATGATCTCCACGCTGTAGAGCGCGAGGCAGTTGTGTCGGCCCTAAACAAGGCGCAGTTCAACAAGAGTCAGGCCGCGCTGTTGCTGGGTATCAGCCGCAAGCAACTGCACACCCGCATGAAAAATCTTGGGCTGGTCGTCGACCGTGAAGATGTGCCGGGCGGCGAGAAGCTATAATTTCGGGCGAGGCGCTAGCCTGGTCCGTTACTTGGCAAGGCCAAATGGGACCGAAATACGCGCTCGTTGGCCCTTTTTGGACAACTTCACGGCCGACCTGTGCCGTTTGGCCCTTCCCCATCCCTCCCGGATAACCCACGCTGTAATAATAACAAGATAAAACAGCGTATTGCGATCATTATGCGACTGGCACAATACATGCAATATGTACGTCGGCGGCCGCATACTTAGGATGGCAATTGACAGTTTATCGGGAAAAATACCCTGTAGGTTGCCAAGTGCATGGAACATTTCATGCTGCCGCGGCATTCCCATTTTCATTTATTCATTGAATATCATAAGCGGGATGCAATCATAAATATAACACTGATGGTGTTATAGAGGCGTGCATTTGAATCTGTGAATATCGTTTCTGGGAATGACCAAGCACATTGTATCTCACCAAATGGATTGGAGACCTGATATGCCTAGTATTGTACGTAACCATGGTCCATATAACAAAATTCTTTTATCGTCATTGTTGCTGGCCCTCTTTGGCGGGGTGCCGTTGGCGTCCGCCTCTGTTGCTGTTCCAATGGATGCAACCGGGCCCTATCGAACGGTATCTCACCCGGAAAACGCACCATCTGGCGTGGATGCCGGTGTCGGTCCATCCGAATGGACGCACGCATACGCTAATCCCGCCCACAATGCGGCATTTCCGGTCCCTGACGACGCGCCGGAATGGATAAAGAACGGCGTATCATGGTCGTTTCCGGAAGCCCGTGCATGGCCTCTGGCAAACCCGCCGTTCGGGAGTAAGACCTATGGGGCGGCGGAAGCTTCCGTAACACAAACCCAGTTCTATGGAAACGCGTTGGGGCCATCAGTGGTCGACGGCGTGGTCTATGCGGAAAGCGATGATATGTTTGCATATGCGGTTAACGCAAAAACCGGGAAACTCATCTGGCGCGCGAGTCCTGTCGGAAATAATTTGATGGGCAACCCGTTGGTCATTGGAAATACGGTATACCTATCCGCCGGCAGCGTAGCTTTCAACTTCGCCAACGTCCTGCGATATGCCCACAATCCATCGGCCTCAGCGCGAGGCCTGAATGTGAGTTTCAACGGCATTTATGCCCTTAACCGCAGCAACGGCAAGCTACTTTGGTACTTCGCGACCCCTGGCGAAACCATGGCGACACCAGCCTATGACAACAACACCTTGTTTATTGCGGATGGCGCAGGAAATGCGTTTGGGATTAACGCCACTACTGGAAAGCAGGTCTGGAAAACCCATGTGGGGGGCATGGACAACATGTCCAGCGTGACAGCCTATCGGCACAATATCTATTTTGCTATGGCTATCAAGCCATATCTTTATTGTCTGAATGAATCCAACGGGCATATCGTATGGAAGGGGACGATACCGGGTGCCAGTAATACCGGTATTGGCGACGTATCTCCGGCGGCGGCTGGTGGTGTTGTCGTACTCGATGCGACAACAAAACCGCAAGCCAATAAAAAGGCCATGTTCAGCAACGTCATTCGCGCATTTGATGCCAAGACTGGCGCGGTTTTATGGACCAGAAACATGGGTAGCGGAGGAAAAATCCCTGCGTTTAAAGGGGGCGTTCCCATGATCCACAACAACATCGTATATGTGGGCAATCCCGTCGCATCAACCTATCAGGCGTATGAACTGAAAACGGGCAGGCTGCTGTGGACATGGCATGTCCCAACCAAAGTTGCGGCAGGCGCGGGGCGTTCGGCACCAACCTATTACAAAGGATTGCTGTACATAACTACCGGGCAGTACATATTTGTTGTCAATCCTGTCACCGGAAAGGAACTTCACCAACATCATATCGGGGGCCAGTTCGGGATCGAAAGCCCGGTAATAGTGGGGGGCACCGTCTACCTGACCAACTCCTGGGACTGGATCATGGCAATTCCGCTAAAAACGATAAGTCATGGCAGTTAGTATTTAAACGTGCCATCGGTCGGGCCGATGGCACGTAACCAGCCGGCCATCACCCGCGTTAGGTTTCTGGCCAACGAAATCAGCATGCCTGGGGCGATGTCTGAAGGAGATAGACATGGGGAAGAGGAAACAACAAAAAAAATGTGCAGTATGCGCCCTTGCTGTTGCAGTTCTGGCTGCGGGTTCAATAGATTCTGCCGCTGCCGCAAATTGGTTCAAGATGGAAGGTATTTCTCCAGCAGCAGCACCGCTGTTGAACTTCAGCGGGTTCTTTATTCCGGTGTACAAATACATGAATGGAACTGCGGCAGAAAATGGCCGGATTCCGAGGCTTAACCTGGTAGCACCTCAAGACACATCCAGCAAGTCATTTAATATTCTCTTTGCGCATATCATGCTGCGAGGGAATATCAATAAGCATATTTCATACATGTTGGCCGGCGAGTTCGGGAACAATCAGTTTACTCATGTTGGCGGCAGCTACACGCCACAGCTGATGGACGCCCATGCTACCTTTAGTTATATTCCTGGCGCCCGCATTGAGGTGGGTATCATTCGCGCACCCGGTCCGGAAGAAGATATGCAGGGATACCCAAACTTTTCATTTGGGTTTAATTATAGCACCGTCGTACAACAACTAATGTTGCAGCCATTTTATTCAACAAATACCGATTATGCATCAGGGCCATACGAAAGTTACTCTGTTCCAGGGAAAAACATAATGGGAAACAATGCGTTCCGATATCCGGGTGCGGAAGTAATGGACTGGTTCCGTGCCGGAAATATGGAGTACGCCTACGGCGTGATGGCCGGCAACTTTGGACCCCTGGTGGCGACAAACACCTCAAGCGGAGCGCTCGTCGCAGCGCGCCTGCAGGCGTCTTACATTTTAAGAGGATTCGGGCCCATTCATGGACCATTTCGCAGCGACGTGACGGGATTTCTCTGGTATCAGCATGCGAACCCCATTTTTAATGGACAATCCTACTCCATGACACGGGATGGACTTGGCCTGACGTATACGCAGGGATATATGCAACGTTGGGGAAGATGGCTCAAGTTTGAATATATCCGTGGTTCCGGAATGATTGATGCCCCCGCGGTGTTCAATGCATACGCAGGTGCCGCACCCACGCTTACGGACGCCCAGGTTTACCCTGGAAACCAGAATACGGCTAATGGATATTATGTTTCCGGGGGATTTTTTGTAACCAACCGGTTGGAGTTTGATCTGCGCTATGACTTCTATGATCGATTGCCTAATGTTGCGACGCAGGAGAGAATATTCAAAACCTGGGCGATCGGCGGCCAATACCATATTACCAAGTCCACCAGGATAATGGTGGATTATTTCGTTAGAAGCGTAAAAATACCTGATTTGTCCGGTATTCCACCAGCACAAAGAGCATTACCCAAAAGCGTTGCGGATGCCGCCGACAACGAGTTTGCGGTTACCGCGTTTGTTGCATTCTGAGTAACTGGGCGCTTTGCCACCATCAAAAGATCGTATTGCCGGCCCCTTTTCGCCTCTATGCTGATTCCTGCGTCATTTGCCGATGCAAAAGCGCGAAAAAATCTCGCCGAGAATGTCTTCTACGTCAATGCGGCCGGTGATGCTGGCCAGCGCCGCTGCGGCTTCACGCAGGGACTGGGCGACCAGTTCGGGGGCATCCCCCAGGCGGTGCATGTCGCGGGCGGCGACGATTTGATGCAGACCGCTTTCCAGTGCCTCGACATGGCGACGGCGGGCGCTGAAGGGGCAACTGTCGCCCTGCACGCCGAGTGCTTCAATCAGGCTGCGGTGTAATGCATCGAGACCTGCGCCGGTTTGGGCAGAGAGTGTTATGGCTTCCTCACCCGTCGGGGTGGCGGGTGGTGCGGAAACCAGATCCATTTTGTTCCAGATGATGCGGCGTGGTCCTTCCGGCAGGTCGCGCAGAATAACTTCGTCCTCCGTTTGCCATCCCGTGCTCGCGTCGGCCACCAGCAGGATCAGTTGTGCACTGTGCAATATGTTGCGGGCGCGGGCGACGCCCTCCGCTTCCACGGCATCCGTCGCCTCGCGCAGTCCCGCGGTGTCGACGAGTTCCACCGGCAGTCCGCCGAGGACGATCTCCTCTCGAAGTAAGTCGCGGGTGGTGCCGGGGATGGCAGTGACAATGGCGGACTCGCGCTGGGCGAGGGCATTCATCAGACTGGACTTGCCGACGTTGGGTCGTCCGGCGAGCACCACGCGACTGCCGCGGGCGAGTCGGGCGCCTTGCTGTGCCTGCTTGAGCAGACGGGCAACCTGAACACCCAGCCGTACCAGGCCGTCGCCGATTGCCTGCGCATGAGCATCGCCAAGGTCTTCTTCACTGAAATCCAGACCGGCTTCGGCGAGTGCGAGGAGTTGCAGGAGCTGGCCATGGATGCCATCGACCGCCTGCGAGAAGGCGCCCTCCAGGCTTGCCGCCGCAGCGCGTGCCTGAGCATCGCTGCGGGCGTGGATGAGGTCGGCCACCGCTTCGGCCTGGGCAAGATCAAGCCGGCCGTTGAGAAAGGCCCGTTCACTGAACTCCCCGGCACGCGCCGCCCGTGCGCCAAGAGCGATGGCCTCGGTGAGCAGGCTGGCGAGGGCCAGCGGGCTGCCATGGCCCTGCAATTCCACGACGGTTTCGCCGGTGTAGCTGTTGGGGGCTGGGAAATAGAGGGCAATGCCGTGATCGATCAGACTGCCGTCGCGGGCGTAAAAGCGGCGAAAATGGGCATGGCGGGGCGTCAGCGGTTTGGCTGTCGGCCCGCCGCAGAGCGCCGTCGCGATGGACGACGCCTGCGGTCCGGAGAAGCGCAAAATGCCGACGCCACCTTCTCCCGGCGGCGTCGCAATCGCCACAATGGTATCTCCCTGCTGATAATCCATGCCCTTAACTCAGCATGGACAAATCCTCACCCGCACCCTCTAGTCCTTGGCCGCCATGATATGGCGGGTGATCAGGTACTGCTGGCCGATGGAAACCACGTTGTTGGTCAGCCAGTAGAGCACCAGCCCTGCGGGGAAGAAGGAGAAGAACACGGCGAAGACCACCGGCAGCGCGGACATGATGCGCTTCTGCATGGGGTCTACCGGAGCGGGATTGAGGCGCTGCTGGAAGAACATGGACACGCCCATGAGCAGGGGCAGCATGAAATAAGGGTCGGGTATGGCCAGATCATGAATCCAGAGGATGAAGGGCGCCTGCCGCAGGGAGACGCTCTCCACCAGTACCCAGTACAGGGCGATGAAGAAGGGCATCTGCAGTATGATGGGCAGACAACCTGCCATGGGGTTGACCTTCTCGCTGCGATACAACTCCATCATGGCCACGCCCAGCTTCTGACGATCGTCGCCGACTTCCTGCTTCAGTTTCTCCAGCTTGGGCTGCAGCTTCCGCATGTTGGCCATGGAACGGTAACTGATGGCCGATGGGTAGAAGAAGATGAACTTGACCACTATGACGAGCAGGATGATCGCCAGCCCCCAGTTGCCCACCAACCCGTGGAACCAGGTCAGGACTACATGCATGGGCTCGGCGATGATGGCGAACCAGCCGTAATCCACGGTTTGTTCCAGGCCGCGCCCCATGGCGGCCAGCGTTTGTTGCCGCTTCGGCCCAAGGAAGAGTTGTTGGGTGACGGTGGTGCTCTGGCCCGGCGCCAGGGTAGGCAGCGGGGTACTCACCCCGGCAACATAATTGATACCCGAAGGACGCGCATAAACCTGAACTTGCGCCTGAGCAGAGGGCAGGATGGCGGCGAGAAAGTAATGGTCCATCATCCCCGCCCAGCCGGGGCCGGCTTTTAGCACCGGATGGTCGTGGATATCGCTGAAACTCACCTCGCTGAAGTTGCCTCCGTGCATCAGCACCGCCCCAGTGAAAATCGACATGAACATATGTGTTTCGGTGCGGTCGTTACGCAGGATCTGATCGAAATAGCTGCCGTTCCACGGCGTGGACCCGCCATTGGTGATGGTGATGTGTTCTTCCGCCACATAGCTGTCGGGTTGGAATGTCCAGGTTTTTTGTACGGTCAGGGGGCCGGCCTTGCCGGTGAGGACGATGGATTGGCCTGCGGTCGTCTGACCGGCGGGGGCGGCAAACCGGGCGGTCAGGGTTTGCCCGTCGCTGCTGACGAAGCCGCTCTGTTGTATGGTGAGCCTGGCCGGTGCCCCGTCGAGGAGAGGATAAGGGGCAGGATCGTCCACCGCCTGCGGATAGTGGCGCAGGCCCAGGTTCTGAATATCTCCGCCGTTCAGACTGATCCGACCAGTGAACACCTGTGTCTGGAAAGATACCGTGGCCCCGGTCGCCGGTGGGAGACCGCCGGCGCTACCCGGCACTACATCCACAGGCGCCGGCGAGGTGGCCGTAGCGCCGGGCGCCGTTACACTCCGGCTGACAGCAGGTCCGGCCGCGGGTTTCGGCGCATTCTGCTCCTGCCAGGCCTGAAACAGCAGGAAGACGACTACGGCAAGTGCAACGGCGAGGATGGTCTTCTGATTATCCATGGGGCCCCAAGGCGTTTAAGGAACGGGATCAACACCACCGGGGTGCCAGGGATGGCAGCGGCTGATGCGTTTTATGCCTAGCCAGGAACCTTTGGCGATGCCGTAGCGTTCGATGGCCTGACAAGTATATTCGGAGCAGGTCGGAAAAAAACGGCAGTGGTGTCCAAGCATGGGGCTGATGACGTACTGGTAGCCGCGCACCACGACCACTGCCGCGCGTCGCATACTCATGTCCTCTCCAGGGTTTGCTGAAGGTAGGCACCCATGGCCCGCATGCTGAGTTGCCGGGCACCCGGCCGCGCCACGACCAGCACGTCGCGCCCCCGTGTGCGCACCGGCAGCAGCCGGAAGGCTTCGCGCAGGCGCCGCTTGATGCGGTTGCGAACCACGGCATTGCCCACCTTGCGACTCACCGCCAGACCCAGCCTTGGATGTGGCAACTCGTTATGCAGGGCGTAGATCACCAATTCCGGAAAAACCTTCTTGCGCCCCTGTTTGAGGGTGCGCTGGATAGCCACCTTCTGGCGGAGGCGATCCTCGCGGGTAAAACGATGAGGATGCGCCAGCGCCGGGTTCATCGGCTTACGGGCAGAGACGCTGACGGCCCTTGGCACGACGGCGCTTGAGCACGAGGCGGCCGGATTTGGTGGCCATGCGGGCACGGAAACCGTGGGTCCGTTTACGGTGAACGACGCTGGGCTGAAAAGTACGCTTCATGAGACACTTCCTGCGGGTAATTCTTAAGGGCTGAGAAGATAAGGAGATGCTGCGTGAAAGTCAAGGCGCCTCAGCGCACGATGGGCTTGTAACGCAGGCGGTGGGGCCGGGCACCCTCTTCACCCAGGCGACGTTTTTTGTCGGCCTCATACTCATGGTAATTGCCCGCAAAGAATTCCACATGGGCATCGCCTTCAAAAGCGATGATGTGGGTGGCGATACGGTCGAGGAACCAGCGGTCATGGGAGATGACCATAACGCTACCGGCGAACTCCAGCAGGGCATCTTCCAGCGCGCGCAGGGTTTCCACATCGAGGTCGTTGGAAGGTTCATCGAGGAGGAGGACGTTGCCGCCGGCGATGAGGGTCTTGGCCAGATGCAGGCGGCCGCGCTCACCGCCCGACAACTGTCCCACCAGCTTTTGCTGGTCGGCACCCTTGAAGTTGAAGCGGCCGCAATAGGCGCGGGACTGGATTTCAAACTTGCCGACGGTGAGGATGTCCAACCCACCGGAGATTTCTTCCCAGACATTGTTTTTGGCGGCGAGCGCATCGCGGGACTGGTCCACATAGGCCAGCTTGACGGTGGAGCCGAGGACGACTTCGCCGCCATCCGGGCTTTCCTGGCCCACAATCATGCGGAAGAATGTCGACTTACCGGCACCATTGGGGCCGATGACACCGACGATGGCGCCCGGCGGCACTTTAAAGCTGAGATGTTCAAAAAGCAGTTTGTCGCCGAAGCCCTTGGTCACATCACGGAACTCGATCACCTCGTTGCCGAGACGTTCCGCCACCGGGATGAAAATCTCCTGGGTTTCATTGCGGGTCTGGTATTCGTAGGAACTCAGTTCTTCAAATCGGGCCATGCGCGCCTTGCTTTTGCTCTGGCGGCCTTTGGCGTTTTGTCGCACCCATTCCAGCTCGTGCTGCATCGCCTTGAGGCGCGACACCTCGGTTCTGGCCTCCTGTTCCAGGCGTTTTTCTTTCTGCTCCAGCCAGGCGGAGTAGTTGCCCTTGTAAGGGAAGCCATGACCACGATCCAGCTCCAGAATCCACTCGGCGGCGTTGTCGAGAAAGTAACGATCATGGGTGACGGCGACCACGGTACCGGAGAAGCGCTGTAAATATTGCTCCAGCCAGTCTACCGATTCGGCGTCCAGATGGTTGGTGGGTTCGTCGAGGAGGAGCATGTCGGGGCGGCTGATGAGCAGACGGCAGAGGGCGATACGGCGTTTTTCACCACCGGATAGCGGGCCAACCAAGGCGTCCCAGGGGGCAAGCCGCAGGGCGTCAGCGGCGACTTCCATCTGTTGCGCGGCCTGATGGCCATCACTGGCGGCGACAATGGCCTCCAGGCGCGCCTGCTCGGCGGCGAGAACATCGAAGTCCGCATCGGGCTCGGCGTAGGCGGCATAGACCGCCTCCAGTTCCTGTTGCGCGCCGAGGATGTCACTGAGACCCTCCTCTACGACCTGGCGCACCGTCTTGTTCGGATCGACCTGCGGTTCCTGCGACAGATAACCCATTTTGAGACCGGGCATGGGCAGCGCCTCGCCTTCAAACTCCTTGTCGACACCCGCCATGATCTTTATCAGGGTGGACTTGCCGGCACCATTCATGCCGAGCACGCCGATTTTGGCGCCGGGGAAGAAGGACAGGGAGATGTCCTTGAGCAGGGCGCGCTTGGGCGGCACGATCTTGCTGAGGTGATTCATCGTAAAAACGTATTGCGCCATACCGTGTTCCATCCAAAGAGTGGGTTCAGACCGCCGGAGGGCGGAGTTGGCCTAGTGTAGCGCAAATCAGAATTTGATGTGGACTGTGCCGCCGGTCTCAGGGCGGGGCCTGCAGCGCATACTGCTGCTGCGCCATGGTCACAGCGGCCGTGAGGGAGACTTCCCGCTGGTTACGCAAAAAAAGCGGCAGACCGATCTCGTCTTCCAGAGCGCGGATGCTGCGGCTCAGGGAGGGCTGGGCGAGATGCAAGCGAGTCGCCGCCCGATGAAAGTTCAGGGTCTCGGCAAGCGCTACAAAATGGCGCAGATGACGCAGGTCCACTCCGGTATTACTCCTGGATTCGGGACTGCGAGTGTAGCCCAGGGCCGGCGCGGGCGGCCAGTCAGGAAGACGGGCGTGAAGCGGCTGCGGAACGCAGGAACCAGTCCGGTACCGGCCGCCGTATCCACGGGCCATGCAGTGCGATCCGTACCGTCATGGTCAGACCGGGACGCAGCGGGTGCCGGGTCAAGTCCCCCGGATCGACGGCGATGCGCACCGGTACCCGCTGGGTGAATTTGATCCAGTTGCCGCTGGCATTCTCGGGCGGCAACACCGCGAAGACGGCGCCGGAGCCCCCTCCCAGTCCCACCACCCAACCGTGATAGGTGACTGCGTTACCATAGAGATCGGAATGCAGCGTCACCGCCGCGCCGGGACGCACGCCTGCCAGACGGGTTTCCTTGATGTTGGCAGTGACCCACATCTGCTGCAATGGCACCACGGTGAACAGGCGCTGGCCCGCGTTCACCCACTGTCCGGGCTGCACCGCCTGCTGCGCGACGATGCCGGTGACCGGGGCGCGGATGATGCGCCGTGTCCAGTTCAGGTGAGCCAGGGCCAGGGCCTGCGTCGCCGCACGCACGGCGGGGTTTTCCGCGGGGCCGGCGGTCCCGAGCTGCGCGGTGAGGGCAGCGCTATGTGCCGATTCGGCGCCGATTTCGGCTTGCAGGCGCCGCACCGTGTCGGCCGCCGTGATGGCGGCCATATCCTCGCTCGCGCCGGCGCTGGCCGACGCCCGTAGGCGCCAGGCCTTCTGCTGCGCACTGTCCAGGCTGGCCCGCAGGGCTGCCTCCTTGCTGCGACTGGCCTGGATTTCGTGGACCAGCGCCAGCGCATTCTGCCGGGCCTGCGCCAGTTGTGCTTCCGCCAGTTGCAGCTTGCGACCAGCACGTTCGCCGCGGAGCATCACCAGGGGGGAGCCTGCCTCCACCCGCATGGTATCGTAGGCGGGAATCGCGGCGACGGTTCCGGTCGTGCGGGCATCCACCGCGTAAAGATTGCCCTCGACATAGGCATCGTCTACTTCCAGCCGCCTTTGTCCGATCAGCAACCACCAGAGGCCGTAGACCAGCAGACCGAGCAGGACGACGCCAGCCAGTATCCAGAGGTTGCGTCGCCTCTGGTCTGCCCCGGCCTTACTCGCGTTGTCAGGGGTGCTGTCCGGACTGAGCATAGCCGCCTCCCAATGCGGTTTCCAACTGGGCCCAGGCCTGTAGTGCCGCATAATGGGCAAGGCGCTGGGCCATTTGCTGATGGATGAGGGTGATCTGCCGCTGCAGCACCACCACGCGGTCACTGAGGCCCAACGCCTGGGCAGTGGCGGTCAGTTTTTCCTGTTCCTGGGTGGCGCTGGTGCCGGCCACCTCGGCTTGCCACACCTGCCGACTGCGCTGGTATCCCGACAGCGCCGTCAGTACTTGCTGGACCGATTGCAGGATGCTTTCCTGGTAAACGGCCACCGCCTTGGCCTGCTGCGCCTCGGCGCCGTGGAAGCGGCCAGTCAGGGCGCCGCTGGTGAAAATCGGTAACCGCAAGGCCGGTCCAAAGCTGTACGCAAAGCTCGCCGGGTTCAGGAGCGTGGCGAGGTGGGCACTGTTCATGTCCAGCAGAGCCGAGAAAGAAATATCCGGATAAAAAGCGGCGCGGGCGGCTTTGGTCTGCTGGACGCTGGCCAGCGCCAGCGCGCGTGCCGCCTGTACGCCGGGACGGTGGGCAAGAAGGTCCAGACTCAGGTGTGAGGGCAGGGTAGGGATGACTGCGGACGCGGGCGCCACCGGCCGGAGCGGTAGGGCATCCGGTGCAATCGCCGCAAGCTCTGCCACGGCGAAGCGCGCGGCAGCCGCCCGTTGCTGCCAGCGGGCCAGGCGGGCGGTGTTCTGCTGGAGCTGCAAGGACAGGTCGGCAATGGACAGGTCGGTCCCGAGGCCGAGATGCCGCCGCGTTCGCAACAATGCCTGCCGCTGCTGGTAGAGTTGCTGCAAATGCCGGGCGCTGGCGAGCTGCTGTTCGGCTTCCGCCCAGCGCAGATAGGCATGAACGACGGCGGCGGCGAGCAGGCGGCGGGTATCCGCCAGCCGCGCTTCGGCGGCGCGTTGTTCACCCAGCGCCGCCTTGAGACGATCCGCATATTTGCCCCAGAAATCGAGCGCCTGCGTAAAACCGAGTCCGATATCGCCGCTGTCATAGAGTTTGTTGCCCAGACCGAGCGCCCCCAGCGGGCTGTTGCCGCTGAACTGCAAAGGCGTGACGGCAGCCTGCCCCGAAAGCTGCGGACCGAGGGCCGCCGCCCGCCAGGTGCTGATCGATGCCGCCCACTGGACCGTATCGACGGCCTCTGCCAGACGCGGATTGGCCGGGCTCAGGGCCTGGGTCATGATTTGATCGAGCCCGGCGCTGGCCAGCCCCGTCCACCAGTCCTGTTGCGGCCACGCGCCAGTGGGTAATGCCTGGGCGCCGTCCAGCCGCTGCACGCTCTTCGCCCAGGCCGGCGCTTGGACATCCGCGGGGTCCGGGGCACGGATGGTCGGCGCGCAGCCGCCGAGGGCCAAGACGCCGAGGGCAGCGAATGCCGTGATCCGGCGCTTACGGTGCATGTTCCACATCTTCCTGCCGACCCGGTTCCGCGTCAAAACCGGCGCTTTCCATGATCTGCTGTTCGATGGTGACCCGCCGG
Organism: Gammaproteobacteria bacterium; assembly: GCA_023381645.1. Next base: position 17,902 of record JAMCRJ010000054.1, read on the forward strand.
ACCTGCCCGGCCCGGCGGCGATATGGCCCTTTGGTGAGCCATACGAGGGCAAGCACAGCCAGCGCCATCCAGCCCCAGAGCCAGAGCATGGATTGCATGGATAGTGCGGCACTCTGGGTGGTCAGGTGCTGGATGGACAGGGCCTGCGCGGCGGGACCGCTTACCGGCCAGTGCTCCAGCAGGCTTTGCAAGGGCAAAGTGGGGGACTGCCAGGCCAGATGCGCCCTGAAGGTGTCGCCATGACGCATCCACAGTGCCGAAAAAGCGCTGGACAGATAAGCGCCGCCGAGAATCCGCACAAAGTTCTGCAGGGTGGCAGCAGCGGGCAGGCGGCTCTGGGGCAGCCGTGAAAACATGATCAAGCTCAGGGGTACCAGATAAAACCCGATGGCGATGCCTTCGATCAAATGGCTGAGGAGCAGACTGCGCAGATTGCTGTGCAGGTTGAGCCGTGTGGTGAATCCATAAATGGCGACGAATCCAAAGCAGATGGTTGCCAGCCAGCGCGGATTCACCCGGTGCGAGACGGGTCCCATCACCGCGATCAGTGGCACGCCGCCGAGGGCCATGGGCAGCAACACCACGCCCGCCCAGAAAGCTGAATAGTTGGCATGACTGATGAGGGCCGAGACAAAAAGACTGTTCCCGCCCAGCAGCAGCCCCCACCCGAAAACCAGCGCCGGCAGTGCCAGCACGTAATTCCGTCGCCGCAGGAGGCGGAGATCCAGGCAGGGGTGCGGTTGATCCCTTTCCCAGAGGAAAAAGGCCACGAGGAGCACGGCGCCCAGCGCGGTCAGCCAGCGGATGGCGGGGGCATCCCACCAGTTCCAGTCTTCGCCCCGGTTGAGCACGATCTGGAAGGTGGCGCTCCAGGCGGCGAGCAGCAGCAGCCCGATCCAGTCGAAGGGTTGGCGCAGGTGTTCGCCCGGATCGTCGCGTAACAGGGCGGAGACCATGCCCAGCGCCAGTAAACCCACGGGAAAGGTCAACACCGCCGCGGCCCGCCAGTCCCAGGTGTAGGCGATCCAACCCGCCAGCGAGGGCCCGGCAAGCAGGGGCAGCACCAGATTGACGATGCTGAGATCGGCCGCCGTCTTTTGCCAGCGCAACGGCGCATAGCGGATCAGCAGTCGTCGGGTCAGGGGCGTCAGAAAACCCGCCGCCGTGCCCTGCAGAAACCTGCCGCCCAGAAACAAGCCGAAATGGTCGCTGAAGACATCGGGCAGGGTGGCCACCATCAGCAGGGTGAGGGAGATCTGAAACATCCGCAGTTCACCGAAACGCTGGTAGAGCCAGGTCGCGGGTACCACCGCGAGCGCCCAGGCCAGCAGGTAAAAAGTCAGCGACCAGATCGCGTGGTCGAGGCTGGTGCTGTAGGCGCCAGCGATGTACGGCAGCATCGGGATGGACCAGGCGAGGCTCCACGAGGCCAGCAGCAGGCCGCTGCTCAGGCCCAGCAACAGCAGCACGCTATCTACCCTGGTAAATGCGGGGTCAGGGGCGTCAGGAGAAACAGGGCGAACGGCCAAGCGGATACCCGGAGCGGCGAAGATACGATGCATCTTAGAGGACTGCCGTGCCTGGGGCAAAATGCGTTTCCAGAGCGGGAGTGATGGCTTTTGCGCATCACCGGCAAAAGACGCTGTCCGCCGACTTTCGCTCCGGAATGGCCTCGGAACCGTGACCGGACTGTTGCGGAATTCATATCGATGAGAACAGCGGATGACAAACGGAGCCAAATATGGCTGCCCGGTTAATAGATATACATTATGTGCGTATAAAGATAATAAATGAATAAGCTTTATTATGGTCCTGTTGTTGTCCCGATATGGGTAAATGACGTAATTTCAATCGCTAACGCGAGATTTAGGTTTTTTCCCGTTGGTCACATCGGTATCGCCTCATAGATCACAGACCAACTATCTCATTAAATATAAAAATTACTTATAGAATTGGCAAAAATCGTAATTTTCAATTGACTGCAAAGTGTTTTATGTTTTGAGGCCGCTACAACAGATGGGTAATCAATGCATGGCTAGGTTTTTATCAGCAGTTCCTAATGGTGATTTGCGCGAAGTGGTGCGCCACTTTACGCCAAACTGGTTTGCCGCGAACATGGGGACAGGTATCCTGGCCCTGATGCTCGCTGATTTCCCATACCATTTCCCCGGTCAGCTCGTGGCTGCGCGAGGGCTCTGGTCGATCAATGTCATTTTTTTCGGCCTTTTCACCGTATTGTTTCTGGGGCGCGCCATTTTTTACCCGGTCGCCTTTCATCGGCTCTTTGAACATCCCGTGCAGTCCCTGTTTATCGGGGCCATTCCCATGGGATTTGCCACCATTGTCAACGGCATCTTCCTGCTGTGGCCACTGTCGCCCGAAACCGTCCTCGTTGCCCACTATCTCTGGTGGATAGACGTGGTCCTCTCGCTTTTTTCCGTGCTGGCGGTCCCTTATTACATGTTTACGACCCAGCACCATGCCATGGACCGCATGACCGCAGCATGGCTGCTGCCGGTGGTTCCGCCGGAGGTGGCGGCGGCAAGCGGCGGTATGCTGGCCGGGCATCTGAGCACTGGCGCGGCTGGCTGGGTGATTTATACCAGTTACGCGCTTTGGGCCATTTCCGTGCCACTGGCCTTTGCCATACTGACGATCCTTTTCCTCCGTCTTACCCTGCATAAAATGCCGCACATCGACATGGCCGTGTCCGCCTGGCTGCCTCTCGGTCCTCTGGGTACCGGTGCTCTGGCAATGCTGGTGCTGGGTCCCTCTGATCAATATGCCTTTGCCAACAGCTCCATGGCGGCAGTGGGTGCGTTGGGGGAACCTATCGGGATCATCGCGGGCCTCGTACTGTGGGGTTTCGGGTTGTGGTGGATGGCGATTGCCATATTTTTCACCTTGCGTTATCTGAATGAGGGCCTGCCCTTCAACATGGGCTGGTGGGGTTTCACCTTCCCTCTGGGCGTCTTTACGGCGTCCACCTATGCCCTGGCGAGGGAAACGAGGTTCGTAGTGTTCGATCATATCGGTGCCGCTTTTACCATTCTCCTGGCCTTTTTCTGGGTGGTGGTGACCTGGCGGACCTTTGGCGGCATGTGGGTCGGGCGCCTGTTCCGTGACCCCTCCCTTTCGGAAGAAACCGCCATGTTGATCGACAGTAAAGAAGACGTGCAGCGACTGATTACAAAAGAGGATGTGATCAAGGATCTTAGGAGTTGAGTGGTGTTCTTGTTGGATCAACCTGGAAGGAGAATGGACATGAGCAACGAATCAAATCTGTTGAGCCGCAGAGAAGCAATGAAGCGTACGGTGCTGGGTGCGGGGGCAGTCGCCGTGGGTGCCCTGGGGGCCAATGCCTCAGCCATGGCCGCCGGCATGAGCGGAAACCCCGCCAATCTATTGCCCACCGGTGCCGGCACGCTGCAGGAATTGAGTAACCGGCTGGCCAAAGCGCCACGGCGGCGCGATTTCAAAACCGTTCCCATGATGTTGACCAGCCCGGACCAATGGGACAGCGAAGCATTGGATGAGCTACTGCACTACGCCGGCGGTCCCAAGCAGGTATGGGACAATACCGCGCTGACCAGCCCGTGGCTGAACCTGATGCGCAACAGCATGAATGTGCAGATCTGGTCGTTCAAGCATCCGGATTTCCTCGCCCTGTCGGCCACCCATGGTTCCGCGCATTTTGCCCTGTACGACAATTACATCTGGAACAAGTATCTCGCCACCCTCACCAAAGGCAAATGGAAGGCGAACGCCTGGTTGAAACAGCCCCCGGCGTCGGCGACCAATCCGGCCGATTTTGAGGACCCCGAAGGCGTTTTCTCCCCCCACGACAACAGCATCATCGTTCTGCAGCGTCGTGGTGCCGTATTCCTGGCCTGCCACAACGAGGTGTGGGAGCTCACCATGGGTTTACATTCCAAGGGCATCAACCCGGATCATCTGAGCCATGAAGAAATGGCTGCGGAATTCACCAACCACTTGATTCCGGGGGTAGTGCTCACCCCAGGTATCGTCGGTACCTTACCGGAGTTGCAGTTGGCGGGATATCAGTACGCCAAATAACCGTGCATAAATGAGGGTAATGAGATGAAAAAAAGTAAAACGCTGCAGATCGCTACCGTAGCCGCAGTCGCATCCCTGCTGTTCTGCGGAGCAGTCGCCCAGGCTGCGGATATGGGATGGAACGGAAAGGCCGAGGCTCCCCGTTATCAGGAGCAGGTGTTTCCGCCCTGGCAACACGGCGGGAACAATCCCGCGATCCAGAAGGGCCTGGAGTTCACCGTCCCGGAAGTCGATGATCTGGCGGATTTCCACGGTTCCATAGATAATCCGCAACTCACGATTTTTGTGGGCGGCAATTACTATTTCGCCATGGCTCCGCTGGTAAAAGCCTTTGAAAAGGAACACCCGGATATCCGGGGGAAGATCTACTACGAGACGTTGCCGCCCGGCATCCTGATCAAGCAGATGAAGCAGGGTGGCACCATCACCATCGGCAACATGACGTGGACCGTCAAGCCTGATGTCTATGCTGCAGGGCTGAAGAAAGTGAACGCCTTCATCAAGGAAGGCTTGCTGCAGGGTCCTGCGGTGCCTTATGTCACCAATGACCTGACCATCATGGTCCCGAAAGGCAATCCCGCCCACATTACCGGACTCCAGGATCTGGGCAAGCCCGGCGTACGTTTGTCCATGCCCAATCCCGCCTGGGAAGGCGTCGCCAGACAGATCAAAATGTCTCTGACCAAGGCTGGCGGCCCTGCGCTGGAGAAAATGGTGTACGACACCAAAGTCAAGAACGGGGAAACGATCCTCACCCATATCCATCATCGTCAGACGCCGCTCTTCCTGATGCAGGGTCTCGCTGATGCGGGGGTGACGTGGAAATCGGAAGCGATTTTCCAGGAACAGGCGGGGCATCCCATTGCCAACGTCGCGATCCCCGCGAAGGACAACACCACGGCGATCTACGCTTCAGCCGTAGTCAAAGGTGCGGCACATCCCAAGTGGGCCAGGGACTGGGTGAATTTTTTGAAGTCACCTACCGCATTGCAGATCTTTGAGCACTACGGTTTCAAGCCGTACACGGGCAAATAAGTAAAAAGGGAGGGGATTCCCTCCCTTTTTCTGGCACAACAGGAGAAACTTCATGGCAACGACCATGTCAAATACCACCCCGCAGGACACGCCGGATCGCAGTTGGCGTTTCGCCGCCATTGCCCTCCTTGCCGTACGCTTCGTCCAGGGATGGATCTACTGGGGCGGCGGCACCAGACGGTTTATCTACGGTCCGCAAAAGCTGGACGTACATGGCCACTGGATGGCCTACAAATTCCAGACGGCAATGCCCGGAGCCATACTGGGTACGGATCATCTGGTAGCTTTTTTATTGCATCATTTCACCCTGCTCTATGCTGGGGTGATTATTTTCAGCGCCGTTGAAATGATCGCAGGTTTTATGCTGATTGTCGGCTTGTATACCCGCCTCGCAGCGGTAGCCACCCTCGGCTTGTCCTTCGTGCTGATGCTGCTGTTCGGTTGGCAGGGCGCCACCTGCATCGATGAATGGACCATGGCTGCGTCCAACTTTGCCATGGGCATCACGCTGTTTCTTGCGGGAAGCGGCGCGTATTCCGTGGACAACTGGCTCCTGTCGCGGAAACCGGCGCTGGCCCAAAATGGCCTGTTCCGCTGGCTGGGCGGTGCCCTGCCTTTGCCTTTGAGCGATGGCGCCTTCAAGAAGCTCGCATTGATATTGTTCTGGATTGCCGTGGCCTTTATCGTCGCCACTTACAGTTATTACCGTGGCTCGGTGTTCACGCCTTTTCACGGTGGTCCAGTGAGTCCGGCGAAGCATCACTGGAAGCTGGACGGGGCCACGCTGCAGAAGGACGGTAGTGTGACATTCCACGCCTATGTGGATTCCGGGGTGGCGGCAGAGCCGTCCAATGTGCTCGAGGCAGCGCTGATCGATACCAGCACCGGGAAGCCGGTGGAGAAATGGGCCAGTTCGACCCTCTCCACATTGCCGAAAAGCGCCTTTTCCAACGATTTTGCCTACCAGCAGATTCATACCGGGAAGTTCGGTATTACCGGACCTGTCGGTGCGCAGGCTACCGTACGCCTGCCGTCAACGATGCCAAGCGGGGCAACCATCGGTCAGGGCTCTTACGTTCTCGAGCTGACCTCCGTAAACGGCCACGTATGGAAAGCACCAGTGCAGCATCCATGAGCACCATCTAGTCGGGTCGGGCAGTTGCCAGCCTCAATCTGTGGCATGGGCGTCGGTTCATCCATGCCATTTTCCGGAAATTCAACAGGAGAATAAAATGTTCAAGCGCCTAGCAAACGCCGCAATTCCATTTGCCTTCGTCGGCATGTTATTCGGGCTGTCGGTATCTGTGGCCTCTGCTGACGACAGTAGTAACCAGGCCGTGCAACAAGAGTTGAATGCACGCATGGAGAAATTCTTTTCGGATCAGAAACCCTTTCCCTACGGCACCTATCAGTATACGGACCGCAGCTTGTTATTGGCGATCAGCAAGGATCCCAGCAAGTATGCTTTGATCGATATCCGGACGCCAACCTATCACGATTTTTTCTGCGGGGTGCATTCCAACAAGCATGTCTGCACCGGACGGGGCTGGCAACGTATTTACGGCTATGCGCAGGGCCATGTGCCAGGTGCTCGGAATATCCCGTATCTGAATCTTCCTGCGGCCATCAAGGGCAACACCATTCCCAAAAACAAGACCGTTATCGTCATGTGTCCGACGGGCCAGCTATCCAACCAGACGGCCGGAGTATTGCGTATGCTCGGTTACGACGCCTACGCCCTGCGAGGCGGTGTCAATGGCTGGAAAAAGGCAGGGTATCCCATTGTCATCGGTAAAGAGCCGGGCACCATGGCGCAGGCGTGTCATCCCTGGCAGACGTGCTGGCGGCAGTTCCAGTATGACAACCCGCAGGCGCATTGACGGGTTTGGAAGCAGGCTTCCGGGGGCCGGGCGTGCCCCCGCCGGTATGAGTCAGATCCTATGTCCCATGTAATCCAAGAAGCAACCTGTCAGCAGGCGCTTGTGGCGCTGGGCGATCGCGATTCCGTCGTAATTGACGTGCGATGCCAGGAGGAATATGCGTTATACGGGCAGATCGCGGGGGCGCATCTCATCCCGTGGAAGCTGATTCGTGATGACGCACTGGTGGATAATCAGCATTTTCAGCGCGAACTGGAAAACGCCGTGAGCCACTGCAAGGGCCTGGGCGGTTTCAAGCTATACTTCATCTGCGGTAGCGGAAACCGTTCCTGTGACGCTGCTGAATGTGCCCTGGACATGCTGGGAGACGATGGTTACGAGGTATATAACGTCGTTGGTGGTATAGATGAGTGGGTCTGCAGCGGCCTGCCGACATCACCTGCTGCCCTCTCGGCGTAGGCTTGCAAAACCCGTATTTTGTCCTTTTCCTCACTTCTGCTGTAATGCCTGCAGAATCTCGTCCATCGGCTCCTGCCCGGAAACAACGCCCTGGTATTTGTCGATCACCCGCCCTTCCCTGTCGATGATCACCTGCGTGGGTGTAACCATGATTCCGCCCACTGCACGGGTGAGGGCGCCACTTTGATCCACAGATAAGGGATAAGTCACATGGGCCATGGCCGCGGCGGCCAGGCTTCTGGACCTGGACGATCCCGGCGTGGCGATGCCTACCACCACCAGGCCCTGCGCGCGGTAGGTCTGATAAAGTCGTTCCAGATCGGGCAGTTCCTGGATACAGGGCGGACAGTCGGGAGACCAGAAATTCAATACCACGACCTTGCCGCGCAGCGCCGTTATATCCAGGGTTTTGCCACCCACCAGCGGAATGGGCGTCGTTACCACATCGGATTTATGAAGCATGGGCTTAATAAGGCTGATCCACAGCAGGAATGCGCCGATCATCGCGATAATGACGACTTTGGCCATAGGCCAAACAGTTTTTGACATGATGGTATGTTATCTCCCCAAAAATAGCCCCCGCTTTACGCGGCGCGGGGGCTGTCCGGATAGCCGGGAGATGTCAGCGTTGCAGGGGTATGGTCCAGACGCTGCCATTTACCGAATTCAGCTTGAGCGTATAAGTACCCACCGGCAGCTTCAGATCGCTCGTCGCCGGGGGCAGGGTAATGGTAGCCTTGGAACCCACCGGGCCGGTTATCCCGTATTTACCGATATGAATTTTTTGATAATCATAGTCGTTTTTCAAGGCCGTTTTGGGCAAGGCGGCAAGCTTGGCGCTATCCCATTCCTCGACCACACTGCCATTCCGGGTGTCGACGAGCGTCACATGCAGCACGTTGGATGGTGCTTCGGGGGTGCCCGCGTCCACATAGGCATGGAAGGTCACTGTGCCGTCCCCTTGCAGGCGACCGTTGGAGAGGGACCAATGATGTTTGGAGGGGCTCACGGGGCCGCCATGGAAAGGGGTGACCACCGAGCCGCGATAGTAGCTGTAGGTGCCGACGATGAAAGCGACGGCGATCCAGAACAGCACCAGCGCGAATTTCTTGTAGGCCTGATCGCTCAGGGGCAACGGCAAACTGCCGCCCATCCAGCGAAACCACCCTTTTTGGGCTAGGCCAGGCTTTTTCGCGAGGAGCCAGTTGTCCAGGGAATAAGCGCCTCCGCCCACCAGCAAGAGCGTCACGCCCATGGCAAAGTTGGACGCAGCCATGGTCCATTCGTCTATGCAGGTAGCCCCCTGCCAACCGAACAGGAGCATCAGCACGAAGGACAAGCCGATGGTGCTCAGGGCGGCGATGCGCGTCAGCAGACCCGTGATGAGCATGAAGCCCGCAAACAGTTCTACCAGGCTGAAGACGATGACCCCGACATAGAGCAGAACGAAATGCTGCAGCAGGAAGGAGACGAGATGCTCCGTGCCCAGCAGGGCACCCGGCATGGCCGTCTGAAACTTATAGGCCATCCAGTGCCCGCCACCCCACGCATCCAGCTTTTGCGGGCCGTAGATAAACCGTCTGGTGCCGCCGCCCCAGTAAATCCAACCCTGTACAAAACGCACTGCGAGCAGCCCTATCGCCGCCAGGCGCCATCCTCTATCCACTGAAAATGTACTGCCGTTTACGCTCGTTGCACTACCCATGATCTTTCTCCTGATGATCCGGGGGGGCATGCCCCCCTAAAGCGCGCGTGGATCACTTCCCCTGGGTATACGGCTGAAAGCCATACTCTTCGAAGATGTGCAGGGCTGTTGGCGACTTGAGGAAGTTTACCCATGCCTCTGCCCATTTGGGGTGAGGCGCATCCTTGACCGCAGCAGCCGCATAGATGGCCTTGGTATTGAACTGGGCCGGAATTGCCACGTTGCCGATGGGATTGCCGATTTTTTCCTGGAAGATGGCTTCGGATTTCCAGGTTACTCCGGCAACGGCCCTTCCCTGCATCAGGAACATGGGACTCTGGCGGTGGTGAATTTCCGTCAGAATGGTTTCGCCGTTCTTTACCTTGGTGTCATACACCGCGGTGGCCAGTGCCGGTCCACCCGCCTTCGTGAGGCTCATCTTGATTTGCCGGGCGATGCCCTCCCATGCGGGATTGGGCATGACCAGCCGCACTCCGGGTTTGCCCAGATCCTGGAGTCCGGTGATGTGGGCCGGGTTGCCTTTGGGAACCATGATGGTGAGGTCGTTGGTGACATAAGGCACCGCCGGCCCCTTCAGCAGACCGTGCTGGACGTAATAGTCCACTTTCTGCAACCCTGCGGCGTATACGTCGGGCTTGACCGTCCAGGTCATGTTTCCCACGGTGATGGTATTGCCACGTTCCATCTGCCGGATCAGCAAGCCCGGCGGAATGGTCTCGTAATAGATTCTGCCTTTGATCTCCGGGTGCTCCTTCTCAAACGCGGCCACCAGCGGTGCCATGGCAAAAAAGTAGTTACCCCCTACGAAGATGCTCAACTGCGGGTTGTCGATGCTGCCATGAAAATCCGGCAGGTTGTCGACTTCCGGGATGGTAAAATCGAGGCCTTTTGAGGTCGCCGGATTGTTGGCACCATTTTGCCAGGGAGGGAATACCTGGCTCTTCGTGCCCTGAAACTCGCCCGAGGCACCCCAGCCGTTGTCCGCCGCCAAGGCGCAGGTGCCAAAAACCATCAGGGAGGCGGCTGCCAGCAGTGGGGCCAGCCGTAGTGTGCTGCTTCTCGTCATCATATCGCTCCTCTTGATCTACTATTTTGCGTACTGAAAGCCGGCCAACTGCAGTTCCGGCAAGGTACCTACCACCCCCGGCGTCAGGATGACACCGGGAATGAGATGGTTGGTAAACTCGGCCGCCATCTGTTCATGGCTGAGGCCATCGGGATTGATGCCCTTCTTGATCACGCCCTCGGTGATTTCCCAGATGCCGTTGTGGCAGCCCAGGAAAACGGCGCCGCGACGCTGCAATACCGTGACACTGTTGTCCCCCGGAGAGAATACTCCTTCTGGATTCTCAAAGCTGGTGGGGTCGGCCGCCGCCGCCGGCGGTTCTTTGATCCATTCATTGTCTTTCCATTTTCCGCCGGTCATCTGCGTTAAGTATTTGTTCCAGATGAAATCGTCGTACAGGGCCCAGTGGGCGCTGCCATGGGTTGCCGATACGCAGAGGAAATCCGGATGCCTGAACGCCCAGACCTGCACATTCATGCTGTTGCGCATCAAGTTCAGCCACGGACTGGAAACGTCGGTATTATCCCAGACCTGTTTGGGGCCACCGGCGTAATGGATGATCTCCCGCAACGCCGCATCATCCCATTCATCGGGTTTGGTGAGGATCATGGGAACCGTTTTGAAGTCGCGCCGCCGCGGCGTTTTGGCCAGGCGTTCGCTGAGTTCCTTCAGGCTCCTGGCACCAGCGGGCAACAAGTTGCCGGGATTCCCGCTCAGGCCGGCCGCTACGGCGCTCGTCTGGGTACCCACCGCACCCACAACAGCCAGGGCTCCGGCGCCCCACAATGCCTGTTTCATGGCGTCGCGACGACTCAGCAGATTTTGCTCGTTACTCATGGTTCTCTCCTTTGGGTGTGCCAAACTACACGGTCTACTGTTTTTGCGCAGCATGAAGGGCGTCCAAAACGGATTCGTCGGCTTTCTGGCCAACCGCCCGCGCCGGGGTGTTATCCGTCAGCAATGCACCACGCTGGAGATAGTAGGCGGTGGTTTTGCCGTTTATCTGGACCAGCGACAGGGTGAGCGGACAGAGACTCGTGGCGGCGGGGTCGGTGCGCAGGTAGCCGACAATGGAGCTGGACTGGCATACGACCAACAGCCGCTCGGCCTGGATGTCCGGAGGAATCCGGGCGGCAAGCTGCGGGTTGCCCTTGTGAATGCGGGGAAGCACGTTCAGATTGTCCACTACCTTGAAGTGGCGCTCCGTCAGTTGCTGGCTGATTTTGACGGCGGCAATGTCCGCAGGCATGGCAAAAGAGGTGCTGATTATGGCTGGCGCGGCGCTGGCCGTATCCATGGCCAGGCAGGCAAGAGTAGAGAGAAAGAACAGTTTTTTCCACATGTAAAGAGTCTCCGGAAATGGGCAAAACATCGGTTGGGAAAGTGTCACTGGAATCTGTGCATCACCCCGATATAGGCGCGGGAGTCATCCACCTCCTGTGGCGAAACAGCTTTCGTGTGGCTGACATAGTCTACGCCGGACAAGATATCCCAGCCCTGCCCGATCCCGTAATGGCCATGCACACCCAGTGTCAGATACGATCCGTTCCGCCAGGAGTACCGGTACCTGGAAACGGGCGCAAGCTCCAGGCCGCTCTGGTCGGCAAGGGCACCGGTGCCGTAACGCGGAAAGGCCAGGTGCAGCGGCCGCCTGGACACATAGGGGTTGTGGTTCACACCGGCTATGGGATGGGGCCTGCCGGGATGGTGACGCAGGAGGGCGATGGCTCTGTGGCCCGGCCTCAGACGGATGCGGAGGGTACGTTTGGCCCGCCGATGAGCGGGTTTCCGGTGCGCTGATTTTCTGGCGAGGAATCGTTGCTTCTGTGGCGCGCGGGTCCAATCTGCCAGCGGGTTTTCAGGGCATCCGGGGAAAATGCATAGCCCGCCTGATAGCGGCGACGCCTGGGCAGCGCCGACGGCGGGAGGTATCGCCGCAGACGTTCCTGCATTCCCCTCGACGCTGGGCGCGGGTCCGCCCAGTCGCTGCGCGCTGTCGGCCTTCATGGCCGCGTCAGCGCCGACCGGTCCCATGGAGGTAAGCATCGCGACGCCACAGAGTGCGAATAACCGCAGGGGCAAATCATCACCCCCTGTCCGCCGGCGTTTCAGATCTTCGGAAACCCGTTTCTTACCGCGCATGAAGAAGACGGTTCGCCGTATCATCGCTCAACGGGTTTCCATCTCGTTGACCCCGACGATCCGGGGTGAGGGCGGGATAGGCACTGCCTGGCGTATCCGGTAAAAATAATGACCGGTTATCAGGAATGCCGCGAATACGACCACGGCGAACACCAGGCTGCTGACTGCCAGTTGCATTCCCCCGGAAATCACATGGCCAGAGGTGCATCCGCCGGCCATGCGCGCCCCGAAGAGGAGCAGGAAGCCGCCGACGAACGCCCAGAAAAAACGCTTGGCCGGCTTGGGACCGTGGTACCGCACCCACAACTCGGGCACGCTGGAGATGCGAAAGCTGCGGTGCAGCAGGGCAAACACCAGCCCGGCCAGAAACGCCCCGGTGAGAAACCATAATTCCCATGCGCCTGACACCGCTATGGCGGTCCGGTAGGATTCCGCGCCCAGGTCGGTAAGGGCCATGGCCGCATAGGGAAAGGCCGTGGATGCGCCCATGGGGTGACCGGCGACAAAGGGCAGGGCGAGTACGCAGTTGAGCAGCGCCAGACCCACGGCGGCGTGCAGCCAGCGCCAGTCATGATGCTGTAATTTCTGCAAATACAAGGCGATCCCCATGAACAGGATCGCCACGGCACTGGTGACAATCCAGAACAGGGTGTCATCGGGCAACAGACTGCGGACAGACAGGGCGCCCAGGTTCGGGCCGAGAAGGGGATTTATGGAAGGGTAGACCACGGCAAAAACCAGCGCGCCGCACAAACCGCCGATGATGCCGGCCAGGGCGTCGAGGTTGCCCTGGCCCAAGGATATGGCGACGGTGCCGGGACAATAGCCGAGTACGGCCATGCCCACGCCGAAGAGCAGTCCGCCCACGACCACGCCGACGAGGATCAGGGGCTTGACGTGGTAGTCCGCCCATCCCAGGAGGATCTCGGACTGCAGCAAAAGCATCCCCAGGCCGATAGTGAAGGCCATGGTTTTGGCGACGGCGAGATTTTGCAGTACCGCCATGCCCGCTATGGTATTGAATCGGTTCAGGCGCGCATATTGCAGAATCGCCCCGAACATGAAACCCCAAACGATGGTCTCCATACGCTCCTCACATCTTGTAACAGGCATAGGAGGAAACCCCACCTTGCCACTTTCTTTATATCAATCAAAATAGCCTATTGTTCAGCTCTGGCAAATATAATTAATCTATGGGCTGATCAGCGACTATAGGGTGCTGGACGATGTGCGGCGACCGGCAGTCATTCCGGAGAATCAACAGACGTCCCGGTTGCTGCTCAGGACATGCGGACGTGTACCAGACCGGGAAACAGGGCGGCCAGACCATTGGCGATGAAGGTCACGGCAATGGCGGCGAGCACCAGCCCGAAGATGCGGGTAGAGATGTTGATGCCCGTCACCCCCAGCCGGCGAGACAGGGGCTCCGCCAGGCGCAGCGCCGCATAGGCCACTCCGGCGATTACCAGGATGTCGATGATCAGCAGGCCGCTGGCCAGCCACGACGCATTTTTGTGGTGGGCAATGATCACGGTGACCATGGTGCCGGGACCCGCGAGCAGCGGGATAGCGAGAGGGACTACGGCGACGGCCTCTTTCTGCATGCCCTCGGCGGCTTCCTCCGGGGTGTGGCGATAGCGGCTGGACTTGGCCTGCAACATATTGAAGGCCAGCAGCATGAGTACCATGCCGCCCGCCACCTGAAAGGCGGCGATGCTGATCCCGAAGAATTGCAGGATATACTCTCCCAGGAACGCCGACGTAAGCAGTACCACGGCGACGGCGCGCGACGCCAGCTTCGCCGTGGCGAGTTGTTGTTGTGCGTCTTCATCGCTGGTCAGGGCAATGAAAATCGGGATGGCGCCGACGGGATTGAGGATCGCGAGCAGGGCGATGAGCGTCTGCAATGCACTGTGCAGTTCAGCGGCGACGGGCATCTGCATCGCTCCCGTGCCGCTGGTGCTGGCACAAGGCCCTTGAAAATTGCGGCGTGAGGTCGTATTTAATAGGCATCTTTTGAAGCAACAACCTGATACGGAGTCGATACAATGCCTACTTACGAGTATGTATGCAAGGACTGCGGGCACCGCTTGAGCGTCGAGCAGCGCATGAGTGACCCCCGTCTGACGGATTGCCCCCATTGTGGAAAGCCGGGGCTGGAGCGGCAACTGAGCGCCGGGGGCTTCGCCCTGAAGGGCTCCGGCTGGTACCAGACCGATTTCAAGGGTGGCTGCAACAAGGCCGGCGAGAGCAAGCCGGAAGCCGCCGCTGTGCCTTCCTGCCCCGCGGGAGGTTGCGCCTGTCATTGACGCGGCGCGCGCGGCAAGGCTAGATTGTGCGCGGGCCTCCCGGTCGGGTGGCCCTTTTCTTGTTGACTCATACGGGACGCAGCATGCGGACACACTATTGTAACGGCATTCACGAAGGCCTGATCGGCCAGACGGTCATCCTCTGCGGCTGGGCGCAACGGCGGCGCGACCACGGCGGCGTCATTTTCATAGACCTGCGGGACCGCGAAGGTCTGGTGCAGATCGTCGCCGATCCGGACCAGGTCGACGCCTTCGCGGCCGCCAACGAGTGCCGCAGCGAGTTTGTGCTGCAGGCCGAGGGTGTTCTCCGCGCCCGTCCCGAGGGTACCGAGAATCCCCACATGCCCAGTGGCAAGGTCGAGCTGGCCGCAGCGCGCATCCGTATTCTCAACCGATCCGAGCCGGTCCCCTTCCCCCTGGATGAGGAAGACATCGCCGAGAACCTCCGGCTCAAGTATCGCTATCTCGACCTGCGCCGTCCGGAAATGCTCCATCGTCTGCGCCTGCGCCATCAGGTCACCCGCTTCGTGCGCGGCTACCTGGACAGTGCCGGCTTTATCGACGTGGAAACCCCCGTCCTCACCCGCTCCACCCCCGAAGGGGCCCGTGACTATCTGGTGCCGTCGCGCACCCAGCCGGGACACTTTTTCGCGCTGCCCCAGAGCCCGCAGCTCTTTAAGCAGCTTCTGATGGTGGCGGGACTGGACCGCTATTACCAGATCACCAAGTGTTTCCGCGACGAAGACTTGCGGGCCGATCGTCAGCCGGAATTCACCCAGATCGATATCGAGGCCTCGTTTGTCGACGAAGAGACCGTCATGGGGACTGCCGAGCCCATGATTCGCGGGCTGTTCGCCGAGGTGTTGGGCGTGCGGTTGCCCGATCCCTTCCCGCGGATGACCTACCGGGACGCCCTGCGCCGCTTCGGCGTCGATCGCCCCGATCTGCGCAATCCGCTGGAATTGACGGAACTCACCGATCTCGTGCGCGCTGTGGACTTCAAAGTGTTCCGCGAAGCCGCTGAACGTCCGCATGGGCGGGTGGCCTGCCTGCGGGTGCCCGGCGGCGCCCAGCTCAGCCGGGCGCAGATCGATGCCTACACCCAGTTCACCGCCATCTACGGAGCCAGGGGTCTGGCCTGGATCAAGGTGAATGCCCTGGATCAGGGTAACGAAGGCCTGCAATCCCCCATCGTCAAGTTCCTGCCGGAAAGTGTCCTGAGCGAAATTCTCCGGCGCAGCGGCGCGGCGGCGGGCGATATCCTCTTTTTCGGTGCGGATACCGCCAAAATCGTCAACGAAGCCCTCGGCAACCTGCGTAACCGTGTGGCTGCTGATCTGGGTTTGCTGGAGGGCGAATGGTGCCCGGTCTGGATCACCGACTTCCCCATGTTCGACTATGACGACAAGGAGGATCGCTGGACTTCCACCCATCATCCCTTTACCGCGCCGCAGACGGAACACCTGGAAACCCTCGGTCAGGACCCCGGCAATGCCCTGGCGCGAGCCTACGATCTGGTGCTCAATGGCAACGAGATCGGCGGCGGCAGTATCCGCATCCATCAGGAGGCGGTACAGGAAAAGGTCTTCGCCGCCCTCGGCATCGGGGCGGAAGAGGCCCGGGACAAATTCGGCTTCCTGCTCGACGCCCTCCATTATGGGGCCCCGCCCCATGGCGGTCTGGCTTTCGGGCTGGATCGACTGGTGATGCTCCTGTGCGGTGCCGAGACCATCCGAGACGTGATCGCCTTTCCCAAGACGCAGAAGGCCGGTTGCCTGCTTACCGAAGCCCCCGGCACCGTGGCCGACAAACAGCTTCAGGAACTCGGCATCCGCCTGCGTCCGGGCGTCGGGGCCGGTGTTGCAACTCCCTGAAAGGGCGGGCGCTTGACGGCCGGTGGACGGCTTCGTAACGTGAACGGATATTTTTGCACGCGCAATAGCGCCTGAGAGGGTCGGTTATGGGTGTGGAAACGGTGAGGATTCAGGGCCTGCGGAGCAGTGACGCGGCGGAACTGGATGCGCGAATCCGGCGGGCCAAAGCGTCGCTGGGCAAGCGTGCGGTCATTCTCGGTCACCACTATCAGCGCGAAGAAGTCTATCGTCACGCCGACTTTCATGGCGACTCCCTGCAGCTTTCCCGTGCGGCCGCCGAGCAGGAGGCCGAGTTCATCATCTTCTGCGGCGTTCATTTCATGGCCGAAGTGGCCGATATCCTCAGCCGCCCGGAACAGGCGAGCATTCTGCCGGACCTCAATGCGGGCTGCTCCATGGCCGATATGGCCGATATGCCCCAGGTGCAGCGTGCCTGGGAAGAACTGGCGACGGTGATCGATGTGGAGCAGGAGGTGACACCGGTCACTTACGTGAACTCTTCGGCTTCTCTCAAGGCCTTCTGCGGTGTCCACGGCGGTGCGGTCTGCACTTCCTCCAATGCCCGCAAGGTGCTCGACTGGGCCTTCGGGCAACGCCCCAAGGCCCTGTTTTTTCCGGATCAGCATCTGGGACGCTGGACCGGGTACCAACTGGGTATTCCCCTGCGTGACATGCCGGTTTGGGACCCCAGCCTGCCGCTCGGCGGCCTCACACCGGAAGAAATCCGCCGTGCCAGAATCCTGCTCTGGAAGGGGCATTGCTCGGTCCACCAGATGTTTCAGCCGGCCCATATCGAACGCTGGCGCCGCGAGCATCCCCAGGGGCGGGTGATCGCCCATCCGGAGGCGTCTTTTGAAGTCTGCCGGATGTCCGATGCCGTTGGTTCCACGGATTTCATCCTGCGCACGGTCAAGGCCTCGCCACCCGGCAGTGCGTGGCTGGTGGGTACGGAAATCAATCTGGTCACCCGCCTGGCCGGCGAAGTGCGCGCCGAGGACAAGACCGTGGAGTTCATGTCGCCCATGGTCTGCATGTGCTCCACCATGTTCCGCATCGACCCGGAACACCTGGCGTGCTCGCTGGAAAGTCTCCTCGCGGGCCAGGTGGTCAACCGCATCCAGGTGGACCCGGAAACCGCCGCCCAGGCCCGGCTGGCGCTGGAACGCATGCTGGCGGTTTCCTGACGAACACCATGGGGCAACCGTCTGTGGCGGCCGATCTGGCGGCGGAGTGGTCTTTTACCCAGCGTGGCCTACATGCCCTTCTGTACGGCTACACCCGCTTTTATCAGGGAGGCCGCTGGGAGCGCAGCAGCGTTCCCGAGACCGGGCCGGCCATCCTCGCCTGCAACCATGTTTCCGTGCTCGATCCTCTATTCCTGGTGGCCAGCAATCAGCGGATCATTTCCTTTCTGGTCGCCCAGGAATATTACGACAACGCCTGGATGCGTCGTCTGCTGGAGCAGACCTACAGCATCCCCGTACGCCGCGATCGTCGAGATGTCCGTGCCCTCCTGCAGGCGCGACGGATGCTCGAAGACGGACGGGTGCTGGGCATATTTCCCGAGGGCGGGATCAACCGCGAGGAAACCCAGAAAGGCCTTGCCTGGCTGGTGCGGGAAAGCGCCGCGCCGGTGGTGCCCGCCCATATCAGTGGCGCGCGACAACGCCGCTCGGACTTCAGCACCTGGGTACACCGCCAGCGGCCTTTGCTGCGTTACGGGGTACCTCTGCATTTTCATCCGGATGCCCACGCCGCCGAGGTGCTGGGCGCCACCATGAGCGCCATCGCCACCCTCGCATGACGGCATCCCCGCCTTTGCGGTACCATGAGCGATATTTATTTTGGCAGAATAGTCCAGTGATAGAACAGGGAGTGCGTCATGTCCGGGCATAGCAAGTGGTCCACCATCAAGTTCAAGAAGGCGCTGAAGGACGCCAAGCGCGGCAAGATTTTCACCCGCCTCATCCGCGAAATCACGGTGGCGGCGCGGGCGGGCGGCGGTGATCCGGCCAGCAACTCCCGCTTGCGTCTTGCCCTGGACAAGGCCTATGGGGCCAACATGACCAAAGACACCATCGAGCGGGCAATCAAGCGCGGCACCGGCGAACTGGAGGGCGTGGACTATGAAGAAGTCACCTATGAGGGCTATGGCCCCGGCGGTGTCGCTATCCTGATCGAGACCATGACCGACAACAAGGTGCGTACCGTCGCCGAAGTGCGCCACATATTTTCCAAGCGCGGCGGTAACATGGGTACCGCAGGCTCGGTGGCCTATCAGTTCAAAAAGCTTGGCCTGATTGTTTTCCCGGCGGATGCCGATGAGGACCGGATTCTCGAAGCGGCCTTGGAAGCGGGTGCGGAAGATGTCGTCAACGAAGGCGAGCGAATCGCCGTTTATACGGCCCCATCGGAACTTCACAGCGTGGTTCTGGCCCTGGAAGCAGCGGGATTCAAGCCGGAAGAAAGTGAAATGACGATGATCCCCGAGAATACGATCGAGGTCAGCGGTGAGGAGGCGGAGAAACTGCTGCGGCTCATCGATTTCCTCGAAGAAAACGATGATGTGCAGAACGTCTATGCCAACTACGACATCAGTGATGAAGAAATGGCCCGCCTGGAAGCGACATCCTGAACCTGCGGCGGAATTCCCGGCGAGCGCGGCGGCCGTGGCGCTGAACGGAGGGGCATCGCCTGCCTTCCTGCCCAAGGCTGTGGTACGGATCATCGGCATCGACCCCGGTTCGTTGCGCACCGGCTACGGCATTATCGAGTCCGACGCGGCCGGCCAGCTCCGGCATGTGGCCCACGGCTGCCTGAATGTGTCCGGACGGCCGTTTCTGGAGCGCATCGGCGCCATCTACCGTGAACTGAAACAGATCATCGGCACGTATCACCCCGAGGAAGCGGCCATCGAGCAGGTGTTCATGGCGCGCAATGCGGATTCCGCCCTCAAGCTGGGGCAGGCGCGCGGCGCCGCCCTCGTCGCCTTGCTGGAAGCCGGGTTGCCCGTAGAGGAATACACGGCGCTGCAGATCAAAAAAGCCGCCGTCGGCGGTGGCCACGCGGCCAAGGAACAGGTGCAGAGTATGGTCCGCTGGCTCCTCAAACTCAGTGAAAACCCGCAGGCGGACGCGGCGGATGCGCTGGCCTGTGCCATTTGTCATGCCCATCATGGCAGCACCCGGCAGCGCTGGCAGCCTGCCATCAGCCACTGAATCCGTTACGACCCGAGGGCCTTCCGTCATGATCACCTCCCTTACCGGCACCATCCTGCAGCGGCGTCCGCCCTGGCTCTGGCTCGATGTGCAGGGCGTCGGCTACGAACTGGAGATGCCCCTGTCCGGTTTTTACCAGATGCCCGCCGAAGGCGCGGCGCTGACCGTCCACACCCACCTCACGATTCGCGAAGACGCACATCTGCTTTATGGTTTCATGACCGTGGCGGAACGCGACATATTTCGGCTACTGATCCGGGTGAACGGCATCGGCGGCAAGGTGGCGCTGGCCTGTCTGTCCGGTTTGCCCGCCGAGCGGCTCAGTCAGGCCGTGGCCGAGGGCAACACGGCGCAGCTCACCGCCATCCCCGGTATCGGCCCGAAGACCGCCGAACGGCTGGTGGTGGAGCTGCGCGACAAGATGGGCGGCATCGCGCCGGGGCCGGTGGGGCGCGGCGGTGCCGGTGATCCCCGCCAGGAAGCCATTGCAGCGCTGCTGACTTTAGGTTATAAGCCTGCGCAGGCGAGCCAGGCGATAGCCGGTCTGGCGGACGGACTGGGTCTGGAAGACCTCATCCGTCAGTCGCTGCAGAATTTGTCACGTCACTGATTTTTTGGAACCCGCCGCTGCACAGACGGTCAGAGCAGGATGATGGATAGAGGCCCTCTCAACTCCCAGGAAGCCCACAATGATGCAGTAGACCATGCCCTGCGTCCGCACCGGCTGGTGGAGTACCTCGGGCAGGCCAAACTGCGGGAGTCTCTGGGCCTGTATATCGATGCCGCCAGGGGACGCAGCGAGGCGCTGGATCACGTGCTGCTCTTCGGGCCGCCCGGACTCGGCAAAACCACCCTGGCCCACATCATCGCCCAGGAGATGGGCGCGGGCCTCAAGGTCACCTCCGGCCCGGTGCTCGACAAGCCGGGCGACCTGGCCGCCATCCTCACCAACCTGCAACCCCACGACGTACTCTTTGTCGACGAGATTCACCGCCTCAGCCCGGTGGTGGAAGAAATTCTCTACCCGGCGCTGGAGGACTACGAGCTGGACATCCTCATCGGCGAAGGGCCGGCGGCACGCTCCATCAAAATCAGCCTGCCACCCTTCACCCTGATCGGCGCCACCACCCGCGCCGGCCTGCTGACCTCGCCGCTGCGCGACCGCTTCGGCATCAGTTTTCACCTGGAATTCTACAGCGACGCCGAGCTGACCCAGATCGTCACCCGCTCCGCCCGGATTCTCGGCACCCCCCAGGCCCTGGAAGGGGCGCAGGAAATCGCCCGGCGCGCGCGTGGCACGCCGCGCATCGCCAACCGCCTGCTGCGCCGGGTGCGGGACTATGCCCAGGTGCGGGGTAACGGCGAGATTGACATGGCGACGGCACAGGCGGCCCTGACCCTCATGGAGGTGGACCAGCATGGTTTCGATGGCCAGGACCGCAAGTTGCTCCAGGCCGTCATCTCCCGTTTCGCCGGCGGACCGGTGGGGGTGGAGAGTCTGGCCGCCGCCATCGGCGAGGAGCGCGGCACCATCGAAGATGTGCTGGAGCCCTTCCTGATCCAGCGCGGTTATCTGATCCGCACGCCGCGCGGGCGATGCGCCACCGAGC
Organism: Gammaproteobacteria bacterium; assembly: GCA_023381645.1. The sequence continues at coordinate 39,277 of JAMCRJ010000054.1, forward strand.
TCAGCTATCTGGCCCTCGGCCTGCCTGCGCCCAAGGAGCTGGGGGGGGTATCCGATGCCTGCTGATGCCTCCGTCAGCCGCTTCCAGATCCGTGTTTATTATGAAGATACGGATCATGGCGGGGTGGTGTATCATGCCAACTATTTACGTTTCATGGAGCGCGCCCGTACCGAGATGCTGCGCGAACGGGGTTATGAACTGGATGTGCTGGAGCGGGATGCCGGGATCATTTTCGTGGTGCGCCGCGCCCGGCTGGATTTCCGCGCGCCGGCCCGCTTCAACGACCTGCTCCTCGTGGAAACCCGGAGCGTGAGCCAGAGCTCCGTGCGCATGGGCTTTCAGCAAATCGTTTCGGTGGGGGACAGAACGCTCTGTAGCGGAGAGGTGGAAGTGGTCTGCCTGGATGCCGCCGGTTTTCGTCCCCACGTCATTCCTGCAGCCTTGCTGCAGGCCATCCCGCTTTCTGTTCAGCCGTGAGAATTTATGGATCCGCATAGCATCGCCAACACCGCGCAGTCCCTCTCCCTGGGTCATCTGGTCATGAACGCCAGTTGGGTCGTACAGGGCATCCTCGCCATACTGATGATCGCGTCCGTCATCTCGTGGACCATCATCTTCCAGAAATGGGCCATCTTTGCCGCCGCCCAGCGCGCCCTGGAGCGATTCGAGAAGCGCTTCTGGAGCGGTGGCGAGATGAGTCAGATTTACCAGCACGTTTCTGGTAACGCCAATCTGGAAACCGGGGCCGGCAGCATCTTCTGCGCCGGTTACGAAGAATTCCAGCGTCAACGCAACAAGATTCGTCCCAGCGATGCCCTCGATGCAGCGCGGCGCGCCATGCGGGTGGCTCAGATGCGCGAGGTCGGACGCCTGGAAAACAATCTTGCCTTTCTTGCCTCCGTATCCTCCGTAAGCCCTTTTATCGGTCTTTTCGGCACCGTCTGGGGTGTCATGACCGCCTTCATGAACATCGGCATGGCGGGACAGGCCACCCTGGCGACGGTGGCGCCTCCCGTCGCCGAAGCGCTCATCGCCACCGCGGCGGGTCTGTTCGCCGCCATCCCGGCGACCGCAGCCTATAACCGCTATATCCACCAACTGGACAAGCTCGACGCGCAGTACGAAGTCTTCATGGACGAATTCACCAACATCCTGCACCGCCAGGTGCCCGAGACGAAACCATGAAGCGACGGCGTCTCATGGCGGAGATGAACGTCGTCCCCTACATCGACGTGTCCCTCGTGCTGCTGGTGATTTTCATGCTCTCCGCGCCATTGCTGACCCAGGGCGTCAACGTCAATCTGCCCAAGGGCGTGACCAAGCCGGTATCAGACAAAATCCCGCCGGTGCTGATTTCGGTGACGCGGCAGGGCGCCATCTCGGTGCAGTACAAGGGGCACCACAGTGCTGCCGCCCTGGATGACCTCGCGACGACGGTGGGGCATATCGCCGCCGCCAGCCATGATCAGGTGCAGGTGCTGGTGGGCGGTGACGCCCATGTAGGCTACGGCAAGGTCATGGCGGTCATGGCGCGTTTGCAGGAGGCGGGCATTTCCCATGTCGGTCTGCTGACCCGTCCGGAGGGACATTGAACAAACGCAAGTCAGCCTGGCCGCTGGTGCTGGCCATTGTGCTCAATGGCGCGATACTGCTGGCTCTGTTCTGGAGCTATCACATCAATGTGCCCGAGGCCGGGGGTACCCCCATGCAGGCGCAACTGAGCAGCGGCATGCCAGCGGCGCCGGTACCGCAGCCCGTGCCCAAACCCGCGCCGGTGCCGCAGCCGGCTCCCGCCCCGATGCCCAAGCCGGCGCCGGTGCCGAAACCCAAGCCGCCCACTCCGCCGCAGCCCAGCGCCGCGCAGATTGCCGCGGAAAAAGCGGCACAACAAAAGGCCGCAGAGCAGAAGGCCGCGCAGATCACCGCAGAAAAACATGCCGCCGAAAAGCAGGCCGAGAAGCTGGCCGCACAGCGGGCGGCCGACAAAGCCGCCGCTGAAAAGGCGGCTGCGCAGAAAGCCGCCGCTGAAAAGGCCGCAGCCGAAAAACAGGCGGCGCAAAAAGCGGCCGCTGCACAGCGCGCGGCGGAGCTGAAGCGGCAGCTCGCCCGGCAGCAGGCCAAGGCCGCAGAAGCCGCACGGGCCAAGGCGCTGCAGCAGCAGATGGAAGCCAGGGCCAAGCTGCAGGCCGAGGCCAACATGGCGGCGGCCCGCGCCCAGCAGGCGGCGGAAAATCAGCGTATGCTGGGGATGTTAATCAACACGATCAAAACGCAGGTATCAGAGAAGTGGAGCACTAATTTTTCTCCCGCCTTGTCCTGCGTATTACAAATACATCTCGGACCTCAGGGACAACTCCTGGGTGCCCCGGTCGTGGTGCGTTCCAGTGGAAATCCCGGCTTTGACCGGTCTGTGATCGCAGCAGTGGAAGCGGCAGCGCCATTCGTACCACCCATCGGACTGGCTTACAGCACCTTTAATCAGCCGATAAACCTTAAAATGAATGCGGAGGATCTCAATCATGGCTAAACGCATCTGGACCCTGGCCATTTTTCTGCTGGCATGGGCCTTTGTTGTTCCCGCCCAGGCGGCGCTCACGGTGGAAATCACCAAGAATGTGGCCTCGGCACTGCCTATCGCCATTCCTTCCTTTGGTCCGGGCATAGCCGGACAGCCATCCGTTGCCCAGGTGGTCCGTAATGACCTGCGCCACAGCGGGTTGTTCCGGGTCATCGACCCGGCGGGCTATCCCGCCGACCCCCGCGCCCCCGGCGGCGTGAAGGCCGCGGACTGGACAGCGGTAGGGGCTACCGGCCTGGCCGTGGGTTCCGTGGAACCACGGAACGGCGGCTACGTGGTCAACGTCTACGTCTACAATGTCAGCACGGGGCAAGAACTCACCGCCCACCGTTTCACCTGTTCGGCCGCCGAGTTGCACATGACCGCGCATCACGTTGCGGATGTCATCTACCAGGCGTTCACCGGCAAACCAGGCCCCTTCGCCAGTCGGATCGCCTATGTCCGGCAAACGGGTCAAACCTACGAACTGCTGGTGGCGGAATCCGACGGCTGGAATCCGCACCCCATCGTGCGCGGCCTCATGCCGGTATTCTCCCCCGTCTGGTCGCCGGATAACCGGCGTCTGGCCTATGTCACCTACGCCAACGCCCGCGCCGTGATCTATGTCCAGGATCTGGCTACCGGACAGCGCCAGTCCATCGCCCCCGGCGGCGAGATCGTCAGCGCTCCGGCCTTCTCGCCCAACGGGACGGAACTGGCCTATGCCCGCTCCTCCGGTGGCCACACCGAGCTTTACGTGGCGAACCTGCAGACCGGGCAGCGCCGGCAATTGACCCATGATGACGCCATCAACACCTCTCCCACCTGGACGCCGGACGGCAGTCAGATCATCTTCGTGTCCGATCGCGCCGGCGGCCCGCAAATCTACGCGATGAACGCGAGCGGCGGTGCGGCGCATCGTCTGAGCTATGACGGCAGCTACAATGCCAGCCCGGTCTATTCGCCCGCGGGCAACGCGATTGCCTTCATTCACCGCACCGACGGCGTCTATGCCCTCGCGGTGATGAATCCGGACGGCAGTGGCATGCGCGTGCTGGATGCCCAGGGCAATTGCGATCATCCGAGCTTCGCTGGCAACGGCCAGATGATCCTCTACGGCACCCAGCGCGGCGGGCGCAAGGTGCTGGCCGAGGTCAGCCTGGACGGCAAGACCATGGCCATACTGCACAGCAACGCGGGGGAGGACAGCCAACCGGCCTGGTCCCATTAAAGCGGGCCGGTGATGGAGCGCGGTTCCGGCTGGATCCGCGCTCAGGAACCCTGATAAGGCGTGGGGTCTGCAATGCCGGCCTGACGGAATCCTTCCCGGCGCAGGCGGCAACTGTCACAGCGGCCACAGGACCGGCCTTCGGCATCCAACTGATAGCAGGAGCGGGTCATTCCGTAATCCACACCCAAACTGCTGCCGAGACGAATGATCTCGCTCTTGTTGAGAAACTGCAGCGGCGCATGGATACGTGGCCCGCGCGCCTCATCGCCGAGGCGGGTGGCCACCTGCGCCAGGGCTTCAAAAGCCTGGACGAATTCCGCCCGGCAGTCGGGATAACCGCTGTAATCCTGACTGTTCACCCCTAGGAAGATGTCCCTGGCGCCCAGTACCTCCGCCAGCGCCAGGGCCAGCGACAGAAAGACGGTGTTGCGCGCGGGCACATAGGTGATGGGAATGCCCGGCGCCAGACCGGTCTCGGGAATGCTGAGTTGCGGATCGGTCAGCGCCGAGCCGCCAAAGGCCGCCAGATCGATACGCAGCACCCGGTGGCTGGCGGCCCTCATGGACTGTGCCAGCAGCGCCGCATAGCGCAATTCTTCCTTATGCCGCTGCCCATAATCAAAAGAGAGGGCGTGGACCGCAAAGCCATCCCGGCGCATGAGCGCCAGCACGGTGGCGGAATCCAGTCCGCCGGAGAGCAGTACAATGGCGGGTGTGGCAGACGTCGGCATGGTCAGTGTCCGGGCAGGTCGCCCCAGATCAGTTTGTGCAACTGAACCTGCAGGCGTACCGGCAAATGATCGGCGAGTATCCATTCGGCGAGATCGCGCAGGGCGAGCGTGCCATGGCTGGGAGAAAAGAGTATTTCGCAGCGTTCGCCCAATGCTTCCCGAGCGAGCACTTCTTTGGCCCAGTCGTAATCGGCACGGCTGCACAGCACAAATTTAATCTGGTCCTGGGGGTTGAGTAAGGGCAGGTTTTCCCAGAGATTGCGTTCGCACTCCCCGGAATCGGGGCTTTTGAGGTCGAGCACCTTCACCACCCGGGTATCTACCCCCGCCAGCGAAAGGGCGCCGCTGGTTTCCAGAAAGACTTCATGGCCCGCATCGCAAAGCCGGGTCAGCAGCGGCAACACATCGGCTTGTGCCAACGGTTCGCCACCCGTCACCACCACCAACCGGTTCCCCCCCGCGCGCACCTGTTCCAGAATTTCGGGGATCTGCCGCCATGTGCCGCCGTGAAACGCATAGGCGGTATCGCAGTAATGGCAACGCAAAGGGCAGCCCGTGAGACGCACAAAGGTCGCCGGACGCCCGACGCTGCGGGTTTCCCCTTGCAGGCTGTGGAAGATTTCCGTGATGCGGAGTCGCCCCTCCATCACTTTCCGGCGGGCAACGCCTGTAACTGCGCCTCGGCCTTCTGTGCCGACGGTGTGCTCGGATACTGGCTGATGATTTTGCTGAGAACGGTGCGGGCTTTGCCGGACTGGCCGATGGCTTGATAAATTTCCGCCATCCTCAGCATGGCCTCCGGCGCCTTGCTGCTCTGGGAGAAATGCGCCTCCACGGCATAGAGGCTCTTCAGGGCGGCATCGTTCTGGCCCAGCACGTACTGCGCCTGCCCTAGCCAGTAGTAGGCGTCGGGCACCAGGCTGCTCTGCGGGTATTTCTGAATGAAGCCCTGCAATCCGGTGACGGCCGATCCGTACTTGCCCTGCCGCAGCCGATCGAAAGCCCGTTGATAATCGGCTTGCCCCAAGCCCTGAACCGCAGGCGCGGAGGTATTGCTCGCCGCGGAGGCGACGGCCGCGGCCGGACTGATGATGGCGACACCGCCGCCCAACGCGCTGCTGGTACTGGCGGTTGCCGCCGTGCCCCCGGCAAGCTGCGCGCTCAAGGCCTGTACCTGAGCCGCCGTAGACTGCTGTTGGGTTTGCAGGGCGTGGGTTTTGGTGTCGAGTTCGCCGCGCAGGTCGCGCACTTCCTGCTCCAGACGCTGGGTGCGTCCGAGCAGGTCGGCCAGCGCGCCCTGGCTACCCTTGTTGGCCTGTTGAACCGCCACCAGACTGCTCAGTTCGCCCTGCATGACCGCCATCTGCTGTTGCAACTGCAGCACTTTCTCGCCGGTTGACTCGGCCTGTGCGAAGGGGCTCAGGCACAGTAAGGAAAGGACGGGGAAGAGATGCCAGCGTTTCATCAGCATACGCTCCTTGGTGCTCAGCCGTTATAGCCACCGCTATAAACGAAGTCCACGCGGCGGTTTCTGGCCCAGCAGGCGGAGTCGTTGGTGGTACACAAGGGGTTGTCCTTGCCGAAGCTCACGGTGCTGATCCGTGCCGCACTGACGCCCTGGGACTGCAGGAACTGCTTCACCGTCTCGGCACGCTGTTCGCCGAGGGCGAGGTTATACTCCTGGGTGCCGCGATCATCGGTATTCCCCTCCAGGCGCACCTGGACATGGGGATGGGCCACCATGAACTGCGCATTCTGGGCGGCGATCTGTTGCGCCTGTGCATCCATGGCACCGCTGTTAAATGCGAAATGTACCCGCAAGTTCTGGGGCAAAGCGGCCAGTTCAGCGGCACTCAGGCCGCTGCTGCCACCACCGATGGGTCCGTTGGCATTGAGGTTCTGGCCATTGATGCCCTCACCGGCAAGACCAGCCGTGGCCGCCGAGTTGGCGGGAGCCACCGCGCCAGCCGTCGTGGGCGTCCCGCTCCCCACGTTGTGCGCACAGCCCGCCAGCACCAGCGCTCCAGCCGCTGCAACCACCACCTTCAGAAAATCAGAACGCATATCTTCAACTCCCAGCGAAAAATTGAGGAAATTGTAGCCCGTAGCCAGAGACAATAGCAATGCGGCACGCAAGCACGCAATTCGTGGTCGCCTATGACTCGGCCAACAGGCAATGTATAGTGATTGCTGCCTACGTTCCCGGACCAGAACAATGGGACGATACCTTTTCAAGGAGGACCTCATGCAATGTGTGATCTGCCGCCATGGCACCCAACCAGGAATGGTTACCGTAACTCTGGAACGGGTCGCAATGGTCATCGTCCTCAAAGATGTTCCTGCGGAAGTGGAAATTCTCCGCTACGCCGCCTGACTGCCCCCTATGCGCCTCCGCCCCGAACCAATCGACCAGATCCGCCGGAACGCCGCAGGAAGCTTCTGTCGTGAGGCCCGCCCATGAACAGTGCTATCCTTGTTGTCGGTGGTGCCGGTTATATCGGCTCGCACATGGCCAAAATGCTGGTGCAGAGCGGCCATGAAGTCATCATCCTCGACAACCTCTCCACAGGTTTCCGGGACGCCGCGCGATACGGGCGGCTCATAGAAGGTGACCTGGCCGATCAAGCCCTGCTCGACCGGATATTCGCAGAAGACGACATCGCCGCCGTCCTGCATTTCGCCGCCCTCAGCCAGGTGGGCGAATCCATGCGCGAACCGGCCCGGTACTATCGCAATAATGTCGCCAACACCCAGAACCTATTGGAAACCATGCTCCGCCATAACGTGCGCCGCTTCATATTTTCGTCCACGGCGGCACTGTTCGGGGAGCCGGAATACACCCCCATCGACGAGCAACATCCCCAGCGCCCCATCAATCCCTATGGGCGCAGCAAGCGCATGGTGGAAGAGATGCTGGCCGACTATGACAGCGCTTACGGCCTGCGCTTCGTTAGCCTGCGTTACTTCAACGCCGCCGGGGCCGACCCGGAAGGCGAACTGGGCGAGCGCCACGATCCCGAGAGCCATTTAATCCCCCTCGTGTTGCAGGCAGCCAGCGGTCGGCGGGCACAAATAGCCATTTACGGCGACGATTACCCCACACCGGACGGCACCTGCGTGCGCGATTATATTCATGTCTGGGACCTGTGCAGCGCGCACCTGCTGGCCTTGGAGCATTTGCTGGCCGATGGGGAGAGCAATACCTTTAATTTGGGCAACGGTCAGGGCTTTTCGGTGCAGGAAGTCATTGATACCGCCCGGCGCGTTACCGGCCAGAGCATTCCCGCCGATGTTCAGCCCCGCCGCCCCGGCGACCCCGCCGTGTTGGTGGCCGACAGCCAAAAGGCGCGCGATACCCTGAATTGGGAACCACGCTTTGCGGATCTGGCCGCGATGATAGAGCATGGCTGGAGTTGGGAGCAGCAGAAGGGTGATCTTGATCATAAACGCTAAATGTCCTACATTCTGTTTCAACTAATTGTTCATATAAGGCAATACCTATGGCCATACAGCATCTCTCTAAAATATATTGAAATGGCGTCCCTGGGTGCCGAAATCATTGTGACCAAAAGGGGGCGCCCCGTGGCGCGCATCGCACCCATTGAGGTTCGCGGGCGGATGTCGGATGCCCAAAAAATCGCTCTGGAACGGTCTCGGGCCAGAATGCGGCAGGGGTATTCGCTGGGGGGCGAGCCCTTCGACCGGGAAGCTGCGCATGCGCGTTAAGCGCATCTCCCTCAACTGGCGAGACATTTGATTACCAGTAATGCCCAAGGCCACCAGCAACAGAAACAGAAGCACATTGACCTGCGCAAGGCTCCCCCACCAGTAGAGCAGCACCCAGCCGGGATTCAGGTGGTAATAGAAGGCGTGGGAAAGGCGGCCAAGATAAAAGACGGCTAAAAGAGCCAGGACATCGCCCAGCACCAGCGCATAAGGCACCCATTGCGGCCCACGAAAACAGGTACCGCCCGCTGCCGCAGGTTTCACGATATCACCGCTCAGAACCGCCCATACGCCCCACGCCGTCGCCCCGTATCATGACGGCAAAATCAGACTTGGGAAAGTGCCGGCGCGTTAATGCTGGGCAGGCAAAAAAAGACGATGTCCAGGCTGCCCGCCTTGACACCCCCATCCATACCCCCTACGCTACCCGCACGTTCACCGCTTGAACAAGACCATGCTCGACGACGCTACCCGATACCGATTGCTGAAGCTCCTCGAAGAGCACCCCGAAAGCACCCAGCGCGAACTGGCCGCCGCCATGGGTATCAGTCTGGGCAAAGCCAATTACTGTATCAACGCCCTCATTGAAAAAGGCATGGTCAAGACCGACAACTTCCGCCGCAACCCCCACAAGGGCGTCTACGCCTACCTGCTGACGCCCGAAGGCGTCCAGGAAAAGGCGCGGGTCACCGTTCGCTTCCTGCACCGGAAAATCGCCGAATACGACACCCTCCAGGCGGAAATCGCCGCCCTACGCCGGGAAGTGGATGGCCTCAGCGCGTCCGGCCTTGATGCCGGAAGAGGCGCAGCATGACCACCGCCGAGCGCCTCGCGCGCTACGCAGACCCCTTCGCCGCCATCCCTCTTTCCCTCTCCGGGCTATAGGTGGACTGAACCCCATGCGCCTCAGCCCCGAGCAAATCGCCCAGATCCGCCAGAGTGCGGCGGAAAGCTTCGGCCCAGCGGCCAAGGTGGTCATGGCACGGCAAAGTCCCTGACATGACCGCCCCGCATCCCCGCATCGCCCGGTCCACCCTCATCAATCTGGCGGGTCTGATCACCCCCACCGTGGTTTCTCTGGCCACGGTGCCTCTCTATCTGCGCTGGATCGGTGAAGTCCGTTATGGTGTCCTGCTCCTTGCCTTCACCCTGCTCGGCTATTTTGGCGCCTTTGATCTCGGACTTGGGCGCGCGGTGGCGCAGCGGGTTGCCCGCCAGGAAAGCAGCGAAGAGCGCAACCGCACCTTCTGGACTGCCTTCATTCTCAGCGCGGGCACGGGCGCATTGGGCGGGATCATTCTCTATTTCCTCGGCCACTGGCTCTTTGCCGACATATTCCAGATTCCGGCCGTGTTGCGCGGCGAGGCCCAGAAGGCCATTCCCTGGCTCGCGGCCATTGTCCCCCTGATTGCCCTCATCTCCGTACTGGCGGGAACTCTGGAAGCGCGCCAAGCCTTCCTCTCCCTCAATGCCAGCCAGATCATCGGCGTCATCGGCCTGCAAACCTTCCCGCTTATCAGCGTCGCCATCGGGCATGGCAGCATCGCCGCGATCATCGCCGCTGCCCTCGCCGGACGCCTTACAGGGGTGCTGGCCATGTTCTGGCTCACCGCCCGCAGGCTGCCCTTTGTCGGTTGGCCCGCGCTGCATCACGCGGAGATTGGCCCTCTCTTGCGCTTTGGCGGCTGGGTGAGCGTCTCCGGTGCCGTCATCCCCCTGCTCACCATCATCGACCGACTCATCATCGGTGCGCGTCTTGGAGCCGCTGCCGTCACCGCCTACACCGTGCCTTTTAACCTTACCCAACGCTTCACCTACCTGCCCTACGCCCTCAGCACCACCCTTTTCCCGCGTTTTTCCCAGGCTCAGGGCGAAGACGCCAAAGGGCTTATGCGGCAGGCCGTCACCGCCCTTACCGCCATCCAGACCCCCTTCGTCGTCCTCGCCATACTGCTCATGCATCCGTTCCTCACCCTCTGGATCGGCGCGGCCCTCGCGGCGAAGATGGTGCCGGTGGCCATTATTTTGTTGTTGGGCATCTGGATCAATGGTCCTGCCTATATTCCTTATGCCTACATGCCCGCCCAAGGGCGCCCCGATCTTATGACCAAGTTTTATCTGGCGGAACTCGTACCTTTTCTGCTCATTCTCTGGGCATTGATCGCCTGGCTCGGCATCGTGGGGGCGGCACTGGCCTGGGCGCTACGGAGCAGCGCAGACGCCATTTTTTGCTTCGCGGCCACCAGGACCACCAAAACCTACGGGCGAGCCATCAGCCTCACCGTGGTCCCCGTCATCGCCGCCACGCTCTTGGCTTCTGCATCACCATCCTTCCGCTTGGAAATTTCCATAGGGTCCGCGATTCTTGCCGTCGCCCTAGGTATGTCGTATTACGTCCTGCCAGCACCGCTGCGCCAGCGCGTGATTTTTTGGCGCAAGCCGTTACTATCGCAACATTTTCCGGAGTAGCCGTATGACCGCCCTTATGCGCAATATTAAAGCGGCACTCCGCGAAACACCTCTCTTCGGCCCGCTCAAATGGTTCGCGGCGCTTTTAGGGCGTAGCACATATCCGCTGCCATTTAGCACCACGCTCCCCGCGGAACCCTTTCTGGAACGCGCCATTGCACGCATCGGCCGTGCCCCCGACCCAAATCGTCGCGATGAACAGTTTTACAGCTATTTCAGCGAAATCTGGGCCGACGGCTACGAACAGGGATTGGTCCAGCAATATGCCGCCTATCTGCCTCACATTCCCAAAGGTAGCGCCTTGCCCTTTCTGGATATTGGCTGCGGTGCCGGTGAGTTTGTCCAGTTTTTGAACGCCCACGGCATCCCAGCACAGGGTATTGACAGCAATGCTACAGAAGTCGCCAGGGCCAAAGAACGCGGCCTCCATGTCCACTGTGCCGATGCCCTCAACTACCTGGAAGCCCATCAGGAATGTTTTGCCGGTATTTCTCTGCTCGAGGTCATTGAACACCTCCCCCCGGAATCCCTCGGCCCCCTCTTGTCCGGTATTTTCCGAGCATTGGTGCCCGGAGGAGTCGTACTGCTGGAGACCATCAACGTCAAGCACCCCTTAGCCTTCCACAGCTTCTATAGCGATCCCACCCATACCCGCCCCATTCCATCCGACCTTTTGGTGTTTCTAACGCAATGGCATGGCTTTGCGGGTGTGCAGGCGATTTATACGACTCCGCTGGCCTTCACCCACGAACAGTCCGTTGATCCTTCAAGGGCCTATTTTTCCTATGCCGTGCTGGGAAGCAAGCCAAAGGCTACGTCCCCATGAAAGCCATCATGAAAGGATGGATACGCATTCTGCTGGCCAACCCCAGGGCCGTTGCCGCTGCGCGAAAAATTTTGCGCCCGTTTCCCGCGGTGGAAGAAGAAGTACGGGTGTGGATTTACCTGCTCAAGAAAAAGCTCTTTCGCAGCAATACCGCACCGCCTTTGACCGAAGACAACCAGCCAGCACCAACGGCCGTTCCCGGCGGGCAGACACTGCTGATCGATATCTCCGAACTGGTATTACATGACGTGCATACAGGCATTCAGCGGGTCGTGCGCAGCCTCCTGCAAGAACTCCTGCGTCATCCGCCTGCAGGCTATGCCGTAGAGGCGGTTTATGCCGATGCGGCAAGCCAACTCCGTTATGCACGAAAGTTTATCAGCGCTACAATCGGCAAGAATCTCGCCGAACTTGAAGAACCCTTGGTATCTATCTATTCGGGAGATGTTTTTTTCTGCCCGGACCTCCACCTGAACTATCCCTTTGCCACATTGGCTGCCCTGCAACAGCGCGGATTGCGGGTTGTTTTTACCGTTTACGACATCATTGGCCTGAGTAATGCTCGACTCATTCCCAGAGCCTACGAACTCGCGTTCACCGACTGGTTTTCCGGCGTGATGTCCGTAGCCGACGCCGTTGTCTGTGACTCTCGGGCCGTGGCCGATGAAGTTGGCGCGTGGTTGGAAGGTCACCCTGATCTCCGTAACAGATCTCTGCCCATCGGCTATTTTCACCTCGGTGCCGACCTCAAAGCGAGCCAACCCACCCAGGGGCCGGAGGGTGAAGGGGCGGAGGTGCTGGCCGCCTGCCAATCCCGCCCCACCCTCCTCATGGTCGGCACCCTGGAACCGCGCAAAGGCCACGCCCAGGCGCTGGCGGCGATGGAGTTGCTCTGGGAAGACGGCATCCACCTCAATCTGGTCATCGTCGGCAAGGAAGGTTGGCGCAGCCACGATCTGGTTCGTCGTCTGCGTCGCCATCCGGAACGCAACCAGCGTTTATTCTGGTTGGAAAAAGCCAGTGATGCGTTGCTCATGCAGTTGTATGCCCAGTCTACGGCGCTGCTGGCCGCCTCCTACGCCGAAGGCTTCGGCCTGCCTCTCATTGAGGCGGCCCATTACGGCCTGCCCATCATCGCCCGCGATATTCCGGTCTTCCATGAAGTGGCGGGCGAATTCGCCTTTTACTTCCCCGACACCGACAGCGCCGCGCTGGCCGATAGCCTCCGCCGGTGGCTCCAACTCCACACCGAGGGCAAAGCACCGCAATCCAGAGACATGCCCTATCTCACCTGGGCGCAAAGCACCCGGCAACTCCTCCACGTGATCCTGGAAAACGACTGGTACACCACTTATCGGCCTGCGGAAGCCCACTGCAATGAGCGCCAGCGTTAGACAAGCGGCCAGCGAACACGTACATTAAAACGTACATATAAGGAGCTCCACCACTTCCCGCATCACCCCCAACACCTGCGCCGCCGCCTCCCAGGTATGGCGCGCCGCCCATGGGATCATTCCTCACCCATGGCCCTCTCGAATTTGCGGATATCGTCCCGGAAGGCTTTTAACAGCGCGAGCGAGTCTTCCGTTAATGCAAGGATTCGCTGCCGGTCCAGCACGCTTCCGTAGATATTGCGCTCTCGATGCCGGAATGCCCTGAACATATGGAGCGCATTGGCTGTGTCGTGGGAGAGCACCGCCGGACGGTCTTCGGTGGCGATCTCCATCTGGTCGATCAGGTCTTTGTGCCAGCTATCCCCTTTTGGGCTGAATTCGTCCACATTGGCGGCGATCCTTTGCAGGCATTTCTCCATTCCACTGTAGAGTTTCTCGATGGTGGAGGCCATGGCGATATAGACAATTTGATCCAACTGCGGGTGGACGGCGGGCAGATCTTTATGGAGCGCGTCTTGCGCCGAGAGCAGGTAGTTGGACTCCTGCACGATGTCATTCAGCTCTTTGTCGAGGAGAATGAACAGGGGATGCCTACTGATCACTCCACCGCACCTCGTCGGCGTATACCACGTCAAACGGAATGTCTTGCAGCACATCTTCCACTACGCTCTCCAGCGTGTATCTCTGCCCGGGGTCCGCCAAGCGCTCAATGAGGAAATCCACATCCGAGTGCGCCTGGAAGCGGCCTTCCGCCAACGAGCCGATGATCTGCACCTTGATGCCCATATTTTGTAATCTATCGACAGCAGTCGCGGCCCTCAGCAGGGCAGTTGCACGGCGCTGTTCGGCATGTTTCCGCAGAATGCGTTCGAGCCTGGTCATAGCCTCTCTCTTGTCCATGGGTTACCTACCCAGCGGTCGGATCTTCTCGCCCGGTCGATCAGTCCGCGCAATGCCGGGAAAAGACCCGGCAAGCGATGCACCTCATCCAGAATGACCAGATGATCCATGTGCATGGACAGATACGCTTCCGGTTCCTGGAGCTTTGCCAGATCCTGTTCCGAATATCAAGATCGAGGAATCCTCCCAATGGCTCTGCAAGGTCCAGCGCGAGCGTCGTCTTGCCCACCTGTCGCGGACCCAGCAGGCATACCGCAGGCGATTCGGCAAGGGCCTGCCGCAGCGGTTCCAGAAGCGATCGTTTAATCATCCTTGCAATTGTGGAGTCTCATTCCGCGATCTGCAAGTTTATCGCCCATTATGGCACGGTAAACTTGTTCTCAGCCACCTCCAGGGATTGCTGGTGCTGAGCGCTTTTTTCCGCATGCGCAGGTCATGCTTGCTTTTCCACATCCCTTGCCGACAGGAATAGTAGCAGCGGATTGTCCGGTGCGGACTCGAAACCGAAGCGACGATAGTATTGCGCTGCCTGTTGGTCGAGGGCGTCAACGAACAGGCCAATCCCGCCCGCCTCCGCATGGATGCGACGCGCCCGCGTCAGGGCATCAATCAACAGTAACTCCCCCAGCCCCTTGCCCTGGCATTGCCGCTCGACCGCCAGCCGGCCCAGTCGCACGCCGGGGATACGGCGCGGCAGCTTCTTGCGCCAGGCATCCGGCAGATGCCGGTTTTCAAGTTCGGCCAGGGTCAGAGCGTAGTAGCCGCAGATACGGACTGGCTCAATCTCACGGATGGCGACGAAGGTTTTCGATAGCCCCTTGTCCTGATGCTGGCGCGCGACCTGCCGTAGCCAGTCGTTCAGTGCCTGGCGTCCACAGTCGAACCCCTGCCGGTCATGGCTCCCAGCTAAAGGCAGTACCTGCATCGTCTCGCTTGGCCTTCTGATAGCGTTTCATGGCAGACCTCAACTTGGCATTCGGCTTGGGTGGGTTCTCCATCAAGTCGAGTAGCCAGTTCCAGTCGCGCGGGCTGAGGCGGATGACCTCCTCGCGCTCGATGACTTCCTGGGCCTCTTTGAGCGCGGCCTGCACCAGAAACTGATTGACCGTGGCTCCCGTCAGTTCGGCGGCGCGGCAAAGCGTCTCGTACACCTCGTGCGGAACCCGAGCACCGATGCGGTCCTGCTTGGCAACTGTAGTACCCATTTTTTATCTCCAACAATCACTGGAGCGTTCAGTGTATTACGGTCGCCATATTGACGCCATCATGACCACGTATCCAACGCGGTAAATAGCCAGCGTCCGCTGGGTCAGCAGGGCATCTGCACCCACATCCTTATAATTATGGGTTCAGCCCAGGCCGGCGGACCCTTTTATGCAACCGCAACCGCCACCTGCCGTTCTAACGCCCCGCCACCTCCCGCATCACCGCCAACGCCTGCGCTGCCGCATCCTCCCAAGTATAGAGCGCCGCCCGCGCCGGGCCGGCGGCGGCCAGCCGGGCGCGCAACGCATCATCCTCCGCCAGCCGCCGCATCCCCGCGGTGATGGACCCCACATCCAGCGGGTCGCAATAGAGCGCCGCATCGCCGCAGACCTCCGGCAGCGAGCTGACGTTGGCTACCAGCACCGGGCAGCCCGTGGCCATGGCCTCGATGGGGGGCAGACCAAAGCCCTCATAGAGAGACGGGTAGACCAGTGCCAGGGCGCGGCGATAGAGCGCCGGCAGCAGCTCGTCGCGCAGGTAGCCCAGCATCCGCACCTCGCCACGCTCCACCATCCCCGTCAGGACCGCGGCGAAATTGCTCTCCTGCCAGCCCATCTGGCCCACCAATACCAGCGGGTGCGCCCCACGGATGGCAGCCGGCAAGGCCGCGTAGGCTGCCAGTAAGCCCACCAGATTCTTGCGCGGCTCCAGGGTGGAGAGAAAGAGGAAAAAGTGACGGTCATCTCCCAGCAAAACCCCATCCAGTGCCGTTTCCACTTCCGCAGCCGGAGCCAAAGCGAAGCGCCCGCTGATACCGGGATAGACCACATGGGTCCGCCCCGCCACCTCCGGGAAGTAATGCAACAATTCCGCTTCCGTAAAACGCGAGTCCGTCAGAACGGTCGCCGCGCGCGCCATGGCCGGTCGCAAGTGACGGTTCAAAAAGGCCACACGGGCAGGCGGGTGGACCTCCGGATAGCGGAGATGGGAAAGATCATGCACCACCAGGACAGACGGAGCCCTGGCGCGCGGCAGGACGAAGCTGGGCCCCAGGATCAGGTCAGGCCGCCAGAGACGTTCCAGCCGCGCCAGTTGCCGCCTCTGCAATACAAACTGCATCTCCCGACCCATGGGAATACGCTTGCGCCACTGCAAGGGGCGGGGAATGCGCAGGCCGGGTTGCCGCGGCGGCTCCTGCGCCCAGGACCGCGCCGTAAAGTAGGCCAGAGTCGCCCCCTCATCGGCGACCAGTTGCTGACACAGCGCGGCGGTATAATGCCCGATCCCCGCCAGCCGCCCCGAGAGGGTGGTGGCCTCCACCGCCACGCGCAGCGGCCCGTCACCCTGGGAGACTGCGCCCACGGCGTTAGGCGACGACAGGTCGTAAGGCCGGTCCCACAGCGCGAAAACGATCGCCCGCACATTGCGCCACCTACCCCGGAGCAGGCGCCGCGCAATGCGCCCCAACGCGCCCAGAGTCATCGCCAGGCGCGGCCTGGGGGCGTAGCGCCGCAAAAACCGGCGGGAGGAGGCGGTGACATAATAATCCTTGAGGGGATTGGCGTGCCCGAGGCTGGACGAGCGCTGATGCCAGATCATGGCATCTCCGGCTACCGCCAGCTTCCAGCCCTGCGCGCGCAGGCGAAAGCACAGATCCGCGTCCTCCCAATACATAAAAAAGGTATCGTCATCAAAGAGACCCGTGCGCTCCAGCGCCTCGCGGCGCAAGAGGATGCTGGCCGCCGTCAGATAATCGAGGCGCCGCGCCGCGATCGGCCAACGACGATGCCGTGCCACCCCCGCCCAGCGCCAGACCCGCCCACCGCCCCAAGTCTGCACCCGCTCCGGCCGCTCCAGGTCATAAATCACCGAACCCACCGCCCCGATCTGCGCATCCCCCTCCATCACCCGCAGCATCGCCTGCAGGGCATCGGGATGGGGCACGGCGTCATTATTGAGCAGCCAGACGAACTCCGCCCCCCTCGCCAGCGCCCGACGCATCCCAATATTGCAGCCGCCTCCAAAGCCCAGATTCTCCCCCGTTTCCACCAGGTCCACCGCAAGGCCCCAGCGGGCGATGCCCGAGCGCAGCCGTTCCAGATCCGCAGCTTCCGAGCCGTTGTCCACCACCATCACCCGCGCCTGTACCCCGCGCAACAGGGTCAATGCGCGCAGGCACCGCAGGGTGTCGGCGGCGCTGTTCCAGTTGAGCAGGATGATGTACACCGCAGCCTGATCCAAGCCGTCCCTCTCCGTCATGTAAAGGCCTCATGAAAACACAGAGCACACAGAACAAAGACCGCCTGGCGGGGATAGTGCCGTCTCCCCAAAAGGGACTCTCCGGCAGCCGCTCTGTGGATACTCCGGTGGGAACTTCTCGCCCGATGGATTGGTCCGTGCAATGCAGGGGTCAGGAGCGGTCGTTTAATCATCCCTGCAATTATGGAGTTTCATTCCGTGAGATGCACGCTTCCATCAAATCCCGACCAGCCGTAGCGGGTCCTTTTACCTTTCCGCCTGTGCCTCGCGCCGACAACCAACCTTGCCAATAATAGCCGCTCTCCGCATAATCCCACGATTCCAGACAACAGAACCTGAAGGATCCTCTTTGGCGGAAAGACCAGTCATCGTCGTTTTGGGCATGCACCGCAGTGGCACCTCTTTGCTGGCAAGCGTACTGCACGCCTTGGGTATTCCCCTGGGGCAAGACCTGTACCCTCCCGATATCCACAACCCGGCAGGGTATTTCGAAGACCGGGAATGTATGTCCATACAGGAACGGATCCTCGAAACGCTCGGCCAACCCTGGCAT
Source organism: Gammaproteobacteria bacterium (assembly GCA_023381645.1). The sequence goes on from JAMCRJ010000054.1 coordinate 57,129, forward strand.
GGCGAGAAGGGCATGCTGCCTTTTCCGCCATCATGGTGGAAGGAGGAGCGCATTCGGCCCCTGATCCAAGAACTGGAGGATTGGCTCGGCCGTCGACTTGCAGAGGAAGACGGCCCGTGGGCCTTCAAAGACCCAAGGACCACGCGCTTCCTCGGCCTATGGCGGGAACTCTTTGCCGCCCGCAACATTTTACCCCGCTACGTCCTGGCCATCCGCGATCCAGCCGAAGTAGTCGCTTCCGAGGTACACCGGGATGGCATTCCGGACGGTCAGGTTTATCACACCTGGTTGCGCTACAACCTGGAAGCGATTCTCTATGGTGGCCCCCATCTGGCGGCCGTGGTCGACTACGGCCGGTGGTTCGATCACGGCGAGGAGCAGATGGCGGCGCTGGCCACCGCCCTCGGTATCGAGCTTCAGCCAGGACGCGGTCGCGAGATACTGGCCGCCGTATTGCGCTCCGAGCTTCACCGTCAGGACGGCTCCAACCAGCCGACGCCGCCGCCATGGGCGCGTAAAATTTACGAGGGCCTTCTTGCCTTGGCTGCAAGGAAGGTCCAGGATCCCCCGTGGGCCGGCGGAATTCTGGCGGAGGCCGAGTATCTTGACACATTGCTGCGTCAGGGTGAGGCCCCCGACACGGGGGGACCTCTCACGGCGATCATCGCCTCCCCACAGACCGTCGAAGAACATATCCACAAGGCCGCCGTGCTGGCCGGATCAGGGCAGCGGGTAGTGCTCTCCCTACCAACGGGAACTGCGCCACCCCAACCCGTCCCTGCGGTCGCTGTTATAGAGCGGGAGGCTCTCTGGCCTACGGTCCAGGGCTCCCCTTTTGCCAAGGCTGCCTTTGAGGCGTATCGGTGGCTGCGCCAGCGCGGTTACGATGCGGTGCATTTCCCCGGTGGGCAGGGACTTGCCGCCCTCTCCCTGGACGCCCGCCGACAGGGTTGGCCTTGGCGGCATGGCCCCGTCCATATAGAGTACCTCGCCCGCCCGGACTGGCTGCGTCCCGACGGTGGGCTGGAGACAGTCAATTTCTCGGCGGCGGAAGCGGCCTGCCTCGACCGGCGTGCAGTCTCCCAGGCAGATCATCTGCTCTGCGGGGACGGCGCGTTGCTGGCGGACCTGCGAGCGCTGGCCGCCGACCGCATACCCTGTGCAGCCAATAGCGCCGCCTCGCATTCGTTGGGCGATATTAAGGCGGGTAGCAAAGGCGAACCACCCCTGGTGTCGGTATGTATCACCCACTACAACCGCCCGGATCTACTCCGCCGGTGCCTGGATTCGGTACGCGCGCAGGGCTATTCCAGGATGGAGGTCGTGCTCGTCGATGACGGCAGCGATGATCCGGCTGTCAAACCCGTTCTGGATGCCCTGCAATCCGAATTTCAAAGCAAAGGCTGGCGACTGATCCGCCAGGAAAACCGCTATCTCGGCGCCGCCCGCAATGCCGCAGCACGAGCCGCTGAAGGAGAGTATTTATTCTTTCTCGATGACGACAACCTGCTCCTGCCCGACGCAATAACCCATGTCGTTGGCGTGGCCGAACGCAGCCGAGCAGATATCGTCACTTCCACGCTCCAGTTTTTCAGCGGTGGTCCGGAGGTGATCCCAAGTGAAAACATGCCCTTATGGGTATTCCCTGGAGCCTGCCCGCTATTGGGTATACTTGAAAACTGTTATGGCGATGCCAGTGCCCTGGTGCGTCGTGCCTGCTGGGAAGCACTGGGTGGATTCACCGAGGACAGAAATGTAGGCCATGAAGATTGGGAATTTTTCGCGCGGGCCGTGCTGGCCGGCTGGTCCCTTGAGCACAACCCCGAGCCGGTGCTTTGCTATCGGGTAGACCCAAATAGCATGGTACGTTCGGGAGACTGGGGGAAAAATTATCGGCGCGGGCTGCGTCCCTACGCCGCTCTTTTGCCACCATCGTTGGCGACCCTGCCGATCCTGGCAGGCCATCTGCAGCGCTCGCTGCTCACGGTTGCGGCGGAGAAAGAGCGTGCCTGCGACGGCTTGGCGAGAGCGGAGCATGCCCTTGCTGACATGAGGGGGCTTTTACACCAGCGCGAGAACGACATTGCCGGGCTGACCGGTGACAACGCCCGCCTCAGCCATGAAATCGCTTTGATGCAGTCTTCCCTTGCTGACATGAGGGGGCTTTTACACCAGCGCGAGAACGACATTGCCGGGCTGACCGGTGACAACGCCCGCCTCAGCCATGAAATCGCCCTGATGCAGTCTTCCCTATCCTGGCGCGTGACAAAACCGGGAAGACTCCTTGCGCGGATACCAAGACGCGTCGTCGGCAACAACAAAATCAGGCCAACGAAAGCAACCGAGTACCGTGTTATCAAAGAAAGCGGGCTGTTTGACCAGAAGTTCTACGAAAGCGCGTATCCAGATGTGTTGGAAAAACATATTGATCTGATTGATCATTACTGTCGCTATGGGTGGTTGGAAGGAAGAAATCCGTCAGGGCACTTCAATACCACGTTCTACCTGGAGATATACCGGGACGTGCGCGTCAGCGGAATAAATCCATTATTTCATTATATAGAGTTCGGACGGCATGAAGGAAGGCTGACAAAGCCGGAGGATTGGATAATAAAACCTTAGCGCAAACCCCAAAATATGCCCCGGCATTTACCGCCGTAAATCCCATCGGCCATCCCTTTACGGATATCCGGCGCCAGGAAGTCGTATTGCTCCAGGATTACTGGGAAACCTGCCTCGTGCAGCCCCTGGAGAAGATCGGGACGCATGGGCCAGAAGGAACGGCGGTTGCTCCAGGAATTCCAGCGCAAGGCGTCGAGGCGGGCGCTGTCCTCCTCGTCGTGCTCGTAGAGCCAGCGACCCTGCCAGCCCTCATGCTCGGTGGGATCTGAGAGGGGAAAGGCGAAGCATGGGGTTTCGGTGGCGAAGTGCGTGTTCAGAATGAGCACCTGCCCAGCGGCTCTGGCGAGGATGCCCAGATATCGCCGCGGGTCGTCCAGGTGATAATAGACTCCGCAACAGAAGACCACGTCAAACTGCCCGTAGCGATCCAGGTTCCAGATATCATCGTGTGCAAAACGCAAAGTACCGCGTGTTTGACCCGCATTTTCCTGTAGATAGCGGCAACAGGCATAATTACTCTCCCGCACTTCGATGCCCAGGGCATCGAAGCCCAAGCGGGCGAATTCCAGTGTCATCCCTCCTTCCAGGCAGCCGAGATCCACCAGTTTCAGGCCATCAAAGCCGCCCGGAAAGAGGCGCTCCAGCATGCGACGCGCCGATGCAAACCAGGGCCGGTCCTTTAACAGGGTCGCATCAGCAGGCCGCGTCAGGCTCCCGTCGGCCAGACGCACGTTGTGGTTGGTAAAATCGGGCATGGTGGCGGGTATCGGGTTGTCGGACATTGGGGATCTTTACCTCCGGGTTGAAAAAAGCAGTTTAGCGCAATCCTCGATGGTACGAAAAAATAGCTACCATCCGAAGGCCAGGTAGGCGAAGGCACTGCACGCCCACAGGGCGGACAGACCAAGCGCCCAGCGCTCCCAGCGGACCTTTCCCGAGTCGGCATAAAAGGGTGCGCGGAGCCACTTATGGCGAAGGTGCTCCAGCGGTTCTTCCACCGCCACGGCCAGGAACAAGGCCAGCGCCCCACTCAGGAGCACCGCCAAAACCCGCACCGCCCAGCCGCCGCCCCAATCGGCCCAGAGCAGCAGCAATACCGGGACATGGACGAGATAGACGGCATAGGTGGCATTGCCGAGCAATGCCTCATAAGGGCCGCGACCGGCGCCGGCCAGATGGTGTACCAGCCAGAGCAGAGCCGCCAGACTCAGCAGGGTGGCCCCATAGTAACCCAACCCCCACGGCAGATACGCCACATACACAAGCGCCAGCAACGCAGTAAAAACGGCCCAGGATGGGCGCGGCAGTTCCTTCCCCCACAGACGCATGGTGAGCCCGAGAAGGAACGCCAGCAGATTGGGGCCTGCGGTGGTCCAGAAGCGAAAGTGCCAGGCGTCATAGGCTATCTTGCCCACCCCCGCCGGCGCCTGCCAGGCGGCGATCAGCACCAGGGCGAAGCCAATACCCAGCCACAGGGGCAGCCAGCGGCGCCCCGCCACCAGAACAGCGCCGATGGGATAAAACACGAGGTCCAAAGCGAGGGTCCAGGCGGGCACCAGGGCAAGGTAAGAGAAAAGCGGCCCGGTCTGTTGCTGGTCCATGAAAAAAGACCAGAGACCGTAGGGAAAGAGCAGGATATTGGCCAGAAGGGCGCCGGGCGCAGGTAGAGGCTGGGGCCGCAAAATGAGCCAGGCGCCCAGGACCAGCCAATAGAGTGGGTAGATGCGCGCGATACGGCCCAGCAGGAAATGTCCGAAGTCCCCCACCCCGCGCAGCGGATAGCGCCTCTCCAGCATGTCGGCTACCAGATAGCCGCTCAGGATGAAAAACCCGAAGACCGCGATGGCCCCATCATTCAGCCAGGCCAACGGACCAAGAAGGGCAACAATGTGCGGCGCTACCAGATCGCGATAAAAACCGTAGTGCAGATCCAGCACCATCCAGGCCAGGAGGACCCGTAGCCAGGCCAGGGTTGGCCGCATGACCGCCTTCACCATCGGAGGGGGGCAAGGGCCTGTATGCGGCGCTGGAGCAAGCGGTTCACACCATGCAGGTCGTTCCGTTCCAACCAGGACAACAAGGCTTCGGGGCTCGCGAAATCCCTGTCCCGGTCGCACTCCGCTCCACGGCGCAGGTAGTGCAGGATGCGAATCTGCGACCGTTCCCAGGGATGGCGGCGGGCAAAGGCAGCGTCGTTGGGAAAATTGTAGCGCAGGGGCAAAGCCCGCCACGGGGTGCCCAGGCGGCAGACTGCGGCCGTGAGGGCGAGCTGGCAGCGGTAATGGCTATCCAGCACCGCGTCGATGGCCTCCATCTCCGCAAAGATGATGGAGCCGATGGCCGTCATCACCGGGGCAGGGGCGAGGATCACGCCCAGATTGAAATAGGGCGGCATATCCAGCGCCGACTCCGGGTAGATACCCCGACCGCTGGGCGTACACACCCGTGGTACCGGACCCAGTTGCAGGGCGGCAAAGAGGCGATCCCACTGCTCGGGATCAGCCCAGGGTGGGATGTGCGTCGGTAGCCCCCGCAACACATCCCGCGCCAGGGTGTCGCGCAACAGTCCGTCCAAGGAGCCGGTGATGAGCACATCGGCATCCAGCATGAGGACCATGTCCGCGGCAAAGCGCCCGCAAAATCGCTGCAGGGCCGTGCCGTAGATACCGTGGCGGGCGAAAATGGCCTCCGGTACCATCTCCCAGCGCACGCCCAACGCCTCGCCCCAGGCCATTTGCCGGGCAATCTCTTCCGGCGGCGCTTCGGGGCCGAAGACCACAGTCAACGAGGCGCGGGCGGCGGCCTCGCCGCCATAGCGGCGCAATGATGCCGCCAATGCCCGGATCTGGCCCCAAAACGGGGCTCTTGGGCTGGCGGGCACCCAGCATTCCAGACTCGGGACCGTCATGCCCCAAGCCCCCGCAAGGCGTCCTCCAGGTGGCCCAGGATCTCCCCCTGTTCGTCTGGATGCATGTCCGAATAGAGGGGCAGGCAGACCATACGGGCGGCGAGGTCCGTGCTTACCGGCAAGGGACCTGCCGCATAGGCGGCATGGCTGGCAACGGTGTGCAGGGCGGGCCGATAATAGCGGCGCAGCAGTACTCCGCGCGTCGCCGCCCGCTCCACCAGCGCCGTTGCCGCACCGGAGCCGGGGGCCAGCACCGGGTAACACTGCCAAGGCGGATTGCCGGGATCGGCGGCTTGGCCCCATGCGTCATATCGGGCAAAAAAGCACCGGTATTCCGCGGCGCAGCGCCGGCGCAGCGCAATATGCGCATCGACCTGCGCATCCTGCGCCAGACCGATGGCCGCCTCGAATTCGCTCATCTTGCCGTTGATGCCCCGGCCCAGTAGTTCGCCCTCATGCAGCCCGAAGTTGAGGGCCGCGCGGAGCCGTGGCAGCCAGTGGGCATCGGCGGTGATCGCCCCGCCTTCTCCCACGGCGAAGACCTTGGTGGCGTGCAGGGAAAATACCTCCATGCTGCCTTGGCGGCCCGGCGCCTCGCCCGATGGCAGCGTACCACCGAGGGCGGCGGCAGCATCGACAATCAGCGGAAACTGCCGCTCCGCACAAAACGCCTCCAAAGGCCGCAGATCGCGGCACAGGCCAAACGGCCTGACGGCCAGCACCGCCGCCACCGGTTCTCCCATACGCATGGCAGCGATCACCGTGGCAGGAGAAAGCTCCCAAGTGTCCGGTTCCACATCGCAAAACCGTGGGGTAAGGCCCGCCTGCAGCACCGCGCTGAGGGTGGCGGGAAAGGTAAAGGCCGGCAGCAACACGATCCCCGGGCGGTCCAATGCCAGCAGTGCCGCCGCCAGACCGGCGGTGGCACTGGCGCACGCTACTACCGGGCGGTTGGCGCGTTGTGTTAGACGTTCCTCTAGCGTCAGGCTCAACGGTCCAAAGTTGGAAAACCAGCGCGCAGCATAAGACCGCTCCAGCAACGGCGTCCAGGCGGCGGGGGGTGGAAGGAGGGGGCGGGCGAAAGGAAACTTCACCACTGGGGGGTTTCCCGGAATTCCCGCTCCGGGCGTCCATAGCGGGCGAAGAGATCGGCCTCGGCGGCGAGAATGGCTTCGGCCGGGCGGGCCTTGATGCGGCGCGCCGGCCAGCCGCCATAAAGCCCCCAGGGGGCGAGATCGCGGTTCACCACGCTCCCCGCTACCACCGCCGCCCCCTCGCCGATGCGCACTCCTGGGAGGATGACCACATTGGCACCAATGGCCACATGAGGCCCCACCCAGACATGGCCGCGTTGCACCTGACGGAACTCCGGCGGGATGCAGGAGTTGGTCAAGCCCGCGCCGGAAAAGTCATCGGTGCCGGTAAGAATGCGCACGCCCGTGGAATAGCCGGAGAAATCGGATAAATAGCAATCCCCTCCTCCGACAATGGAAAGATGAGAGGAGAGATGGACATAGTTGCCGACCACCACCCTTTCGTGGGGGCCAATGAAGACAAAGTCGTCGATGATGACGTGGTCGCCCACGGCGACCTGCTGCGGGTGGGTGATCTTTGCCCACCCGTAGATGCGGGCATCCTGGCCACGATAATGAAAATTGGAGGCGCTCGCTCTCCCGCCATCTGGGTTTTGCTGAAAAATAGGGGGCATGGCGTGACCATCCAAGTCAGAAAACATCATTGAAATATAGCAAATGCGCAATGCGCACGTAATGGCTACGACCGGTATGCAAGAGCCATGTCACCTTAGCCAACCCCGCGAGGTCAAGGTTGCCGTAATTCGCCGTCCAGGTTTGGACTGACCCTATAGAAACGGGCCGAAAAAAAGGGGCCCGAAGGCCCCTTTCCACCGATACAGACCCTTACGGGAAGGTGGGGATGGTATAGACGTTGCCGATGGTGGGCGCCGGCTCCATGTTCAGCGTGTTGGTAACGGGCGCCTCAGCCACCGCGTATTGCACGTTCGCGTACGCCGCTTCCTGGGAAGCGTTGGCGTAGTTCACCCAAGAGTTCATGCTGGTGAAGAGCGACCCGTTCAGGTTCAGGTTGTTGGTCATGAAATACAACCCTTCTCCCCCCGATACCGGCATAGCCAGGGAGTTGTTGACATCGCCCAGGGCGGTGATGCTGCCCGTGCCAATGGCGTTGGGGTTGGCCAGGCTCGGGATGGTGCCGAAGTAGCTCAGGCCGGGGAAGAAGAAGTAGCCCGCCTGGGGTCCGGGAACCTTACCCAATGGATACGCACTGCCACTACCAGCCAGAGTGAGGTTGCCGGTACTCATGAGCATGAGCTGGCTCATGCGGTTGGGATTGGGGTCGCCCACGGGGAAGGCGCCACTCATGGTCGGGTTGGTAAATCCGGCTCCACTGGGTGTTGCCGAATTGGCGGTGATATTGCCGTCCACGCGCAGGTTGAGGAACTGGCGCGAGGTGCCATCGACACGCAGGTTCAACGTCGGGTTGGCGCCCGCCGACGTCAGTACCAGGCCATTGCTCCAGTAATTATTGGTCAGGTTGGGCTGGCTCTTGCGCACATTGCCGGTTACCGCCAAGTCGAACACCTGGCCGGTGATGGTGCCCGCACCGCTGCCGGTAAGGTTGTTGCCAAGGAAGGTGAAGCGGCCATCGGTAGTGGCCGACGGGGCCTCCGTGGTGTTGGTGGCAGTGATATTGCCGTCCGCCACGAGGTTGGTCAGACTCTGGACGGCACCGTTGATGAACACATCGCCCGCCTTCAGCGTGCTGCCCGCGCCAATGGTGACCGTGCCGGGGGCGGAGGTGCCGTTCAGGAACAAAGTGGCCCTCGGCTGCTTGCTGGTGGTGTCGTTGATGTTGGTGACCGTCTGATTGGCGCCGATGGTGATGTTGTTACCGGTGACGTTGTACCGCGCAACATTGGTCGAAGTCGGGTCGGAGTCAGTGAGCGTCATCGCGCCGGTGATGCTGACATTGCCCTTGGCCGCGGTGGCGTTGAAGAACGCGCCGTTGCTCGCGCCGCTGTTGCCGATGGTCAGCGGGGCGGTGACGTTGATGTTGCCTGCGCCGGGGCCGGTGTTCAAGAACGCCGACTTGATGGCGGCCTGGGCGTTGTTGGTCTGCACCACGCCACCCAGGTTGATGTCGCCAGTGCCGGAGCCGATGAACAGCGCGTTGGTGATGCCGGACTGCAGGTTCAGCGTGCCGGTATTGGTGAAGCCGTTGCTCCAGATGTTCAGGCCGATGCCGCCGGAGGTGAGGGTGCCGGAGTTGTTGACCGCGCCCACTTGCCCTTGCACGAAGCCGGTCGCCGTGGAGTTCGGGGTATCGAACCAACGGTTCTGGAACGGCGTAATGCCCTGGCCGAAGATGGAGTTGGTTGCCAGTTGCAGGCTGCCGGTGTTGCTCAGCGTGCCTTTCCAATCATAGAAAGGAGACAGGACGCTGTTGCCGGTGAAGGTCAGGTCGCCATAGGCGGTGGTGTACCACACCGCGACCGGTGCGTTGTTCAGGGTGACGTTGGTGGCGAAATAGCCGGGCGCAGCGGTCGTCGGAGTGCCGAAGCCGTAGTTGGTGCCGATAAAGCTGACAGCACCGGCATTGGTCACCCCAAAGGAGGTGCCACCCAGAATCCAGGCGGAATTGTTGGCTGCCTGGACCTTGGTGAAGTCGACGTTGACCGAGCCGGAGCCGGCGATGAGCAGTCCATTGGTCGGATTCACGGGGAAAATGGGTAAACTACCTTCGATGGTGCCCTCTACAGTGACGTTACCGTTGGCGTTGGCGTAGGTGATGGGCATGAAGCCGGTGGCGAAGAGGGCCTGGGCGGTGCCGGGTGCTGCGGTGGGCACGCCTGCGACGTTACCAACCGTAAGGTTGGCGCCGATCAGACCCACATAAGGGGCGGCGATGGTGCCGGTGGGGGTGACGGTGATGCCGTTGGCATTGGCGATAAAGATGCGCGTGTTACCAAACAGGCCTGTGGACAGCAGCTTGCCGGCGATGACCGAGGGGTTGCCCGAGGCGTCGACATTCAGCAGATCCGTCGTGCCCAAGCCCTTGCTGTGGACATTGAGTATGCTGCCCGTGCTGAGGTTGAAACCGGCGGGGTTGGTGTCGGTGACGGTCGTGTTACCGCCCCATTGCACGACGCTGGCGCCCGTGACGGTGAGGGTGTTGCCGCTGGCCAGACCGGTAATGGCAGCACCCGCGCCGCCGCCAGTCTTGCCGCCCGAGTTGGCGGTGACGGTACCTACCGTCACGGTGCCCAGGCCCGGCATACCGGCGGCGAAGGCCGAACCCGAAACAACCGCCAGCCCTAAAGCAAGGGCCATAGCAGCGCTTAGTTGATTTTCACGAAACTTGTTGCCATGTAATTTCATCTCACTCCCTCCACGAGAAAACCAGACCATCAACCGACCGGCACGGCACTCCGCGCCAGATCCGCAGCTTGGGGGGGCCTTCTAACTGCCCTTTGCCAAACCGCATTCAAAGCGTAGTTCACGGTCCTCTATTGTCAAGGAGATTCACCGTCCAGGTTTGGACTGACCCTATAGAAACGGGCCCAAAAAAAGGGGCCCGAAGGCCCCTTTCCACCGATACAGACCCTTACGGGAAGGTGGGGATGGTATAGACGTTGCCGATGGTGGGCGCCGGCTCCATGTTCAGCGTGTTGGTAACGGGCGCCTCAGCCACCGCGTATTGCACGTTCGCGTACGCCGCTTCCTGGGAAGCGTTGGCGTAGTTCACCCAAGAGTTCATGCTGGTGAAGAGCGACCCGTTCAGGTTCAGGTTGTTGGTCATGAAATACAACCCTTCTCCCCCCGATACCGGCATAGCCAGGGAGTTGTTGACATCGCCCAGGGCGGTGATGCTGCCCGTGCCAATGGCGTTGGGGTTGGCCAGGCTCGGGATGGTGCCGAAGTAGCTCAGGCCGGGGAAGAAGAAGTAGCCCGCCTGGGGTCCGGGAACCTTACCCAATGGATACGCACTGCCACTACCAGCCAGAGTGAGGTTGCCGGTACTCATGAGCATGAGCTGGCTCATGCGGTTGGGATTGGGGTCGCCCACGGGGAAGGCGCCACTCATGGTCGGGTTGGTAAATCCGGCTCCACTGGGTGTTGCCGAGTTGGCGGTGATATTGCCGTCCACGCGCAGGTTGATGAACTGACGCGAGTTGCCATCGACACCCAGGTTCAACGTCGGGTTGGCGCCCGCCGACGTCAGTACCAGGCCATTGCTCCAGTAATTATTGGTCAGGTTGGGCTGGCTCTTGCGCACATTGCCGGTTACCCACAAGTCGAACACCTGGCCGGTGATGGTGCCCGCACCGCTGCCGGTAAGGTTGTTGCCAATGAAGGTGAAGCGGCCATCGGTATTGCCCGCCGGGGCCTCCGTGGTGTTGGTGGCGGTGATGTTGCCGTCCGCCACGAGGTTGGTCAGAGACTGAACGGCGCCGTACACCCGCACATCACCAGCGGTTAGCGTATTGCCGGCGCCAATAGTCACCGTGCCAGGGGCGGAGGTGCCATTGAGGATCAGGCGGGCGCGGGGCTGCTTGCTGGTGGTGCCGTTGATGTTGGTGACCGTCTGATTGGCGCCGATCGTGATGTTGTTGCCCGTGACCCTGTACCGCGTGATACCGGTCGAAGACGGTTCGGAGTTGGCAACGGTCATCGCACCGGTGATGTTGACATTACCGGTGGTTGCGAGTGCGGTGAAGGATGCACCATTGCTCGCGCCGCTGTTGCCGATGGTCAGCGGGGTGCTAACGTTAATGTTGCCGATGCCCGCAGTCAACTTGGCCCGCTCGATGGCGGCCTGGGTATTGGTAGCCTGCACCACGCCACCCAGGTTGACGTCGCCGGTGCCGGAGGTGATGCTCAGCGCGTTGGTGATGCCGGACTGCAGGTTCAGCGTGCCGGTATTGGTGAAGCCGTTGCTGACGGTGGTCAAACCCACCCCACCGGAGGTGATGGTGCCGGAGTTGACGATCGATCCGACAGGACCCCGCACAAAGCCGGTGCCGGTCGGGTTAGGGGTGTCAAACCAGTAATTGGTGGCTCCGCCGCCGGTCGCTCCCTCAATGGAATTGCTCATGAGTTGCAAATTACCGGTGTTGCTCAGCACGCCCTTCCACTGGTAGTGGAAGAAAGGAGTATTGGGCAGCACGCTGTTGCCAGAGAAGGCCAGGTTGCCGTAGGCGTCGACCTGTGCCAGCGCCGCGGTGGCATTATTCAGGGCGACATTGGTCGCGACATAACCAACGACCCCTGTAATGGCGTTGCCATCGCCGGATTTGGTGCCGCCATAGTTAACCGCGCCGGCCTGGTTCACGGCAAGGGAACTGCCACCGGAAACAAACGCAGACTGGTTGGCCGCCTGGATGTTGGTGAAGTCCACGTTGACCGAGCCGGAGCCGGCGATCAGCAGACCACCGGTCGGATTCACGGGGAAAATGGGAAAACTACCTTCGATGGTGCCCTCTACAGTGACGTTACCGTTGGCGTTGGCGTAGGTGATGGGCATGTTGCCGCCGGTGCCGAAGATGGCCTGGGCGGTGCCGGGTGCTGCGGTGGGCACGCCAGCGACGTTACCAACCGCAAGGTTGGCGCCGATCAGACCCACATAAGGGGCGGCGATGGTGCCGGTGGGGGTGACGGTGATGCCGTTGGCATTGGCGATAAAGATGCGCGTGCTACCAAAAAACGGGTTTGTGGACAGCAGCTTGCCGGCGATGACCGAGGGGTTGCCCGAGGCGTCGACATTCAGCAGAGCCGTCGCGCCAAAGCCCTTGCTGTGGACATTGAGTATGCTGCCCGTGCTGAGGTTGAAACCGGCGGGGTTGGTGTCGACGGTGCCGTCAGTCCTGCCGCCCCATTGCACGACGCTGGCGCCCGTGACGGTGAGGGTGTTGCCGCTGGCCAGACCGGTAATGGCAGCACCCGCGCCGCCGCCAGGAATACCTAATGAGTTGGCGGTGACGGTACCTACCGTCACGGTGCCCAAGCCGGGCATACCGGCGGCGAAGGCCGAACCCGAAACAACCGCTAGACCCAAAGCAAGGGCCATAGCAGCGCTTAGTTGATTTTCACGAAACTTGTTGCCATGTAATTTCATCTCACTTCCTCCACGAGAAAACCAGACCATTAACCGACCGGCATGGCACTCCACACCAGATCCGCAGCTTGGCGGGACCTTCTAACTGCCCTTTGCCAAACCACATTCAAAGCGTAGTTCACGGTCCTCTATTGTCAAGGAAGTATTTATCAAATGCTTACGAGTCCCCGGATCGCACCCAACTGCC
>JAMCRJ010000075.1 GCA_023381645.1 Gammaproteobacteria bacterium
CATGGTGGGCGACCCTATGCAAGGGTGTGTGGATATAGTGGTGACTGACCCGGTGCAAAGGCTTGTGGATAGAGTGGTGACTGACCCGATGCAAAGGCTTGTGAACCACCCCGTGCGGGGCCGCCTGACACACACCGATCCCGCCTAAAAGCGTCATTACCGTCATGGCAACCTGCCAGTGATGTTTTTTTTGCATTCGTTCGTCTCCCGAATCACCTGGGAATCGCCGCTGCGTAATCCGCCCGTTGGCCGATTATGCAGAGACATTGCCATTTCTCAAAATTAAGACAGAGAAACTTCGAGGCTCTCCCTACCCACAATAAAAAAGCCGAACAAGTTCGGCTCGATATGCATACTGCGCTCCGAATGCGGACACATGGCGACGACCCAGAGCGCCCGCCGGACTACCGGTTACGCGGTCACTCTCTCCCAAACCAGGTCTAATATTAGTCATTAGTAAAATCAATGGTCCACAGTCCTTCTTTGGGACTATAGGTCGTATTCACGCCCAAGGCAAGACCCCATCGCTAGTCATGAAGCACCATGGCGCAAGTCCGGACAAGTGCCATCGATACCATGATCGCAACAGGATTCCGAGGCCACGCCCGCTCCAGTCAGAGATTATTGACATGCAGCCCTCTCTATACCTATCATAATACGAATGAGTCTTATTACATAAATAAAGGAGCGTATCCCATGCCCCGTCTTTTTCATCCGGCCACTGCCGTGCTCATCATCTGCGCTGGCACTTTCGGGCCATTTTCCGGTATCTGGGCGGCGGAGAATCCAGCGACCCGGGGAAACGGCCCTGTCCCCGATACAACCGGCCTTTCTCCCAAATATTTGCCCGCTTACCGTCATCTGATAGACGGTATCTCCTGGGCTGGGCATGCTGACAGTGAGCTATTTTCCAACCTCAGCGGCGGCATTCGCCGGGGCAGCGAGGGCAACCTTGCCGGTCAGATTGGTGGCGAGTATGACACCGAGCAGGCCGGTCTCTGGAAGGGCGGCAAATTTAGCCTCTCCCTCATGGGCATTTATAGCAGCAAAGTCCAGCAAAATTATAGCGGCGACATCCAGACGGCCAGCAACATCTGGGCACCTGACGCGATTCGTTTTTACGATGCCGCCTTTCGCCAACGCTGGACGGACTGGCTCAACACCCGTGTCGGTTACATGGATGTGAATTATTACTTCGACGTCACTGCCAATGCCTTGCAGCTCATCAACAGCTCCTTTGGCATAACGCCGACCATGACCGTCAATGTCCCGGGTACGGCCACCTATCCTTATTCGGGCCTAGGGTTCCTGGTGGGCATCCATAACGAGCACCTGAGCAGCAAGGTTGCAGTATTTCAGGGCGACCCACAGCACCAGACCTCCGCCTTCGATCGCGGCTACATGGCGTTGTGGGAAGGTGGCCTGCACTGGGGCAAAAAAGATGACGAGGATCTGGAGGACAATACCGACAATTACGGCAGGTATATACTCAAAATAGGTGGTTGGCATTATCAACAATCCAACCCTGACCTCTACGGGCTTTCCCCGACCACCTCCGGCATCTATGCCGTGGCCGAGGGCAATTGGGATCTATCTGGAGAACGGGAACTGGGCGCTTTTATCCAGATGGGCGGTGCGCCGCAGAACTTCAATCCAGTACCTTGGTATCTGGGCATCGGTTTGCGCCTGGGCCATCCCTTCGCCAGCCGGCCGGATGACAGCCTGTCCGTGGGCATGGCTAAGGCATGGCTACGCTCCGGACCCGTGGCGGAGGCCCTGGGTGTGAAGCCCGCGGATATCCGCGGCGCGGAAACGTCCTATGAATTGACCTACGTGGCGAAACTTACGGAGCATGTCAGTCTGCAGCCGGACCTTCAGTATATTCAGCACCCCAATGGCTATTATCCGGATAGCACCGTTGGCCTTCTGCGCGTACATGTTGAATTTTTCTGAAGTCCAACCGATCTGCCATGGACGCTTTCGTCATGAATTCATCTATTATTTCCCCACCCGAGCCACTGTTCATCGGTGATCTCCGTCCTGGCGACCACGCCCGTGTACTGGAGATCACCGGAGGCAAAATCATGCAGCAGCGTCTGGGCATGCTGGGTATCCGCCGCGACACTCTTGTCCGCGTGGTGCATGGACCTGGCAAACGCGGCGCGGTCTTACAGGTGGGCGGCGCACGCGTCGCCCTGGGCTGGGGAGTCATCCAGCGTGTCCGCGTAGCCATCATCCCCACCGAAAGCCCCCATACCGGAGAAAAAACATGAGCGACTGTCATGGAACACCACAGCGTAACCCGGGGTCGGCCAGGTTGCCGGTCATCGCCCTGGCGGGTAACCCGAATTGCGGCAAAACCACCCTTTTCAATCTGCTGACCGGCGCCCATCAGCATGTGGGCAACTGGCCCGGCGTCACTGTGGAGCGGCGCAGCGGCACTATGACCCTGGGCCGCCGCAAAATCTCGGTGGTAGACCTTCCCGGTATCTACAGTCTGATGGGGGGTGGCGGAGAAGATCAGCGGGTGGCGCGCGATTTCCTGTTGGATAGTGATATCGAACTGATCGTCAATATCGTCGACGCCTCCAATCTGGATCGGCACATGGCGCTGACCGCCGAGCTTCTGGAAACAGGGCGCCCGATGGTTCTGGTCCTGAACATGGTCGACGAGGCGGAAGCCCACGGTCTGCAGGTACGCAGCCATGAACTCTCGGCAGCCTTGGGTATTCCGGTCATCCCCATGGTAGCCCGGAAAGCCAGGAGCCGCATCAGCCTGATGGAGGCCCTGACCCAGGCACTGGATCACCCCGCCCTGGGAAACATGCTCAATTATGGCCAGCTTATCGAAGCGGCACTCACCGCTCTCGGCACCCTGCTGCCCGGTGACCCACCCGCTCACCGGCGCTTTACCGCTCTGTGCCTGCTGGAAGGGAACATCGACCCGGCCGACCCAAAAACGCAGCATGCCCTGCGACAGATCAGCAGCGAACTCGCAGGAACGAGCGATGAAACGCCTGCCGACCTGATCATGGACCGGCGCTTCGCCTGGGCGCAGGAAATGGCGACCATTGCGTTGCACCGCCAGGGTCCGGCCGGGCTTCGTCAAAAAATCACCGACCGACTGGATCGGGTGGTATTGAACGACTGGCTGGGCGTGCCGGTTTTTCTGGCGGTACTGTATCTGGTTTTCGTCGTCAGCTTCAGTGGCGGCAATATCTTCCTGGACTTCTTCGATCAGGCCTCGGCAGCACTGCTGATCCATGGCGTCGGTCACGTGCTGCTCGGCGCCGGGCTGCCCACCTGGCTGGTCTCCATCATCGCCGGTGGTATCGGCGGCGGGCTGAATCTGGTGATTTCCTTCATCCCACCCATCGGCCTCACTTTTCTCTTTCTCGCCTTTCTGGACGATTCGGGCTACATGGCCCGCGCCGCCTACGCCATGGACCGCCTGATGCGCCGTATGAGCTTACCCGGCAATGCCCTGGTGCCCATGGTCATCGGCTTCGGCTGCAATGTACCCGCCATCATGGGCTCGCGCATCATCGAAGACCCGCGAGGGCGCATTCTGACCGTGCTGATGCAGCCCTTCATGTCCTGCTCCGCACGCCTGACCATTTACATGGCCTTTGCCGTCGTGTTTTTCCGCAGCAACGGCGGCCAGGTGGTCTTTGCCCTCTATGTGCTGGGGATCATCGTTGCTCTACTGACGGCGTGGCTACTTGGCAAAACGGCCCTGCGCGGCGAGGTGCTGCCCTTCGTCATGGAACTGCCACCCTATCGCCTGCCCAGCTTCCGCAGTGTGTTTCTCCAGGCCTGGCAGCGCCTGAAGGTGTTTATCTTCCGGGTGGGTCGGGTGATTGCGGTCATCGGCGTCGTGCTCTTTATTCTCCCTGGCATCGGCTGGACGGATCGCGGTCTGCGCAGCACCGACATCGACCATTCCCTGCTCGCTCAGGGTAGCCGCGCGCTGGTCCCGATTTTTGAACCCATGGGCATTCATCAAGACAACTGGCCCGCCATTTCCGGCCTGATTGCCGGAGCGGCCGCCAAGGAGATCGTGATCGGCACCCTCAACGGCATTTATC
>JAMCRJ010000050.1 GCA_023381645.1 Gammaproteobacteria bacterium
ATCGTCTGGTCCACCGCTCCACCATCTTGGAGCTCCATGCAGAAAGCTACCGGCGCCGGACGGCCAAGAATCGCGCAAACGTCACCGTGACAACCAAGGAGGTAAAGCGCGACCTGGAAGAAACGGATTCACAGGATGGTGTAGTGTCACAGTAACAGCTTAGGGTCCCTCACTCACCGGCCAAGGTAATTGTCGCCGATGGGTCAAGATAATTGACGTCGAGCACGCGCCCGTTGGGGGAGTATCACTTTTCGACCAAGAAAAGGACCCCACTGCTCATGCCGCTGATGATCCGCCAGAGGTAAACCAGGGGTAAAAATCCAGAGGGGCCGCTTTGAGCGGCTCACGAACTAAAGCTCCCGGCTTTTCCGGGAGACATTTACTAAACATCGCTCAAAAAATACGCCACTGGCTTAACATACGATTTTTCCGTTTCCTGAATGGATACCTAGGTAGACTGATTGCTGGGTTGACATGCAATTTCATGCAGGAACACAAACCTATTTCCTGACCAGCCCATTTTGACAAATCCCGGGATTCTGATGAGAGAGCCCATATATGGTGACTTATTCAGTGGCACAGTGGGCCCTTACTGCACACCAAATTCCACTTCCTGAAGGGATCCCTTTCTTGAAGGGGCCTCCTTTTTAACGACCTGGGTGGCCTGCGACCCACTTTCCTGAGCCGTTGGCAGCAAATCCCCCGTCGCCGCCAACTGCTCCAACCCCCACTGGTGCATCGCCATGAGGACGGGCCAAAAACTCTTCCCCAGGGGGTAAGGGAATATTCGACCTTGGCGGCACCTCGGCGTATACCAGCCGGTTCACGATGCCGTGCCTCTCCATCTCCCGCAATTGCTGGGCGAGCATCTTCTGGATGATGCCGTGAACGGCTCTGTGAATTTCCGAGAATCTCCGGGTTCCATCCAGTGAGTAAATATTTAATAATCATCATGTTACACAATCATCTAATAGCGTGGAGGGTGACATCCACCGCGCAGAGCTCCTCTTCTGCCACCTCTTTTTCCTCCGTGAACAAGGTTGGGAATCCCCTCCTTTTTTATTCATACTTACTAAAAATATACTTATAAATATCCGACATGGCGTAGCGAGCGGCAGGGTGTAGAAAATAGCTGGCGACCTTTTGCGGCATTTGGCGCAGACGCACTTTTGACGGGACGTTGCGGGGTGAAGCCCCAACGCTTGAGATACTTGCCAATCAGGCGCTCCTGCAGATCTACCCCAAAATGGTCCCGAATCAGCGCACGAATCGCCGGCCGGGTCCATAACGCGAAAGGCATTTTCCATTGGTGGCGATTACCCTGGACGATCTGGCCCTGTATCCAGGCCTCGGCAGCCATGGGCAGTTTGCGACAGGCACCTACAGGCCGACCCCGGCGCTGCTCCTTCAACCCCTTTCCCCCTTCTGTAGATGCAGCTTTTCATTCTGATCTTCCTTCCAGATAGGGATCCGGCTCCGAAGGTTTGGCGGGTGCGACCTGTGCCGCCGTTTCGACCAGGGAGCGGGCGGCACCACGAAGCCGTTGGTAGCGTCGGTGAGTATCAAACCAGGGGGAGGCTGCGACTTGCGGCACAAAATGCCCACCGGCCACGTGGGGTCGCGGCGGAGTGACTCGAACTTCACCACGAACATCTTGCTGCAGAAGAAGTTACTGATCTTTCCTGTCAGTTAGGATTCTTCTTTCTGGTTGGCCCATCCCGAATTCGGGCATGACACTTGGCGTCACGTGGCCGCCACCCCATTGTCATCATTGCTTTCATACCGATCGGTTGGTATCCTTGCAAGGAGGATTCACAAAGCAAAGGTAGCATCGCTTCAATCTACATTCACTCACTACGATCACCGGATATCTGCGTGACCCTCATGGCACGAATGCCAGGGATATCGCCAATCTCTAGTGGTGGAGGATGAGATTGCTTCCTCTGCCTGTCCCAAAAAGTTCGTAGCTTTCCATTCGCAAGGTGAACCTATGGAATATCGTGAGATCGGTCGTACCGGCATGAAGGTCTCTGTTCTGTGCTTGGGGACCATTGAAAGACAATCTGGGGGCCGTTCAGGTCCCATTGACCGGAGAAGATCTGGCGCGCCTATCGGCAGTAAGCGCTCCGACCGTTCTCTACCCGCAATGGATGGTAAGCAGACAGAACAGCGATGAGTGAGAAGGCGACATCCGGGGGCGCGTCCGTGGATGGGTCCGCGGTAATTTATTGGAGGGGAAATGATGAAAATGAAGGATCTGAGCAATAAGGTGGCGGTTGTCACCGGTGCCTCCAGCGGAATCGGGGAGGCGACCGCCCGTTTATTGGTGCAAGAGGGGGTTCGCGTGGTGTTGGCGGCCCGCCGTCGGGACCGCCTGGAGGCCATTGCCGCAGAGCTTGGCGATGCGGCCGTGGTGATCCCCACCGACGTGGGGGATCACCAACAGGTACGAGCCCTCTTCGCCGATGTGGGGAAGCGTTTCGGCGGACTCGACCTGCTCTTCAATAATGCGGGCGTAGGCTATTACGCTCCTTTTGCCGAGAGCAAGGCAGAGGAATGGCAGCGCACCATCGACGCCAATCTCTACGGAATACTGCATTGCACCCATGCCGCAATCCCCTGGCTCAGGGGACGCCCCGGCGCCATGATCTCCACGGTATCCAGCGTCGGTGGCCGCTATGGCATTGCCGGATGGTCGGTTTATAACGCCACAAAGTTTGCCGTGGTCGGTTTTCACGATGCCTTGCGCAAAGAGCTTGCCGCAGAGGGCATCCGCGTGGCCCTGATCGAGCCTGGCGCAGTATGGACCGAATGGGGTAACAATGTCCCAGCGGAGGCGATGCGCGAACGGCGCATGTCCCTGGACGCGCTTCATCCGGAAGATGTGGCCCAGGCCCTCGTCTACAGCTTCGCCCAACCAGACAATGTCCTGGTGGAGGAGATCCTGCTTCGTCCCCTCCTGCAGACCAGTCCATAATATTTGCCGATCTTGGCCTTCCTCCCAGGGAGCGTCTCAGGCCTTGTCAGAACCGAGAGGACCGGTACAAAGCATCGAAGTTGGGGCACGCGACACCATGCGCCGGGGGTGTTCACTGGTTTGGCCATTTATATGGATTAGGATTTCATCATGACGTTTGTTTTTCCGCCTGCGCCCCTGCCGCGCGTGCCCGTTGTGGGTGCTGCGGATTTTCCGGTACATCGCATTTATTGTGTAGGTCTCAATTACCCAAGCCACGTCGCGGAGATGAATGGTGGGCAGGCCACAGGTGTACCCATATTTTTCATGAAACCAGCGGATGCAGTATTTCCCAACCATGCGGCCATGCCCTATCCTCCCGCAACCGAAAATCTGCACTACGAAGCGGAACTGGTGGTTGCGCTAGGTTGCGGCGGTACAGACATGTCGACGGAGGCGGCCGAAGATGCGATTTACGGTTATGCCGCAGGCCTCGACATGACCCGCCGCGATTTGCAAATAGCGGCGCGAGAGAAGGGCGAACCTTGGGAGATAGCTAAATCCTTCGACCATTCGGCGCCAATTTCTGCCATCAGCCCGCGTAGCCAGACTGGGCTGCTGCATGCCGGGGATATCCGCCTTAGTGTCAACGGCGTTGTGCGCCAGACAGGGAATATCCGCGACATGATCTGGAGCGCGGCCGAAATCATACGGCATTTGTCCCGCATGGTTACGCTGGCACCTGGTGATCTTGTTTTTACCGGCACCCCCGCAGGAGTTGGCCCAGTCACCCACGGAGACCAGATTGTAGTGCAGATCGCGGACCTCGAGATACTCGAAATTTCCATCGCCTGACTGTCATTATACCGAGAGTGTTGGCTTGGTCGCGGGAGGATTCACTCCCGGATGATGAAGGAGACAGCATGGCTGTACCCGCTGAAAATCATGGAATTCTTGGGTGCTCCCTGGATCGGCATCACACCAGATGACGTGATGGCATTTTGCCGTTCATCTTGGGCAGGATCGCAGGGACCGGATTTCCGACATGACCTGGCCGGCAAACAAGACTCCCT
>JAMCRJ010000065.1 GCA_023381645.1 Gammaproteobacteria bacterium
CTCCAGTTCCGCCGCCAGCGCCAGATAGCGCTGGGCGTCACGCAGCCCGGTGATGAAACGACGGGGAATTCCCTCCAGACCTACCTGGGCACCCACGAGCGCGCCCGTCAACATCGCGCGGGACATGGAAGTAGTTACCTGATAGTACCTACTTTACAAGATATACTAACCGTCTTTACTCTTGGGCAATATTGGCCGACACGAGGAGACCATCATGAGCAAAATGCTGGCGCCATACCACAGCCTTTCGGGGCATATCGAAACCATGGCCGGGGCCATCGCCGATGGCGCACGGGATGTCTCTGGCGCGACGCAGAGCGGGCAAATGCGCAATTTTCTCGACCGTGCCGGCAATCTCTGGCAGGAAGGTAAACTGGTCGGCAAGATTGGCGGCGTTTTTGCCAGCACGGCCACGCAGCATGGTGGTCAGGAAACCACCATCACTTCTTCCCACACTTTCCTGTTCCATCACGGGATGATGGTGCTTGGTGTCCCCTACAGATGCCAGGAACTGATGAACATGGGCGAAATCAGCGGAGGTACACCCCATGGTGCCACGACGCTATCCAAAGCAGATGGCAGCCGTCAGCCCGGTGCCAACGAGTTGGCCATCGCCCGTTTTCAGGGGCGGCATGTGGTCGAAATGACCCAAAAGCTGGGGGTATAACCCATGGAGAACATCGGTTTGCCATCGGAATCCGTCCGTCGCTCGAGGACGATTGAGCGTATCGTGGCGGGACAGGCCACCTCTGACGGCGCGGGCGTTCAATTAACCCGGGTTTTAAACCAATCCTTGCAGCACCGGCTGGATCCCTTTCTGATGCTCGACGCTTTCGGTAGCGACGATCCAGGTGACTACATTGCCGGGTTTCCCGATCATCCGCACCGCGGCTTCGAGACCATCACGTATATGATATCGGGCAAAATGCGTCATCGTGACAGTGCGGGACACGAAGGGTTGCTCGAAAGCGGAGGCGTGCAATGGATGACCGCAGGGCGAGGCGTGATTCACTCGGAAATTCCGGAACAGGAAAAAGGCGTCATGGAGGGATTTCAGCTCTGGCTCAACCTGCCGAGCCAGGACAAGATGGCACCGCCGTGGTATCGCGATTTCTCTGCCGCAGATTTACCGCGCTTTGTGACTCAGGAAGGAGTCGTCGTCACGGTAATTGCCGGAGAGAGTCATGGAGTCATTGGCGCGGTAACGCGGGAGAGCACAAATCCGCTCTATCTGGACCTGCAATTGCCGGAAGGCGCACATTTCAAACAGCAACTGCCTGCTGATTACAACGCCTTTCTTTATGCATATCGCGGAACCCTGGAAATCGTCGGCACACCTGTGTCTGTCCAGCGCATGGCCATACTCGAGAATGGCCCGGAAACCGACGGTGTGGACATCAAGGCGCTTACGAGTGCACGCTTACTGCTGATTGCGGGCCAGCCGTTGCATGAGCCAATTGTCCAGTATGGACCATTTGTCATGAATACTCGGGAGGAAATATACCAGGCTTTTGAGGATATGAAGGAAGGCCGGTTCGTCTAATGATTTTATGATTATCCACCGAATAAATATTCATTGTGCTGGACAGCTTCATGCGACAGGGACGGGAAGCCTTTATCGTCTTGCCGTCCTTGAGAATCGCTTCGAGAATACTTGAACCTGCCCAGAATGCGAACGCCGTCAGCTGGATGCGCCCAACAGGATTACTGATCTTCGAGTGGCGGATAATCTGTATATCCCTGCGCACCAGGTGTATAAAATGTATGAACGTCGGGACTGTTCAGGGCAGCACCTTTACGTATTCTTGCGGGCAGATCTGGATTTGCCAGAAAAGCTGTACCAAAAGCAACAGCATCTGCTTGACCAGAAGAAACGGTTGCCCGGGCTTCTTCCGCTGAGTAACCCATGTTGACAATCAAGGGGCCCTGAAAATGTTTCCGGGCTGGTGCCAGGACATCTCCGGTCTGACGTCCATAAAAATCTGCGCGCATCAGATGCAAATAGGCCAATCCGAAATCATTCAGTCGACCAGCAAGCCAGGATAGCAAACCAACGGGATCACTATCCCGCATATCGTTAAAACTGTTCAGTGGCGAAAGGCGCACTCCGACACGATCTGCATCGATCGCCTGGCAGACTGCCGCCAGAACCTCAAAAAGAAAACGGGCGCGATTTTCCCGATCTCCACCATAGGGTCCCTGGCGATGATTGGCACCATCCCGCAAAAATTCATCCAGCAAATAACCGTTGGCGCCATGCACTTCTACCAGGTCAAAACCGGCCAACCGGGCATTGCGGGCAGCCTGGGCAAAGCCTTCGACAATCCCGGGGATTTCGTCGTCAGCCAGAGCACGCGGGGTGGTGTATGTCTGCTTGCCTTTGGGGGTATGTACTTCTTCACCGGCAATGGCGATGGCGCTGGGCGCCACGGGCACTGCCCCATTATTGAGATCAGGATGACACGCCCTGCCACCATGCCAGATTTGCAAGGCAATTTTTCCGCCCGCCTGATGCACGGCCTTGGTCACCTCGCTCCACCCTGCTATTTGGGCAGAAGAATAAATTCCTGGCTCATGCCAGAAAGCCGAATTGCCGGGCATAATCATCGTTGCCTCGGCGATTATCAATCCTGCACTGGCTCTCTGGGCATAGTATTCCGCCATCAGCGGTGTTGGAACATGCTCTTCTTCAGCTCGACAGCGTGTGAGCGGCGCCATCAGAATACGGTTGTCCAGCATCAGACTGCCAAGCTGGAGAGGAGAAAACAAGTCAGTCATGGAGCCTCCGAAAATATAGCCTGTCTGGATAGGTCTTGCTTGTTAACTATACCGACCAGTCGGTCTGTTATCAAGCCAAAACAAATCAAAAATTCCACTCCAAGCATACCACACTCCATGCCGAACCCCCGAAATGCGCCACATGCCAGACGGGAAAGCCATGCGAGCTTCTCCACTATTCCTGATGTCAGAGGGTGTCTGGAAGCGGTCATTGGGATGGAGTAGGCTTATAAATGTGGTGTCGCCACTTCAGAAGGAGGCAAGTCATGAGGCATGAGTGTCGTCGCACTGCTCATTCTGGTGATGCCATCAGTCGCCATAGCATCTATATTGCTGACCTCTTTGGCCGTAGTACTCTTCCCCTAGGTTTATACCGCTATCGGCGTTGGGTCAGGCAAATCTGAACGCGTGACCACCAGACAAATCCGCAATTTTCTATCAGGAGGCATGTTCCATGTCAGCACATCTTCCTTCCCAAGTGATGACGCTCACCACTTCCGATGGTCTAAAACTGGAGGCAGATGTTTATCCCACACACCGCCCTTGGTGCATACTGGCTCATGGCAAGGCCTATGATAAAAGTGCTTGGAGCCATCTGGCAGCAGACATGCAACAATGGGGATGGACTGTGTTGGCCCCGAATTTTAGAGGTTATGGACACTCTGAACAGGGAAACGGCTCGCGCTATGACCAGGATATCCTGGCGAGTATTGCTTTTGCGCGATCGAAGCATGCCGAGCCGTTGGTTCTTTTGGGCGCATCTATGGGGGGAATAGCCATCCTTGCGGCACTCGCTGGGAATGACGTCATCGTGGATGGGGTCGTATTACTATCCCCCGCTGGAGGAATCGAATACCTACCGCACCTGTCCGGTAAAGCATCGCGCGGGCTGTTGTTGTTTAGCGAAAACGAAGCCTATGTTGCCCCGGCGCGAGAAATTGCGGCGCATCCACCTTTCCCAATCTACGTCAGGATGTGGTCTGGCGATTTGCATGCGCACAAACTCCTGGATAACCCACAGTCAGGATCAGAGGTGCGAGCTGTTATCCGGGATTTTCTGGTGCATCACTTATAGCGATAATCCAGCAAGTCGGGAGAAACGGTTAAAATTGGTGGTATCAGGTTCAGGTGTTTGTGGATTGGCTGATTCCACTGCCAGGACCTTCTGACGTAACGGGTATATCGTCATTGACGATACATCAAAAGGTTAAATAGAGAGTATGAATATTTTAGCTTAATACCACGTATTAATTGCTTTGGGGGACTGGCAATGCATGTAAGCGTCAAAACAGCAACTTTCAAACTGTTACGTCAGCTTGGGATGACCTGGATTGTGGGTAATCCTGGTTCCACCGAAGAAACCTTTCTGCAAGATCTACCAGAAGATTTTACTTATGTACAAGCCTTGCACGAGGGCAGCGTCGTCGCCATCGCCGACGGGCTTGCCCAAGGCTTGCGTCAACCGGTATTAGTCAATGTGCATACGGGCGTTGGCCTGGGCAACGCCATGGGCGCAATCCTCACGGCATATCAGAATAAAACGCCGTTGATTATTACCAGCGGTCAGCAAACGCGGGATATGTTGTTGTTTGAACCTCTTCTGACTAATGTGAATGCGGTAACCATGCCCCTTCCCTGGGTAAAATGGAGTTACGAGCCCGTCCGTCCTGAGGATGTGCCGGGCGCATTCATGCGTGCCTACGCCATGGCCGTTCAGCCTCCAGCGGGCCCTGTCCATTTGTCTTTGCCCATGGATGACTGGGATAAAATGATTACTGACCGTAATTACTTGAGGACGGTATCGCATCGGGTGGCACCAGATCCAGTGCGTCTGGCCGACTTTGCCCGACGCATTGACCAGAGTACAAATCCCGTACTGATATATGGTGCCGATATTGCTCGCTCTGATGCCTGGGATGCGGGTGTGCACTTGGCGGAACAGTTGCAGGCTCCGGTCTGGTCCACGCCTTTTAACGAAAGAGCGATATTCCCTTGCAGTCATAGCTTGTATGCGGGGATTTTGCCCGCAGCCATTGCACCTTTGGCGGACTGCCTGCGGGGCCATGACCTGGCCCTTGTGGTTGGTGCACCGGTATTCCGTTATTACCCTTATGTCGCAGGCCATTATCTGCCAGAAGGCACATCGCTCCTGCAGATAACGGATGATTCCGATGCGGCTGCCAGGGCACCCGTCGGGGATAGTCTGATAGCCGATAGCTTACTGTTTTTGGAACAAATAACGCCTATGATTGCTCCTCGCAGTCACCACGTGCGTCCCCATCACCATGATCCGCGGGTAAAATTGCCTGCTTCTACAGCATTTCTTTCTTCTGAAGCGGTCTTTGATATCCTGAAACCGCTCTGTCCTGATGAATTTATCCTGCTTGAAGAGTCTCCTTCCAACGCGCCCGCACTTCGGCAGATTTTCGCCATTGATCAACCGGATAGCTTTTATACCTTTGCTTCTGGGCAATTGGGCTGGAACATGCCTGCAGCTATAGGTCTAGCACTGCACGAACAGATCAGTGGACGGCATCGACCAGTGATTGTTTTTGTCGGTGATGGGGCTTTTAACTATGCGCCGCAGTGCATTTACACCGGGGTACGTCACCATACACATGTTATATTCGTGGTATTGCAAAATCACGAATATGCCATTCTTAAAGAGTTTGCCGTTGAAGAGAAGTTGAAAAACATCCCTGGCCTGGAACTGCCGGGAATCGCCATTGCGGATATTGGATCGGCCTATGGCGCGCACGCCACTGTCGCTATCACTGCGATACAATTAGAGGCCGCCTTCAGGGAGGCGATGGGCTATCAGGGTGTCAGTGTGCTGCAGGTGCCGATCAGTTCTGAATTGCATCCGCTGATTGATTAGATTCAGGTAAATGAATGGAATGGTTGGGCATAGAGGGGGATTAATGTTAGCTTGGATAACTCTTTATGATTGCATTGACTTTTAGTCAGGATCTCGATTGCATTCTGGCTGGTGTGATCGTGGGATTTTCCTTGGGATTGATTGGCGGCGGTGGCTCCATTCTTGCTGTTCCATTGTTGCTCTACTGGGTCGGCGTACACGATCCTCATCTAGTTATCGGCACGACGGCGCTAGCTGTGGGTATCAATGCTTTCATAAATCTGATTCCGCATGCGCGTGCCGGTAATGTACGCTGGGCAGTCGCCATACGCTTTACTATTGCTGGTGTTATTGGAGCTTTTGCCGGTGCTGAGTTGGGGAAAGCGATCAATGGAAAATATCTACTCATTCTCTTTGCACTGCTCATGCTTTGGATTGCTGTAAGCATGTACCGGACACGAGAAAAACAGCCAGTGGTTCATAAAACATCCAAACACCATGCCTGGGTATATTTTTATGGCGGTGGCACCGGTATTTTATCAGGTTTTTTTGGCATTGGTGGTGGTTTCCTCATTGTTCCTGCACTGATGCGTTCTGCGCGGTTGCCTATTTTGAATGCCGTCGCTTCCTCATTATTAGCCGTGGGAGCCCTAGGCACAGCCACTGCCATCAGCTATTCCCTGGAGGGCCTTGTAGACTGGCGTATTGCCGCAGAATACGTAGTCGGTGGAATCCTGGGGGGATGGTTGGGGGCACTTAGTGCCGACAAGCTGGGACAGCGCAAAGCGGCGTTGAATGATAT
This sequence comes from Gammaproteobacteria bacterium, assembly GCA_023381645.1. Next base: position 6,438 of record JAMCRJ010000065.1, read on the forward strand.
CTTTATCGGTGCCATAGTTTTGGTCGCCATTTATATGTTATACAGAGAAATGGGCTATTTCATATAAACTTATATGCCTTACCGGGCCGTACGATCTGGATAGTGCAGACTGGATGGATAGGCAGCAACCGATCCGGCAGGGTTTTACTGTGCCACCCATCTGTGCCAATGCCTTCTCCAGCAAGTTTTTATTGTATAACTAGTTGTTTTATTTGGTGGCGCTTCAGGGACTCGAACCCCGGACACGCGGATTATGATTCCGCTGCTCTAACCAGCTGAGCTAAAGCGCCGTGAGGCGCAAATTAAAGCCCTAACCTGTGCGCATGTCAAGGGCGGCGACGCGGCAATTCGCCCATTCATCGTCAGCGCAACAGGCGGCGGCTGAGCAGACGCCACCCGAGCACATAGGCCAGCAGGGCGTACAGCAGCAGCACGCCCGTGTGGTACAGCACCTCATGGGGCAGATGCCCGGTCAGCAGCGGTCGTAGCAGGGCCACCGCATGGGTCAGCGGCAGCACCTCTGCAATGTCCTGAGCGAAGGGCGGCAGCGATTGGAGGGGGTAGAAAACGCCGCAGAAGAGAAACATCGGCGTCACCGCCAGAGTGAAATAATACATGAAGAAATCATAACTGCGTGCCAGTGCCGTGATGACCAGCGCCACCCCGCCGAAACTCAGCCCCGCGAGCAAAATGACCGGCAGCGTCAGGATCACCCAGGGGCCCTGTATGGCGCCAAAAAGACTGGCGACGATGATGATGGCCACGGCACTGATCAGGCCTTTGACGGCGCACCAGGCCACCTCACCGGCGAGGATGTCGCTGACCCGCAAGGGGGTAGCCAGCATCGCTGCGTAGGTGTGCTGGGCGCTCATCCGGGTAAAGGCCGAGTACAGGCCCTCGAAGCTGGCGGTGTTCATCACGCTGCTGGCGACGATGCCGGAGGCGATGAAGGTGATATAGGGCATTCCGTCCATCTGCCCGACGAAGTGCCCCAGGCCGTAACCCAGCGCCAGCAGATAAAGAAGCGGGTCGCCGAAGTTGCCGAGCAGGCTCGGCACCAGCAACTTGCGCCAGACACCGAAGTTGCGCTGCAGTACGGCCAGCGCCCCGGCCCCCGGCAAGGCGTCACGTATCGGCATTATTCGGTTTCCTCCCGCAGATCGCGTCCCGTCAGGCGCAGGAACACATCCTCCAGGCTGGCGGGACGCTGTATCCAGCGATAGGCCGGATCATCGCCAAAGTGCGTCAGCAGCGGGGTCAGATTCGTCCCGTAGCAAATCAGGGTATCGCCCACGCGCTCACTGAGGCTCACCCACTGGCGATGCAGATCCTGCGGGTCCGGCAGATCACCATCCACCCGGCGCAATTCGACGACACCCCCGGGGATATGGGTGGCAATCAAGCCACGTGGACTGTCTTCCGCCAGAATCCGGCCATGGTCGATGATCCCGACCCGATCCGCCAGACGTTCCGCTTCGTCCATGTAATGCGTGGTCAGCAACAGGGTGGTGCCCTGTCGCCGCAATTCGCGCAGACGCTGCCAGATGAGATGACGGGCCTGGGGGTCGAGTCCCGTGGTGGGCTCGTCCAGCAGCAACAACTTGGGGGCATTGATCAGGGCGCGGGCGATGGTCAGGCGGCGCTGCATACCACCGGACAGGGCATGAATCGGCTGAGTGGCGTAGCCGCTGAGGGCCATGAACTCCAGTAACTCGGCGCTGCGCTGGCGGATCAGCGCTTTCGGCAGGCCGAAGTAGCGGCCGTAGGTCCAGAGGTTTTCCTGTACGGTAAAATCGGGGTCCAGGTTATCCGTCTGGGGCACCACCCCCATGCCCGTCCGCGCCGTGCGCCCCATTTCTGCGAGCGTCCGGCCATCGATACGAACCTCTCCGCCATCGGTTGGCGTCAGCCCCTGGATCGCCCGTACCGTAGTGCTTTTACCCGCCCCGTTGGGGCCGACCAGGGCGAAGCATTCCCCGGCGGCGACGGCGAGGTCTACCCCGCGCAGCACCTCGCGCCCGCCATAACGCTTATGCAGCGCCCGTAGTTCAAGAAAAGCTGGATTCACGACAGGGGCTGCTGACTCCCATCTCGCTTACTTCTTCACTGAGGGACGCCAACAGTGCCCCTTGCAACGCGTTGAGCTGACCATGAAAGAAGTGGTCTGCGGGAAGCAAAATTTGCCTGGGCCGGACGGGCAGTGTATCAACCCAGTTTTCTACGCTCGTGGCGGGTACCAGTTCGTCCAGTTCACCCTGAATCAGGGTCCACGGGCAGGAAGGTGCTGGCAGCACCGTGAAATCGAAGAGATTGACGGGCGGGGCGACGGTCAGAAGACGGCTGATGCGTGGATGGCGGTGCACGCTGCGGTAGGCCACATACGCTCCGAAGGAAAATCCGGCGAGCCAGATATCGAAGCCGGGGCGGCGCTCCTGCACCCAGTCGAGCACCGCCAGGCAATCCTCGGTTTCACCACGGCCATCATCATAGACGCCCGTACTCCCGCCCACCCCGCGAAAATTGAAGCGCAACGACGGGACGCCCAGCTGATTGCAGGTTTTGCTGAGATAATACACGACCTTGTTGTTCAAGGTACCGCCGTAAAGGGGGTGCGGATGGAGAATGACCGCCACCGCACCGCGTGTCTCTTTGTCGGGGCAGGCGGTGACACCCTCCAGATCACCCGCGGGACCCGGAATGATGACCCGCTCGCCCACACATTCCGGGCTAGCGAGTTCACCACCATCATAGAGATGACTTCGATCGATGGGCAGCATCAGATCCGCAACCGTTCGACGGGTACGCCGTCGCGCAGATGGGACTCGACGATCTCGCGAATATCGTCGGCATCCACGTAGGTGTACCAGACGGCATCCGGGTAGACTACGGCAACCGGGCCCTCATCACAGCGCCCCAGACAGCCGCAGCGGTTGACGCGCACCTGTTTTTCACCGTGAATGCCGAGCGCTTTGGCGTGCTGCTTCGCCGCATGAAACACCTCTTCGGCGATGCCGCTGTTATTGCAGGCGCGCTCGCCGTTCTCGCGCTGATTCAGGCAAACGAACAGATGCCGTTGATAAAAAGCACCATCCATAAGCGTTGACCCTCTATCCATAGAAGGACATCATACCCTAATTCATCCTTACTGACAGCGTGCGGAGGTGTCATGTTCAGCGATCAAGTCATTGCCAATATCGATAACGCCTTGCGTACCCTGACCGGACAGCAGGTGGGCAGTGATCGACCCTATCCGGCCAGGGATATTCCCGATACCCTCCTGCGCCCCTGGGAGCGACAGCGGGCCGGACGCATGATGCGGGTCAACCACGCGGGCGAGATCATGGCGCAGGCACTCTATACCGGCCAGGCAACCGGCACCGATGACCCTGAATTACAGGTGCAACTGCAGCGAGCGCGCACCGAGGAAGAAGACCATCTGCGCTGGTGTGAAGCCCGCCTGCGGGAGCTGGACAGCCGCCCGAGTCTGCTTGCTCCGCTCTGGTACGGCGCGGGCTGGAGCATGGGTTTTCTCGCCGCCCGGCGTGGCCGCGGCAGCAATCTTGGCCTGGTCGTTGCGGTAGAAAACCAGGTGGAAGAACATCTCAACAGCCATCTGGATGAACTCTCTGCCGACGATGGCCGCAGTCGCGCCATCGTGGCGCAGATGCGCGATGACGAAGTCGGGCATGCTGCAAAAGCGGAAGAAATGGGCGCGGAAAAACTCCCCACGCCCATCCGCCTGGCGATGGGGGTTTTTTCGAAGGTTCTGACGCGGGGGGCGCTATGGATCTGACGGCTCAGGAAAAACCATTGCCAGATGTCGGCGCCGGGCGGATATGCAATTGGGCCCCACCCGCCAAGTGGATGCGATAACGACCGGCCATTACGGCCTCGGCCATGCTGGCGATGGTCTGCCTGCCGAGCAGGTCGATCACCTCCGCCTTGAGCGGCTTCCACTGGGTATGCACGGGGCAGGCGGTTTCATCCGCGCAGGCCTTGAGGCCGAGTACGCAGCCCTGACCAAACGGCTGCCCTTCCACGATCTCGATGATATCGAGGATGTTCATCTGTCCTGCTCCGGGGCGCAGGACAAAGCCGCCGCCGCGGCCCTTGAAGGAATCGAGCACCCCGCGCTTGGCCAGATCCTGCAGGATCTTCGCCAGATACTGGGCGGGGACGTGTAGATAATCGGATATGTCCCGACTCAGCACCGGCTCCCCGGATGGCTGTGCCGCGAGGTAGATCAGGGCCTGTAAGGCGTATTCACTGGTTTTACTCAGTAACATGGAGGCATCCTCAGCATTCTTCTCGAATCTCATAGTCATGGGTGATCGCCGCAGTTTTACCCAACATGATGCTGGCCGAGCAATATTTTTCTGCGGACAGGCCGATGGCGTGGCTTACCCGCTTGGGATCGAGCGCCTTGCCGGATACCACAAAATGCAGATGAATCCCGGTGAACACCTTCGGTCCCTGCTCCGCCCGCTGGGCCGCCAGCTCCACCACACAGCTGCGGATATCCTGCCTAGACTTCTGAAGAATCATCACCACATCGATACTGGAGCATCCGCCCAGGCCCATCAGCAGGAGCTCCATGGGGCGCGGGCCGAGATTACGTCCGCCGATCTCGGCGGCGCCATCCATGACCAGGGCGTGGCCGCTGTCGGCATCGGCGACGAAGCTCATCTGCCCGGGACCCATCCATTGTACGCGTGCTTCCACTCTTTGCTCCCTATTCCCGGAAACTACCGATTCCCATTTAATGACAATCAACTAGCCGTGTAAACTGCGTTTAGTCAAAAAACAGGTGTTGCAGGGCGTCTCCCGGCTGGGCGGTGCGCATAAATGCCTCGCCCACGAGAAAGGCACCGACTCCCGCGGCGCGCAGGGTGGCCACCTCCTCCCGGCTGCGGATGCCGCTTTCGGTGACGACGATCCGCTCTCGGGGAATCTCCGGGAGCAGTTTCAGCGTGGTTTCAATTTCGGTGACAAAACGCCGCAGATCCCGGTTATTGATGCCGATCAGTGGGGTACGCAATTTTAGTGCGCGCTGTAACTCGGCTGCATCATGCACCTCCACCAGCACCGCCAGATCCAGGCTCTGCGCCGTTGCCTCCAGACTCTGCAGCTCGGTATCGCTCAGGGCCGCAACGATGAGCAGGATGGCGTCGGCCCCAATGGCCCGTGCTTCCCAGACCTGATAGGGATCGATGCAGAAATCCTTGCGTAGCACGGGCAGAGGGCAGGCCTCACGGGCGGCGGCGAGATAGAGGTCGGCGCCCTGAAAATAGTGTTCATCGGTCAGAACCGACAGGCAGGCTGCGCCATGGGCGGCGTAGTCTTGGGCAATGGTCACCGGATTGAAGTCTTCGCGGATTACCCCCGCCGACGGCGATGCCTTTTTGATTTCGGCGATCACTGCGGGCTGTCCCTGGGCCATTCTGGCGCGAACGGCGCCGACGAAGTTGCGCGGCGGTGCCGTCAGGGCCACTGCCGCCTGCAGCTCCGCAAGGCCCAGACGGGTTTGGCGCTCCACCAGCTCCTCCCGCTTATGGGCAATGATTTCCTGAAGTATGTCGGTCATGTCTTATCCCTGTGAAGTCCTGCCCAACAAAGCCTGCCACTTATCCCAGGCGGCGCCGGATTTGAGCACAGCGCGGGCGACCACCACGCCCACCGCCATATCGGGGACCACGTCCGCAGCATAGAGGGCGGCTCCGGCATTGAGCAGAACTACGTCACGACGCGGTCCGGGGTGATTCTGCAATACTTCTTCCGCCGCCGCCAGAGCGGCCGCCACGCTGTCGATTTGCAGGGTCGCCAGCGGTGCTGATGACAGCCCGAAGTCCTCCGGCTGAATCCGGCTGCGACTGATCATCCCGTCCTTTAACTCTGCCATGTCTGATGGCCCGGACAGGCTGATCTCATCCAGGCCATCGTGCCCATGGACCACCAGCACATGGCGTGATCCCAGTTCCCGGGCGGCTTCGGCCATGGGAATCAACCAGCGCTCGGCATAAACGCCGAGTACCTGATGCGGCGCCCCCGCCGGGTTGCTCAGTGGCCCCATGAGGTTGAACAGCGAACGGATGGCGAGTTCCTTGCGCGGACCAACGGCGTAACGCATGGCGCCATGGTGCGCCGGCGCGAATAGAAAACCGATACCGATGCGCTCGATACTGTCGGCGACTTCTGCGGGGCTCATGTCCATGCGCAGACCCGCGGCTTCCAGCACGTCAGCGCTGCCGCTGCGGCTGACCATGGAACGGTTGCCGTGTTTGGCCACCCGCGCCCCGCCGGCCGCCGCCACCACCGCAGACACCGTCGATATGTTGAAGGTGCTCAGTGCGTCACCGCCGGTACCGCAGGTATCCAGCAGGTGATCGGTAGAGACTTCTACCCGCGTCATACAGGCGCGCAAAGCCTGGGTGGCGCCCACCAGTTCCTCGACCCGCTGCCCCTTCATGCGGAGTCCCATGAGCAGAGCACCGATCTGCGCGGGAGTCCATGCTCCGGCCATGATAGCGGCGAAGACCGTTTCCGTCTCTTTGCGCGACAAGTCCTGCCCCGCCACGATTTGCTCCAGTATGTCCCGGACGATCATCGCGCGCCCCCTTGCAGAAAGTGTTGCAGCAAGGTCTTGCCATGTTCGCTGAGAATGGACTCGGGGTGAAACTGCACGCCCTCCACATCCAGGGTACGGTGGCGCAAGCCCATGATTTCTCCTGCCGCGGTCCAGGCCGTCACCTCCAGCGTATCCGGCAGAGAGGCGCGCTCGACGATCAGGGAGTGATAACGGGTGGCGGCAAAAGGGTCGGGTAAGTCGCGGAAGAGTCCTTTGCCGTCATGGAAAATGGGTGAGGTCTTGCCATGCATCACTTTGTCGGCACGGACGACTTTGCCGCCGAAAGCCTGACCGATGGCCTGATGCCCGAGACAAACGCCGAGCAGCGGGATTTTTCCGGCGAAATGACGAATGACCTCCAGAGAAATGCCCGCTTCGTTGGGCGTACAGGGGCCGGGCGAAATGCAGATGCGGCTGGGAGCCAGTTGTTCGATAGCCGCCACGTCGATGGAATCATTGCGCTCGACCCGCACTTCCGCCCCCAGTTCGCCGAAGTATTGCACCAGGTTGTAGGTGAAGCTGTCGTAGTTATCAATCATGAGCAGCATGATCTGCCCTCCCTTCGGGGTCGAGGCCGTTTTCGGCCAGTGCTACGGCGCGGAACATGGCGCGGCGTTTGTTCATGGTTTCTTCCCACTCCGCCGCGGGTTCCGAGTCGGCGACAATGCCGCCGCCCGCCTGGATATGCAGCATGCCATTCTTGATGACGGCGGTGCGAATGGCGATGCAGGTGTCCATGTTGCCATTCCAGCCCCAGTAGCCCACCGCTCCGGCATAGACGCCGCGCGCTACCGGCTCCACCTCGCGGATGATTTCCATGGCGCGAATCTTGGGCGCACCGGAAACGGTCCCGGCCGGGAAGGTCGCTCGCAAAGCATCCATGGCGTCCAACTCGGGACGCAATCGTCCCGTGACCTGCGAGACAATGTGCATGACATGGGAGTAACGCTCAATACCGAACGAATCGGTCAACTGCACCGAGCCGGTATCGGCGATACGCCCCACATCGTTGCGCGCCAGGTCGATGAGCATGAGGTGTTCGGCACGCTCTTTGGGGTCGGCGAGGAGTTCCCGCTCCAGCGCCTCATCTTCGGCGCGGGTCTTGCCGCGCGGACGGGTGCCGGCGATAGGGCGCACCGTGACCTGATCATCTTCGACGCGCACCAGTATCTCCGGCGACGAGCCCACCAGATGGGTATCACCCAAGTCCACATAAAACATGTAGGGGGAGGGGTTGACGCCACGCAGGGCGCGATAGAGATCCAGCGGGTGCGCGGTCAGCGGCGTGGACAGGCGTTGGGAGGGCACCACCTGCATCACGTCCCCGGCACCGATATACGCCTTGATGGTGCGCACCGCCGCCATATATCCCTCACGACTGAAGCTGGCGGTGAAATCTGCCTCGCGGACGTGTCGGGTGCGCACCGGCGGTGGGGGCGGCAACGCCGACTCGCGCAGCCGCTGCTGGAGATGCTGCAGGCGGGCGGCGCCACGCTCCCAGGCATCGGGTTGGGCGGGGTCGGCATGCACCAGCAGGCGGAGGGTGCCGCGCAGGTTATCGAAGATCAGCAGTTCGTCGGCCACCAGCAACTGAATTTCCGGCAGCCCCAGCGGGTCGGGCAAGGGCGTGCTGCGGGCGAGGCGGGGTTCGATGCTGCGGACGATGTCGTAGCCGAAATAGCCCACCAGGCCACCGCTGAAGCGCTCATCGGCATTTTCCAGTGGTGCCACACGGAAGCGCTTGCGGAAGGCGCTGATCCATTCCAGGGGGTCCGCCGGGGTCACCCGCTCGGTCTCGACGCCATCCACATGAACAGTGACAACGCCCTGGGTGACTCGCAATATCTGCTGTGCCGGAAGACCGATGATGGAATAACGGCCCCATTTCTCGCCGCCCTGCACAGATTCCAGCAGGTAGGCATAGGGACCATCGACCAGCTTGAGATAGGCCGATAAGGGGGTGTCGAGGTCGGCGATGACCTCACGGGAAAGGGGTATACGGTTGTAGCCCTGGCGCGCCAAAGCCTCAAAGGTTGCTTTTGGAATCACGGATCACCTCGTTAGAGCGATAGATAAGGAAGTCACTGCCTTTCAGCAGCAACGCCATCGTCTCTCCCACCGCAGTGTTTTCCGCATGGTGCCTCTGATCCCTCGTAACGCTACGCCAGAATATCCAATAATTCGCTCATGTTGTCCAGTACCGCGTCGGGCTCCAGGCAATGGACGGGCTCATCGCCGTTATAACCGTAGGTCACGCAGGCAATAGGCATGCCCGCCGCCCGCGCCGCCTGCGTGTCGTTACGCGAATCGCCGACCAGCAAGCAGTTTTCCACCGGCTGATGAAAGTGTTCAGCCGTATGGGTCAGGGGCAATGGATCGGGTTTCTTGCGGGGCAGGCTGTCGCCGGACAAGACCAGTCCGAAGAAATCGTAGAGGTCCAGTCGCTGGAGCAGCGGCAGGGTGAAGGCCGTGGTCTTGTTGGTGATACATACCAGTTCCCGGCCCTGAGCCTGCAGGGTCTCCAGCGTTCTGCGCACGCCAGGGTAGATCACGCTATGATCCAGCAGATGCTCCCCGTAGTACTTGCTGAAATCGACCATGGCCGCATCCAGTTCCACTTCGCTGGGATCGCTGTGGATCGCCAGCGCGCGACGCATCAGTTCACGGACACCGTTACCGATGAAGCCACGAATGACCGGCATTTCGGCGGGCGCACGCCCAAGTTTTTGCAGCACATGGTTGGCCGCACCGGCCAGGTCCGGCGCGGTATCTATCAGCGTGCCATCCAGATCGAGCAGGACGACGCGCGCAGTAAACAGCGTGCCGGTATTCGGCTTTGCCATGATTCAGCCCGCCAGGGCTTTGCGGAAAGCGGCGATGGTTGCGGCATAGTCGGGGGTGTTATAGATGGCGCTGCCCGCCACGAAGACATCGGCGCCGGCATCGGCGACCCGCCGCACATTGTCCACCTTGACGCCACCATCCACTTCCAGTTCGATAGCCTTGCCGGTCGCCTCGATGCGCTTGCGGATCGCCTCGATCTTGCGCAGGGTATACTCAATGAAGCTCTGCCCGCCGAAACCAGGGTTGACGCTCATCACCAGCACCAGGTCAAGACTCTCCAGCACATAGTCCAACACATTGAGGGGCGTGGAAGGATTGAGGGAAACGCCGGCCTTGCAGCCCAGGCTGTGGATCAACTGAATGGTACGGTCCAGATGGATCGTCGCTTCGGGATGCACGGTAATGATATCGGCGCCGGCCTTGACGAAATCGGGAATGATACTGTCCACCGGCGAGATCATGAGGTGGACATCCAGAGGCTTTTGGGTGTGGGGCTTGATGGCGGCCGCCACCAGCGGTCCGATGGTCAGATTGGGGACGAAATGGTTGTCCATGACGTCGATATGAATATAGTCGGCACCCGCCTCATCGACAGCGCGCACTTCTTCACCCAGACGGGCAAAATCCGCCGAAAGGATGGAGGGGGAAATCTTGAACTGGGTCATTTTGCCTCCAAAACAGGGCGAGAGCGCCATGCGCCCTCGCCAGTCAACCGGTAGGTAGCGATATTTAGACGCCGGTGACGCGAGGGTCGAGCTCACCCTTGCTGTAGCGCCTGAACATGGTATCCAGCGGGATGGCCTTGATCTTGCTGGCCTGCCCGGCGCTGCCGAAAGCCTCATAACGCTGACGGCAGATATCGCGCATGGCATCGATGGAGGCGGTCAGGAACTTGCGTGGATCAAAGTTCTTGGGATTTTTGGCCAGACTCTGACGCACGGCGCCGGTTGCCGCCAAGCGCAGATCGGTATCAATGTTGACCTTGCGCACGCCGTATTTGATGCCTTCCTGAATTTCCTCCACCGGCACACCGTAGGTTTCGCCGATGTCGCCACCGAATTCGTGGATGATCTTCAGCCAGTCCTGCGGCACCGAGCTGGAGCCGTGCATAACCAGATGGGTATCCGGGATACGGGCGTGAATTTCCTTGATCCGGTCGATACGCAGGACCTTGCCGGTCGGCGGCCGGGTGAACTTGTAAGCGCCGTGGCTGGTGCCGATGGCGATCGCCAGGGCGTCCACTTTGGTGGCTTTCACGAATCGAGCCGCCTCTTCGGGATCGGTCAGCATCTGGTCATGGCTCAGACAGCCCTCGGCACCGACACCGTCCTCTTCGCCCGCCATGCCGGTTTCCAGGGAGCCGAGGCAGCCCAGCTCGCCCTCGACGGTCACACCGACGGCGTGAGACATCTCCACGACCCTACCGGTCACAGTGGCATTGTAGTCATAGCTGGCGGGGGTCTTGGCGTCCTCCAGCAGAGAACCATCCATCATCACGCTGGAGAAGCCGGAGCGGATGGCCTGGACGCAAACCGCCGGGCTCGCGCCGTGATCCTGATGCAGGACGACGGGGATATCGGGATACTCTTCGATGGCGGCCAGAATCAGATGACGCAGAAAGGCTTCGCCGGCATACTTGCGGGCACCGGCAGACGCCTGAAGGATGACCGGCGCGTCGGCGGCAGCCGCCGCTTCCATGATCGCGCGCACCTGCTCCAGGTTGTTGACGTTAAAGGCGGGGATGCCGTAGCTGTGTTCTGCGGCATGATCCAACAACTGACGCAATGAAACCAGGGCCATAACACTTCTCCTAAATGTAAATAAAAATGGATTTGGTCTTGAGCAATCGTATAGAGGAGCCCCCCAAACCGCAAGCCGGGCCCCGTAACGGTCGGGATTGGACGGGCTCAGGCGCGGTGCGTGACATCACCGACCCGCACCAGCTTGAGGGTATTGGTGCCACCCGGAGCGCCCATGGGCTCACCGATGGTGATGAGGATCAAATCTCCGTCGCGAACGACGCCGCGCCGCCGCAGTTCATCCTCGGCCGCATGCATCACCTGCAGGGGGTCATCATGGCGACTCTGGGGGAAATTGACCGGGTGGACACCGCGATACAAAGTCACCTTGCGCCGGGTATAGACCTGGGGAGTCAGCGCGTAGATGGGCACCCGGGGATTGGCACGGGACAGCCACAGGGCCGTGGAACCGCTCTCGGTAAAAGCCGCGATGGCCACGATGGGCGCGCGCATGGTGGCCAGAATGGCTGCCGCCGCGATGGTTTCGTCCATGCGTTCCAGCGGCCGGTCGATGATCTGCACGGTACCGGTGAACGGTGCCTGGCGCTCGGCTTCGCGACAGGTGCGGTCCATGGCGGCGACCGCCTCTACCGGGAAGGCTCCGCTCGCCGTTTCGGCGGACAGCATCACCGCATCCGTACCGTCGAGGACCGCATTGGCCACATCGGAAACTTCGGCGCGGGTAGGAATCGGCTGGTGAATCATGGACTCCATCATCTGCGTCGCCGTGATCGTCAGACAGTTGTACTTCTGCGCCAAGGCGATAATCCGCTTCTGCACCGGAGGCACCGCCGCATCGCCGATCTCAACGCCGAGATCGCCCCGCGCCACCATGACGGCCTCGGACACCGCCAGAATCTCTTCGATGGCCTCTACCGCCTCGGCCCGCTCGATTTTGGCAACCAGGGCGCCGTGACCACCCGCTTCGCGGAAGAGACGACGCGCTTCTTCCATATCGGCGGCGCTGCGCGGAAAAGAGACCGCCAGATAGTCGGCCTCGAGGCGCGCCGCGGTGATGATATCCGCCCGGTCCTTATCTGTCAGCGCCGGCGCCGTCAGGCCACCACCCGCCCGGTTGATGCCCTTGCTGTTGGAGAGTTCACCACCCTGCACCACCCGGGTGTGAATTTCGGGGCCCTGCACCTTTTCCACCCAGAGCACGATCATGCCGTCATTGAGCAGCAGGGTTGCCCCCCGATCCACATCATTGACCAGTTGCGGGTAGGTCACGCCAACCCGCGTCTGATCGCCAATGGCGCACGTGGCATCGAGAATAAAAGGCTCGCCTTCCCGGATATGGATCTTGCCTTCGGCAAATTTGCCGATGCGGATTTTGGGTCCCTGCAGATCGGCCAGCACCCCGACAGCCCGGCCGTGAGCGCGCGCCCTTTCCCGGACCATCTCCGCACGCTTGACGTGATCCTCTGCCGCGCCATGGGAGAAGTTGAGGCGAACGACATCAACACCCGCCTCGATCAGACGATCGATGACCCGCACATCAGAACTGGCGGGACCCAGGGTTGCGACGATCTTCGTCCGGCGTATCAAGTGTGTGTACCTCGTGCACGTTCTTCCAGCATGGCTACGGC
>JAMCRJ010000042.1 GCA_023381645.1 Gammaproteobacteria bacterium
TGCGCCTGCGTCCGGAGAAGAAGCTGAAGATCCTGTAAAGCACGGTGCAGGGCAAAGCGCAGACCTTCCCAGTGGCGGATTTCATCGTACAGCGGGATGGAAACTTCCGGATCCACCGGGAAAGACAATGCGGGACGCGGATCGTCTATCCTGCCGCTCAGACGATCCAGCACCTGCAAGGATTCGGGACCAAGGCGCCTGACCAGATCGGCACGATCCAGGGCCTGAAGCTGGGCGCAATGACGAACCCCCAGAGCCAATAGGGCCGCACGGGTGGCGACGGCACAGGGCAACAAGGTTATGGGGATTTGCGGCCAGAGCAACGCCCAGTCGGTAGGCTCCAGGCAAGAGCCGGAACGGGAACCGGCACCTTGCCACTGCGCCAGCAAAGCGGCCCCCAGAGGGGTCGGAGCCACCCCGGCACGCACACTCAGCCGCGTCGCAGCAGCCCATGCCGCCACGACCTGCAACAATGTGTCATCCTGCCGCAGGCGGGTGTTACCGGAGATATCCACCGCCAGGGCGGGGGACATCTCCTCCAGCAGCACTACCCGTGGTGCCAGACTATAAAGCAGCCTGGCCCAGTGGCTGAGCGCCTGCACTTCGGCAGCCGGGTCGCGGGTACAGAGTTGCAGTTCCGGGAGCATGGCCAAGGCCCGTGCCGTCGTCATGCCCGTTCGCAGTCCCGCCTGAAGCGCTGTCGCGTTGACCTGCAACAAGGTTCCAGCACTGCCCTGCATGTCCACCAGCGCCAGCGCGGCCGCTTCCGCCTGCACCCGCTCCCGAAGCTCCACGCCCAAACGCGGAAACTGTACCGCCAGCCAGCGCATGGGGTTTCAGAACGCCAGCGCCAGTTGGTCGCTGAGCGCCACCATACCCCGCGTCGGCATGGCACCACGACGTTTACGGACGTTCACGTCGATTCCTTGCGGGGCAGGGTGCAGATCCAGACGCAAGGCAACGGGTACCGCAGCGGCGTTGCTTTGTCGGAAAAAGAAGAAGGCCAGACTATTGCCCGCCTCGGCCGCCAATTGCAGGCGACGCCACTGGACATCTTGCAGAGTCGGCGGCCAGGCCAGCACCGCGCTGCAACTGCCGGAACGCAGAGCCAGTTCCAACGCCCAGAGCGTATTCTGATCCTTGCGTGGATGCAGCACCAGCATCCGCGCAAGATCGACACCCGCGGCCGCCAGCGCTGCCGGATAGGGGATATGCGGGGGCGCGACCCAGAGTATCCAGCGCGCCTCGCGCTGACTCAGTTCCGCCACGGCGGGCAGCACCAGACGCAGTTCTCCGATACCGTCCAGAGCGCTGACCACTTCAGTGATGGCGCCACGTGGCCAGCTACCTACCAACCGCTCCAGATCCGGCCAGTGTGTCGCCACGCCCGGCGTCCGCTGATCGTTCAGACCCCGCCACAAGTGCCGGGGATGATTGTTCAACAGGGTGTTGACGGCGGTTTTATGTACGGATGGATTCATAAGTTGCCTCCAATACGCAGCAGTCCGACCACCACGCCTTCTATTGTCAGACTATCGCGTTGCAAATCCACAGAAATAGGAGAGAAATCCGGGTTTTCCGGCAGCAGCCAGACCTGCTTGCCATCCCGCTTCCAGCGTTTGACCGTCACCTCGCCGTTGACCCGGGCCACGACCATCTGACCGTCCTGGAGAGTGAGCGAGGCGTCATGACGGACGGCGAGAATATCGCCATCGAGAATGCCGGCATCACGCATACTCATGCCCTGCACCCGCAACAGGTAATCGGCCCCTGGCGAAAAGAGCTTTGGGTCGACGGGCAACTGTCCCTCCCGGAACTCTTCGGCCAGCATGGGTTGCCCGGCGGCCACTCGCCCGATCAGCGGCAACCCGGTTTCTTCTTCGCTTGCACAGAGGCGGATGCCCCTGGCCGTACCACTCTGCAGCAGGATATAGCCCTTGCGCGCCAATACCCGCAGGTGACTTTCGGCAGCATTGGGTGAACGGAAGTCAAAGGCCCGCATCAACTCCGCACGGGTAGGCGGCAGGCTGTCTTCCGCCATGCGGGCACGAATCCAGGCGAGAATTTCGGACTGCCGGGGGGTAAGTTCATCCATGCAATATCTCCTGAGGGCCAGCGGAACCGCCATCTCTGGCGATAACTATATTTTTATACAGTATTGCTACGGAATGCAAGTCCCGATACGGGACAGCGCCGACATTCGGCCGTAGTTGCCAGCCATTGCTGCTATTGTTAAAATTTTGCAACATAAAATATGCAGGTAGGAATACAAGGCTGGGAAGGTCAAGGAATGAAACGTCTTTTAGCTCGTTGCTTTATTCTCACAGGGCTACTTTTGGGGAGTATTGGTATCGCTTTTGCAGGCACAGAACGCGGGAGCATTACCGGCTTGTGGCAAACTGCGCGGGGCAACGGGTATATCCGCATTTACGCAAAAAATGGGGTGCTCTTCGGACAGAGCGTGAGGCATATGCAGGAAACTGTGCAGCAGGCCCGCGCCGAGGGTCAGCCGCAAATTCTGGCGGACTTCGTACCCAGACGTCCGGGAGAATGGGCTAAGGGCCGCATTTACGACCCGAACAGCAAAACCTACTATCATGGCACACTGACGACTCTGGATTCCCGCAAGCTCAAGGTGTACGGTTATGTCGGCTTTTCGTGGCTCGGCGGCAACACCATCTGGACCAAGGTTCCATCTAAATCGCGGTAGTTAAAGGCCCTCCACAACCTCCCAGTAGCGGTCTTCCGGCTCCAGTTTTTTGATGTGCTCCCTGAGCACTTCGCCACCCACCGGGTGGCCCCTTCCCCGATCGCGGCGGATGAGCTCCATCAGCGGCAAGGCCGGGAAGTAATGCACAGACATCTCCGTGACTCCCTGATCCCGCAACCATTGCGCTTTTTTTGCCAGATCGCCGACATCCAGATGGGTGTCGGCAAGGACAAGGACATCGTGCGTACCGATGGCACCCCGCACCCGCTGTTCCCAAAGCCGCTGGACCTTGCCTTCCAGGGCAGGATTCCACGCCGGCCAGGAAAAAGTCCCCTCGATCCTCCCCTCGTGCAGGGAAACCCGGATCTCGTCTCTTTCGATGATGGCGATACGCAACCCCCTATAACGGGACTGCACCGATCGCGCCCAGGTGCTTTTACCAGAGGCCGCGGTACCCACGGTGAAAATGACCAATGGAGATGTTTTCAAATCAGGCATCCGCCCGGTTGCGGCAAGCCCGTAGTCACTGCGGTGTTCATATCATTTCCTGACGCTGATGATTCCGGGATGAGTGTGCAGAGCATCCATGCCGCAAGCATCGCCGTCCCGACCTGGACTCTATCACATCCAGGGCTCCTGGCGGCGGGGTGGACGGTCGTCGTCAAAACTATCGCCATTGCCACTCATGATCGCCCAGATCAGCGCGGCAACCCAGCCGAGGACAGTCCAGCCGAGCAACAGATCCAGCAGGGTGATGGGTATCCGGTGCGGGCTATCCATGCTCCAGGCCATCAGAGCGGGTAACACATACACGCCGATCGCCACGATGAAGGCGACCATCAGTAACGCCACAAAACCGGCGCGGCTGTCGGTGATCCAGTGCAACATGGGAGTTCCCTTCTGTTTACACGCCAATCATATAGCGAATTTGAGCAGATTGGCACCCCTGAAATGGGCCTGATACCCGCTCCCCCAAATAAAAAAGGGGCTCGAAGGCCCCTTTACCCTATTTAGGGAAGTTCTCCTTAGTAACCCTTCTTGGCTGTGGCTTTTTTCACAGGAGCCTTGTGCGCGACGGCCTTGTGCGCGACGGCCTTGTGCGTGGCCACCTTGGCTGGATGCTTCGCCGGAGCCTTGGCCGGTGTCGCCGCAAAGGCGGTGGAAACTGCGAAGGCTGACATCATGACAATAGCAATAGCAGAAGTTTTCATGGACATGTTGCTTACTCCTCAAGGTTGAAACTGCGAATCTGCA
>JAMCRJ010000083.1 GCA_023381645.1 Gammaproteobacteria bacterium
AACGAAGATGTCCACCCTCACTGCAAGCGAAGCACGCGCCAACCTATATCGGCTCATTGACCAAGCCGCTGAGTCACATCAGCCCATTTATATCGCCGGAAAGCGGACAAGTGCGGTCCTTCTCTCCACGGAAGATTGGGAAGCAATCCAAGAAACATTATACCTCCTTTCCGTTCCGGGCATGCGCGAATCTATCAAGGAGGGTATGGCTGAGCCCCTTGGCAAGAGCAACAAGGACCTCAAGTGGTGAGTTGGCAGGTGGTCTACTCGAAACACGCGCAGCAGGATGCGAAGAAGTTGGCGACTGCAGGCTTAAAAAACAAGGCAATAGAACTCCTGGCCGTTCTTGCCGCCGATCCATTTCAGAACCCGCCACCCTACGAGAAACTCGTAGGCGACCTCGCTGGCGCGTATTCACGCCGCATCAACATTCAGCATCGTTTGGTTTATGAAGTCCTTCCAAAGGAGCGAGTGGTTCGCGTGTTGCGCATGTGGACGCACTATGAGTGAGAGAGGCCCAACCCATCGGTGCAGGGGCGCTCCGCCTATCGGCGGCGCGTCCCTGAACTTCGGCGTTGGGCGCCGTGAAACGTATTTCGTCGCTTGCATAGCCCCCGGCGTCAGCCTGGTTGTCGCCGCCAATCTGGAGAAGTATAGCCGTAAAAATACGCTACAATATTGAGACGTCATGGACGCCGATCAGGGGGAGTGGGGGATGCGCGATCTGGAAGACATTATGTGGATGCAGGCCATAGATATGTTGGAGCGTGCGGAACGTCTGCAGCGGCGCTTCTTTCAGCCGGCCCCGTCGGGTCGCCAGCCAGCCTGGCAGCCGCCTATGGATGTCTTTGAGAGCAGTGGTGGGCTGCAGATTGTCGTGGCATTGCCCGGTGTTAGCCCGGAGGAGGTGCAGGTAATCTTCAGCGGCAACGTCCTGATAGTGAGTGGTCAACGTCGGCTTTCCGCAGAACTGCAAACGGGGCATATCCATCGTCTGGAGATCCCCTACGGCGTTTTCGACCGGCGCCTGCAGATTCCCGATGGCTTGACGTTGCAGGGCTGGGAAATGCGCGATGGCTGTCTCCATTTGTCCTTTCGCCGGCAAAGGGGTATGAAATGAACGATACGCACACGGAGGCGCGCGAAAGCAGCAAACTGGTATTACCGGAAGATGTCCTGCCGGTGCTGCCCATGCGCAATCTCGTCCTCTTCCCGGGAGTGGTTCTGCCCCTCGGTATCGGCCGCGCGCAATCGGTGGCGGCGGCCCAGGAGGCCATCCGCCAGGAGCGCCCCATTGCCTTGCTCTTGCAAAAGGATCCGGAAAATGACGCACCGGGTCCCGAAGATCTTTACCCGGTGGGTACGGTGGCCGCCGTCCTGCGCTATGTGACCACCGGGGATGGCGGCCACCACCTCATTGCTCAGGGAGAGGGCCGTTTCCGGGTGCGCGAATTTTTGCCGGATTATCCCTTTCTGGCGGCCCGTATCGAACGTCTGGAGGAAACCACTGCCACCGGTTCGGAGCTGGATGCCCGCGTCCTGCACTTGCGCCAGCAGGCCACCGAAGCCCTCGCTCTCCTGCCGCAGGTGCCTCAGGAACTGGCCCAGGCCATCGCCCACGTGGAGCAGCCCGGGGCACTGGCGGATCTGATCGCCAACTTTCTCGATCTCAAGCCCGAGGAGCGCCAGCAGATTCTGGAAAATCTTGACGTGCGCAGCCGTCTGGAACAGATCTCGCAGTTTTTGAGCTATCGCATCGAGGTCCTGAAGCTTACCCACAAGATTGGCGAGCAGACCAAGGAGGTCATGGATCGCCGCCAGCGTGAGTATTTCCTGCGCGAGCAACTCAAGGCCATTCAGCAAGAGTTGGGGGAAGGCGAGGAGGGCAACGGTGAGATGGAGGCTCTGGGTCATGCCATTGACGAGGCGCACTTGCCCGCCGAGGCGGAGGCGGTGGCCCGCAAGGAGTTGCGTCGCCTGCAGCGGATGCCCGAAGGGGCCGGCGAGTATGGCATGGTGCGTAGTTATATCGACGCCATTCTGGCCCTCCCCTGGAGCAAGGAGACAGAGGAGCGCATCGACATCGGGGAAGCGCGGGGCATTCTCGACGAGGATCACTACGACCTCGACAAGATCAAGCGGCGCATCCTGGAGCATCTGGCGGTGCATCGCCTGAATTCCAGCGGCAAGAGTCCCATTCTCTGCTTCGTGGGGCCGCCGGGGGTGGGCAAGACCTCTCTGGGCCAGAGCATCGCCCGCGCCATGGGGCGCAAGTTTGTGCGCGTGAGCCTGGGCGGCGTCCATGACGAGGCGGAGATCCGCGGCCATCGGCGCACCTATATCGGCGCCCTGCCGGGCAACATCCTTCAAGCCCTGGGCAAGGTGGAGGTGCGCAATCCGGTGATGCTCCTGGATGAGATCGACAAGCTCGGCGCCGGTGGTTTCCACGGCGATCCCGCCGCCGCCCTGCTGGAAGTGCTGGATCCGGAGCAGAACCGTACCTTCCGCGACACCTATCTGGCCATGCCCTTTGATCTCAGCCACGTCTTTTTCATCGCCACGGCCAATATCCTGGATACCATCCCCGGCCCCCTGCGGGACCGCATGGAAATCATCACGCTCTCGGGTTATACGGAGGAGGACAAGATGCATATCGCTTCCCGCTACCTCCTGCCCCGGCAGCGGGAAGCGGCGGGCCTGACGGCGGAGCAACTGGTTCTGGAAGAGGATACGCTGCTGGCCCTCATCCGCGGCTATACCCGCGAGGCCGGCTGCCGCAACCTGGAGCGGGAGCTGGGGGCCATTTGCCGCTGGGTGGCGGTGCGCGTCGCCGAGGGCAGCAGCAGCGGGATGCAGGTTCATCCCGATGATCTGGCCACTGTTCTTGGTCCTCCGCACTTTGAAAGCGAAGTTGCCTCGCGGGTGGCCCTCCCTGGCGTGGCCACCGGTCTGGCCTGGACGCCGGTGGGCGGGGATATCCTCTTCATCGAGGCCAGCAAGAGCCCGGGCAACGGCCGCCTCATCCTGACCGGCCAGCTCGGCGACGTCATGAAGGAGAGCGCCCAGGCGGCCATGAGTCTGGTCAAGGCGCGGGCGGCGGACTGGCAGATTGCCCAGGAGAGCATCGACAAGAGCGATATCCATATCCACATCCCCGCCGGTGCCATCCCCAAGGATGGTCCCAGCGCGGGGGTGACTCTTGCTGTGGCGCTGATCTCCTTGCTCACCGGCCGCAAGGTGCGGCCGGATGTGGCCATGACCGGCGAGATCAGTCTGCGTGGCCTGGTTCTACCCGTAGGCGGGATCAAGGAAAAGGTCCTGGCGGCGCTGCGTGCCGGTATTCACACGGTGCTATTGCCGGCACGCAATCGCCGGGATTACGAAGACATCCCCGAGAACGCCCGGCAACAGCTCACTTTCATCTGGATAGAGCGGGTGGAAGATGCAGTGGCGCAGGCGTTGGAAATGGGCCAGGAAAGGTAAGGTATCTGAGTCGTGTTACCGGTCTTGCCATCCGAATGCGGATGGTCCGGAAAGTCGGTCGGGCACAAATAAAGCACTTGGCCGTTAGGCCAGGTGCTTGTTTTTATGGTGCCGGCAAGAGTGTTGCGTGATGCCCGGTGTGCGGGACGAATAGCTCGTTTGCGGGCGGCGCTTGAGTCGTGGTTTCCGTGGTTTCAGGTGCATGTTGCAGGAAAACAATAGTTGCGAGAATCAATAAAACTCCCATGATTGTAAATTTTCTGGTTTTAGTCGCCATGCGATCTTCTTCGAGTGTCCCGCCATCAACGAAGAATACCGCCAGGCATGGCTGTTTGTCTTGCATCCCATGATTTCGGCCTCGGTAACGTTCCTGTGGATAACTTTTCACACTCTCAAAGCCACCCCGTCCCATTCCCTGCCATTCCCGATAATTTATCTAAGAGCTTATTAAATCGTGGTTTTACGCATTTTTT
>JAMCRJ010000003.1:0-10607 GCA_023381645.1 Gammaproteobacteria bacterium
GCCGTTTCGAGATGAATTATCTGATCCAGATCATGCGCATGACCCGCGGCAACGTGAGTCAGGCCGCACAACTCGCACAGCGCAACCGCACCGAGTTTTATCGCCTCCTGCACCGCTACCACCTCGACCCCGCCGCCTTCAAGGAAACCGGTGGTGAAGCGGAAGAAGACGAGTAAGGGCGGGAGCCTTGCCTGCGGAAAGGTGTCCGTCCACATGGAAGAGCGCGGATGCCGGACCGGTCACATCAGGATGATGTCGTACTGCTCCTGGGTATAGGTCGCCTCCGCTTGCACCTTGATGGGGCGGCCGATAAATTCCTCCAGCGCCGCCAGACTGGTGCTTTCTTCGTCCAGCAGCTTCTCCATGACCTGCGGCGAAGCCAGCACCACAAAGCGTTCGGCGGGGTAGGCGCGGGTTTCGCGGACGATCTCGCGGAGGATTTCGTAGCAGATGGTTTCGGCGGTTTTCATGAAGCCGCGGCCATGGCAATAGGGGCAGGGCTCGCAGAGGGTCTGGCGGAGGCTTTCACGGGTGCGTTTACGGGTCATCTCCACCAGGCCGAGCGAGGATATCTGGGTGACATTGCAGCGGGTGCGGTCGCTCTGGATGCTTTTTTCCAGCGCGCGCTGGACCCGGCGTTTATGTTCTTCGTCCTCCATGTCGATGAAGTCGATGATGATCATGCCGCCGATATTGCGCAGGCGCATCTGCCGGGCGATGGCGGCGGCGGCCTCCAGATTGGTCTTGAAGATGGTCTCTTCCTGATTGCGCCGCCCCACGAAGCCGCCGGTATTGACGTCCACCGTGGTCAGGGCCTCGGTCTGGTCGATGATGAGGTAGGCGCCGGACTTGAGGGTGACCCGGCTTTGCAGGGCGCGCTCTATCTCGTCCTCGACGTTGTAGAGATCGAAGAGCGGGCGCTCGCCGCTGTAGTGTTCAATGCGATCGGCCACTTCAGGGATAACGCCCTGACAGAAGGTCAGGGCGGCATCGACCGTTTCCCGTGAATCGATGCGCACCCGCTGGATATTGTCGGACATTACATCGCGCATCATGCGTAAGGCCAGATTGAGGTCGCTGTGAATCTCGCTGGGCGCCGGGCTGCGCTCCAGCCGGACGCGGATGGAGTCCCACAGGCGCCGGAGAAAATCGATATCTCCGGCGAAGTCGGTTTCCGTCATGCCTTCCGCGAGGGTGCGGATGATATAGCCGCCGCCCTCTTCGGGGGGGATCGCGGATTTGAGCTGCTCCTTGAGCCGCATCCGTTCTTCCGGTGATTCGATGCGGGTGGAGACGCCGATGCGTGGCACGAAGGGCATGTATACCAGATAACGTCCCGGCAGGGTGATGCGGGTGGAGAGTCGCGCCCCTTTGCTGCCGAGGGGGTCCTTGATGACCTGCACCAGCACTTCCTGTCCTTCGCGGAGCAGGGCGCAGACGTTGCGGATCTCGTGGTGCCCGGCACGGGGCTCGATATCGGTTTCGCCCTGGATCTCCCCGCTGTCGTCCTGAATATCCGCAGCGTGGAGGAAGGCTGTACGTTCCAGACCCACATCGACGAACGCAGCCTGCATGCCGGGCAGGACGCGGCGGACGACGCCTTTATAGATGTTGCCCACCAGCCCGCGGTGGCCGCTACGCTCGACCTGGAGCTCCTGAAGGACGCCGTTGTCCACCAGCGCGACACGGATTTCCTGGGGGGTGACGTTGATCAGCAGTTCTTCGCTCATGGATGTCCTGAGAAGCAAGGGGGGGAGAGGCCGCAAGCGGCAAGCATCTCCGCCGTTTCAAAAAGGGGCAGCCCCATGACGCCGCTGTAGGATCCTTGCAGGCCGCTGACAAAGACTGCGCCGATGCCCTGAACGGCATAGGCCCCCGCCTTGTCAGCCGGTTCCCCTGTATCCCAGTAGGTGCGCATCTCCGCGCTGCTGAGGGGGCGCAGGCGGACGGCGCTGCTGCACAGGCGCTGGTCTACACGGCCTCGATGGAGAACGGCGACGGCGGTATGCACCTGATGCCAGAGGCCACCGAGCGCTGTATACATCCGCACGGCTTCCTGGAAGTCGCAGGGCTTGCCGAAGGTGCGATCACCCAGCGCCACGACCGTGTCCGCCGCCAGGACGACGGCTTCGGGGCTTGCCGTCGCGGCAGCAAGACCTTTGCTGTGGGCAAGGCGCAGCGCGAGGGCATCCGGAGCCTCTCCGGGCCGCGGGGATTCATCCACGTCGGTGGCGATAACCTCTGGCGCATAGCCCAACTGCTGGAGCAGGGCCAGTCGGCGCGGCGAGGCCGAGGCAAGAATCAGGCGGGTCACGGTGTCGGGCTGGCATTCACCAACAGCAGTTCGGCAGTCCCGGCGCTGAGGCCGGCGCCGGTAGCCAGTGCGAGCACCTGATCGGGGATGCCATCGCGGCGCAGGGCGCGGATGATGGTTTCGGCACGTTGGGTGGCAACATTGGCCCCCAGGGGCTGTGGTGCCACCCGCACCAGTATTTCACTGGCCGCCGCCTGCTTGAGGATGCCGGAAATGGCCTGCAAGCGCTGTTTGCCGCTGGCAGAAAGCTGGTTGTCGCTGCCGAACAGGCTGTTTGCCGGCATGGTGACATGCACTCCGTCGCTGGCGGCACGGACCTGGGCGTATACCGTCAAGGCCTTGCCGGAGTCGGGCAGCGCCGCGAGCGGGCCGGCAGATGCACTTTGCTGGTTGGCCATGCCGGCCAGGCGCTGTTCTTCAGACTGCAACATCTGCTTCTGTTGCTGGATTTCGGCCTGCAAGTGCTGGGTCCGGGCGCCGCTCATGGTTTTGTTCGCCAGTTGTTCGCGCAGTTTGCCATACTCGGTCTGCAGCGACTGCTGCTGTCGGGTCAACGACTGCACCTGGCGCTGCAGACTGCTGAGCCGGTCTTGTTTTGCGGCCTGCTCACGTATTTCACGGAGCCCGGCGAGGCGCGCATTGAAAATGGCCTGATCGACCTGGAAGAGTGCGGGGTTGACCTGGTCGCGGGTCATCATCTGCAGGCTGCTGTGCAGGCCGGACAAGGTGGCGGCGGGTATGGGCGGCCCGCTGCGCTGTGCGTCGCGCAGGCGCTGGATCGCCTGCTGCAGCGCCTGCGTGGTGGCGGGATCGGCTACCGCCATACCGGGCAGCGCAATGAGCAGGACCGCGGCGATGAGGTGACGGACGCGCATCATGGTGCCTCCTGGGCGATCTGCGCTCTGGTGGTGGCGATCTGCTGGCGGGTGGTGGCGATCTGGCTCTGCAAATTGGCGATCTGACTTCGCAGGGTCATTTGCCGACTGTTGCTTGGGGCGGTATTGAGGCGGGTCTGGATGTTGTCGAGCAGTACCCTGGCGAGGAGGGTCTGCCGGTCGGCATACACATAGTCGTTACGTGCCAGGGCGTCCCTGGCGGCGTTCAGCGCCTGCTGTACCGGCGCGAGCTGCCGCGCGTTGACCGCCGGTGAGAGGGCGAGGATGCGTTCCCGTCCCGCCTGCACGGCAACGGCGTCGGAGACGCTCTGTTGTGGGCTGACCTGCACCATCTGCGCGCAGGCACTGAGGCCCAGACTCAGGGCCAGGGCCACCCCCAGGCGGGGATGGAGACTTCGGTTCCATAGCGTGTTCACGTCAGCGTCACTCCTCTCCGCCACGATGATAAGGCAACCGGGCCTGAATGCTCCAGGCGCGGTACAATTGTTCGGCCAGCACGACACGCACCACTGGGTGGGCGAGGGTCAGGGGCGACAAGGACCAGCGCCAGTCCGGTTGCAGGGCCGGGTCGAGGCCGTCGGGGCCGCCGACCCACAGAGCGACATCGCGCCCGCCGTGGAACCATGTGTCGATGCGCTGCGCCAGTGCCTCACTGTCCAGACTCCTGCCGTCCACTTCCAGCGCGATCCGCTCGGCCCCGACCGGGGTTGCCGCCAGTATCCGTTCACCTTCCTCGCGCCGCCAGCGGACCGGGTCCCCGCTGCGCCCGCGCCGTGCCAGCGGCAATCCCCGCCACTCGATGCGCAGTTGCGGCGGCATCCGCGCACTGTATTCGGCGACGCCGGCCTCTACCCAAGCCGGCATTTTGCTGCCGATGGCCAGTACCCAGAGGCGCATCGCAGATCAGTGCCCCTCGCTTTGGCTACGCATCTGCGGAAGTTCTCCCCAGAGCCGCTCCAGTTGGTAGAAATCGCGCACTTCCGGACGCATCACGTGGACGACCACATCACCAAGGTCGACCAGCACCCAGTCGCCCACGGTGAGGCCTTCCTTGCCTATGGGTTTTACGCCTTCCTCGCGCATGCGTGCCATCACCGCGTCGGCCAGCGCCCGCAGGTGGCGGTCGGAGGTGCCGGAGGCGATGATGAGATAGTCGGTGATGTCGGTTTGTTTGCGGACATCGATGCTCTTGATGTCGAGCGCCTTGTGTTCATCCAGAACGGAGATGGCCAGGTCGCGAAGGGTTTCTGCTGTCGCCAAGTGCTATGATCCTTTGTGTGGGGCTATGGGCTCTGGTAGAGCCCTTCGGCGTCAATATAATCCAATACTTCGTCCGGTAACAGAAAGCGTGGGCTCTGATGACCGGCGAGCAGGCTGCGGATACTGCTGGCGGAGATTTCCAGGGCAGTGACCGTATGAAACAGAATGCAGCCGGCGGGCGTCTGGCGCAGGGTGCGGACATCTTCGCAACGGCGCTGATAGAGGGCCTGGCGCAGGGCTTCCGGCAATTCGGCGGCAGGCCAGCCTGGGCGCCCGGTAACGACGAGGTGGGCGAGGTCCAGAATGTGCTGCCAGTGGTGCCAGGTATCGAAGCGCAGAAAAGCATCCATGCCGATGACCATGGCGAGTACCGCATCCGGGCGCTGCTGACGCAGGGCGGTGAGGGTATCGACGGTGTAGGACGGCCCCTCCCGTTCTACCTCCCAGGAACTGACCGTGAATTGCGGATGGTGCGCGACGGCGATGCGGGTCATGGCCAGACGGTGGCGGGCATCGGCCCAGGGGCTCTTGCGGTGGGGCGGATGCCCCGCCGGAATCAGCATCACCTGCGCGATGGCGAGGGCCTGGCGCACCTCCTCCACGGCGCGCAGGTGCCCGTAATGGATGGGGTCGAAGGTGCCGCCGAGGATGACCAGATCATCATGTGTGGAACTATGCATGAGCGGAATATAACCAAGGGCTGCCCGCGGGGGAAGTCGTCCGGCAGACCGTGTTAGGCAGACTGGCGGAGATCAGGGGGTGCAGCCCTCCGCGCCGACGTCGCCACTGAGCGAGTGAATGAGCGCGGGCAGTCCGCGCACGGCGATGCCGTGTACCAGCACCATCCTCAGGCCGGTCTCCTCTTTGGTCGCGTGGACGTCAGGCGACTTCTTCCGGCAGAAAAGCAGGGTCGGCGTTGCTTCTTCACCGCTGGACTGAAGCAGGGCGGTGTTGGCATTGACCGCTTTCATGTCTTCGGCGGGAATCTGCGCCAGGGGCCGGGTACCACCCTCCTCGGTGCTTTGGTCAAACCCTTTCTCGTTCTCCGCCCACGCCGCCGCCGGGTCGGGCGCGGCGAGAATCGTGGCGGCCTTGGCGGCGCTGGAATCTTTCAGAAAACCGGCGGGGATCAGTTTTACCCGGAGTTGACCGTCGGCGACGGGTTTTTGCAATGCCTCCCAGAGCAGGTGGCAGTAGATGCAGTTGGGGTCGGCAAACACCACCATGAGTGGCCCCGCGTGACCGATCGTGAAGCCGGGTGCCTTCATGGCCGCCGGGGCGATCTGTCCGGCGGGGACCTTTCCGGGTTGGGGCAGATACTTCTCCGTGGCCGCCTGGGTGATATCCTGGCCCTTATCGTTCACCACCGGGCCGAGCAGGAGGTAGCGATTGGACAACATCCAGAGTATCCCCTGCTGATGCCGGCTGTTTTCGGCGACGATGCCGGTAAGTTTTTGGGTGGGGCCGGGGAAGACCTTCACCACATGGGCCTTGCCGTGGAAGTTGTCTTGCACCAGGTGCTCCGCAGATTGGAGATCCGGGCTGGTTGCGCACCCGGCGAGCAGCAGCGGGCCGAAGAACAATGCTCCCAAAGCCGCCCCTGCGGACTTTCCGAACCCCACGCGCGCCTTTTCCCCGCCGCTCCGATCTTTCGTTTCCATGGCCCCCCCGAATTTTGCAAGAAGAATTTCATTGAAGCGTGGATACTAGCAAATGTGCCGGAGTCTGGCACATTGCCTGCCGACGGTTGGTCTGGTGGAGCTTTGCGGCTATGCTTTGGACAGTGTCCGTTCATCAGGGAGTATTGAGTCATGGCATGGACTATCCCCGCCCCCAACCGGGAGGACGCCGCCGCCGATGCGCCGGGTATGGCGGTATTGGCGGCGGGGTGCTTCTGGTGTGTGGAGGCCGTCTATCTGGGCCTCGCGGGAGTGACGCGGATCGTGTCCGGTTATACGGGCGGCGCGGCGGAAACGGCCAATTACCGGGCGGTATGCACGGGGACGACCGGCCACGCCGAGGCAGTAGAGATTCACTACGATCCGGCACTGCTGTCGTTTGGCCGGCTGTTACAGGTCTTTTTTGCGGTGGCCCACGATCCGACACAGTACAACCGGCAGGGGAACGATGTGGGGACGCAATACCGGTCAGCGATATTCACCCTGAATGACGCCCAGACGGCGCTGGCGCGGGATTACGTGGCGCAGCTCGATCAGGCGAGGGTTTTTGCCGGACCCATCGTCACGGAGATCACGCCCCTGACGCATTTTTATCCGGCGGAAGACTATCACCAGGATTATGCCCGCCAGCATCCCGATCAGCCCTATATCTGTGCGGTGGCGCTGCCGAAAGTGGAAAAACTGCGCGCGCGTTTTCCGCAATGGTTGCGCAAGAACCCACGGAGGTGACGATGATGATCCGTTCATCCGCAGGCTTTGATCTGACCCCCATCGATGCCGGGAAACGCGCAGAAATGGCACAAGGCTTGTCTGCCGAGGCGCGTCAAGTCCTTTTTGAGCATGGCACGGAGCCGCCCTTCTGCGGTGGGCTGCTGCACGAACAGGGCGACGGGACTTTCGTTTGCGCTTTGTGTGGGTTGCCGTTGTTTCGCTCGGCAGCCAAGTTTGATTCGGGGACGGGCTGGCCGAGTTTCCAGGAGCCTTTTGCACCCGACCATATCCATGAGGTCCGCGATACCAGTCATGGCATGGTACGCACGGAAATCCGCTGCGCGCGTTGCGACAGCCACCTGGGGCATGTGTTTTCCGATGGCCCGGCCCCGACGGGGCGGCGCTATTGCCTGAATTCGGCGGCGCTGCGCTTTCAAAGGGCCACATAGACGGGGTCGTTGCTGGCGGAGAGCGGGGTATGTTACCGGACAGGGAGCTGCTCCCGGTGGCCGGGCGTGGTGCTCATGACCAGGATATACAACTCGACCAGGGGGAGCGTTGAATATGGATACACGCCCTGCGGCGCAAGCGGACGCCCATCCATTTACGGGACTTGCTGACGCCACCGCGGCCCGGCGCCTGGCCGAAGATGGCCCGAACCTTCTGCCCGGAAGCATGCCAAAAACGCTGCCGGCCATAGTGCTCGGCGTCCTGGCGGAGCCGATGTTCGTGATGTTGCTGGTGGCTGGCGGCATCTATCTGTTGCTGGGCGACCATGCCGAAGCACTGTTTCTGCTGGCCTTCGTGTTCGTGGTCATCGGCATTACCCTAGCCCAGGAGCGCAAGACCCAGCGTGCGCTGGAGTCGTTGCGCGATCTCTCCGCGCCGCGGGCGCTGGTGATCCGCGACGGCCGGGAGTTGCGTATCGCCGGGCGCGAGGTGGTGCGCGGTGATCTCCTGGTCCTGCATGAGGGGGATCGCATCGCCGCCGATGCGCAACTGGTGCAGGGCCAGCTCACGGTGGACGAGTCGCTGCTCACTGGTGAGGCGGTGCCGGTGGACAAGCTCCCCAACCCGGAACTCGGCGCGCTGGCCACGTCGGGCGGTGACGACGGCGCCGCGCTGTTCGCCAGCACCGTGGTCACCAGGGGGGTGGGCCTCGCGGTGGTGCAGGCTACGGGCATCGGCACCGCTGTCGGCCGCATCGGTCAGGCGCTGGCAACAACGGAAGAGACGACCTCTGGCCTGCAACAGTCCTCGCGCGCCCTCATCCGTAATCTGACGGCGATCGCGCTGGTGCTGGCGGTATCACTGGTTCTGGTGGGTTGGTTGTGGGATGGCCGCGCGCTGCTGGAAAGCCTGCTGTCCGGTATCGCCCTGGCGATGGCCATCCTGCCCGAGGAGATTCCGGTTATCCTCACCGTGTTCCTGGCGCTGGGCGCCTGGCGTATCGCCAAAGCCAGGGTACTCACCAGACGTGTGCCGGCGGTGGAAGCATTGGGTGCGATCACCGTGCTGGCGGTGGACAAGACCGGCACGCTGACGCAGAACCGCATGCAGGTGGCCGAACTCGCGGTGGGCGATGCCGTATTCGTGGTCACCCAACCCGAGCTTCCCGAGACCTTCCATACCCTGGTCGAGTTTGCGATGCTGGCCACGCCCCTCGACCCCTTCGATCCAATGGAAAAGGCCATCCAGGTATTTGGTCATGGGCGTCTGGCCGGGACCGAACACGTCCATGACGACCGGCAGCCCGAGTTTCAGTATGAATTATCCCCCGACATTCTGGCGATGACCCGGGTGTTTTCCGGCACGCGACCCGATGTGCACCTGCTGGCGACCAAAGGCGCGCCTGAGGCCGTGGCCGATTTGTGCCACCTGCCCGCAGCGGACCGGTTGGCGATCCAGCAGCGGGTGGAAGCCATGGCCGCACGAGGTCTGCGCGTGCTGGGCGTGGCCAGGGGCCTGTGGGAGGCTGGCGACCTCGATACTCTCTGGCCCAAAACCCAGCACGATTTCGATTTCACATTTCTTGGCCTGGTAGGCTTTTTCGATCCGCCACGTTCCGACGTTCCCGCCGCTGTTGCCGAATGCCGCGCCGCCGGTGTACGGGTGTTGATGCTCACGGGCGATCATCCTGCCACAGCGCGCGCGATCGCCCGCCAGGTGGGACTGTCCGAGCGTGCCGAGGTCATCACCGGCCCCGAAATTACCGCGCTGGACGACGAGGCGCTGCGTCTGCGCTTGAAACAGGTCGATCTGTGCGCCCGCCTGTTGCCTGAACAGAAGCTGCGTCTGGTGCGGGCGCTGCAACAGGCCGGCGAGGTAGTCGCCATGACCGGTGACGGCGTCAACGATGCCCCGGCGCTGAAGGCCGCCGATGTCGGTATCGCCATGGGCGAACATGGCACCGATGTGGCACGGGAGGCGGCGGCGCTGGTGCTGCTGGACGATAGCTTTGCCAGCATCGTCGGCGCCATCCGCAGTGGACGGCGCATCTATGACAACATCACCAAAGCTACACGCTTCGTGTTTGCGGTGCATATGCCCATTGTCATGCTGGCACTGCTTCCGGCGCTTCTGCGCTGGCCGGTATTGCTGCTGCCGGTGCATATCGTGCTGCTGGAACTGCTCATCGATCCCGCCTGTTCCATCGTATTCGAGGCCGAACCCGCAGCCGCCGACATCATGCACCGGCCGCCGCGTCCCCTCCACGCCAATCCGTTTGCTGCGGGTAACATCGGCTTTGCCGTGGCCCAAGGCTTGGGGATTGCGGCCATTCTTCTGGCGGGATCGGCATGGTTGCAGCACCTGGGCTGGGCCGAAAAAGGCATTCGTATCAGCATATTCAGTGCCCTGGTGTTTGCACTGTTTCTGTTGATTCTCGCCAACCGCGACCTCATGCGTCCGGCCCTGCGCAATCTGAGCGGCAACAATTCCTTGCTGGCGCCCATGTTCGCGGGCGTGGGAGTGGTGCTCGTGGCGGTTCTGGTGATTCCTTTTCTGCGCGGTGTGATGGGTTTCGCCGCCATCGGCATGCCACCACTTCTGGTCGCCGGCGGGCTGGTAATGCTCTGCGTTCTGTGGCTGCAAATCGTGCGCTGGATAAACCATCGACGGTTGCACTGGACGCAAAAGTAAGGCCATTTGATAACTTGACTTTCCATCTGATTAACCGGTTAATTGTGTCGTGGTGGGTGCGCGGGTCATGTATGTCACGGAATGCTTTATTAGCAGGAAGTATCACGGATTGGTGTTGAAAACCTTTTTGGAGGCAATATCATGAACAAGCTGAGGCAATTAAGGCGACTGGTTTATATGGGGCTTTTTGTTTTTTTTGGCGCTTCCACGCTTTCCGGATGCGTAATAGCACCACCGTATGGAGGCTATTATGGGGGCTATTATGGAGGAAGGGGCGACGGGTGGTATCACGGTGAAGATCACTGATTGCAATGGTCCGGTGTCAATGCATCCGTGATGGCTGTCACATATTGTTGACGTATATTTTTGGTATAGGTGAAATCATATGACAAAAAAACTGGCTATGATGCCGTTGGTGGTCCTCGGGCTGGTGTTTTCCGTTGCCCAGGATGGATTTGCTGACAACAGGGATTATGCTGATCATTACTATACGAGGCAGCAGGCTTACTATGGCCCACGGGAGGACTACTACAGGTACCGCGATGAGCACAGATACCGGGATCACGAGCAACACAGGGAAGATCGGGGGCGGGAATACCGGCATCG
>JAMCRJ010000003.1:11124-19037 GCA_023381645.1 Gammaproteobacteria bacterium
GCGTAGGTTTTTGTTAGAGAAAACCTGCACCCAGAACGCCACGACAATAACCGTTGCAAACATGCCAATCCACATATGCATATGAAACAGTAAATGCCGAAATGGAAGTTCGCCGACCTTCTTCCATATGGCCTTCATGTCGAGTTCGCTGAACAACAGAAGCGTTACTGCCAATGCAAATCCCGCATGTATCCATCGGGTACTTCTTGGCCATTCTTGAATCATTTCAGGCATGTGAAACTCCGTAGGTTGATAAATCCGGTAGGATGACAAAAACAATTTTATACGAAATAAATATTAACAGTATGCGTGGCGTATTGCAATTGTGACGCGCATTTTATGTTGCCGAATAAAATCCATATATGTGATAGGTGTCACGATAATCAGTATTTGCCGGGGATAATATATTCCGCTTGCGTTTTGCGGTATTTGACACGGACATACCAGGGATGTTTACGCTCCCGTCGAACTGACGCCACGGAAGTGCGCTGCGTGACCACACGCAGCGCACAAAGTCTTAGAACTTCGCCGATACCGTCATGAAATACTGCCGTGGCGCACCCGGATCAGCCAGAATGGCGCCGGCACTGTTGCCACCGAAGTATCCACCGGCGGTGATGTACTCAATGGGGTTATAGTGTGCATCAAAGAGATTGTATATTCCCACGGAGAACTTCACGCCTTTCAGCGTCGGGATGTATGGATTCAATCGAGTCGTTTTTATCCCAAGGCTGAGGTTGGAGACATTGTATCCCGGCTGCTTCTGGTGCGATGGCGCGCCGGTTCCGTTGTTGAACAGATACTCCGAGCTCGTGTACTGATCCACAAACTGGGGTGAGAAGAGGAAGCCATGATAATAGTAACGATAGTCGATACCCGCACTCATGGTGAGGTACGGGCTATAGGATACGTTGGCGCCATATAAGGTCGTACCCCCACCTTGCGGAGTATACGAGGTGTAGTACGAATGATTGAGCGCCAGGTTGGCGAACAGATGCCAATTCCAGGAGGGGTTGTCGGCAATCGCGATATTGACGCCGTTCACCACCGCATCGGCCGCGGCGAACTTGGTTTGGGAGATGTTTGACAGGAAGGTAGCGATGGTTTCGTTAGCGAGGCTGTCGTGGTAGTAGTTGAGGTTGAGCGTAAAGTCATGCAGCAACATCCAATTGTGCACTAAAAACTTGGCACCGACTTCGTAATCCGTACTTTTTACCGGTTTCAGGGTGTTCAGGTCTATGGTGCCGCCGTTACCATTGTAGGCCCCGTAGTTGTTATCCGTAGGATTCTGATAAGAGCGGCCATAATGCGCATATACCGAACCCCATTTGACCGGGGCAAAGCGGACCCCGATGGAAGGTTCCAAACGGGAGATGGTATCCGACGCACTACTAATAAGCGTCTGATTCTGCGCGCCCGCAGGCAGGTTGGGGAATGCCTGGTCCCCATTATTGTACATCTGGGTCTGGTACTGGACCGCAGCAACGCCCGGCGTAATCTTGAGACCGGCGATCGGGGTGAATGTGTCCTGAACAAACCCCGTCAGGTAGTTGTTATACAGAACATCGCTATTGTACTGAATGGGAAAGGACGGGCTGGTGCCCATGGTTGCATTGTATCCCGCATAAGGGGTGGTGTATTGCTGATGAATCCACGACCCTCCCGCCTTCACGAGGTTCATGGGCAGGCGCCAGTCGAAATACAGCTTGTCCCCATAAGTATCCGAGCTCGGATTGTAATACTCGGAATTCACGCTGCTCCCTGGTACGTAATTGGTAATGCGGTAATGCACCCGGTGGCCATGGCGATACCAGGCCATTTCGTGCAGCGTGACGTCCCTGCTGAGGTTGAGGTTCAGCTTGGAATACAGCATGTAGCCTTGTACTTTCAATTGCTTAAACCAGATGGACTCAGGCAGTGATGCGTAAAACCCGCTGGTCTGTTGGCTATACAAAGGTGCATTGGCGTTCAGGCCCTGGGTGGTGATGCCCTGTATCGGGGTAACCGGTATGAAATTGGGCCTGAACTCGCGCGAGCTGTCGACATAGCCGCCAAGGCTGAAGGTGCCACTCCTGAAGGTCTTCACCGCCTTGCCAAAATAGGCGAGAGACTGGGACGGCGCATTGAACGTACCGGTGCGGAACGTGTTGTTTTTCGTATAACCCCCGGCCAGAACCGCGGACCAGCCATCGTACATGCCCGTTTTGAGGTCAAAGTTGTAGCCGAGGGTGCCGCTACTTCCAAAGGTGGTGCCTATTTCGGCGCTCGGTATTACGGATGGCTGCAGCGGCACGAAGTTGATGGTGCCACCGACACTGTCGAACCACCGGCCGGCGGGATTCCCGGGGCCGTAGGTCACGTTGATGCCATGGATCATCTGGAGAATGGGGATTTCATTGGAATCCCAGCCGCCGTTATGCGAAATCAGGTTGTTCATGGGGATCCCGTCAAACAGCACCGTCAGGCCATTGCGCTCGACGTCGCCATTCACGGATGACCAGCCTACCTTTACGCCGCGCACGGCGATTTCATAGCGCGCGGTCGAGGCGATGCCGCCATAACCACGGACAGCGATGCCGGGTGCCAGAGATAGCGCTTGCGCCGCACCTGCGGCAGGACCTACACCCTGAATTTCACGCTTTCCAAGAACCGCCTGAGATTGCGTGGACTCAAAAACCTGCTTTTTGGTCAGCTTGCCGTCGGTGCTGGCCAGCGCCTTGGCAGACTCAGAAAGTGCGCTGGCCGAGGCGTTTACCTCGCCCACACTGGTGGACGGGCCCCCTGAATTGGCGCCATAAGCCGCTGTCAGGGTGTTCCAGGTGCAAAGCCCTGCAGTACACATTGCGAACAATAACGGGTTCATGCGATTCCGCTTATTCATTTCTGGCTCCTGTATAAGAATATGATCGTATAAAACTGTATGATTTCATTGATGTTGCTCGAACAACCGGAAAAATGATACAGGAGAATTGTGACACAATTATTACGCTGGAATGACTAAGATATGACAATAAGACATTTAAAAACCGGGGCGAACGAATGTGTCGCCCCGGCGAACCTTATTACTCCGTAACGCTAGAATGAGGCGTTTATACTGACATAAACCGCGCGTGGCATACCTGGTTCCCCGAGTATCTGGCCAGCCACGCCGTAATAGCCGCCACCGGAAATATACTCGTAATTGTTGTATTGCTTGTTCAGAAGGTTGAGGACCGTTACGTTAACGGAGGCATCATGCATCCCGGCAAACAGATACCTTCTGGATACCTTGACCCGCAGCGCGGCGTTGAATATACCGAAACTGGGCAATTTCTGACGTGTGGGGGCTCCGGTGTTGTTGTTGTAAATATTCTGAACGCCGGTGTACTGCCACCAAACTCGTGGTTCAAACAGGATACCCGCATGATAAAGCTGGTAATAGGCACCAATGTTGGCGGTTTGTGCGGGCACATTGGAAACCGGCAGGCCGGAGTACGATACTCCATGACCTGTGGTGTAGCTCGCGTAGTCGGCCTTTTCGAAGCTCACGTTGGAGAACAGATATAAATTATAAAGCGGATTATCATCCATCGACAGGTTGACGCCGCTGAATACCGACGAGCCAGATGCGAAACGCGAGTAAAGATGGTTCACTACCGGGATGGGAATGATTTCATTGGTATCATCCAGGTGGTAGTAGTTTGCATTGAATACAGCGCGATGCAGCAGCCCATAATTTTTGACATAGGCTTTTACGCCGACCTGGTACTGTGTCGACTTCTGCGGCTGCAAGGTGGAGGTTAATTCATGGGCATAGGTTCCGGTAGCGCCTGCAGGTGCCTTATAGCCGGTGGCGTAGTTACCATATAACGCAATATTTGGTGTTATTTTGTAATTCACGCCGACAGATGGCTCAAACTCCGTGAAGTTTGTTGTTGAGTTTGGTTGATAGTCGCCGTTGTGACCGATCAGGTTGGCCACGCTCATGGGGAATTGGGCGGCGGAGTTGTTCACATAGTTTGTTTGGAACTGAACCACGCGAATACCGGGGGTGATGCGCAGGTTGCGGATGGGATGGATGACGTCCTGGACAAAGGCGGCAAGGTCCGTCATATAGAGATATGAACTATGGAACGCGCTTGGCAGGGAGAGACTGTTGTACACCGGCGCACCGTTTATGATCACGTTATTCCCAGCATTGGGACTTAACGAATTATATGTCGCAATCTGGTTCTGATTATAGAAATCAAGCAAAGAATTGTATTTGGAATTCAGGAAATAGCCACCGAACGCAACATCATTGTACGGTGCGTTTACAGTGAAGTAAAGCTTGTCGCCATATGTATGATCGGACGCATTGTAATACTGGTTTAGTACATTGGCGGCGTTGCCAGTGTTGTTGTAATGCAGGTGTACGCGGTCGCCGTAGCGATACCACAACAGGTTATGGATCTCCATACTCTGCGAAAGGTGCTCTTCGAATCGGGAATAAATAAGGTAGGTCTTCACGAAAGCTTCTTTCCAGTAAACGGAATACGGCAGGGTCGTGTAAAATCCCGTAGTCTGCTGGCTGTAGATAGGGCCGGGATTCACGGTTCCGGTATTTGGGTTGACCCCGTAAATGGTCACGTTCGGATTGGCCGTTACCGGGATTGGCAACGGTCTGTAGGCAACGGAACGAGAGACATAACCACCAAAGCTTATGTGGCCACCACCAAAGCTCTTCCGTACTTTTCCATAATAGGCGTAATTGTTACCGGGGTTGTTAAACCCGTACCCGTTCAAATAATTTCCGCTGCTACCGACCCCTCCGGCAATGATCCCTGACCAGCCATCGTGCTCGCCGGTGCGAACATTGAAGTGGATACCTTTGGAATCAAAACTCCCATAGTACATTCCTATGGACGCCCCAGCCTTCCTGGTCGGTTGCAGTGGCGCAAAATTAATGGAGCCGCCGATATTGTTGTACCAACGATTCAGCGGATAGCCTGGGCCATACGTTGCCGTAATCCCCTTGATCATGGACATCTGTGGCAGCTCCGAGGCTTGCCAGACGCCGTAGGCGGGATCAACCACCGGCACACCGTCGAAGGTGACCATGACCGTGCCATCATTCGCATTGCCCGCGATGTTGCCCCAGCCGGTCTTCATGCCGTTGATGCTGATGGATGAGCGCGGCGCGCCACTCGGGCCATCGGTGACGACATTGATTCCCGGCGCCACGGCGAGCGCTTGTGCCGCCCCACCCGCAGGTCCTGCGGTAGCCATCTGACGCTTGTTGATGACTTTTACCGATTGAGTGGAATCGAAGACCTGTTTTTTGGTGGGGAGATGCGCCAGTGTGTCCAAAGCGCCAGTGGTAGAAGATACTTCTCCGACACTGATACTGGACGAGGTGGTGGGGGCGGTTACACCGGCAGCGAGTGCCATGCCGGATATCCCACATAGACCAGCAGCAATCAATGCACTGAATAAAGGATGATAACGATACTGATGTTTCACGGATATACTCCTCATTGTTGTGGCTATGGTTGAGTTACTTCGCGGTCTTCAATGAAGACGCCTGAAATACCGAAAGGAGGCGGCGCCGAAACGGCGCGCGGTAGAAAAGAAATCGGTGAAGGGGGTGTTGTGCCGGAAAGTGCTGCGCGCTCAAGGCGGTCTTGCCACGGCCCAGGTCACTGACCCGAAATGTCGACCCGGTATGGGCGGACAGTCGATTCAGCAAGGTATGGGTAATCAATGTGTTCCGCTCCGGCACCACCAGCGGATGTGCTGAGCTTTGTATTACGGCGTTCATGCGGCTACCTTATCTGCGCCGGGATGTATCCGACGACACCAAAAGTGGAGGTCTTTTGCCTCCTGGAATAGCCCCTATGCTAACCGCCGAATATTGCACCCATGTGTCACTGAGGTGGCATTGTTATGACGTTATTATGACGTTATTATGACGTTTCACACATGCTTTGGCGGTGAAAAGCGGTATCCGAAGCTGTGCACTGTTTCCAGCCAGCCCTTGGCGCCGGCACTTTCCAGAATTTTGCGTAAACGATAAATCTTGACCACCAGGGTATTGGGAGCGAGATAGGTACCCTTACCGCCCCACAGGATGTCGGCGATCTGCTCGTTGGAAACGACTTCGTCCGGATGGGTGGCGAAATAGTAAAGCAGATAGAAAAGCCGTCGCGGTAGATGAATTTCCTGTCCCAATATCCAGACCCGCAGTGATACCAGATCGATGCAGAGGTTTTCCTCTTGGACCAATCGGGCAGGCGCTTGTGTGCGCAGTTTTTTGAGGAGACCGCATACCTGGGCGGTTAAGATTCCCAGCCCCATACTGGCAGGGATATACGCCTGTGCACCTACTTCCAGAGCCGCTACCGCGTTTGTTTCCTCGTGGCCTTCTCCCGCACTATGGCCGACCACCAGAAAAGGCAATTCGCCCTGACGCGATGCGAATTGCAGATGCCGCAGCCAGTCGCCCATTGTGTTGGACCACCCCACCAGGACCATTACTTCAGGATCCCAGCGGCGCACCAACTGCTCGGCTTCGGCACGCTCCGTGACCCGCATTACCTTGCCGCCAGTGCGTTCCAGAGCCACTTCGACAGAGACAATCGTTTTATCGCTGGCCCGTGCATGCACCAGCAGAAGGATCCGCGGGCCTTGGGGTGATCCGGTCCGGATCGGCAGGGGCGCGCGCGTCTGCGCCAACATCGCCGCACGTAGCACATGTACCGTGTGTACAGCAATGCTGTTTAATAAAATCAATAACATGGTAAAAACCCCATACCCGCCGTGAAGGCGGCGAGCAAATGGAAGAAACCCACCGGGGCATTGCTGAGAAATTCGACGACACCGGGTTGGGGCACGTGTGTGCCCGTGGGCTGACTCATGCAGATCTCCTTATGGGGGCTACTATTGCGGCTTCCCATAGGATAACTGGCTTATGTGACACTAATATGAAGATTGCATGACTTTGTTATGACAATTTATGCTTAAAAATATCACCGCGATGCATAACTTCGGCGAGTCAGATGTCCGGGTAGCGTTCACCGCCTGCGGCCAATCGTCCGCCAAGACCAGTAACGGTAACGCCTTTGTCCGCATGGGAAGCACTGCGATGATCCTGGTGTACTACCAGCCCGCTGTCCTTGATTCCGGGCATCGAATGATACTGTACCGCATCCACATCTCACGCACTGTCAGTGGTGCTGCGGGATGTGGATGCGGGCAAGTCTTTCACCAATACAAACAGTTTCGAAGGCTACCCCATGCTCTTCATGACGGCTTCCGTACGCCGAGCAAACATAGGATCTGTTTGTGCCTTTTTCAGTAGCATTTCATACCTCACTGGCGTGAGATGATTCTGGACTAAAACACGCCTTATTTTCTTCCCGTACTTCGCGAGTAGCCGACGATGTTGCGTCATGGTCAATTTTTTTGTCGACATTTCCTGGTGCACCTTCTTGTCGATCGGCTGAATGGCCACGATGGCCGATGCAAAGTGGCGCAACTCTGTGGGACCAACGTGAGGGTTCTGCGTCGGCTGCACCGGCATCATCGGTGCCGCAGCGCTCTGACCACCAGGTTGGGTAGCTGTGCCGACGGGCTGCTGAGCAGAGCTCATGGGCGGTCCCATATCGGCTAAAGCCAAGGTACTACCGAGACTAAAGATACCAAGTCCCAACAACAAATTGCGTGCAATGTGCTTCATACGGTTACTCTCCTTACTCTATAACAGGGTTTTCTACATCATGGATGTCAGGCAATGAACACGCACATAAATCTGCATGTGCTTGTAACCTAGCAATAATAATTTGGTGGTGTCAACCGTAGTTATATCATATGTAAGTATTATTTTTCATACAATAATGTTGCTTATGGGAAACATGTATTGATATTTATAATCGGGATCTATTAATGTAATGTGT
>JAMCRJ010000085.1 GCA_023381645.1 Gammaproteobacteria bacterium
ATGCCAGCTTGCCGACTGATCTGACCAAGGTCGTTCAGGGGGCGCTGGCGTAGTGCTTCGAGTACTCGCAGGAAATTTGCGGCCCCACGTCCGACGGCCCGTACACGATGGCTATCCTGCTGGAACAGATCCACCAGGCGGCGGGCGGTGTTCACCGCGCCCGTGGCCGTTAATTCCACACCTTCGAGAAAGAAGTCAACCCAGGCTTCCCAATCGCCGTGGCGACGCACACCATCCAGCAGCTCATAGTACATATCGCGGTGCTGCTTGAAGTAGAGGCTAAGGTAGAGCATGGGCTGAATCAACAGGCCACCTTCATGCAACAGCATGGCGATCAATAACCGGCCCAG
Source organism: Gammaproteobacteria bacterium (assembly GCA_023381645.1). The sequence goes on from JAMCRJ010000085.1 coordinate 351, forward strand.
GCGGCCGTTGCCATCCAGAAAGGGGTGGATGGTCTCGAACTGGACATGAGCGAGCGCCGCTTTCAGCAATACAGGAAGGGTGGTTCCATCGTCATGGATGAAGCGCTCCAACGCCGCCATGCAGGACTCAACCTCCTGCGGCGGCGGAGGCACGAAGCGGGCATTGCCAAGCCGAGTGCCGCCGATCCAGTTCTGGGTACGGCGGAATTCGCCTGGAGCCTTTTCCGCGCCGCGTCCCCGCGCCATCAGGTGAACATGTATCTCACGCAGCAGCCGGTTGCAAAGAGGAAAGCCTTCACGCAGCCGGTCCATGCCAAACTCCAGGGCGGCGACGTAGTTGGAAACTTCCACGACGTCGTCGAATGGTACGCCGGGGGTTTCATCCAACTCGAATAGCAGCAAGTCAGACAGTGAGGACTGGATTCCTTCGATCTGCGAGGAAAGCACCGCTTCGCGCCGAACATATGCATAGAGGAAAAGCTGTGGATCTGGCAGCAGCAGGGCGATGCTGTCAAGACGCCCCAAGGCAAGAGTGGCCCGCTCCAGCGCCGCCTGTCGGGTACCATTCAGTTCCAGCGGCGGCACAGGAGGCAGCGCGTCAGGTATGAAGGAACGGACAGTCTCTCCCCCGGCTGTGCTGGTTTCGTAATGGCCTGTCGCTTCTCGAAACATGGTAATCCTTTAATTAGATGCTTTGCTATTAAACAAAAACGGTAGTTTTTTAATAGAATGGCATTCTGCAGTAATATTTGGGCTCCAGCAAGCACCGAAGGCCGCGATTCTGGAAGCCGTCGGGCAGTACGCCCCGGAGCACATCACCCTCCTGTCGAAGCTCAAGATGGGCGACATTGCCAGCGAAGCGGTTGGCGGACGACGCCGGCTGGATGCTTGTCGTGTTCCAGACCGAGTACCACACGAAGTCGGAAGGCATACCGGAAGCGGCGGGCGACGATGACGACGCGACAGAATATCCCGCCGACGAGGTGGAGTGATGCACCCTGAATCAGGTGGGTACACTTCTTGAATCGCCTTCATGGTCATCTTCAGTGTGGGCATCCTGGACCTCCTGTAAAAAGAGCCAAAGATGCTGTTTAAGCCAATGAATGGCCAGAATGTTTTCTTTCGCCAAGGGGAAACTCGGGTACCCAAGGTTTGGCATGGCTGGCGCGGAGCACGTCGGGCAAGGCCAGGCCGGTGACAGCGCAGGCGCCACCCCAGTAGGTCAACATGGCTTCGCGGAATTTCTGCTGGCCGATGCGCTGGCGTACCATGCGTTCGACTTTGGTCAGGCGGCCTGCTCGGGCTTGTGAATGGCCGCCAGTTCTTCGGCCAACCGACGTTCTGCAACGGTCAAATCGTAAGCCTGCTGCATGCGTAGCCATATCCCCGGCCCGTTACCCAGATATTTGCCGATACGCAAGGCCATCTCCGGGGTGATGCCCTTGCGCTCAGACAGGATGCCGTGAACGGTCTGGCGCGAGACCCGCAGGCCACGGGCAAACTCTGCTACAGAGATATCCAGTGCGGGCAGTACCTCTTCCCGCAATATCTCGCCAGGATGCGTCGGTATCCGATCCACTTGCTCAACGGTCATTTCGTCCATTGGACACCCCCTTCCTTAATGGTAATTCTCCAGATCAATGCGCCAGGCATCTCCTTCACGCCACTCGAAGGTGATGCAATAGGGTCCATTCACATGAACCGTGTACCGCTTCGGTTTCCCCTCCAAAGCATGGAAGTCGAAACCCGGCACGTTCAACTCCTCCGGGGATGTCGCAGCGTTTATGGCATCGAGCCTGCGCTTGCAGCGGGTTACCAAATCCGCACCGACTTTCGCCGATTGACCTGTTTCGAAAACCTGCTTGAGGCCCTTATGCACAAAACTTCGTATCAAGTGGAACCCTCGGAGAGGTTGTTACCGTCCTGTTAAAAATTACACCGCAGTGCCATAGGTGTCAACCATCTGTTGACAGTCGCTGGCGCACGCCTTGCCCACAAACTTCAAGGCTGAAGGAGTTGGGCCAACGCCATGTGCGTTGGCCTTTTCGTTTCCGGGTAGCTACAACAGACGCTGCGCATGTTTTTGCGCCAGCTTGCGCCGCTTGTTCTCATACTCCAGCCAGAATGCCATGATCAGCCGTCGTCTGCCGTCGTGGTACTTTTTCATCACGATCAGGTAGTCCAAGGCTTGCAGCCACACATAGGTGTGGATGTCGCCGTCGCCTTCCGCGTAGTCCCAATGCAGCACGGCGGGGTCGTCAAGGTGATCGAGCATGGCGCGCGCCCAGGGCAGACGCTCGGCGCGGCGAAAATCCGGCAGGCGGTTTCCGGAGCGCGGCGGGTGTTTCACAGCGATACCACTTGCAGACCGAAGGCCTCGGCGGCGCGACATTGGCGGGCGTCGGCCGAGATGAATACTTCGGCGGTGCAGGCGAGGGCGGCGCCCAGGTGGATGGCGTCCATGCCGCGCAGCGTGTGGTTTTCCAACGCCTTGACGGCATGCTGGATGACCTGGGGCGTCGTATCGCAGATCAGCGCATCGGCGATGTCGAGCATAAGGGCGCGCTTGATGATCTGGTATTGCGCGTCCGTCAGGCGTCCTTCCCGTTGCAGGCGACGGAAGGCGGAGATCAGTTCAGGCACCGCGATGACCGACAGCGCCAGTTCGCTGGCCCGTCCGCACCACGCCAGGACGTCCGCGGTGCCGGTCTCGTCGATGTAGCGCTTGGCAAAGGCCGATGAGTCGAAATAGACGCGCATCAGTCTCCGCGCTCGTCGAGGATGAGCCGGCTGATCTCCTTGCCGCCGATGGCCAGCGGGCGTGCCGGACGCTGCTTCCACGAGGGCAGTTGCGCCGGGATGGGGTGGATTTCGGCGATTGGCTTGCCATTGCGCAATACGCGCACCGTCTGGCCGCTCTCGACCAGATCGAACCAGGTCTTGGCGTGGTTGCGTAAATCGGTGAAGGTGGTTTCCGGCATGAATGTGCTCCCGTCAGATGATGTACATCAAAGTGTACATTACAGATGTGTCCGGCAACAACATATGCACATCGCCGACTTCCCAGGGCCCCGACGTTGCGATTGGTTGTCGCTTAAGCACAACAGATGCGCTCGAGAACTGAGCCGGCAGTACCGAGATCCCGTGAAGCCCGCAGAGCAACTTCATGAACGAACAGAGCGGGCCGTTGATTTCACCAAGCAATTTAGCCTTCCGGAACCTTTGGCATAAATTCTGCTGTCTAAAGCTCGGGCTTGTCAGTGAGATTTCTCATGCTTTCTGTCATAACCCGAATGGCGGTCTGATCGTAAACGTTCAGCCATCCCCTCACCATCATGTTGCAGGGGCTTTTCTTCGTCTGGTACTGTCACAGACGGATTACTGATCGGATTCGTGGCGGGTGGATAGGGGCAGCACCAGCACGAAAAAACCCGCCAAGTGGGGACTGTATGGGGACCAGATTGATATTGTGCGCCGTGGTCCGTCTGGATGCTCTTGTAACTACCTGTTTTATTTGGTGGGGACGGCGGGATTCGAACCCGCGACCCACGGCTTAAAAGGCCGCTGCTCTACCGACTGAGCTACATCCCCAAAGACCCTGCAAGATACCCGACAGGGCTGCGTATTATCGGGTGCAGGCAGTGGCCGGTCAAGACACAACCGCAACAGACACCACCGCAACGGCGCCAGCGAACCTTACGCAATCCATCAAGCCGAACATCAGCCCTGTTTACCACCCCGAAACACCGCCCACTCTCGCTCCACGAAGGTCGTGAACTCCGTGCGGAAGCGCTCCGGAGCGAAGCGCAGGGCGTTTTCGCGGCAGGCTTCCGGGGTGATGGCCGCACCCGCTCCCTCGAAGCGCTCCACGGCGGCGATGATGGCGGCAACGGATTGTTCGTAAAAGAATACGCCGGTGGGCGCAGGGGATGACGCTGCGCACTCCGCCTCCGGCAGGGGAACGATGGTCTCCAGCGCCCCGCCCTTGCCAAAGGCGATGACGGGCGTGCCGCAGGACTGGGCCTCCAGGGGGGTGATACCGAAGTCCTCCTCCGCCGCGAAGACGAAGGCGCGCGCACTCCTACCCATGCTTATCCCAAAAACCTTGGTGCATGCTCAGTTTTCGCTTGATGGGCAAGGCCAGCGAGGACGAATGCTGGCCAAGCTTATATCCCAGATATTTGGCCAAGGTGCGAATAAAAGCAGACGGCAGTAACCAAGGCGCATGCCGTAGGAGATAGGCAATCTCGGAACGCACGAAGCGGCCGCCCTCGCCTTCCGGCTTTCCAAAATCCCGAAGAATCCACGCCTGGTCCTGATGCATCACGCCAATATCAAAATAGCGCTTAAACTCCTGCGCCACGCTATAGCCATGCGAGTGCCTCACCTGGGCCTCGGCCACATATGCGATGGTCCACCCTGCCTGTAGCATACGAGCGGCCACCACCATGTCTTCACCCAGAATCAGGCTTTGGGGAAAGCCTCCAACCGCCATGAGCGCTTCTGTGCGATAAGCCGCAAAGGAATTGGAAGTAAAAGCCGCCTTGATACCCATACGTGCCTTGTCTGCAATGGTTCGCTTAGTCGACCGAGGTGGATAATTGAAAAGCCGCGCATGGGCCTCTATAGCGCCGGAGCCCAGCCTAGGCAACTGGCGCCCATAAGTAGCGCCTACTCGGGGATCAGCAAATGGCGCCACCAACTGCGCCAAGGCATTGGGATCTGCCAGCACCGCATCCTGGGTGAGATAAACCAGCACATTAAATGCCGCCAGCCGTTCGGCAGCCATCTGCCGCGTACCTCCGTGGTCGAATGTCCCCTTGGCCAAGAGCAGGACATCAAAACCATCTTTCAATGCGGCCGCATCCGTTCCATCTTTCGAGCCAGAGTCTACAACCAACACATACCCTGGCGGTGGAATCTGCTGGCGTAAGGCATCGAGGCAGCGCAACCAGACTTCGCCACCGTTCCACGTTGGAATGATCACTGCAACTTTATTTGCCGACATTATCGCTCCAGCACCCGCTCCGCGCCGGCATAAACCACCAGCCAGTCATGCACTATGGCGATGCGCATCAGTCTTCCGCAGCCTCCGCAAGCACCCGCCAGGTCTGTTCGGCGGTTTTATCCCACTTAAACTGCCCGGCCCGCTCCAGTCCCTTCTCCCGTAGCACCGCGCGCAGGGAAGCATCTTCGATCAGCCGCTGAAGACCATCCGCAATGGCGTCGATGTCATAGGGGTCCACTTGCACGGCGGCATCGCCAACCACCTCCGGCAATGACGCACAGTTACCCACCAGCGTAGGGGTGCCTGATGCCATCGCCTCCAGAGGGGGCAGCCCGAAGCCTTCGTAGACGGAAAGATACGCGAAGGCGATCGCCCCCGCGTATAAAGAGGGGAGAAGTTCATCGGGGACATGGCCGGTAAGAAAGACCCGAGGCGGCAGCGCCTTCAACTCCGGTACGTCCTGAAATACCAGGCTTTTCCCTTTCGCCCCGCTCACGACCAACCAAACATCTTCCGGCAAGCGGCGATAAATGATTGCCCAGGCGCGCAGCAGGCGGCCAAGATTCTTGCGCGGCTCCAGGGACCCAAGGCTCAAAACATAACGACTGGTCGGCAATTCCAGTTTTTGAATGGCGCTCTCCACATCATCCCCGTCTTGCGGACCAAAACGGGCATCCACTCCCAACGGAACGACAGTCACCTTATTGTCAGCGACGCCGGTGGTTTCCAGAAGACGCGCCTTGGTAAATTCCGAATCGGTAATCACCCGCGCGACCCGCCGCGCCAATTTCGGCGTGAGGAAGCGGTACCACGCCGAAAAGCGCGGGTTAAGCCACTCGGGGTGATCAATCGGCACTACATCGTGGATGGTCACTACTTGCCGGGAGACCGCCAGGGGTCCGGTGTTGCTTGGACTCCATAGCAGATGCCCTCGCGTCCGCAGCGGCAGGACCGCCTGCTCCCAGAGGTGAGCACGGGCGCCGCTGATAGGGTGCCGGGGGGCAATCTGTTGTATGCCACCAGCAGGCATTCGCTGCAGCAACTCCAGCAGATAGCGTTGCACGCCGGTTATGGATTGACCTAAAATTCTGGAATTAACGTAGAACAAGTTTAATCATACCTCTCGGTCCTTCTGAAATAATCTACCAATGACTACCCCAAAGAAAAGGGATAGTATTGGTGCTTCAACGATATTTACCACCATACCGTATGCTATCAAAAAAACAAGGATAGAAAACATTAAAGATGCATCATTCGTCCTCAAAAAGGACCGGGCTGCCTTTAAGCAAATGGCAATCAATATTACGGCGGCGAGAATCGGCCCAAGGTCAACCGCCAAATAAACATATAAATTATCTGCGGGCAACGCATTTGATGGCTCGAAATAGGTTTGCGGGGTGCCGATTCCGCCAATCCCCCGACCGAAAAGCCACCCTACATCATGGTGCAAAAGGCCGAATGACGCTGGCCATGTATAGTTCAGCCTATCGCCGAAACTCGCAAAGATAAACCGGTCAAAATAACCATGAAATGTTGGATTATAATGGATAATAACAGTTGACAACGGCAAAAAAACTAACAGGCTGAGATTAGCCAACAAAAGCAGCACCCAGATTTGGCGCCACAACAATTTATGGCCAAATACTTTTCCGCTTATAAAAAATGTAGTTAATATCAAATATGCTCCAAGGACACCCTTTGTTGTTGTCAGCGTAACACCTACACCAGAAGCAATCCACACCAATACTTTTATGGCGTTGCTGTTTATAACGAACATCAGCCAGACAGAAAAAAACATGATCTGTATGGCTGCATCGAAAGAGGCGCCGGAAAATCCGCCAATCCTACTGATCCCAAACGCCCACCATCTCCGAGAAATTTGCACTTCCTCCCCACCAATTTTAAAGCTTGCACCAACCCACGGATATTGCACGAAAACGTTAATAAGAACCCCTGACAACGCTATAATAAATAAGATAACAAATATCTTTTTGTATGCGTTCGTATTATTAAAAAAATAGTGCGCCGACAACAAACCATATAGCAACGGTATGATCACCCACACTCCAAATAATGATTGATCAAGAGAAGGAAGCTCTACCATACCCCACCCAGCGAACAGCGTTACAATCGCGCCCCCAATAATTAAAGCCTTACTAGCGCGCCCAATATAACTTATCATGAATGGTATCATAATGAACAACAGAATCTTGGGTATATACACAAATTCAGCAAGGCCAAACTTCGCCATATAATAACGAAATGGACCATAGCAAACCAATGATAGTAAAAATAACGTTGTTGTCCAGAGGACCATAGTAGACATTGATAACATACCGCGCATACGGCGACCAAAATAATTCGGGATTGCTTCATGCGCCAAAATATCATCCATGCAATAAACCTCTTTTTATATTCCGTGCTTATCAAGTTGCCTATAAATATCTATATATCCGTCGATCCATCGGGTTACGTCGAGAAAATTGGCGGACGATATTTTGGCCGTTTTCCCCATACGGACGCGCATTGCCCGATCACTGCCAAGACGATGTAAAGATTCCTGTAGATCTTCCGGACGATTCGGCTCGAATAACAAACCATTCTCACCATCTTTGATCATCTCCGGAATGCCTCCACGCTTTGAAGCGATGACGGGCTTACCAAATGCGAGAGCCTCCGCCACGACCAAGCCAAGGGGCTCCTGCCACAAGGAAGGTACCACAACAATATCCACCTGAGGATAAAAGTCTCGTGGTGCCATGCGACCGAGAAAGCGCACAGGAGTTGATGCAGCGTTTTTACGCAATGACGCCTCATAATCTGGTTTACCTCTGCCCGCAATCCAGAGTTCCGCATTCGGTAACACGGCAGTTTTGAACGCTCCCATTAGGACCTCTACCCCCTTGGCAGGGACTAGCTGGCCGATAAAGCCTATACGCAAGCCCGTAGGCGATTCACGCACTGGCGTAGGCTCATCGAGGCCCAAGGCGCTGGGGCTGCGGACATTGTGAATCACCTCACGCAGAGCCACGTCCTGAAAGTAGCCCAATGCCATATGGCGATCAAGAATATAGCGACTTACCCCTACTACCGCAGAGAGCGCATTGCTTAAGTTGGGATGCCAAATGCGCAGCAAGTGGCAACTAGTACATTGTTTTTCACAAGTACGCCCCTTTTTGAACATGGTTGCCCTTGGGCATAATAGATAATGGTCATGCAGGACTTGCACGATGGGGATGCCTTGGCTTTGGATCGTTTTCCATGATGCGGCTGACCATCCGGATAGGCCATGTACCGTCACCACATCAGGCCGCTCTGTCCGCAATACCCGAAGCAGGTAATCCTGCATCCAGAGATTGTAGCTATCGAATGCATGCCACATGGCCCGCAGAGCGGCTCCTTTGGGTGTATGGTTCCCTGACCAGTACCAATTGCGGAGCCCCGCACGCCAGATGGGAATGCCATCGCGCTCGATCCTTTGCAGCCCAGGTTGGTCGCGGGTCGCAAGAAGAACATTATCGTGGCCTGCACTAGCGAGTCCCCGTATCAGTTCCCAAAGAACAACTTCAGCGCCTCCACCATCGACCGGGTCGTCGAAGGTATTCAGGTGCAATATTTTCATAACGGATAATCTGAATGGAGGCCAAGCCTCTTCGCGAGGCCGTCTTTCACCGCTTGGGAAAGCAAGCGATAACGCTCATGGCGATTGTATATACGGGAGAATAGAAAAAGAATAGCAAGATAAAACCTAAGATTGATGGCATACATCATTGGATTATGATCTTTGCAATAAGTATCGAAAAAAGCGCCATTGCGCATACCATAATAGGCTCGAAAGTCGCCTTCTCCTTTCAACAGGCCAGAAAAGGAATTGCTATGTCGGCGCTTAACATTCCAAGATGATTCCATATCTTCCAGCAACGCTCCGGTGATCAGGTAGGTACCACCCCCATACCGGGTGATGCGGTAAGTGAATTCATTATCGTCACCATAGAGAACGAAGTCCGTCCGAGGTAAACCAATACGATCAACTAGCCTACGATGAAAGAGGAGACCACTATAAATGGCTGTGTCCAGCCGGATTATTTTGGGCAACGCTTGGTTCGGACGCCGCTTGCCCAGCGGCGTCCGCCGCCAAAATTTATGAGGAATGTCAAAAATATGGAAACCAAGAAAGCTGGAGCGCCGTGGATTGACCCGCCGCTGGGATGCTCCCATGGTAACGTCAGCTTGATGCTCGGGCCGAAAAGCTAGGGCGGCGAACTCCTCATGGGGGTGTGTCTCCCGCAACTTTGCATAGGCACCGAGTAGCACCTTCAAGGACCCCTCGGTTGCCCTATTGTCGTCGTCCAATAACCAAATCATCTCGGCGCCTTGCTCCAGGGCTTTAGATATCCCAGTGGAAAAACCAGCGGCAGAGCCCATGTTTTTACTTGATTGAACGAGCTCGATGCGCGTACGATCGATCTCTGTCGCAAGTCCTGCCACATCCCAATTGGTGCCGTTGTTGACAAGGATGATCCTTTCTACACCTTGGGCTAATGTTGCACGCAACATGGGCTCCAGAAAATGCCGACGTTCGCCATATGTTACAGTGACCACTGTAACACCTTTAGCGCTGTTGGTTTCTTCCATAACCATGAACTGTTACCATCCTTTCGGCGTTAATCGGATTCTGGCCGTTTCGCGGTTACCACGATGCTCTCACAGCGAAAGGGTGACACCGCCACTCTGAAATCAACGAGCTTGGCTGCAATCCACAGAGTTAGGGGCAAGCCACTTGCGCTAGCATCGTACGGATCTTGACAACGAGAGATACGCAAACTGCTTTGGTAAAACCATGCTGCCTGCGCCAGACAGGGCTTTTGCTTAATATCTATAAATCCAGCGCCATCTAACGCTATTTCTAGGCTATTATTGTTAAAAAGGACGAGGTGCCGCGGCGGCTCAAGCCCTCTCCAATCGGCACCGAAGCGCACGTGGCCGAAACTCCCCATGTTTGGCGTGGCAAGCCAGAGGTGTCCACCAGGTTTAAGTACTCGAAATGCTTCCCGAAGCGCAGCTAGGGGGTCATGAACGTGTTCAATCACATGGCTGAGCGTCACAATATCGAAGTGTGCAGAAGGTAGGCCAGTGTCTGGAAAGCCGCCCTGTATGACGGTGGCCCCCGTCTTCTGCGCAGTTTTCACTGCTTTGGGATCGAGATCAACGCCCCAAGCTTCCCAACCCAGCTGCATGGCGACGCCGAGGAACTGACCATTGCCACAGCCAATGTCTACCAGCACACCCGGTTTTCCAGTGGCGGGCAGGTGGCGAACGCTTTCGTCTATCTGCTTTCGTTTTCGGCCCAACAGGGGGGTGATCCATCGCCCGACCTTCCATGCAGGCTGGAGATCGGCATTATAGCGGGCATTGAGGTAATCATTGCGCAAACGGCGCTTTAAATGCGCGAATCTTCCCTTGGGGGCATCATCCCCTTCTTCATGGGTGTAGTAGTCACTATAAGCCATGGCTATGGTGGCAGGGGTCGGCCTTGGGTCCAGGTAGGCGGCACCACAGGTCGGGCATTGATATAGTGACCACCGCCCCGGCGCGCAAAAAAATATCTTGTCCGTCAGCCCGTCATGAAGCAGCGCTCGGTCTACCTCACCGCAGATCGGGCAGCGTTCTACTCGCTCCAGACCTTCCTGGGGCCAGGGCTGACTTTCTATCTGTTCATGATCCATGTTTTTCCTGCGAGACCGTTGAGTTGACAGGAGGCGTTCGCGCCAAAAGGCGACGCGAGAGGGTGGTGCGTTGATCTTGAGGAATGCTGGCAATGGACCAGCCAATGCTTGCACCTGCCAACAGTAGCGAAATCCCCACATACAGGGCAGAGTCATAAGGCATTTCAAAGGCAATAACGAAGGCCCCGGTAATGGGCAGGATACCAGCCATGGTGCGGTTCAAGCCGGAGGTAGTCTGCGCCGCCCAGAACAAGAGCAGGGTATCCGCAAGGACACGCAGATCCCAGGCCCAAGCGGCGCCCGGTATGCCAAGCCGGTCGATAAGCACCCACAGGATAGCAACGTAGGGAAGAAGCTCCAGGACATGGAACTTGGCGGGCAAATCGGGGCGCCCTCTGCCTTGGAGATAGGTAAAGGGAATAATGGCCAGGGTATTGATCCATATCCCGACGAGTAGTATTTGTCCGACCGGGGCGGTTTTTTCCGCCAGCGCTGCGCCCACCCAAAGGATCAGAAAGGGTTTGATGAGCAGCAACCCTATCACCACTATCGGGGTCATGATAGCCCCTATGGATAATATGGCACGCGCCGCCAGCACCTTTGCCTCGGTGGGGTCCACCATGGCAAATCTGGGGAACAATGCAGTTTGTAGGCTGCCAGGAAGAATGGAGAGCCGCATGACAAGGTTATAAGGCACAGTGTAAGCGGTGACTGCCACCATGCCCACCTTGGCGCCAATGAGGAAGCGGTCAAAAACGGTCAACAGGGGGCCGACCAGCCCGGTGACCGTGATCCAGCCGCCGTAGTGCAGCAAGGATTTCACCTGATGGAGGGCAAAGCGGGGGCGTGGCGACAGGGGTACATGGCGATAGCTAAGAGCGAAAAGTAATAGGACGCTCAATAGCCGTCCGACAATGGCGGCCGATATCAAATAAGGTAGCGTTATCCATCCCGCATAGGCTACAACTAACGGGAAAAGCTGATAGAGCACCGTACCAAAAATTTGTGCTCCATTAAGCGCGAGAAAGGCTTGTCGCCCTTCCAGGGCGCCTGCCAGCAGCGAGATAATAATGGCTAGTGGCAACGCAAGTGCCAACCACGGCATTGCATTTTCCGCTTCGATTCGCAAAGAGCCGGAGATGTGGAAAACATGAGCAAACAGCCAATCCCCAAGCAGATAGAGAATGGCTCCGCCAATGAGGCCGGTAACGGCACTGATCGCTAATCCGGTCCAAAAAATACCCTGTCGCTCTTCGGCCGTAGCGTCGTGGAGGGCGGCGATGCGGTTGGCGACTGCCCGCCCGAATCCAAAATCAAATACCCCAAAGTAGCCAAGCAGCAGCCAGACTATGGCAAGGACGCCGTAGCGGGCTTCACCTATGAGGTGAAGATAGATGGGTACAGTGATTAACAGCAGAGCGGCAGGTATGGCAGCGCCCACCAGATTGATGAGGGTGGAGCGGGCGATACGGGGGTGGGGGGCGGTCATGTCAGGGGCTTTGCCGTGCCATGGCCACCTGGGTTGCCTGCTTTGGGGCCAAAACTTTCCGCCGCACCCTGGCGGATCTGGGCGATTTGTTCGGGGCTGAGGCGCATGGGTTCAATCCACCCACAGCCCGGCGAGGGAAAGAGGGATGGCGGCGAAGGGGCGTTCGTAGCGCGCGAGGCGCTCGGCGGCGGTCATGCCGCCCCCCTCCCGGCATCGAGGCCGGATGCGCTGAGGCCGTCCACTTCCCGGCGCAGGGCGGCGATCTCCGCCTGGAGAGTGTCGTATTCCGCCATTTTCCGGTGCAGGAAGCGGACGGTGACCCGGGCTTTTTCCTGGATGCCTTCTGGCGTCAGCAGGTAGGCGTAGACGTCCTTGTTCGGGTTGCTACGAAAATTTCCCATCTTGACCAAGCCCTTATCCACAAGAGCCTTGAGACAATAATTGGTCTTACCCAAGCTCACGCCCATGGCGGCGGCCAACTCGCGCTGGGTGCTCTCGGGGTGCTCCGTGAGGAGCTTGAGTAAATGGTAGCGTGTGGCGTCGTCGAGCATAGTCTTGTTCATGCGGTGAACGTATGGGTAGCGTAGGGGGTCCGGTGGGTGGCGTCAAGGCGTACAGCCTTGGCATCTGCCGGGCCGTTACGCCTGCTGTTTGCGGAATGCGTTTTGCAGGAGCGCCAGAAACACGCCCAGCATCAGGCCACCCAGACCGGCCAGCACCAGAATCAGCCCGCGTTTGGGCGCGACGGGGATGGGGTCATAACGGGGTGACAGGGTTTGCACCGTGGGACTGGTGTTATTGGGTGCCAGTGCGTTTTCCATATTGGCGATGGCTGCCTGTATATTGGTAAGCGCGTCGGTGCGCCGAGACTGCTCCAGCAACAGCAAAGTCGACGTCGAATCGGCCTGCCCTTTACCACTTTTGGCGTTCAGGGAGGTGCGCATACGCTGATACTGCGCCTGCAACCGTGTCAATTGCGCCTGGCGGGTCCCCACGATCTGCTGATAGCGTTGTTGATCCTCCGCCAGCAGTCGCTGGATGACCCCCTGCAGATACTGCTGCGCCTCTTGTGGTGAGCGCCCCCGGGCCTCCAGGGTCAGGATGGAGCCGTCGGCCTTGTCCGGCGTCACGGCGTACAGCTTGGGCATCTGCTTTTGTGCCTCCTCGGTATTGACCGGGGTGTATTGGTTCATCAGCCGGCTGGCCAACTGCAGGCCGTTGTCCACCGGCTGCCCGGCGACCTTGCCGATCTGCACCACGGCCGTGCTCTCATAGATCGTGGGCGCCAGACTCACGTAGGCGGCCGCCAGCCCCAAACAGACCACCGTGCTGAGAAATACCAGCCATTTGCGTTTGGCGATGATCTCCCACAGGTCGCGCAGGCTGATCTCGTCCTCGGAAATGGTATAAGCGGCATTTGCGCGTTGGGGCTGTCCGGCTCCGGCGTTATCTTCTATCGGCATGCGGTATCCTCTGACAAATTCGTACAGCCGCTGAGTGTAGCAGCTAAACGTCCAAGCTTGTACCGGTTGGCCCTGCGCGGCTTGACGCGCAGGTACTTTCCCAAGTCTAATTTCGGCGTCATGATGTGGAGCGACGGAGTGGCGAATGGGCAGTTCTGATCGGTGAACTCGTGAAATCGGCGGCAACGGGCCGTACCTGTTTGCGTGGACCGCAATGGGTGCCTTATGCGCTGGTGCTGGGCGATGTGCTGGCGCTTTTGGCCGCCTTTTATCTTGGCCGCCTTTCCCACGCCTTCTATTACCACCTGAGTCCCGGCTGGGTGCTGCTCTACTGGTGGGGGAGCCTTGCGCAAGTCAATGTGCTTCTGTTCCTGTTGCTGATGGCTCTGGGCATTACCGCCTTCGCCGTCAAGGGGCATTATGCCCGGCGCAAGGCCTTCTGGGACGAGGCTGGTGAAGTGCTGGGCGTGTTCACGCTCTTGCTGGCGTTGAATGCCACCATTGCCTTTTCCGGCAAATGGCCCCTGTCACGGCTATGGCTTTTTTCCACCTGGGTGCTGGCGTTGGCGCTGTTGCCCCTGGCCCGATGGCTGGCACACCATATCTTGCAGCGCCTGGGCGTGTGGATGCGGCCCGTGGTGGTCGTTGGCTGCGGACAGAACGCCGCCGAGGCCATCCGCGCCCTGGACAGCGAACCCATGCTGGGCTACGCCGTGCAACGGGTGCTGACGCCGGGGGGGTGCGATCCGGCTGCTGGCGAACTTCCCACCCAGGCGCCCATGGAAGCTCTGGGAGACGATCCGTTGGCTACCCTGGCCCGTCTGGGCAAACCCCATGTCGTGCTGGCCCTGGACATGGATCAGTGGGACGCGCAGGAAAAACTGGTGCGCGCCCTGGGGCTGAGCTACCCCAACCTTACCGTGGTGCCGCCCTTGCGCGGTCTGCCGTTGTTTGGCATGGAGGCCATGCATTTTTTTGGCCACGAGGTGCTGATGCTGCGGGTGCGGGATAACCTGGCCCGGCTGGGTCCGCGCATCGTCAAACGCTTTTTTGACCTGCTGGCCGCTTCGTTGCTCGTCGTTCTGCTGTCGCCGCTGCTTCTCTACGTCGCCTGGCGTATACGCAGGGAGGATGGCGGGCCGGTATTTTTTATCCAGGAGCGTGTGGGCCGAGGGGGTGGCACCTTTGGTTGCCTGAAATTCCGCAGTATGGTGATGGATGCGGAGGACCGCCTGAAACAATACCTGCATAGTCACCCCGAACTGGCCGCCGAGTACGAAAGAAATTTCAAGCTGCGCAACGATCCCCGGGTGACCCGGATCGGGAAGTTTCTGCGGCGTGGCAGCCTGGATGAGTTGCCCCAGTTGTTCAATGTGTTGCGTGGCGACATGAGTCTGGTGGGCCCGCGCCCTTTACTGGCGCGGGAGCTTGACCGTTACGGCGACAATATCTGCCTGTATCATATGGTTTATCCGGGTATTACCGGTTTGTGGCAGGTCAGCGGCCGTTCCGAGACCACCTTTGACGAACGCGCCTATCTCGACGCCTGGTATATCAAGAACTGGACGCTCTGGTACGACATCGTCATCCTGCTCCTGACGGTGAAGGTGGTCTTGCGGCGAGAGGGGGCTTATTGAGAGCACCGCGCCAAGTCGCCGCATTGCTATTGCCTCTGGCTACGGGCTACAATTCCTCCAAATTTTTCGCTGGGGGTTGAAGACATGCGTTCTGATTTTCTGAAGGTGGTGGTTGCCGCAGCTGGAGCGCTGGTGCTGGCGGGCTGTGCGCACAATGTGGGGAGCGGGGCGCCCACGACGGGCGGCGCGGTGGCGCCCGCCAACTCGGCGGCCACGGCTGGTCTTGCCGGTGAGGGCATCAATGGTCAGAATCTCAACGCCAACGGACCCATCGGCGGTGGCAGCAGCGGCCTGAGTGCGGCTGAACTGGCCGCTTTGCCCCAGAACCTGCGGGTACATTTCGCATTCAACAGCAATGCCATGGATGCACATGCGCAACAGATCGCCGCCCAGAACGCGCAGTTCATGGTGGCCCATCCCCATGTCCGGGTGCGCCTGGAGGGGAATACCGATGATCGCGGCACCCAGGAGTACAACCTGGCCCTCGGTGAACAGCGCGCCGAGACGGTGAAGCAGTTCCTGCAGTCCCAGGGCGTCAGTGCGGCACGGATCAGTACCGTGAGTTTCGGCAAGGACAATCCCTTGTGTAGCACCAACGACTCCGCCTGCTGGGCCAGAAACCGCCGCGTGGACTTCGTTTATAGTGGTGGCTATAACGGCTGAACACCAAGGAGCGCATGCTGATGAAACGCTGGCATCTTTATCCCGTCCTTTTCTTACTATGCCTGAGTCCCTTCGCACAGGCCGAGTCAACCGGCGAGAAAGTGCTGCAGTTGCAACAGCAGATGGCGGTCATGCAGGGCGAACTGAGCAGTCTGGTGGCGGTTCAACAGGCCAACAAGGGTAGCCAGAGCGCACTGGCCGACCTGCTCGGGCGCACCCAGCATCTGGAGCAGGAAGTGCGCGACCTGCGCGGCGAACTCGACACCAAAACCCACGCTCTACAAAATCAACAGCAGTCTACGGCGGCTCAGGTACAGGCCCTGACCGCGCAGCTTACGGGGGGCACGGCGGCAACCGCCAGCACCAGCAGCGCGCTGGGCAGTGATGTCGCCATCATCAGTCCGGCCGCGGCCGTCGCCTCCGCGGCGAGCAATACCTCCGCGCCTGCGGTTCAGGGTCTGGGACAAGCCGATTATCAACGGGCTTTCGATCTGCTGCGGCAGGGCAAGTACGGATCGGCCGTCACCGGATTGCAGGGCTTCATTCAGAAATACCCGCAGAGCAGTCTGGTGCCCGACGCCTACTACTGGCTAGGGCAGGCGCAGTACGTGCTGGGCCAGAACGATGCCGCCCTGAAGAGCCTCCATGTCGTGGAGGCGCAGTTCTCCCAGAGCAGTAAGGCGCCGGAGGCCATGCTGCGGACGGCGGAAATCTATCAGGCCATCGGCCAGTCCGGCAAAGCCCGCACCGTTCTCAGCAAAATCATCAGCCAGTATCCGAGCACACCGTCGGCACAGAAGGCCGAGGCGCAGTTACAGGCGTTGCCCGCCGGAAAGTGATGGAGGGGCGACTCCGCATCACGGAAATCTTCCACAGCCTGCAAGGGGAAACCCGCAGCGTCGGGCGTCCGGCGACCTTTGTGCGTCTCACGGGCTGCCCTTTGCGTTGCCGTTACTGCGATACCGCCTATGCGTTTCATGGCGGTGAGTGGCGGCGGATCCCCGAGATTCTGGAACAGGTGCGGGCAGGCGGAAACCGGCTGGTGGTAGTGACGGGTGGCGAACCATTGGCACAGGCCGATGTGTTGCCGCTGATGACGCAGCTTTGCGATGCGGGCCATGAAGTTTTTCTGGAAACCAGCGGCGCCCTTTCGCTGGCGGGGGTGGATGCCCGGGTGGTGAAGGTACTCGACCTCAAAAGCCCCGATTCCGGGGAGTGCGAACGCAATCTCTGGGAAAACCTGCCCTTACTCAACCCGCAGGACCAGATTAAATTTGTGCTGTGCAGCCGTGCCGATTACGACTGGGCCAAGGAGGTGCTCGCTCGGGAGGCATTGGCCGAACGCTGCGAAATACTCTTTTCTCCCAGCCATGGCACGCTCGCCCTGCGCGATCTCGCCGAATGGATGCTCGC
The DNA here is from genome assembly GCA_023381645.1 of Gammaproteobacteria bacterium. Next base: position 17,750 of record JAMCRJ010000085.1, read on the forward strand.
CGACCATTTGCCGGTACGCCTGCAGATTCAGTTGCACAAACTGATCTGGGGCGACCTGCCCGGACACTGACCATGCCGACGCCCGCCACACCCGCCATTGTACTGCTCTCCGGCGGACTGGATTCCGCCACCGTGCTGGCGCTCATGCGCCGGGACGGCTTTGCGGTCCACGCCCTCTCTTTTGACTACGGGCAGCGGCATAAGGAAGAGCTGCGCTATGCGGCGCTGCTGGCGCAGTCCATGGGGGCGGCCAGCCACCGGGTGCTGCGTATCGATCTGGCGGCCTTTGGCGGCTCAGCGCTGACCGATCCGCAACTCAGCATTCCCGAGACCGGCCTGGCGCCGGGCATCCCCATCACCTATGTGCCCGCGCGCAATACCGTCTTTCTGTCGCTGGCCCTGGCGCTGGCGGAGGTGCTGGGCGCCAGGGATATCTTCCTGGGGGTGAACAGTCAGGATTACAGCGGTTATCCCGACTGCCGGGCGGAGTTCGTCCAGGCTTTTGAGGCCCTGGCGCAGGTGGCCACCCGCCTCGGCGATGAAGCCCGCGGGCCACGTATCCATGCGCCGCTGCAGTTTCTCAACAAGAGCGAGATTATTCGTCTCGGCAGCCGTTTGGGTGTGGATTACGGAATGACCCGCTCTTGCTATCAGTTGGATGCCGAAGGCCGGTCCTGTGGTCGCTGTGACAGTTGCCGCCTGCGCCGGGAAGGATTCCGTCAGGCCGGCATCGCCGACCCCACGCCTTATCAGGATTCCTGAGCGCGGCTCCAGCCGGAACCGCGCTCCATCACCGGCTCCGTTTAATGGGACCAGGCCGGTTGGCTGTCTTCTCCCGCGTTGCTGTGCAGAATGGCCATGGTCTTGCCGTCCAGGCTGACCTCGGCCAGCACCTTGCGCCCGCCGCGCTGAGTGCCGTAGAGGATCATCTGGCCGTTGCCGGCGAAGCTCGGATGATCGCAATTGCCCTGGGCATCCA
>JAMCRJ010000005.1 GCA_023381645.1 Gammaproteobacteria bacterium
GGTGGCCAGTTCGGGGTTGTAGAGGTATTCCACATTGCCCTGTTCCACCTGCTTGAGATAATCCTGGAAGTCGGCCTTGGCCTTGTCCCAACTGATGCCCATCTTCTCCACCAGGTCTTCGCAGGGGGAGGCATGCCACTGCAACTGCACGATCTTGAAGGGATCGGCGCCACAGGCCAGGGCCGCGAGCTGGACGTCGGCGACAATGGGAATGCTGTAGTTCATGTCGTGGGCCTTGCCGATCCACTGGTTCTTGTCCATGGTAGTGATGCAGCCGGTATCAATACCGACCATCACATCGGCGTTGGCTTCTTCCCGGGCGACCTTGATCTTGCGATTCATCGTAAAACTGCGGGTGAACTCGCGTTCGGAGATGATGTGGCGGAAACCGAAGCCACAGCAGTCGTACCAGGTGGAGTAGTCGATGACCTGGGCGCCCAGGGCCTGGGCGACGGAGGTGCCGACAGCGGTACGATTACCGCCGAGCACCGTGTTGTCGTACACGGCGTCTTCCGCCACCATCTTGTAGTAGTGACAGGCGGCGTGGTTGGTGACCCGGATGTTGCTCATGTCGATGGTCTGCAATTCGCTGGCGATGCGGTTGCGCATGACGTGCAGCCATTCGCTGTAGTGGACCACTTCCTCGGGGATGACGATCTTGCCGTCCACCAGACGCCCCAGCTTGCCGAGGATCTTCTTGACCTTTTCGCGCAGTTCGGCGGACTCGATGAGGTATTTGCGGATCTCCTTGTAGTTGCCGAAAGAGGTGCCGCAATGCACCAGAGGGTAGAAGTGGCCATTCTCGAAGCCGTGCTGCTTGCCGGAGACATAGGCCTGATGGAAGTTGCGCAGGAAGACGGCGGCCAGGGACTCCACATTGCCGATGCCGGAGCCATGGTAGTTCCAGGCGGTGCAGGAGGTCTGGTCGGTCTCGTCGAGGTAGTCGATGCCCAGCTTGTTCATGAACCACATGAGGCTGGTGGGGTAGCCGGGGATGTTGCCGCACTGTCCACAGCTCTTGTGGTGCCAGAGGTTGTTGGTGGGGATCCTTTTGTCCCAACCATAGAGGGTCTGCACCGTTTCCGCATGATGTTCGGGATTGATGCGGTGGACGATGATTTCGCCTTCCTTCTCCAATTGCCACATGTGGTCGCGGACGTCGTCCATGCGCTCGCCCAGGTCGACGCTGCGGCGATCCACGTGGCTGCGCACCCAGGCCGTTGCGGTTTCCGCTTCATTCGCCGAAAGATTCGTGTCCTGAAAAAAGGCGCCGTGACCTGCTACGCCCTGCTGCGTGCTGTTGTCGTCGTTCATAGATTGACTCCCCGGGCATCAAGCCGCTTAACGGATACACTGTGGAATACGCTGTACATCCATGCGAATAGTTGACTACTATGCTCCACAATGGTTCCGTTGCCAAGTAAATGGCTTTATGATCGTCGCCGTGGTTGGCGACCCGCGTGGGCAACAACTTGAAAGGGGTATTATGGAAAACCTGGATGTGATCCCGATTCCCGCGCTGGCGGAGATAGCCGCACGTTGCCGCGCGTTTTATCTGGCCCCCGCAGTGCGCAGCAAAGGATGGTTGCCAAACCTCTTCTGGCGTCCTGCAACGCGGGATGATCCCTTTGGGACGCTGCGGGTCGATCCCTGGGAACTGGAGGTACTCTTTGCCGCGATCAGCGGTGCGCCCGCCCTGGCAAGGACGGCGCTGGAACAGCGGTCGCCGGGGCGTGCAGGTTTCATCGAGCGATCCATCGGGCACGGCGAGTTGCCGCTGCTCGGTTTCCATGAGGATGTAGCCTAGGCATGACTGCGGTACCCCGCGTAGCCATTCTTTCGCGCCATGCGGAGCTCTATTCGACCTGCCGCTTGCTGGATGCGATTGTCGCTGCGGGCGCCGATCCGGTCCTGCTTCAGCCTGAACAATGTTTGCTGATGCTACACGACACGCAAGCCGCGCTTTATTATGGATCCGCTCCGCTGCCACCCTGTGCCGCGGTGATTCCACGGGTGGGCGCTCCAATCACGCGACTGGGAGCGCGTCTACTGCGTTATTTTGCCGGGGAGGGAAGTTGCTGCCTCAATAGCGCAGGGGCGTTGGAGCTTTCTCGGGATAAATTCGCTTCCCTTCAGGTCCTGGCGGCGGCGGGCGTTGCCGTACCGCAAACCGCCTACTTCACCCAGGCGGGGCAGCGCGATCTGGCGGTCTCCTCCTTGGGGATGCCGCTGGTGCATAAATTGCTCAGCGGCTCGCAAGGGGTGGGTGTCAGTCTGGCAGATACACCTGCCGCTGCTCGCGGCATGCTGGATACCGTCCTCCATCTGCAGCACGAGGCGATGGCGCAGCGCTTTCTCAGCGGGCGCCAGGATATCCGCGTGATCGTACTGTTTGGCAAGGTCATTGCGGCCATGCGCAGGGAGGCATCTGCCGAGGATTTTCGCAGCAATTTGCATTGCGGAGGGCGGGCGTCGGCATTGCCCGATCTGCCCGAAGATTTCGCCGTCATTGCCCGCCGGTCGGCTGCCGCTCTGGGTCTGGGCTTTGCCGGAGTAGATATCATGCTGGATGAAGATCAGCGGCCTCTGGTGCTGGAGGTGAACCCAGTCCCCAGCCTGGAAGGCATCGAAGCCGTTACGGGGCAGGATATCGCTGGCACGCTGGTCAAAGCGCTTTTGCAGCAGGCTTCGTCCCCATCTCCGCAATTGCAGCCGTAATCCAGTTGTGCGCCTGCTGGTTGAGGGGCCCCGACTTACCCGCGGGGGGCAGCGCCGTACCGATACGCATTTCGACGACTCCTGGCCATTTCCGCCAGTCTGTACGTGGCCAGAAACACCCGCTATTCACAGCGATCGGCAGAAGGGGGACCTGAGCACGGATGGCCAGCCCGGCAGCGGTGCTGCTGAAGGTGCCGACTGTGCCGCAGGGGTGGCGGGTACCTTCCGGAAAAATGACCACATGAAAGCCCGCAGCCAGCCGGAGTTTTCCCTGTTCCATCACCTGCACCAGGGCTTCTCTGCCCCCGTTGCGGTCGATCCCGATGGGCCAGGCCAGGCGCAGGCCCCAGCCAATCACCGGGATGCGGAAGAGTTCTTTTTTGAGTACAAAAGAGAGTCGCGGGAAGACGCACCAAAAGAGCAGGGTTTCCAGCGCCGACTGATGATTGGCGACGATGACGCAGGGCGTGGCGGGAATGTTGGCGAGGCCGGAAACCCGATAAGTCAGGCCGCAACTCCAATGGAGCCAGCCGATGCCGGCGCGCGCCCATAAACGACTGGCCCAGACCCGCGCCGGCAGCGGCAATGGTGCTACCATTAGACTGAAAATGGCCCAGATCAATGTCCAGATCGTAAAGCCCCCATAGAACAATGCGCTGCGGATGGTGCGTATCATGGAGTGCAGAGAATGGTGTTTACCGCCGCGGTAAGGTCAGCGAAGACGGGAAAGCCTGCGGCCTGCGCTTCTAGGCGCGCATCTTGACCTTTCCCCGTCAGCACCAGCATGGGTCGTGCGCCCGCTTCCCGTGCGGGGAGCAGGTCGCGCATGCTGTCACCAATGGCGGGAACCTGTTCCAGCGAGATTTGCAGCCGCTCCTGTATTTCCTGAAACAGGCCCATCGCCGGTTTGCGGCAGGCGCATGCTGCCTCCGGAGCATGGGGGCAGAAAAAAATGGCATCTATCCGGCCGCCTGCGGCGGCCAGTTCCTGACGCATCCGCTGGTGGATGGCGGTCAGGGTGCGGATATCAAAAAGCCCCCGTCCCACACCGGACTGGTTGGTGGCCACCACTACCTGGTAACCGGCACGGTTCAGTCGCGCGATGGCCTCCAGACTGCCGGGAATGGGGCGCCACTCTGCGGGTGATTTGATATAAGCGTTACTGTCCTCATTAATCACACCGTCACGATCCAGAATGACGATCTGCCCCATCAGGCCCCCTGTAACTGCGAGAAGTCGGCAATGCGCAGGAAAGCTTCCTGAAGCCGGGCCAGCAGCGCCAGACGGTTCTGGCGCAGCACCGGATCTTCGGCCAGGACCATGACCCCATCAAAAAATTGGTCGACAGCGGGACGCAGGCCTGCGAGCAGCCCGAGGGCCGCGCCATAGCGGCGTTCCGCAAGCTGTGCATGGAGGGGCTGCTCCAGGGCCTGCCAGTAGTCCCAGAGTGTGTTCTCTACCGGATCCATAAAGTATTGGGGATCTATGGGCCGGTCGCCGGAGATCACTTCTTTGCGCAACAGATTGTTGATCCGTTTGATCAACGCTGCGAGGGCATCTGCCGCCGCATGCTCAGCCTGGAAAAGGGCGAGGGCTTCAAGACGCTGGCGTGCGTCCAATGGCTCGTGGGGCTGGCGGCTGAGTACGGCGGCGATCTGGTCGGCGCGGAAGCCCTCCTCCCTGAAGTAGACCCGCATCCGGTCCTGAAAGAAGTCGAGCACCGCGCTCCGTATCTCCGTCCGATTCCTGGCGAAGGCACCACCGTAGGCGGCCAGCGTGCGGGTTACCGCTTCATCCAGGTTCAGGGGCACTCCGGCATCCAGTACGATCCGCAGCACCCCCAGCGCAGCGCGGCGCAGGGCAAAGGGATCGCGGTCACCAGTAGGTACTTTGCCGATGGCAAAAAAACCGCAGAGGGTATCCAGCTTGTCGGCGATGGCCAAGCACTGACCGTGCGCATCCGACGGGATTTCGTCGTCGCGCCCACTGGGCAGGTAATGCTGGGCGATGGCCGTGGCAACACGGCTGTTTTCCCCGTCATGCCGGGCGTAGTGGCCGCCCATGATGCCTTGCAATTCCGGAAACTCGCCCACCAAACCGCTGAGCAGATCACTTTTGCAGAGTTCCGCGGCGCGGCTCATATCACCCGCATCCACCGCGAATTGCGGTGAGAGGGCGGCGGCAAGCTCCTGCAGACGCACCGTCTTGTCGAAAATGCTGCCGAGGCCGTCCTGAAACAGCACTCCGTCCAGTGCGGCTCGTCGTGTCTGCAGGGAGATCTGGCGATCCTGATCCCAAAAGAAGGCAGCATCCGCGAGGCGGGCACGCAGTACCCGGTTATTTCCATCGATGACGACCTGCGTATCCCGGCTGTGAAGGTTGGCCGCGAACAGATAATAGGGTACCAGGCGCTCATTCTGAGCGCGCAGGGGGACATAACGCTGGTGCTGCATCATGACCGTAATCAGCGCTTCTTCGGGCACCCGCAGATAGTCCGCGGCGAAGCTGCCGGCGAGAATGACCGGCCATTCGTTGAGTCCGGTGATCTCGTCCAGCAAGGCCTCTGGCAGGATCGGAGCGACGTCCATCTCACTTGCCAGGGCGGCCATTTTGCCGGCAATGTGCGCGCGGCGCCCGGCGAAATCCACCATCACCTTTGCCTGCAGCAAGGATTCGGCATAACCGGCCGGCGTGCTGATCTGCACCGTCTGAGGATGGTGGACGCGATGTCCGAAGCTCTGTCCGCCGGCATCCAGACCAAACATATTCCAGTCCAGTACTTGGCCGCCCTGACGCAGCAACAGCCAGCGTACCGGGCGCAGGAAACTGTCGGAACGAGCCCCCCAGTGCATGCGTTTGCGCAGGGGCAGACTGGTGACCATTTTGCTGGCGATCTCGGGCAACAGCGCATGGCTGTCCTGCACCGCGCCGACCTCCCGCCAGGCCAGAACGGGGCCCTTTTCGGTCTCTAGGGTGAGCAGGTCGTCCAGGCTGACCCCACAGGAGCGGGCAAAGCCCTCCGCTGCAGCCGTGGGCTTGCCCTGCGCATCACGGGCGCGCGCCACCAGGGGACCGCGGCGCAGGGTCTCCTGCGGCAGGCTCTGCCGGGAGACGTCTTTGATCCAGAGAGCGAGCCGTCGCGGCGTGACATAGCCGTGAACGCTCCCAAACTGCAATCCGGCCGCATCGAGCAGTTGGCCTATGATCCCGGTCGCGGCGTCCTGCAGGGGTATTTGTTCCCGCGCCGGCAACTCTTCACAACCCAGTTCCAGCAGGAGATCTTCAGGCGCTGACATCTTGGCTCCGCAGCAGGGGGTGACCGAGGGCGGCACGGGCCTCGGCATAGCGCTCGGCGACGCCTCGCGCAAGCGTACGGACCCGGCCGATGAATCGAGCGCGCTCGTTGACGCCGATGGCATGGCGTGCATCCAGCAGGTTAAAGGCATGGGAGCAATCCAGCACCCGTTCGTAGGCGGGGAGAGGGAGTTCGGCCGCCAGCAAGGCGTGACAGTCTTTTTCCGCCTGGTCGAAGCGCTGAAAGAGGTCTTCTACGGGCGCCAGCTCAAAATTATAGCGGGATTGCTCCACTTCGTTCTGATGGAATACGTCCCCGTAGAGTACGTTCTGGGTCCACACAAGGTCATAGACACTTTCGACGCCCTGCAGGTACATGGCCAGTCGTTCCAGACCATAGGTGACCTCGCCCATCACGGGATGGCAATCCAGGCCGCCCACCTGCTGGAAATAGGTGAACTGGGTGACTTCCATGCCATTCAGCCAGACCTCCCAGCCCAGTCCCCAGGCACCCAGGGTCGGTGACTCCCAGTCGTCTTCGACGAAACGGATATCCTGGACCCCGGCATCTATACCGAGGGCCGCCAGCGATTCGAGGTAGAGTTCCTGCAGGTTCACCGGGTTCGGTTTGAGCACTGCCTGAAACTGGTAGTAGTGCTGGAGACGATTGGGGTTGTCCCCGTAACGGCCGTCCGTGGGGCGCCTGGAGGGCTGTACGTAAGCTGCCCGCCATGGTTCTGGGCCGATGGCCCGCAAGAAAGTGGCAGGGTGGAAGGTTCCGGCACCTACCGGCATATCCATGGGCTGGAGCAGAACACAGCCTTGATCGGCCCAGAAGCCTTGCAGCCGCTGGATGATTTCCTGAAAAGTCATAGGGGTCTCGGGCGGATATTTTGCGCATTATGGCCCAATGCGGCCAGCCCTGTGAAGGGCGTCTGCAAATCTGCGTACCCCGAGGGCCTCAAAGCAGCTCGGCGATCCCCGCAGCTCCCCGTTTGGCGTCGAGAAAGACCAGCCCAAGCTTCGCCTCTTTTCGGGCTATGACCGTGAGGACCGCGTCCGGGCCGGCATGAATGAGCAGAACGTAGCCGTTATCGCCCTTGATCATGACCTGTTCCAGTTCACCCCGCGCCAGCTCTGCGGCGGTGCGGTCGCCCAGGGAAAGCATTGCCGCCGCCATGGCCCCTACCCGGTCTTCGTCCATGGTCGAAGAAAGCAGTGAGGCGATGGTGAGGCCGTCGGTGGAAATCACCGCTGAGGCCTCGATGTCCGCAGAAGATCCGTTCAGGTCACTGAGGATGGATTTGAGCATTTCTTCACGCATTTTTGTTCTCCTGAATTAGATATTGGGGTCTGTGAAAAAGATGTTGTTTTAGCGGTAACGTGTATCCAGGTCCTGCACCAGTGTAACGAAAGATTGATCCTGCAGGCGAGGCGTACCGCTGATGACGAGCATGAAATGGTGCTGACCGATAAATAACGGCCAGAATCCCAGTTCGGAGCGTCCCGCCGGATCGAGCAATCCCCAGGTTTCAGTGTTGACGCGGAGGTTGTTTTTCAGCAGGCGGTCGTGTCTGGACTGCAGGGACAGCAGATCGGCCGAAAGCCCGGCGAGTTCTTCCGCGGCTTCATGGGTGTAGCCCGATGCCGCGAGATAAAAGCCGTTTTCGTCGGCGAGAAGGGTTTTCTGTATATCCGAAAGTTGCGCGAGGAGAGGCGGTAAGGCGTCTTCCAGCCGCCGATCCTCCCGTTGGCGCGGACGTGCCGTGCCCCGCAACATGCCCAGTCGCTGCAGGCGGAAAATGCTGCGCAAGGCTTCCCCTTCGCTCGCCGCCTGAGTCCAGTGCTGCGCGGTGCTGGCGCTGAAGGGAGCCCGGTATCCTTGCCGTAAAACGCGGAGGAGGGTGGTCCGGTTTTCGTTCTGTTGCGGACTGGATGTGGCATAAAAAGCCCCGGCGGGTGTCACCTCACCGTAAATATCCGCGTTCGTCGCGACCAGTTCGATACTCATAACTGATCCCCGATGCCCGGATCGATGGAGTAAAGCAGCGCCATGACCAGATTCTTTACGTCGTCCTTGTTGCGGCCATCCACTTCAAAAATAGGGGGAATGGGATTGAGCATCCGCAGGTCCGCAGTCGCTTCCGGGAGCATGTCGGCGTAGTCGGCTACCTGGGGCTGCGTCTGGATATCCGTCTTCGAAACCCCGATGACGACCGGGACATCGACAATGAAGTCCTTGAAGGCATGAAGAAAAAAATGCAGGTCCTTTTTGGGGTTGGGGCGGGTGTTGTCGAGCATCAGAATGAGGCCCAGGCCGCCGGTGGTGAGGATATCCCACATGAAGTCGAAACGTTCCTGCCCTGGAGTGCCGTACAGGTGAATTTTGGTACCCTCATCCAGCTTCAACACGCCGTAATCCATCGCGACGGTGGTGTGGCCCTTGCGATTCAGCGTCATATCCGAGGCCTGGGCATCGGTGGAGATGATCGGAATATCCGACAATGCGGCAATGGCCGTTGTTTTGCCTACACCAACCGGACCAGTAAAAATGATTTTGTTGTCTTCTCTCACCGCACGGCTCCTTCATGTGATCTTTTGATCTTTACCGGAGAAAAATCCCGGTCGCATCTTACAGCCCTGCAATGCGGGCAAGGAGACGGCCCAGGAAGCTCCGTTTTGCTGCAGGTATTTCAGCAGCCTCCGGCGCATTCGCGGACGCGGGCTGGATGCGGTTGTCAGGGTTTTCCGCTGTGTTGTAGCGCAACAACCCCAGGCTATCTGCGGCCGCAAGAAAGTTGAAGAGGTCGGAGGGCGCGACACGCAACATCTTCACCGTCAATGCCGGAGATGCCGGAGAACGGGCCAGAAACGCCGCCAGGCGCAGGGCGTCAGGCAACATGGTCAGGCGCGTGAGGTTGGGCCATTGCTTCAGTTGGACCGGGGCGTTGATCAGCAATTGCTGAATGAGCCGCCCGTCAGCAGTCCACGCGCCCACTTGCCAGAGCAGAGATTGAAGGGTGAGATGCCGTACGGATGCGTGGGCAGGGATATCCGTGTCAGCGGGGGCGCGCATTTGCAGTCGTGGGTGCTCCTCCTGCGCCAGCGACTTGAGGGTTGCGTCGTCCGTCAGCAGAATGGCCTGATCTGCCACCGGGTCCAGGCGCAGAACAACCTGCTGCCGGTCATCCACGATGATGGCGGGCGACTGGTCGCGGCGGACGATCTGTAAAAGTCCCAGCAGTCCAGCCTGAGGGTTGAAATAACGTACGTCTTCAGGGCGTAGCAGGAGTGTCGGGCGTGGTGCGACGGCTGGCGGTGCGACAGGTTTGGGAGCAGGGGCCAACGCCGGGTTGGCCACAGGGGGCGCCGCAGTGGACGCGAATGGCGAAGAGATCGCGACCTCGGGCCGGATGGGCATGACTGTCGCGCTACTCTTTCCCGCCGGCTTTGCCGGAGCGGGGCTACCATTCAGCAGAAGCTCCAGTGCGGGGAACAAGGTTTCCATCCGTATGGGTTTCTGCAGTACCGGGAAAATACTGTCAGGTTGCGCGGAAACGCTCGTCAGCAGGATACGTTGTTCCGGCTGTTCTCCATGTAACCGACGCGCGATGGCCATACCGTCCATACCATCCACATCGATAATGATCACTGCGGGTGTTTGCGCGTCACCGGCGTCCAGCATCTGATAATGCCGCCGGGTAAACATCTTGAAGGCCATACGGAAGACGGCTTCTTTGCGTGCATCCATCCCGATGCTGCGGACGAGGACACTACCGCTGATGGAGGAGCTTGTCGTCATGATCAAATCCTAAATGATCTGTCGTTGCGGGTAACGCTGGAGGCGTTCAGTCAGGCTGAACATCTGGCGCATGATATCTTCACTGGGCTGCATGTCCGTCGTGAGAATGGATTTGACGAAATGGGAAAATCGCTCGCGGGCGTCCATCCGTTCGTACATTTCGAGAAGCGGTCCGTAGTAAACCTCATGCCGAGGTTGCGCCAATGTGGCCTTCTCCAGAAGGTCCACCGCCTCGTTCACCTGCCCATAGTCCAGAAGCATGTTGAACTCCTCAATAATGCTATCCTCACTGTCCTTCTCGGTAATCCGGTGATCACGGTGAATTTCTTCCGTCACCAGTGGGGGGCTGCTCAGTGGTATGGCGGTGATCGGCAGATAGAGCCCGTACTTCTCGGCCAGCCCTGCGAGAAGCTGCTCCTTTCCATCACTTTCGGCAAGGGCTACCCAGAGGTAGTGTTCACCCAGCCGCAGGCCTTGTTGCAGCAACCGTGTTCGCAGGTCGCTACCAGCGCCCCACAGGGTGATATAGAGCTGCAGGAGGCATTCGGCATAGGCGGCACAGCGCTGCTGGTCGTACAGCAGTTCCAGCAGGGTGACATGGAGAATGAGCTTGCGGGGATCAAGAATGAGTTGGCGACGTAACAGTCGCTCGGCCTCGGGATATTGGCGACACGCCAGCAGACGGCGTGCGGCGAAGAGTGGCGAAATCAGGCTGGCTACTACCCCATATTCCTCCTCATCCAGCGGCAGAATGTCATCGGCCCCTCTTAGCAGTATGAGGCCCTCCCCCGCAGAACCGTTTTTGGATACCCCGGCCGATAGCATCTCCGGTCTAGGCATAAATCCGGACAGATCCAGTGGCTCCGGGTTGACGATGGCTTGCTGCAACTCCCTCTGTGCACCGGCGAGCGCGGAGGACTCCGCCGGTTGTGGCGCAAGGGTGGCATGCGCGAGGACGGCCGCAATTTGTGCGCTGCTCACCCCCAAATGCTCTGCAGTTACCCGTAGTTGCAGGTTCTGTGGATCCAGTTTCAGCCCCTGCAAAACGAGATCCCTGGCTTCCGCATCGGGAATGGTGTGTGACTCGGCGAGTTGTTCCAACAGCTCAGCAAAGTGATCGATATCCGGTATTTCACGATAGATCGCGAGGAGCCTGCGCGTCTGCTGGGCATTGCCGGGGTTGTGATCCACGTACCAGCTGAGGGATGTGGCAGCCTGTTCCAGGTGGCCGTAGGAAAGATAAATGTCCACCTCGTCCAGAATGCTGATTTCATCGACCTGTACAGGAGTTGCCGCTGTTACGGTGCTGGCCAGGCTGCTTTTGACAGGGGATGCTGCCGGTGCCGGACTTCCGCTGTCCTCGCGCTGCAAACCTGGGGCTTTGAGAGGTTTCCGTCCGCGCGACGCCTTCCATACCCCGGTCAGCACGACCAGAGCTACAAGAAAGGCTATAATAATCAGGCTGCCGGTGGGTAATTCCATGCAGGAATCTCACTTCAGGGTATAAATGTGGTGTCGCTTCTTTGCCGCTATTCTGACTGGTAGATAGGCGTTTTAACGGCACTGTCAATGCGCGAAGATCCCGGCAATTTCATGGATGCGCTTCGTGCTGGGACGCTGCGCCGCCGGGGAGGCGTCCGCAGCCGCCGCATAGCCGGCGAACAGCGCAGGCAAAGCCTGTACGATGAGCGGGAGGCGTTCGCGGTTTACTGTGGCCAGTCGCCATTCTGCGCGCCAGCCGTGAACGGGTGGCTGACGCAAATGGCGACACCCCAGCCGCGCTCCTGCGCCGACCACTGATGCTCGGCAATGCACAACTGGTGTTGCCGGGCCATTTGTCCCAGACCGACGTAAGGGCCTGCATAGGGGATACGCAGATCGCCAGCCAAACCGGTCAGCATGTGATCGAGACGGTGCAGTGCATCGCGTAACGGCACGACCGGAACGGTCTGTCCGCGTACTGCGTTTCTCAGAAAAATCAGGTGTGGCGATTCCATACAGGCCTCCTTTTACTTTATGATTATGGCGATAATACAGGACGCTGCCAACGCGCGTGCGCGGCGGATGGCGTTTTTGCTTTTTCAGCGAGCCGCGAACAGGAAAATAAATCATGCGAAAACAGTTAGGTGCCTGGTTTCTGGCAGCCTTCACGGGATGTGGCATGACGGTAGCCAATGCCAGTGTCTATGCCTTGCCCGTCCAGGGTAATATTGTCGGGGCGCTCGAGGCGGTAACCACCCACAGAGACGATACCCTTCTCGACATCGGGCGTTTCTACGACCTTGGTTACAATCAGGTAACCGCGGCCAATCCTGGCGTCAATCCCTGGCTTCCTGGCCAAGCCAGCAAGGTGGTCATTCCTGCCGAGTATATTTTACCGCCAAAGCCCTGGACCGGGATCATCGTGGATATTCCGGCGCGGCGGATCTACTATTTTCCGGTGAATGACCGAGTGGTATACACCTATCCCGTCGGTGTCTTTCTGCCAGGCTGGAAGGAGACGTTAACGGCTACACGGATTATCGCCAAATTTAAAATGCCTGCCTGGAATGTGCCCAAAAATATCCACGCGTGGTTCGAGAAGAAATTTCACATGGATATCCCCTGGTACTGGCCGCCCGGCGCTGAAAACCCCATGGGTGAACTGGCGATGGAGACCGGACTCTCCGGTATTTTCATCCACGGTACCTACCACCCCTGGGGAGTTGGCATGCGGGCCAGCCAGGGGTGTTTTCAGATGTTCCCGGAGAATGTCGCACAACTTTTCCCAATGGTTCCGGTGGGCACCCCGGTACGGATCATCGATCAGCCCAACCTGGTGGGTATGCGCGACGGGCAGGTCTATCTGCAGTCCTACAAACCGATGCATGCCTACCACAAAAAGGGTATTCCGGATTTGCAGCGGGCCGTGGTGACGATCAAGTCTTTCATGGCGCGGAACCGGATCGATGAGCATATCGACTGGGACATGGTCAGGCGTATCGTGACCGAGCATAACACCGTGGCACTCCCCATCGGGGTCGACGCGCCGAGCTATGCAACGCTGTCTGCCGCGCTTCCCGCAACACCCTACGCGTATGCGCCTTACGGCCCATCGGCGAATGGTGCCGCGGTGCCGCCGCCCTTACCCCTGGCGAGTGCCACAGATCAGGAACATCTGCATGTTCAGGTGACTTTCCCCGATCAGAAGCCATAGAATCTCGTTCCCTCCTCGGGCTTTGGGACTAGTGGCCAGCCCCGACTCCCTGCTCCTGAATCCAGAGCCAAAGAAGCCCGAGGTACTCGTGACTCGCCTCGCTGCTGATTTCGAGATAAATCGCGCGCGGCAGCCAACTCTCCAGCCGGAGTCCGTTTACCCGGTCCAGACGGTAGTCGGTGGGCACGGGGATCACTTTCACGCCCGCGCGGCGAAACCATGCGACTGCCCGCGGCATGTGCAGTGCGGAGGTTACCAAGTAGGCTTGGTGGCCATGGTGTTCGGCCAACATTGCCGCGCTGTCTGTCGCGTTGGCTGCGGTATTGTAGGATTGGGTTTCCGGCCAGATGGTGCTTTGTACGCCCAGATCCTGGCGCAGGATGGACTCCATGGTGAGCGCCTCGGCTGGGGCGCCGAGACGCGGGGCGCCGCCACTGGGAATTATGGGAAGCCCGGTTTGCCGGGCGAGTTGCGCTGCCGCCAGCAGGCGCACGAGGGTGCGGTCATTCGCCGTTTCCTGATTGGAACCAGGCGATTGAATGACCTCTCCGCCCCCCAGTACGATAATCGCCTGTGGGATGTCGGCTCCGCGCAGGGGTTTGGTCAGGGGTGGGTAGCGGTCTTCCAGGGGCAGCAGGAGAAGCCGCGCGCCGATCGCAGTCGAGAAAAAATAGAGTGTGCCCAGCGCGAGGAGCATGAGCACCCGACCCAGATAGCGCCAACCCACGATTTCTGCCAGCCAGCCCAAGGCGGCGAGGGCGAACAGGACGCCCGGCGGTTGCAGAAGCGCTGAAACCAGGGTCAATAAGGTGGTGTAGCGCAACAGCATCCCTCCGGCCTCATTCAGTCGCTACCCATTTCGTGAAAACTACGCTCGGCATGATAGGAAGATCGCACCAGCGGGCCGCTGGCGACGTGGCGGAATCCCATGGCCATGCCATCGCGCTGCAACTGCTGGAATTCTTCTGGCGGAACAAAACGTGCCACCGGCAGATGATGGCGGGATGGTGCCAGATACTGCCCGATGGTAAGCAATTCGCATCCCGCCTGCCGCAGATCGCGCATCACCCCGCGGATTTCATCGAGTTCCTCGCCCAGACCAAGCATCAGCCCGGATTTGGTGGGGATCTGCGGATGCTGTGCCTTGAAGGCGGCGAGCAGTTGCAGCGAGTGATGGTAATCAGCACCCGGCCTGGCCTGTAAGTACAGGCGCGGCACGGTTTCCAGATTGTGGTTGAAGACATCGGGAGGGGTCTCCCGAAATGCGGCCAGGGCATTGTCCACTCGACCGCGAAAATCCGGCACGAGAATTTCCACGTGCAGTTCCGGGCAATGTTTGCGCAGTGCCGAAATGACCTCTGCAAAATGATGGGCACCTCCGTCACGCAGATCATCACGATCGACGGAGGTGATGACGACAAAACGTAATTCCATGCTGGCCACGGTCCGGGCAAGATGGACGGACTCCAGGGGATCGGGTGCTTCTGGGCGGCCATGCGCCACATCACAGAAGGGACAGCGGCGGGTGCAGATGTCTCCCAGGATCATGAAAGTCGCCGTTCCACCGCCGAAGCACTCTCCCAGATTCGGGCAGGAGGCTTCTTCACAGACCGTATGGAGACCCGCGTCACGCAGGATCTTTTTGAGTCGGTCCACTTCAGGGGATAAGGGCGATCGTACCCGCAACCACTGTGGCTTGGGGAAGCGTTCCGTATGTACCGGAATGATGGGTATGGGATTGCGTGCGGTTTTGTCGGCACCACGAGCAGCTTTTTTTGCTTGGGGTTGGGGGTCCATGTTCATGCCCCTCCTTTTTTTAAGGGGCGGTCCAGGCTGACGGACAGTTCTGCCATCAGGGCTTCGGCAACATCGTGACTCGGCCAGTCCGGACAGAGGTCATGCACCTGGGTGACCGCGAGATTCGCCATGCCACAGGGATGAATGCGCCGGAACGGGCTCAGATCCATCTCCGTGTTGAGGCTGAGGCCGTGGTAACTGCGACCGCGCTGAATACGCAGGCCCAGGGAAGCAATTTTGGCATTACCCACGTATACGCCCGGGGCATCGCGACGCGCGTGGGCTTCAATGCCGCGCCGCTGGAGCAGACGAATGACGGACTGTTCCATGGCGGTGGTCAACGTACGGACGTTGATACCCATGCGCGGCAGGTCGATAAGCAGATAGACCACCCATTGTCCCGGTCCATGATAGGTGACTTTGCCACCCCGATCACTGCGAATCACCGGAATGGGACCTGGGTCAAGGACATCAGCCGCGTCGGCGTTGCGACCCAGGGTGACGACAGGAGGATGCTGGAGAATCCACATTTGGTCCGGGGTGTCTGCGTCCCTCTGGCTGGTGAATTCGCGCATGGCGTCCAGTACCGTGAAGTAAGGCAGCAGCCCCGGCCAGAAACGAACGAGTATAGGCGCATTCATAAGCAGAGAATCACGCCGTCAATTGCTCTGACGGATGTATAGATATCGAGCAGGTGTTCATGGCTTCTGGCTTCGATAGACACCGTGACGGCCTGATAGTTTCCCTGGCTGCTGGGCCGGCAGGAGAACGCCGTGTCCGGCAAATCCGGCGCATGAGGCGCAATCGCCGCACGCACCGCGGCGAGCAGATCGTCGTGCTGACCGATGGCTTTGACATGATGCAGGTGCGGAAAGTCTATTGCCGGATTTGTGTCAGTTTCCATAGCGTCTCGTAACCCCCTCGTGTCATCGTCGGACAGGACTCATCCATGCCGGTGCCGTGAGCATGATAGGCTCCCCGAACTTGGGCCGTTGTTCCTGGGACCGCGCTGCCGAAGCGCGGGCCGGAAGACCAGCCGGGACTGCCCACAAATGCCATTAAAATGGTGACAGACCTTTGCGGGCCCTGTTGGCCATGGTAAGTCTTCCTCCGCCGGAGGTGAAGCCCCGACCGGAGGTGCGTGCAACCTGCAGGAAGCCGTCAGCATTGTAGCCGCAGCTTCGGCGTCCCGCTTACAGCGCGTTTCTGATCTTATGGAAAATTTGCGTTATCCAGCCCGCCTTCTCTACCGCCGTCTGCGTCACTACAGGTACAGACTTCAGCGTTTTGCCATTCAGCAGGAAGACCAGTCGCCCGACGACCGTACCTTTCTTCATCGGTACCTGAAGATGGGGCGCAATCTCGACCACGCGCTGTAGACTGGAAAACCGTCCTTTCGGAACCGTAATGTCCACGGTCTGCTCGACTCCCAGGGGGATATGCATCGGCGATAAATCGCTGCGGCTGATTTCGCTGACCTTTTCTCCGGCGGTATAAACCGGATGGTTGACGAAAAAGCGGTATCCGTAATCCAGCAGGGCTTCCACCGCATCGGTGCTGCCCGCCCAACTCGGCCCGCCGAGAACGACGGCAATGAGACGGCGGCCATTTCGTGTGGCAGTGGCATCGATACAATAACCGGAGGCATCGGTCAGGCCGGTTTTCAGACCGTCCACCGTAGGATCACGGAAAAGCACAGGGTTCCAGCTCCGCTGGGTAATGCCATTATAGGTATACGACTTTTCCTTGGTGATCTGGATTACTTGCGGGAACTGCCGGATGAACGCGCGCGACAGTTTGGCGACATCCAGCGCGGTAGTATAGAGATTGTTGTCCGGTAGACCGTCGACATTGCTGTAATGGGTGTTGTGCAGATTGAGGCGCAGAGCAGAGTCGTTCATCAGTGTGACGAAACCAGACTGGCTGCCGCCCACCGCCTCAGCAAGTGCGACCGCCGCATCGTTCCCCGAATCAATCAGTAATCCATGCAGCAATTGGTCGACATTCGCCGGGACATTGGGCTGGACGAACATGCTGGAACCCCCCGTTTTCCAGGCCGTGTTGGAGATGGGGATGTTTTCCTGAGCGGTCAGGGTGCCGCCCTGAATGGCCTGATAGGTCAGATAGGCTGTCATGAGCTTGGTGAGACTGGCCGGCGCGCGGCGCAGGTTTTCACTTTTGGCGGCGATGATCTGACCCGTGTCGTAGTCCATCAGCGTATAGCTGACGATGGCGGGCAGTGCCGGGGCTGGCGGTGTGGGCAACATGGGCGTGGGAGTGGCAGCAGATGCCCAGGGGGTGAAACAGAAGCCGGCTAACAGGAAGAGGATCCGGGTGGTCAGGGAAGTACGGGCAATCATGAAGAGACCTCAGTGGTAAACGCTGATTGGAATTCAGGGGGATTGGGCAAGTCTGGAATTATAGCGTCGCCTGAGGAGAAAATCATGCTTGGGGACGGCGGGCAAACCTTGGCACCCCATGTCTTTGGGCGGAGAAACCCCATCATTCGTGGATGCGCGGATGGGCGTGGACCGACATCAATATGCCCAGCCCGACCATGAAAGTCAGCATGGCGGTCCCGCCATAGCTTACCAGTGGCAGCGGCACTCCGACCACCGGAAGAATTCCGGTGGTCATGCCCATATTTATGAAAATATAAAGGAAAAACGTCAGACTCAGGGTGCCGGCAATGAGACGACCGAAGGCGTCACGGCTTTCGTAGGCAATGACCAGCCCGCGCAGGACGATGAGCAGGTAAGTAGAGATGAGGAGCAGGACACCAACCAGGCCAAACTCCTCGGCAAATCCCGCAAAAACGAAGTCGGTCTGGGCTTCCGGCAGGAAATCGAGGTTGACCTGGGTACCGTTGAACCAGCCTTTCCCCCAGAATCCTCCCGAACCCACGGCAATCATGCTCTGGATAATGTGATAACCGGCACCCAGGGGGTCGCGCTGAGGATCGAGAAAGGTCAGTATGCGTTCTTTTTGGTACCCATGCAGAAAATGCCAGAGTACCGGCCCACTGACGGCGGCCAGAATGATCAGCGCGACAAACCATCGGCGGCGCACACCCGCCAGCCACATCATGAAGACCCCGGCAGCGCCAATTTGCGCCGCCGTACCCAGATCTGGTTCCTTGGCGATGAGCAGAAAGGGAATGGCAATCAGCACAAATCCGGTGACGGCAGAAAGCCAGTGGCGAACATTTTCCCGTTGCGAATAGTAATAGGCGAGGAACAGGGGCAGGGCAAGTTTCATGAGCTCCGAGGGCTGAAAGGTCAGCGGGCCGACGCCCAGCCAGCGGCGTGCGCCGAGATTGGCCTTGCCCGCCACGAGTGTGATGATCAGTAAGAGGATGCCCGTAGCGTACAAGGCGGGTGCCCAGGCGCGAATACGCTCCGGTGGTGTATTGGCAACGAGAACGAGGACGAGGATGCCGACCGCGAATCGCAAAAGCTGGGCAAGCACTACGCGGATACTTTCCTGGCTGCCGCTGTAGATTACCGCGAGGCTGATGAACATGAGTATTATCACCCCCGTCATGATTGCCGGATCCAGTTTTCGCAGGGGCTTCAGCAGGCGTGCGTGCCAGCTCATGGATTGACCTCCGGTGTCGTCACCGTATTGAGGTAGGCGTCGATAACCGCTCTGGCGACGGGCCCGGCCGTGCTGCCGCCGTGGCCGCCATGTTCGACCACTACCGCCACCGCGATGCGCGGATGATCAGCCGGCGCGTAGGCGATGAAGAGTGCGTGATCCCGCCAAAGTTGAACCGTATCGCGCAGCACCCGACCGGAATCATTGCGCTGCGCATGATGCACCTGGGCAGTGCCGGTTTTGCCGGCAATGGCATGGAGATCGTTGGCCAGCGATCTGCCGGTACCCGAAGTCACCGCATCACGCATCGCACCCTGAACGGCGGCAATGTCCTCTGGTGAAAAATCCAGGGGTTGCGTCGCGCCGCCGGATGATTGTTTCATCTGCGGTATGACCAGCTTGCCACCATTGGCGATGCTGGCTGTGGCACGCGCCAACTGGAGTGGGGTGCTCAGCAAATAACCCTGTCCTATTCCCATCATCACGGTCTGTCCCTGATACCAGATCTGGCCGTAGCGCCGACGTAGCCAGACCGGGGAGGGGATCACACCCGCGGATTCCCCGGGTAAATCCACTCCGCTGCGCTGACCAAAGCCAAAATGCGCGAGACCGTTGCCGATCTGGATTGCGCCAAGACGCATGGCAATTTGGTAAAAATATACGTCATTGGAATCGCGAATGGCTTCGCGCAGATTTTGCGCACCATGACCACCGGGTTTCCAGTCGTAATATTTGTGTTTGGTGCCCGGAATCTGGTAGTAAGCGCCGCCAGCGAGCCGCTGATCAGCGGCGACG
This sequence comes from Gammaproteobacteria bacterium, assembly GCA_023381645.1. The sequence goes on from JAMCRJ010000005.1 coordinate 19,200, forward strand.
GCCTTGTCACGTAAGGCGCTGAGCGCCACAAAAGGTTTGATGGTAGAGCCCGGAGGATAGTTGCCCCGCAGGAACCGGTTGGCCATGGGCGTGCCCGGATCGTCCCGCAGGCTGCTCCATACGGCGGGGCTCAAGCCATCTACGAAAGCATTCGGATCGAACGCGGGGGCCGAATAAGCGGCGAGTACGTCACCATTCCGCGGATCCAGTGCCACCACGGCGCCCCGCTGGCCGGTCATGGCCTGAGCGGCAGCCTGCTGCACCGCAAGGTCCAGAGTCGTCCGGATGGTTACGCCCTCCCGGGGCGGGTTGCGCAAGCGTGTGCGTAATGTATGTCCGCGTGCGTCGATCTCTACCTCTTGGTTGCCCGGCTGTCCTTTCAGCAGGGCTTCATACTGCGCTTCAAGGCCGCTTTTGCCGATGCTGTCCAGCCCCGCGTAGTCCGCCATCTGTTCCTCGCGGATTTCTGCAGGGGTCAGGCGGCCCACATAGCCCACCGCATGGGCAAAAAGTGAACCATACGGATAGTGGCGTTTGATCCTGGTTTGTATGTCTACCCCCGGAAATTGATGCCGCTGCACGGCAAATGCGGCCACCTCCCCGGGACTCAGATTGCGTCGCAGAAGGATGGGCTGATAGGGACGCGCATGTGATAGATCGCGGTTGAAGCGTTGCTGGTCCTCTGCGCTGACGGGCAATATTCGCCGTAGGCGCTGGATGGTTTCCTCCGGGTACATGGCTTTGTTCGGCGTGATCGTAAGGACGAAGCCGGTCTGATCATCGGCGAGTACCTGCCCATGCCGGTCAAGAATCAGACCCCGCTGGGGGGCGATGGGCAGCAGCACAATGGTGTTATGGGTGGATTGGGTGGCATAGAGATCATGATCCCAGACCTGCAGCCGGAATATCTGTATGGCCAGCAGCACCGTAAGCACCGTGATCAGTCCCGCAGCGACCAGCAGTCGGCGGGTGAATTGCCGATGTCCCCGGGCGGGCTGTACTGCGTTCATGTATGGTTCAGGCGCAATGCGTGACGCAGATAATCGAGCGTCAAGGTAAAAAGCGGCCACAGCAGGGCGCCGATCAGGGGCCCTAAAAGCAGCGAAAAATGCCATGTGACGGTGCCTGCCCAGGCCTGCCACAACCAGACCAGCAAACGGTGGGCCAGTAGTAACACGAATATGAAGAAGAGTTGCTCCCAGGACGCCAGACTGCGAACCCTGGCAATGCCGGTGTAGAGCAGATAAATCATGACGACCCCGGCGATAGCCTGGGCTCCCAGCACATCGCCAAGTACCATATCCTGAAGCAGCCCGATCAGCCAGACCACGGTAAAACTCAGTTCAGAAGCACTGCTGATGGCCCAATAGAGCAGTAGCAGGGCAACAAAATCCGGGTGGAGCAATGCGTAAAACGGACCGCCGGGAACGGCTTCCGCCGTGAGCGCAAAGAAAAAACCGAGAACGACTACGACGGCGATCATGGTGCTGCTGCGGGCTGCGAGGCTGGGCTATCCCAGAGCATGAGCACAGTGCCCAATCGCCCCAGGTGAACGGCCGGTCGCACCGCAATCCGTGCAAAGGGTTGGTCACCATTGTGGATGACTGCGGAAATCGTACCGACATTCAGCCCCGCCGGGTAACGCCCACCCAGACCCGAGGTGACGAGCTTGTCGCCGACCTTCAGGGGGGTGTTGCGCGGTTGAAAGGGTACCGCAAGACTGTCCAGGTTCCCCGTGCCATCCACCAGCAATGGTGTGTCCGAGCCTGCGGGCTTTACAGGGATGCTGCTGTCCAGGTCGGAAAGTAGCGCCACTTGGCTGCTTTCGGGCGAAACACGGACCACCTGGCCCGCCACTCCGCCGGCAGCGAGGACCGGTTGTCCGACAAAGACCCCCGCACGCGTACCCAGGTTGGCGACCAGCAACTGGCTGCCTGGTGCAAAGTTTTGGGCGACAATCTGCGCTACGGCCACTTTCCCGGGCGGGTGGGGGATGCTGTCGAGCAATGCGAGAAGTTGACGGTTTTCGTCACGCAGAATATCTGCTTCCAACAGCTTGGGCTGCGCACGGACGAGTTCGGCGCGCAGCCTGACGTTTTCGGATTCCAGCGCAGCACGGCTTTGCAGGTAATGGTCGGTCTGCTGCCAGAGACGTGCCCCCTGCATGCTGACCCACTGCACAGGATAAGCTATGGTCAAAGAAACGTTTCCTATGTTGGGGTGTTTTTCGCTGGACACCGAGACGAACACAGTCAACACAATCAGCACCGCTACGCGAAGGAGCGGCGGGTAGCGGCGGGGGAAAAACAATGCAGGCATAATAGCTCGTGGCAGCCGAAGGCTTAATCGTCGGCAAATACCTCACCCAGCAACTCCAGTTCTTCCAGCGCCCGGCCACTGCCCCGCGCCACGCAGGTCAATGGATCCTCCGCAACGATGACCGGTAGCGCGGTTTCCTCCATGATCAGCCGATCCAGATCGCGAAGGAGGGCTCCGCCACCAGTCAATACCATGCCCCGTTCAGCGATATCGCCAGCGAGTTCGGGGGGGGTCTGCTCCAGGGCCAGTCTGATGGCACCGACAATGGCGCCTAATGGTTCCTGAAGGGCTTCGAGGATTTCATTGCTGGTAATCGTAAATGTTCGGGGAACGCCTTCGGCGAGATTGCGGCCGCGCACTTCTATACTGAGCACTTCCTGACCGGGATAAGCGCAGCCAACCTTCTTCTTGATCTCTTCAGCCGTCGTCTCGCCAATCAGCATACCGTAATTGCGCCGGATATAGTTGACGATCGCCTCGTCCATTTTGTCGCCGCCTACCCGCACACTCTGGGAGTAGACCACCCCGCCCAGCGCGATGACGCCGACTTCGGTAGTGCCGCCACCAATGTCCACCACCATGGAGCCGGTGGGCTCCGCAACAGGCATCCCGGCGCCGATGGCGGCAGCCATCGGCTCCTCGATCAGGTGTACTTCGCGCGCCCCCGCACTCATCGCCGATTCACGGATGGCGCGCCGTTCCACTTGCGTTGCACCATAGGGTACACAGACGATAATCCGCGGGCTGGGGCTGAGGAAACGTTGATGATGTACCCGTTTGATGAAGTGCTTGAGCATGGCCTCGGTAATCTGGAAATCGGCAATCACACCGTCTTTCAGCGGCCGGATAGCCGTAATGTTGGCCGGTGTGCGGCCCAACATACGTTTGGCTTCCTCTCCGACGTGCAACTGTCGGCTGGTAGCCCCATGCCGTCCCGTGTGGATGGCTACCACGGAGGGCTCAGAGAGCACAATACCCTTACCGCGCACATAAATCAGGGTGTTGGCGGTACCCAGATCTACGGCTAGGTCGGTGGAGAAAATTCCAAGAATTCGTTTAAATATCATCAAGTTAGAAGCCTTGCTGGAAATGGATGAAGGCGCTTCGAGGGGGCAGAAAAATTACTGCATCCGCAACAAGCCATGTGCATCGGGCAGTCTAGCATGAGGAACGGCCGAGACCAAAGCCATGATGCCAAACGTCCGGCTTGCGCGGGGATACCAAAAGAACGGAGAATCGTTCAGGACCATTCCCGAATGCCCATGGATGGTGGTCCTGCGTGGTGCGTGTTTTCGGTCCCTTACGAAAAGGAGTCTCCCATTCATGTCAAATCCGGATGCCGTCAATCATTTCAATGAGCAAGGCGATGCGCACATGGTCGATGTTGGTACCAAGGCGGTGACGACCCGGGTTGCGCTGGCGGCAGGCGAAATTCTGATGTCGGATTCCACCCTGGAACGCATTGCCTCTGGACGGATGGGAAAGGGCGACGTGCTGGGAGTCGCGCGCATCGCGGCCATACAGGCCACCAAAAGGACCTGGGAGTTGATTCCTCTGGCACACCCCTTGCTTCTCACCGGTGTCGAAGTCGAATTAACCCCTGGGTACGATCCTGCGCGGATTGTCTGCCGCGCAGAAGTGCGCTGTGTCGGCCAGACGGGCATCGAAATGGAGGCGCTCACGGCTGTTTCCGTGGGGTTGCTCACTATTTATGATATGTGCAAGGCCATTGATCGCGGGATGCTGCTGCAGAATATCGGTCTCTTACGGAAAGAGGGCGGCAAGACGGGCCTATGGGAGAGAATCCCTGCGTCCCGTCCGCCAGTCCGCTGATATCTACTTGCCGCGGTGTGGCGAGGAGCTGTAGCGCATCATCACTTCCCGGTCCTTCCAGCTCGCTTCTTTCAGGATGTCTTCGGGGATCATGTACCGGTCCTGTGGTGCCACGTCCTGAAACTTCACCACGCGCAGTACATCGCTGAAAGGGAGTTTGCGCAGCAGGCCGTCCTTGTCGGTGGCGCGTACGATCATGGCGTCCTTGAGAAGGGCATAGACATAGAAGTTGCCAGGCCGCAGCCTGCCGTCCTTGTCCTTCCAAGTGACGGTAATGCGCGAATGTTCTTTGAAATCATTGCGAATCATGTATGGATCTCCTTGGCTTGTGCCTCCTAAACTAATCACCGCGCCGGGCATAAAGCAAATAAACACTACTTATTATAAAATTAAAAACGTTGACTTGCGTTGTCAAAAATCCGGGCATACCTTCCCGGTCGTTCTGTAACGGCCGGCCCAGGGGTTTGGCGCAGCGCAGCATATCATTTGTCTCTGTCATTGGTGTCGGCAGAGTTGAACACAGTCTTAAAAGAGGTCTAGTATGACCTCCTTAGGGTAGGGTTCCCAGGGAGCAGACGGCATGCCGCAGGGATTAGTTGCAGAACCGGCGCAGGGGGCTGCGTTGGCGGACCAGTTCGGTCGGCGCGTTACCTATCTGCGCATTTCGGTGACGGAGCACTGCAATTTCCGGTGTAGCTACTGTTCTCCCGAGGAGGGGACACCCTTCTTCGTGCGGAAAGACCATCTACAGGCGGAAGAATATGACCGCCTGATTCGCATTTTCAGCGGACTCGGCGTCCGCCATATACGTTTTACGGGGGGCGAGCCACTCCTTCATCCGCAGATTCTGTCTTTCGTCGGCTTCGCGCGACGTCACGGTGTAGGCAAGATCAGCATCAGCACCAATGGATTGCTGCTGGGGCGGCGCGCCGACGCTCTGAAACAGATGGGCGTCAACAACCTGAACGTCAGTCTCGACAGTCTGGACCCCGAGGTTTTCGCACGGGTGACCCGTGGTGGTAACCTGCGTCGCGTACTGGAAGGAATCGATGCGGCGATACAGGCAAAGATTCCCCGGATAAAACTCAACGTCGTTCTGCTGCGCCAGGATAATGGGGATAGCCTGCCAGCGCTGCTGGAATATGCGATACAGCGTGGTGTCGATATCCGCTTCATCGAGGCCATGCCGCTCGGTGAAGCGGGGGCGGATGCCCGGGAGACGCAATTCTTGAGCGCTGCCGAGGCGCAGCAGGTTATCGAGCAGCACTTCGGTCCGTTGCAACCCGTGATTCGACCTGCAGATAATGGTCCGGCGCGGCTCTATCAGCCCCCTGCGGTGCGCTCCCAGGTGGGCTTCATCACGCCCATCAGCGACGATTTCTGCGCAACCTGCAACCGTGTACGCCTCACCGCAACGGGGCGTCTGGTGTATTGTCTGGGGCAGGACGGGGGGCTGGAACTCTTGCCCCTCCTACGCGGAGCAGCCAGTGACGGACAGATCGCGGAGGCCATTATCCGAGGGATCTGGCGCGACAAGCCGGAACACCATCACTTTGTAAATGACCCCAACCGTTCCGCCAGAGTGTTCATGATGCGGCTTGGGGGTTAGCCTGCAAGGCGTTTCGTGTAGAATCCCCGGTCAAAATTTCTTTCATGCAAGCGAGTGCATATGTACGGATTTCAGGAAATCACTGCGGATCAGCTCAAAGCCCTAGGAGAACAGGGGGGGGCGTTTACGCTGATTGACGTGCGTTCGCCTGGCGAAGTGGCGAGGGGCGTCATCGATGGTGCCAGACACCTGCCGCTGCACCTGCTTCCCATGTCCGTGCAGCAGATGGATAAATCGCAACCGCTCGTTTTTTACTGCCTGAGCGGCGGGCGTTCGGCGCAGGCGGCGGCTTTCGCGGCGTCCCAAGGCTTTGGCCAAGTGCTGAATTTGCGTGGCGGAATATCCGCCTGGGTCAACCGGGGGTTCCCCCTGGTTCAGTTGTCCAGTTGATAAGGATACTCTAAAATAGGGGTGCTTAATCATCAAATCAAAATATTTGCCTTGCTGTTCATGCTTTTCCTGATAGAGTCTTGCAGGTGGTTTTTCAGACATCATAACCGAGGAGGTTAACTCATGGTACAAGAAGACAAAGTACTCGACGCGCGCGGACTGAATTGCCCGCTGCCGATTCTCCGCACCAAGAAGGCGCTTGGGGAGTTGACCTCTGGTCAGGTCCTGAAGGTCGTCGCCACCGACCCTGGCGCGGTGAAGGACTTCGAAGCGTTTGCCAAGCAGACCAAGAATCCCCTGTTGGAACAGGCGGAAGCTGCTGGCGAGTTCATCTTCTTCATCCAGAAGGCTTAATTTATCAGAGCCGGGCCGCGAGCCCGACCGGGAGTAAACATAATGGACGAGAAAAAGTTGGCAATTATCGCTACGAAGGGCACGCTGGATTGGGGTTATCCGCCCTTCATTCTGGCATCTACCGCAGCGGCGCTCGGCTATGGGGTTGAAATATTTTTCACCTTCTACGGCCTGCAATTGTTGAAGAAGGATTTGAGCCATCTGCGCGTGAGTCCGCTCGGGAATCCCGCAATGCCAATGCCGATACCAATGCCGACACTGATGATGGTGCTCCCCGGCATGGAAGGGATGGCTACTTCCATGATGAAGAGCAAAATGAAGGCAAAGGGTGTAGCCAGTCTGGAAGAACTTCGCGAACTCTGTGTTGAAGCAGAAGTACGGATGATCGCCTGCCAGATGACCGTTGATCTTTTCGAGTTTGATACGGCTGATTTCATTGACGGCATTGAACTCGGTGGTGCTGCCTCGTTCTTTGAGTTCGCGGGAGAGTCTGATATTACGCTCTTCATGTGAACTGTCGGTCTGCACTGCGGGTCAACAGGTACGACGTATTTATTGCTAGCGAGGAGCGAGTAAATGGCGACTTACGCTGAAATGAGGGAGATGTTCGACGAAATCCGTGCGGATTTTCGTTACGACCACGAACTCAATGGATGTTTGAATTGTGGCATTTGCACGGCCACCTGCCCGTCTGCGCAGTTCTATGACTATAGTCCGCGCGAGATTGTGCAGTTGTTGTGGACGGAAAATGTCGAGCAGATCTACGATGCGATGCAGGAGAAAATGTGGGCCTGTGCGCAGTGTATGACCTGTGCCGCACGCTGTCCTTTCAAGAATTCCCCCGGTGGGCTTGTCATGATCATGCGTGAAGTGTCCATCCGCCATGGCATGCAGTCGGCCAAAGATGTGCTGCGACCCTTCGGGCGCGTCATGCTCAAGCTGATCACCACGGGCAATCAGTTGTCCCCCGACATGATCCAGCCTGATCACTTCCCCGACTGGGGCCCCAATATTCAGAAGGTGGAAGGCGACTTGCGCATACTGCGTAAAGCCATTCCGGTGCGCACCTTGCAAACCGTGGAAACGGCGTGGGAAGTGTCGCTAAAAACCTCCGTCGAGATGTACACCATATGGGAAATGACGGGCGTGCTGAAGTCGTTGGAAACTATGGATGAAAACCTTTTCGACGTCATTGAGGACTTCATTGACGAGAAACGTGAAGACTATGAAGACTGGCTTGAGAGCCAGAACGATAAGGACTGAGGAGACCATCATGAGCGACAACAGCACGCAGCAGGGCGTAGCAGGTCACGGTGCCTTTTTTCAGGACACGAATCTTTCGGCGAACGAAGCCGAAGCGGCAACGGCCTGGGTGCGCAGCCATGTCGACCGGCGTACGATGGACCTGGGCGAACGGATGGACGACATCCGCGATCACATGTGGCAATTGGAGAAGGAAGGCGAAATCATCGTCCACCGCCTTACCGACCAGCACAAGCCCGTTGAAGTAGATACTCTGTATGGCTGGAAAAAGCGGATTCCCACGAATCAGTTCTGGCACCACAAGAGTTGCGGGCAGTGCGGCAACATCCCCGGCTATCCCACCAGTATCCTGTGGTTCATGAACAAGTTCGGCATGGACTATCTGGACGAGACCGACCAGACCTCCTGCACCGCCTGGAACTACCATGGCTCCGGCATCGGCAATGTGGAGTCCCTGGCCGCCGTCTTCCTGCGCAACTTCCATCAGGCCTATGTCTCCGGCAAGCAGCACGGCTTCGAGAATGGCCACTTCTACCCTCTGGTGCATTGCGGCACCTCTTTCGGCAACTACAAGGAGATCCGCAAATACCTCATCGAGTCCGCCGAACTGCGCGAAAAGGTCAAGAAGATCCTCGGCAAGCTGGGGCGTCTGGTGGACGGCAAGATCGTCATCCCCGAGGAAGTGGTCCACTACAGCGAATGGCTGCACGTCATGCGCAACCGCATCGCCAGCGAATTGCAGACCATCGACATGAGCAACATCCGGGTCACCAACCACGCCGCCTGTCACTACTACAAGATGGTGGCGGAAGACGCCGTGTACGACAACACGGTGCTCGGCGGTAATCGTACCGCTGTCGGCACCTCCGTCGCCCAGGCCCTGGGCGCCCAGGTCATCGACTACTCCACCTGGTACGACTGCTGTGGCTTCGGTTTCCGCCACATCATCTCCGAACGCGAGTTCACCCGCAGTTTTACGATGAATCGCAAGATCAAGGTCGCCCGGGAAGAAGCCAACGCCGATGTGATGGTCGGTATTGATACCGGCTGCATCACTACCATGGACAAGAACCAGTGGATCGGCAAGGCCCACGACATGAACTACAGCATTCCCATTGTCGCCGACGTCCAGCTCGCGGCCCTGGCCTGTGGCGCCGATCCCTTCAAGATCGTGCAGTTGCAGTGGCATGCCTCCCCCTGCGAAGACCTGGTGGAGAAGATGGGCATCAGTTGGGACAAGGCCAAGGCCGACTTCCAGGATTATCTCAAGCAGGTGGAACAGGGCAATGTGGAATACCTCTACAACCCCGAACTGGCCACCAATCAAAACATCAATATGAAAGCGGGCGCTTAAGGAGAAAGTTCAGTGAGTGCACAAGATACAGTGTTAGTCGTAGGTGCAGGTCCAGCAGGCTTGTCGGCAGCCACCACCATAGCCTCCATGGGGAAGAAGGCCGTCATCGTCGAGAAAGAAGACATTCTCGGTGGGGCGCCCATCATCTCCGGTTACGCCAAGCTGGTACCTTCTGGCGAATGGGCCAAAGATGCCATTGGCCGTATGGTCAGCCGTGTGGAAGGCGACGCCAACGTCAGCATCCACAAGTCTGCCAAGGTCACCCAGGTAGCGGGCGAGGCCGGCAACTTTACGGCCACCCTGAGCAACGGTGACAAGGTGGAAGCGGGCGCCATCATACTGGGTACCGGATTCACCCATTTCGACTCCATCAACAAGCCGGAATGGGGCTTCGGTACCTACGAGGACGTCCTGACCACCACGCAGATGGAGCAGATGGTGACGGCGGGCCAGATTCGTTGTCCTTCGGACGGCCGGGTTCCGGAGCGCGTGGCTATCCTGCTTTGCGTCGGCTCACGTGACCGCCAGATTGGTCGTGAATGGTGCTCCAAGATCTGCTGCACCGTTTCCACCAACCTCGCGATGGAGATCAAGGAAATTTCTCCGAGTACCGATGTGTTCATTTATTACATGGACATCCGTACCTTTGGCCTTTACGAAGACAAATTCTACTGGAAGAGTCAGGAAGAGTTCAAAACCAAGTTCGTCAAGGCGCGTATCGCCGAGGTCACCAAGTCGCCTGATGGTCGTTTGCTGGTCAAGGGCGAGGATACCCTGGTCAAGCGTCCTATCGTGATTCCCATGGATATCGTCGTTCACGCCATCGGTATGGACCCCAATGCATTGAACCCGGAAATTGCCAGGACTTTTGGTATCGGTCTGGAAAAACACGGATTTATCGACCGCGCGGAACAGTACACCAACAGCCAGGGTACGACGCGTAAGGGGATTTACGTGTGTGGTGCGGCGACCGGCCCGGAAGATATCGATTCTTCCATAGCGCAAGGCCAGTCCGCTGGTGCGCGTGCTGTGGCGGATCTCTACGGACAGCAGAAAATTGCCAGCTGATATCTACCACAGCGGGAACGGCGAACATATCGTTCCCGCCTCGCTGCCGATCGATCTCGATAAGGGGCTGCTCAACAGATCCTTTTACGAGCTTGAAGAGGCGTTCGAGGGACAGCAGGGTCTTGCAGATCTGGTCGGTAGCCTGACAGAGAAGACGGCGAGTTTTCGTCGTCTCCTGCTGGAGGACAAACGGCCGTTGACGGAAGCACAGATGGCGCATCTCGTGGAGCAGATGTTTACCTCAAGACGCAAGATCTGGCCCGTCATAGAGGAGCAGGGCGCTGCGCGGGTAGGTGAAATGATGCGCGATTTGCTGGAGGGTCATGGTGACCTGCCGCAGCGTATGACGCGTTTTGAAGAGGCTTTGCCTGCTACGGGAAAGGCGAAACGTGTTATCAGGGACATGGGGGCTGAGGTTCTGCACTTCAGTGATCCCGAACGCTATCCGCTGATGACGCGCTGGGTCTGGGATCAGGGCACCACTTCAGGCGCGGTGCGGGAGTTCATCCGCGGCGGCGACTACCTGACGGATTTCCCTTTCGGAGAAAGTCCCGAAATGTTCGAGGGCCTGCGCCAGTGGATGCGGGAAGCGCTGCTGGAACTGGGGGTGTATCGTGATGTGCCTTATATGGTCGATATCATCCTGGCCCACCAGTATTCGCAATATGTGCGCGCCATGGCAGAAGGCTTTTTGCGTTCGGATTTTGGCGGCCAAACAGACTTTACGGAACAAATCCGTAAATTGCTGGGCGTAGAAGTACACCGGCGGATGGGTGGATCTCGCATCAAGAGAGACGCCATTCATTGATGAATTAGGGTATAGGAGCGGCTATGGCTATTCATGAAAAAACACTGATCGATCCCGATCGGATTTTGCAGCACGATCACCTGGTAATAGACGGGGTGGACGTTTCAGGTTCCTGGAACACCATGATTACCCCCCGCACGCTGACAGACTACGAAGAGCATTTTGAAGAGATCATTCAGAGTTACAGCGGTGCCGAAAACGTGCACCGTTGCTGGCAGTGCGGCTCCTGCACGAATTCCTGCACCATGTACGCGCAGAATGTGGATTTTAACCCACGTTACTGGATTTATCTGATTCGCTTGGGCCTGAAGGCCGAGTTGATGAAAGATAAAGACATCATCTGGCAGTGTGTTTCGTGTAACAAGTGCACCAATATTTGCCCCAAGGATGTCCGCCCCGAGGGGGTGATGAAGGCGACAGCGCATTGGTTGGAAGAAAACGGCCTGACCCCGAAAACGCTTTCGACGCATTTCGATGAGGAGTTCACCCATCAGTGCATCGAATTCGGGCGTATCGAGGATACCGAAGTCATGGTGGGGTTCTTCAAGCGTGTCGGGCAACCCTTGGTCCAGTCCTGGATCGTGGAGTTTGGCAAACGCCTGACCAAGCACATGCCCTTGGGTCAGTTGACCAAAATGGGCATGAATGTGGTGTTCCGTCCCAAGACCAAGTCCTGGGGTAAAACTGGTGAAGTCCTCGCTGAATACGTGAAGGCACAGAAGGAGGCCGCGCATCATGGCTAAGGTTGCATATTATCCGGGCTGTGCGCTGGAAGGTTCCGGCGGGCCCTATGACAAATCCACCCGTGTTCTGGTGAAAGAACTGGGTCTGGAGATGGAAAACCTCGAGGACTACAACTGCTGTGGCGCGATGGAAGTAAAGAACATTCATCCCATGTTGCAGACCTATATGTCGGCGCGGAATCTGGCCATCGCCAGTAAGCTGCAGGGCTGTGATACGGTGATGGCGCCTTGTAACGGCTGCTATCGCAATCTGAAACAGACCGAATATGAGTGTGCCACTTCAGAAGAAACCCTGAAGACGGTGCAGGAACTTGCCAACAAGTCGGGTGACCCTGTTTATGAGGGCGACGTGCGCAGCCTGCACGCGCTGGAATGGTTCATGGAGGAAGTGGGTGTCGATGGCATCAAAAGCAAGGTCAAAAAGAGTCTCAACGGCCTGAAGATCGCCAACTACTACGGTTGCATGTACACCCGTCCCCGGCAGATTTTCCCGGAAAAGGATCAGGGTCCCGGTTCGGAATCGAGCTATGCGCCGCATTTCATGGACGACCTGCTTGCAGCAGCCGGTGCCGTGAGCGTGGATTTCCCCTTGAAGACGGCATGTTGTGGTGGGGCGCATACGTTGTCGGATTCAGATACTTCCACCCAGTTGGTGCTGAATATCCTCCAGGCGGCGGAAGATGCCGGTGCGGAAGTGATCGCCACCGAATGTCCCACCTGCCATTCCGGTCTGGAAATGCATCAGGTCCGTGCAGAGACGGAGTTCGGCATCAAATCGAGCGTCAAGGTGATTTATTTCACCCAGTTGCTCGGTTTGGCCATGGGCCTGTCCGCGCGCAAGGTCGGCATTCCCGACAATGTCAGCGACTCGATGGATCTTCTTGCCGCCAAGGGCATTATCTGAAATGGTGTGGGGAAGCGCCCCTTTGCGGGGCGCTTTTTTTTACCTGTCGCTGACACCAGGAGAAGGCCATGGAATGTAACGGTTGCGAATTCCGCGCCGAATTATATTACGATCGGGAATGCCAGATCTGGGTGCGACGCGAAGGCGATGGCACGCTTACGGTGGGTATGACCGACATATCTCAGTCGATTGCCGGAAAGATTTTGCATGTCCGGGTACGCCGGCCGGGGACACGTCGTCCGACGGGTAAGCCGGTTGCCACCATCGAGAGCGGAAAATGGGCAGGTCCGGTTCCGAATGTCTTCGATTGCGTGATCGAATCCGCCAACGAAGATGTCCTGGAAGATCCCAATCTGCTCAATATCGAACCCTACGAAGCCTGGATCGCCCGGGTACGCCCGGTGGCTTCGGTAGACGCTGCGCTCAAAAAGCTGTCTACTGGGGACACCGCCTTTGAGTTGTACCGGCAGCGCTGTCTGCGTGATGACATTCATTGTGAGCGAGGGATGCGATGAGCGACTACCACTATCTGGAGGATCAGGGCGAAAAGTCGGTAGTCATCGTCATGACCAGCGGGCCGAGCACCGCACATCGCTGCGCGACGCCGTTTTATCTGGGCGCCCTGTTGTCTTCCATGGATGCGGAGGTTAAGATTTTTTGCACGATGGAAGCGGTCCGGCTGATGCAGACGGGTGTTGCGGAAAATCTTTCGGCGATGGCTGGCGGCAAGCGGATTATCGACTTTATTCGTGATGCAAAAAATGCCGGAGTGGAAATCCAGGTCTGTCGTCCGGCGCTTCCCGGCTATGAGATCGAGGCCGACAACCTGATTGATGAAGTGGATGCGGTGGCGTCTGCCGGTGATCTGGCCGATCTGATTCTGTCGGTTGACCGGCTGCTGTTTTTTTAAAATCCTGCTTGGCAGCGGGGCCTGTTTATTGGAAATGCAAACCAAAGGAGAAAATGATGGGAACTGTACGTGGCTGTGAAATCCCCGAAGATCTGCTGTACAACGTCGAGAATAACGTGTGGCTGCGCAAGGAAGACGATGGCACTGTGACCATCGGCATGACCTCCTATGCCTGTGCGTTGGCTGGACAGATCGTTTCTTATACGCCCAAGGGCGCTGGCAAGGAGATCAAGAAGGACAAGTCGGCGGCAACGGTGGAGTCCGGCAAGTGGGTTGGCCCGTTGAAGAGTCCCGTCAGCGGTACGGTGGCGTCGAGCAATGACGATGTGGCCAAAGAGCCGGGCCTCATCAACAGGGATCCCTATGGCAGCGGCTGGATTGCCAAGCTGACGCCCGCTGATTTTGCAGGCGATGCCGGCGAACTGAAGACGGGCGCCGATGCTTTGGCGGCATTCGAAGCAAAGATGACGGCTGATGGTTTTGGCGGCTGCTGATCTGCGCAATCCGTCATGATTCGGGAAGACGGCCGCATTTCGCGGCCGTCCGGCTTTCTCTCTGCATAAAGGATGGAAATTCATATGAACCCATGGTTGAATGCTGTTGCGCAAGTAGAGGCTTTGGAGGATCTGGTCCTCAACGCGGATCTGGTGGACTCTATGCGCGAACGGTGGTCCGGTCTGTCCGGTAGTCAGGTGGGTCGTATCAATTTCTATACGCCTTCTTTCAAGCACCATGAAACGTCGGAGGTTTCCGCCTGCGGGAAGAATGCTTTCCCGGCCATTTCCATCACCGGTGGTGACTGCAAGTTGCAATGTGACCACTGTAAGGCGAAGATTCTGGAGCCGATGATTCCGGTTCGCACGCCGGAAGAACTGGATTGTCTGGTGGACCGGATCGTCCTGGATGGGGGACGTGGGCTGTTGCTTTCGGGAGGTTCGGACCATCAGAACGTGGTCCACTATGAACCCTATTTCCCGACGGTGCGCAAGATCAAGGACCGTTATCCGAATTTACAGATCGCCATGCATACGGGTATCGCCACCCCGGAGTTCGCGCGCGGGATGGAGGATGCGGGCGTCGATGTGGCCATGATGGATGTGATCGGTGCGCAGGATACCATCAATCAGGTTTACCATTTGCGCCGTTCGGTGGATGACTTTGAGGCCGCGCTGGAAGCTTTGGTGGCCACCAGGATGAAGGTGGTGCCGCATATCGTCATCGGGCTGCATTACGGTGAATTGCTCGGTGAGTGGAACGCTCTGGAAATCATCCGGCGGCATCTGCCCAGCGCCCTGGTGCTGGTGGTGATCATGCCGCAATATGCCGCTTCGAGCCGGCCTTTCGCGACGCCGGCAGCGGACGAAATCGGTAAATTCTTTATGGATGCGCGGACTGCGCTGCCGGAAACGCCGGTATTGCTGGGCTGTGCGCGGCCTTCCGGCGTGCATCGTTCCATCACCGATACCTATGCGGTCATGGCGGGACTGAACGGGGTGGCCTTCCCCTCTGATGGCATGCTGGCCCTCGCCAAGCACCTGGAACGGGATGTCTTTGTGACACCTTCCTGCTGCTCCATGATTGTCGGTGAAGAAGTCCTGGCACTTGGTGACGAGACGACCACTATGCCGCTGGATTATGTCCCCGCCGCGCCGAAGCGTCGTACCCAACTGCGGGATATCCCGATCGTGTTTACGGCCTGAGACTGCATGGTTTCTTCTGGGCTTCACGTTCGTCCGGTGGCTGGCGTTATGACAACGTATAACGCCAAAGACTGGCTGGTGGTCGATACCGGCTTGCGCCCGGCCGACGAAAATATGGCCTTAGACAAGACGTTGCTCCTGGCGATGTCCGAAGGTCAGGTTCCCAACATTTTCCGTTTCCTGCGCTTTGAGGAATCCGCGCTGGTCGGTTATCACCAATCACCGGAGCAGGAACTCAACCTGGAGTTCTGTCGTGAGCAGGGGATCGCCGTGCAGCGTCGTCTCACCGGCGGCGGTGCACTGATTTTTGATCCCACCCAGATAGGCTGGGAACTGGTGTGTCGGCGGGACGCGCTGCCCCAGGGTGATATGGCCTCGCTGTCACGGAGAATCTGTGAAGCGGCGGCGGCTGGCTTATCGCTTCTGGGGGTGAATGCACGGTTTCGCCCGCGCAATGACATCGAGGTGGAAGGGCGGAAAATTTCGGGTACCGGCGGGATTATGGATGGCAATGTGCTGCTCTTTCAGGGGACGGTGCTGGTCGATCTGGACATTCCGCGGATGTTGCGGGTACTGCGCGTGCCGGTGGAGAAACTGGATGCCCACGCAATTTCGTCGGTGGCGGAACGGGTGACCAGCTTGAAAGCGTTGTTGGGTAAAGCGCCGGAGTTGACGGAGGTGCAGAAAGCCCTGCTGGATGGTTTCCGCGCGCATTTGGGGCTGTTTTTCGTCCAGGGCGACTTGCCGGATGCCGTAGCCGCGCTGTTGCCGGAGGCGTTGGCGGAGGTGCGTGACGCGGAGTGGCTCGGCATCAACCGCCGCGCGCGCGACGATATGCCGTTGCGTAAAGCGACGTTACGCGCCCCTGGTGGCACGTTGCAAGCGGAAATGCTCTGGGATAGCTATGGGAACCGAGTGCGGCAGGTTCACTTCAGCGGTGATTATTTTGTCCAGCCGCGGCGCGCTATCGTCGATCTGGAGGCGGCGCTGCGTAATGTCCATCTGAATGACGTGGATAGTATTATCGAGGGATTGTTCGAGAAACAGGCTGTCGATGGCTTCGGCTTACAGCCGGAGCATTTCGCGACGGTATTGCGGATGGCGGCAAAAGACGCGTGAACCCTTCAGCCATAGATGTACTGGTGATTGGTGCCGGTCCGGCCGGCACGGCGGCAGCGCGTGCCGCTGCGGGCAAAGGCCTTACGGTGATCTGCGTTGATCGCCGTGCGGAGGTCGGTGTCCCGGTGCAATGCGCCGAGTTTGTCCCCATGCCGCTCTTGCGTACCGTGCATGAAACGGATTCACGGGTGCAGGACGTGGCGGGGATGTTGACGGTACTGCCATCCGGGTTGCAGCATCACAGCGTCTTCCCCGGCATCATGATTGACCGGGCACGTTTCGACCAGGGCCTGGCAAAACTGGCGCAGGCAGCCGGTGCTCAACTGGAAACACGTTGCCAATTCCTTGCCTGGGATGGCGCAGTGGCCCGCTTGCGGCGCGGCACAGAGGAAGAGTTCACGGTGCGCCCCCGCCTGCTGATTGGCGCCGATGGGCCACACAGCCTGGTGGCGGAGGCCATGGGCTTGCCGCATCAACTGGTAGTTTATACCCGTCAATATACGGTGCCGTTGCTGCATCCCTATGCGGATACGGATATTTTTCTTTCTGATGCTTTTCCGGGAGGCTATGGCTGGTTGTTTCCGCGCGGGCCGGTGGCTAATCTCGGACTGGGTGCGGATCGGTATTTTGAGGACAATCTTAAATTGCCGCTGGAGCAGTTGCATCGGCAGATGGTAGAGCGCGGCATCATCGGCGAAGCCGTCCTCGGGCGTACTGGTGGCGCAATTCCGGTGGGTGGCATTCGGCTGATGGTGCGTGGCAACGTGGTGCTTGCCGGAGACGCGGCGGGGCTTACCCATCCCATTACCGGGGCGGGTATCCCCGCTGCGGTGATCAGTGGGGAGGGCGCTGGATTGGCCGCTGCTGATTATCTGGCGGGCGACGGGGATGCGTTAGAGAGCTACGCAGAAGATATGCAGGATCAGTTTGGCCCGGCCCTGGCGCGGGCCGTGCAGCGAAGAAAATCTTTGGAAGCCGTGTGGCGACAACCTGCGGCTCAGGAAGACAGGGTAATGCGATCCGGCTGGATCGCCTTTGATGAATACTACGCCGCCTGAGGCGGAATGACAGGAGGAACTTCCATGAGTGCGGTAGCGCAAGAAAATTCTCAGCCCTTGAACTTTTATCGCCCGGATTATTTCGTCAAAACGCCGACGATGCGGTCACCTGAATATGTACAGCTCAGCACCGCGGCGGCGATTACCCTGGGCCTGGTGCCTGGGGTGATGCACCGGACCTCCTGTACGAATTGTCTGAATCTGCTGATGACCTACCCGGAAGGCTGTCGTGCCAACTGTACCTACTGCGGTCTGGCCCGGCATCGTGAAGAGAGCCGCGATTACGCTGATCGCAACTTCATCCGGGTGGACTGGCCGACGGTGCGCGTGGATGAAATGCTCGAACGTATCGCCAGGAACAGCGACAAGGGCCAGTTCCAACGTATGTGCATCAGTATGATCACCCACCCCGATTCCGACCAGGATACACAAGTCGTGCTGAAGCGCTGGATGGAGGTGGCGCCCCATATCCCCGCCTCCATTCTTTCCAACCCGACCACCATGGACAAGCAGGATCTCATCGACCTCAAGGCGATGGGCGCGGATATCTTTACCGTCGCCCTGGACGCCGTGACGCCGGAAATCTTCGAGCGTGCCCGTGGCAAGACGGTGCAGAGCCCCCATTCCTGGGACAAGTACTGGCAGACCATCGAATGGGCGGCAGAAATTTATGGCCCCGAAAAATTCGGTGCGCATCTGATCTGCGGCATGGGCGAGACGGAGCAGGAAATCCTCGCCGTCTGTCAAAAGCTGAAGGACATGGGTGGGCATAACCACATGTTTGCCTTTTTCCCCGAGAAGGGCTCCATGATGGAGGATTGGGACGCCGTGCCTCAGGACCATTGGCGCCGAGTGCAGTTGGGCCGCTTCCTGATTGACTATGCGGGTGGCCGTTATGAGGATATGGCGTTTGATCAGTATGGTCGCGTACTGGGTTTTGGTTATCCGCAGGCGGAGCTGGAAGACATCATCGACTCGGGTAAGCCCTTCCAGACCTCCGGCTGCCCAGGGAAGGATGATGAAGAAGTCAGCGCCTGTAATCGGCCTTATGGGGATTCCTCACCTTCGGATATCCGCTCCTTCCCCTTTGCGCTGAACCGGGAAGATGTGGAAATCGTGCGCCGCCAGATGCGGTTGCAGGACTTGCGGCTTCCCGGATAAAGCGGGCGAAACGCGGAAAAGGGGCTCCAGCCCCTTTTTTTCATCCGTCGCGCAACAATAAATGTCAAGAATATTTATTGTTGCTAATAAACCAATATTTTACGGCTTGATAAACCGATTAAAAAATTTACGGATACAATATCTTGCAACACTGTTCCCGTTCCGACACAATCAACGTGTCATCAGCGATACAAACAGGGGCGGAGAAATTACATGAAAAAATCACGGATTTTAGGAATTGCGGTTGGCGCGACCTTGGCGATGGGCCTATCGGCCAGTGCGCTTGCTACAGATGGTTATCAGTTGATCGGTATCGGTCAGTACGCCGTGGGCATGGCGGGCGCCGTGGTGGCCGCCCCTGACGACCCCTTGTCGGCAGCCATGAGCAACCCGGCAGGATTGGCATTGTTGACGCCGCAGGCCGCGTTCTCGGCGGAGGTTTTCAACCCGGTTCGCAAGACGAATCTGGGATTTGGCGAGATCGGCAGCCATACCAATGTCTACGGTATTCCGGCCATCGGTTGGGTAGCCCCGGCCTTCGCCAAGAATTGGGTTTTTGGTGGTGGTGTTTATGGAACTTCTGGCTTGGGCGTGAATTATTTGCAGAATTTAGCGCCAAACCCCCATATGCCCATGGGTGGTTATGCACAAGCCTATAGCAGTATCAACTTTATGCAAATGGCGCCTTCGGTCGCGTGGAAGGTGGATGATCATCTCGCGGTTGGCGCATCGTTGAATATTGCCGCGGAGCAGGGCTCTTTTCAGCAAACGCTTACCCAATATGTACCTACAAATTTTGGCCCTTTGCCAGCTACCGGGGGGCTGAATCTATCAACTCCTTCTTGGGCCTATGGTGTAGGGGCAACTCTGGGCGTGCTCTATAAAGTCAATGATATGGTGACATTGGGTGCGACCTATAAATCACCCGTCCTGTTTACTCCCATGACCTGGCAAGCAGGTGTGCAGAATCAGGTGAGTCCGGCGACAGGTAGTGGAGTTATGGGGGCGCCTGGCCAGTATAGCGGACACCTCAATTATCCCCAGCAAATTGCTTTGGGTATGGCGATCCGTCCTATCCGGCAGTGGTTGATCAGCGTCGAAGGGCAATGGATCAACTGGCACAATACCATGAATAATTTCAATATTTTCGGGCCATGGACGGCGTATCAGGGTGGCGCACCGGTCGGCGGGTTGTCCCACATTGCACTTCCCATGCATTGGAGCAATCAGTGGGTGGCCAACTTCGGTACCCAGTATGACGTGAACAACTGGTTGCAGGTGCGTGCCGGTTATACCTGGGGCTCCAATCCCATCAGCAACAACACCATCGCCTCCAATCTGATCTTCCCGGCCATCGTGCAGAATGCCATCACCTTTGGCGCCACGCAAAAGCTGGGCATGGGCTGGAAGCTGACGGAGGCCTACATGCACGAGTTCTCCAATACCAATACTGGTCCGGCCGGTTCTTCCCCGTTTGGTGGTCCTATGCCTGCCAGTGCCACCATGTACGAAAACTCCTACGGTCTTCAGGTCGGTTACGACTTCTGATATATCTGAACACATCCCTCCTCGGGTTATGGGGGAGACGGGCAACCGTCTCCCTTTTTTGTGGGCGCCTTGCATGGGGAGGGGTTTTTGGGTCAATATATAGTTGAGTATATTGCTAGGGATTGTTATGAAGCCGATACCGATTACCGATGTGAGCAGCCTGAAGAACGAGCTGAGGAAGTACAAGATAGGGAAGAAGCTGGAGATCCCCCGTTTCAATCAATTGGCGCGGATGGCATATCTGGGCCGGTTGGTGATGGCGCCGCTGGACCCGGAAGACCCGTCCTGCAAGTCTTTCCTGGTGCATATCCAGGAGCCGCAAGGGCTGGCGGCACATTTTATTGATCTGGATGAAGACTTGCAGGACGGCATCCTGATTCTCGACGGCGAGCAGTCCATGGCCATGGCGGGGATCATGCAGGCGGGCGTGGAAGAGCGGGCGCGCTGGCACCAGGCCCTCAATGAGCGCGACTTCTATTTCTCATCCTTTTATCGGCGGAGAGATCAGGAAGCGCAGGGCGAAATTTCACAGCACGGATAAGTAAGTGGCCTCTATCCGCCTGCTCCATCTGGGGAAGCTCGATCCGGAGGCGCTGCATCGCGCCTATGCCGGTCTGGCGGAGGCGCAACAGGCGCAGGACGCACCCATTCTGCTGCTGGCGCAGTCTGATGCGCATCTCAGTCTGGGGGCGGCGCAGGGCCCAGGTGCGGAGCTGGACCGGCTCGCCTGCGAGCGGTTGGGCATCCCGGTGTTGCGGCGGTCCCTGGGGGGGGGGCGTGGTGTGGGTGGACCCCGGCCAGTTGAGCTATTTCTTTATTTTCCCCATGGCGGTGGGAATGCGCCGCGCGCCGGAGTTGTTTGACCGGATAGCCCCCTGGGTGCTTGCCGTACACGCCCGTTTTGGCCTGGAGGTGGAGGCGCGGGGCGGGCAGGATTTCTGGTGCCGGGGACGCAAGATCGGGGGCACCGGGGCGGCTTCCATCGGGCATAGTCTGGTGCTGGGCGGCAGCTTTATCCTGGACGCCCGGTGGACTTCTTTTGCGGACTGTGTGGCCGCCCCTTCGGCGGGTTTTCGCACATGGCTGAAGGAGGCGCTGGAGGAGGGCTTGTGTAGCTGGTCGCGGTTGCTGGACCGCGTGGTGGGCCCGGAAGTGGTGCTGGAAGCCTGCCCGGCGCTGCTCCGTGCGGCAGGCTGGGACGTTGTCGTAGCGAGGCCTACGGAGGCTGAAAGAGGTGCCATGACGCACGCGGAGCTGGAAGATGTGGACTGGGAGCAGACGGTCCGTCGTCGGGTGCCTGCCGGGATCAAACTCAAGACGGGGGCTTTTCTGACGGAGCAACACTGGTCCGATGGTGAGTGGTTACGGGTGTGGACGGAAAACGGCGTCTTCCGGCGAGTTGCGGGCTCTGCTTGGCGGGTGGGGCGGGAGACCTTGCTCGCTGGCCTGCAGCCCGGTTCCGCTCGACTTGACGAAGGCTTGCGGGAATTGGCCGGCAATGGGGCTGCGCTGTGGGGCGAAAGATTATCAGAGACGGCGGTCTGGACGGATTGAATCTGTCGTGCCTGCTACGGACATCCTGAATGCATGCAAGGGAGGTGGCCCGGTGCCGAGTATCAGTGACCGGATGCGCAAGCGCTTTATTCTTATGGCGGGTGATCCCGAATTGCGGGCAGCCGTGGTGGCGGCGACGCCCGAAGGCTGGGGGATGACGGAGGCTACGGACGTGGACGGTCTCGGCGATTGGCAGGAAGTGCTGTTGCATCGTTTCCTGCTGCTCAGTCTGGATGACGATCCGAGGATCGAAGACCCCATTGAATTGATCGATACCTTGCGGCGGGAATATCAGTTGAATATTGCGATATTCTGTCTGGGTGGAAGCCAGGAACGGCGGGATGCGGCGCGTTTGGCGCGGGCGGATCGCTTTTTTGACCGGGATACGGGTTTGCAGCGTCTGCCGGAGTTTTTTGCCCAGTTTGGCTGGTAAGGGGTGTAGACCGCCCATCGGCCGAAGCGCCGATGGGGGTGGTCTGCTGCGCAGTATCAGCCTACTTTGGCGTGGGCCTCGGTGCTGAGCATCAGGTCGCGGCTTTCGCTCCGGCCGTCGGCGCTGACGGTCAGGGTGGCGATACGGATGCCGGCGTCCTTGAAGGTGATTTCGTAGGAGAAAATACCGGGCAGTTCGATACTGGTTTCCTTCATGGTCTTGCCTTCGCAGATGACGCTGATCTTTGCCGTTCCCTTGCCTTCGAGCATGGCCTGAATCCGGAAAGGATGACCGGCGACGCGGCGATAAACCTGCGGATCGCGGTTGGCGTTGTATTGCAGGTTGTTGAGTTTGACCATTTTGATCAGATTCGTACTCATGGTAGCCCCTTCTTAATCACACTATAAAATGAATTGTACACGCATGCGGTTAAAACTCTTTTATCCTAGACGAAAACCGCCCCGAGTGGTAGCGGGGCGCGATCGAAAAATCCTGCAGGAGTGATGATGACAGAGTCAATCGGGTTGATGAGCGCATTGGACGGGACGCAGGGGCGCATTGACGCCCTGGCGGGGCAGCAGGCTGCGGGGATGTCGTTGCCGGAACTGGTGGCGGCGGGTGTGGCGGAGGCATCCGCCATGTTGCGCATCATGCTGGCTGCGGAGCACAAGCCTTATGCCCATGATGCGGATTTGCTGGAATTGTGGAGGGCGCTGGTGAAAGGCGCCCCTCACTGGAACACCATCCGCGACAATTGCCGTGAACTGGTTTTTTACCAGAATTGCCTGAAGGCGGGGCGTGCCGACGCGCTGCCTGCACAGCCGGAGCGCATGGTGATCCATACCCTGCGCCATATCTGCCTTTATCTGCGCAGCCATGTCGAGCAAAACAACGGAGATGATGTATGAGTGAGGCGAAAATGACAGAGAGTAACGGCTTGCGCGTGCTCATCGACGAGCCTTTTTATCAGCCGGTGGCAAATGAGGTTCGGGTGTTCCTGGCGGCGTGGGACCGGCGCCTGCCCGTCATGCTCAAGGGGCCGACAGGTTGTGGCAAGACCCGTTTTCTGGAGCACATGGCGTGGCGCCTGAAACGACCACTGGTGACCGTGGCCTGCCATGAGGACCTGACCAGTTCGGACCTGATCGGTCGCTTTCTGATCGAAGGCAACGCAACGGTCTGGCAGGATGGTCCGCTGACCAGGGCGGTGCGGGAGGGGGCCATCTGCTACCTGGACGAGATCGTCGAAGCACGCACCGATACGACGGTCGTCATCCATCCACTGACCGACCATCGCCGTCATCTGCCCATCGAGAAGCTCGGCATCGAGATCACCGCGCACCGCGACTTCATGCTGGTGATTTCTTATAATCCCGGCTATCAGACGGTGTTGAAGGACCTCAAGCCGTCGACCAAACAGCGATTCGTCGGCATGAACTTCAATTATCCACCGGCCGATGTGGAAACCCGTATTGTGATGAAAGAGACGGGCGTGGATGAGGGTCGGGCGAAGGCACTGGTGGCGGCGGCGGGCAAGGCACGGAACCTGAAGGAGCAGGGGTTGCAGGAAGTTACCTCGACCCGGGCGCTGATCTATGCGGGGGCATTGATGGTGGCGGGTCTGGACGCGCTGGAGGCCTGTGTCGTGGCGATCATCCATCCGCAGACGGACGACCCGGAATTGGCCGAGGCGCTGCTGGAGATTTTCCGGACCTTCTTCCCGGAGCAGGGCTGAGGCGGGCGGATGTCGGCGGCGACGGAGGATATTCTCGATCATCTGGCGGCCATTAGTTTCGTGGCCGGTCGGGATGCGCGGGCGGCCATGCCCGCCGTCACATCGCTGAGTGAGACGGCCATCTTGCGCTATCTGGAGACCGGCCGTGATCTTTTTTTTTATGACCGGGAGGCGGGCAAGGCGTTTTTCCATGCTACGGCTGATCTGATGCAGGCCTTTGGAGGGCTGGACCCCTGGCTGGATCAGGCCCGCCGCTTTCTCAGCCAGCGTGGCACGTTCCGGGCGGCGGTGGGCTTCTTTGAACAGGCCGGAGCGGTGCGCCGGAGCTGGGGTGCAGATGGCGAGGCGCTCTGGTTCGATTTGGGCGCGACGTGGTTGGACCGTCATGTGGACAGCGCGGCGTCCTATTTCCGGGTACCTGCAGCCATTCTGTTTGGCGACGCGGGCATGGGGGGGCTACGGGCGCTGCTGGCGCCCGCCGACACACTGGCCAGGGGCCGTCTGGGGCTGGGGGCCTATCTGGAGGGCGCCATCCAGGTGCGCGGCATCTGCGGCCTGGATGGTGTGGCGGACTGGGCACGTCGTGGCGCGGATGTGCTGGCGGCGGGGCGGGTGCGTGGCGAGGCCTGGTTCCGACTGGAGAGTGATGAGGCGCGCGGCTTTCTGCTGGAGATTCTGCCCGGCTTTCATACGGGGCCACACAGGCGTCTCTTCGGATTGTTGCTCCAGGCCTGGACCGGGCTGCATCTGCCTCTGGAGGAGGGCGGCTGGAGTCTGGAAGGCGGGCGCAGCTTTCTGGAGACCGACGGGCGCAGCCTTTTTGTGCCGGCAGTCATGCCCGACCGGGAAGAGGCCTTGCTCGCCTTCTACCATACCGGCGCGCATCTGGTCTTCGACAGCTACGAGCAGGATGCCATCCGCACCCTTTTTGCGGAAATCGGTATGGAGCATCCGCCCCTGGATTCTGAGCAGCGCATGACCTGGCGACCTCTTTTCGCGCGCTTTGGGGAGGACATGATACGCTTCCAGCTCATTTTCGATCTCTGCGAAGATTTGCGGGTGGATACGGCGCTGGAGCGGGAAATGCCCGGTTATCTGGCGCGGGTGTTACGGGCGGCGCGTGGCCACAATCTGCCGGAAGGACCTGCCGGATGTTACTATGAGGAGGCGCTGCGACTGCTGGAAGACGCGCGCGCCGGTTGTTTGTCTGCCGGGCTCGCTGTTCTGACCACGGCTCAGGCCGGCATCGTGGATGCCTTTCGTGCAGCGTTGACCTGGTATGCGAACACGGATCTGCCGCCGCTGACTTTGGCAGAGCGCGCCAGCGCCTATCTGCCCGGCCATTCGCCCAACGCGGCACGGCCGGTGTATCCGCGCAGGAAACGCGACAGTGATGCGCCGGAAATGGACGGCGGTGGTGGGCTGGGTGCCGCAGGTCACGAAGAAAAGCCCCGGGAGTCTCCGCAGCAGGCCGAAGGGAATGACCCGGATATGGATATTCCCCCAGAGGATATTCAGGGTACCGGCGGGCGGGTCGGGGTGGGTATTCCGATACCCACGAAGGTAACGGGCAGTGGCCGGGGGGTCAAAGGACCCGGGGGCGGTTGGGCCTACCGCGAATGGGATTACCGCCATCAAAGCTATAAGGAAGGCTGGGCGCGGGTCCATGAGCGTAGTCTGCGCGAGCATGACGAAGCCAAGGCGATGGAAATCGCTACCGAATATGACGGTACCCTGCGCCGTCTGAAGCGGGCCTTGCAGGCACAGAAGCCGACCCGGATGGCACCGCGCCGCCGTCAGTACGAGGGCGACGAGCCGGATTTGGAGGCCGCAGTGCAGTTTGTGGTGGAACGGCGCGCCGGGCGTTCGCCCAAAGCCGGCATCTATCAGCAAAGACGACCGCAACGGCGAGACACTTCCGTGCTGCTCCTTGCCGATCTCTCCACTTCCATCATGGCGGAGGCGGGAGATTCCGGGGTGCGGGTGGTGGATCGTCTGCGCGCGGCCATGCTCCTCTTCGGCGAGGCGCTGGTGGAAGTGGGTGATCCCTTTGCCCTCTATGGATTCGCCAGCAAATATCATGACGAAGTATTGCTCTATCCCATCAAGCGCTTTGCTGACAAGTTTGATTCCCGGGCGCGGGCCTTGCTCGGCGGCCTGTCCGGGCGGCTGGCGACACGCATGGGGGCAGCCATCCGCCATAGCTCACGGCTCATGCTGCGCAGTCCGGCGCAGCGACGTCTGCTCCTGATCCTGTCGGACGGCCGTCCGGCCGATTATGACGATGGCGGTGACTCCCGCTATTTGCAGGAGGATACGCGCATGGCGGTAAAGGAGGCGCAAGACTTGGGTATCCACGCCTTTTGCATCAGTCTGGACCCGCGTGGCGGCGAATATCTGCCGCTGGTCTTCGGGCCGGGGCACTATCTCGTGTTGCCCCATCTCGACAGTCTGCCGACGCGTCTGCCGGAGATTTATCTGCACCTGCGGGGCCACAGCACGTGACGGGTGAGGCGCAGACGGTTGCCAACAGAGTGAACGAGCGGGGGATGTTGCGCCCGCAAATTGCCGCGACCCGCCCGGCGGTCTTCGTCGGGGCGGCGCGTTACCGGCGGGCGAGTTATGGGAGTAACCATCCCCTGGCGATTCCGCGGGTCTCCCTGACCCTGGACCTCATCAACAGTTACGGGGCCATGGCGCCGGAAGAATACCGGCAGGGCCGCCCGGCGAGTCATCGGGAGCTCTTCGGCTTTCATACGAAAGAGTACATACAGGCCTTTGAGCGGGCGCAGTTTCGCGGCGGTGTGCAGGACAGCGATCGTCAGCGTTATCAGTTGGGTACGCTGGAGAATCCCTATTTCCCCGGTTTTTTTGATACGCCCTCCCTGGCTACCGGTTCCAGCGTGCTCGCGGCGGAGGCCGTGCTGGAAGGCGTAACTGCCTTCAGCCCCGCGGGCGGAATGCACCATGCCGCACCGGGTCAGGCGCGCGGCTTCTGCTACCTCAACGACCCGGTGCTCGCCATTCAGCGCCTGCGCCGCGCCGGTCTGCGGGTGCTGTACTGGGACATGGATGCCCACCACGGTGATGGGGTGGAGGCGGCCTTTGTGGAGGACCCGGACACGCTGACGGCCTCCCTGCACATGGATACGGACTACGCCTATCCCTTTCAGGGCGGCAAGCTCACCGACTGGCCGGGGCTGGCGGTTAATCTGCCTTTGCCCAAAGCGGTGAATGACAGCGAATATGCGCTGGCTTTTGCCGAGTTATGGCCGCGTGTTTTGCAGCGCTTCAGCCCTGATGTCGTCGTTCTGCAGGCGGGCACCGATATCCTCGCACCGGATCCTTTGAGCAAGTTTCGGGTTTCCAACGGCTTGTTCTGGCAAGTCGTGCGCCAGATCGTGGCGGAAAGTCCGCGTCTGCTGGTCCTGGGCGGGGGCGGTTATCATCCCGTTGCTTTGGCGCGCTGCTGGACCGGTCTCTGGGCCATTCTGAGCGGACGTTTGTTGCCCGTGGAATTACCCGCACCAGGGCAAGCGCTGCTCCAGGCGGTCGAATGGGAACTGGACGATGAGGATGCGCCAGACTATCGTCAGCAGTTCCTGAGTCTGGAAGATGCGGCCCGGCCCGGCCCGGTGCGTGCCGAGCTGCGTGAACGCCTGGATTTTTTGCTGCACCACCATCCCCTCTTTGCCAACAGGAGTAACGCTGCGTGAATGCTGCGGAAAATGGACTGATTCCGGGGGCGGCCAACAGTGCCGGTACCAAGGCCTATGTGGCGCGCTTCGCCGGGACCCTCGCTGACGAACACTTCAGTGACTTTTTGAACACCCGCATCAAGCTATCCTCCCTGGGTGTCGGTACCTTCCCCGGTGGTGTGGACGATGTGACGGATGTCGCGGTGGCGGCCATTGTGGCGCGGGCCCTGCAGTCGGGCATCAACGTCATCGACACGGGTGCCAACTATCGCTTCGGGCGGGCCGGGCGGGCGGTAGGTGTAGGTATCGCGAAAGCAATGGCGGCAGGTATCCAGCGTGAGGAGTTTTTCGTGGTCGGCAAGGGGGGCTTTCTGACCTTCACCGACGGACGGCCGGAAGACCCGCTGACATTCTTCCGTGAGGAGGTGGCGGCCAGGGGGCTGGGCAAGGAGGAGGATCTGGTCCAGGGGGTCCACTGTCTGAGTCCGGAGTATGTCGCCTGGCAACTGGATACCCTGCGCGCGCAAACCGGTTTGGAAACCCTGGATGTGTTTCTGGTCGATCAGCCGGAGGTGCATATCCCCTTGATTGGCAAAGAACAGATGTATCGCAAACTGATGGATGTGTTCACTATGCTCGAAGCGGCGGTGCAGGCCAACAAGATTCGCTACTACGGTATTTCCACCTTCAATGCCTGCCGGGTAGAGACGGATAATACCCTGTTCCAGTCCCTGACCAGCCTCATCGGGTTGGCCGAGAAGGCGGCGGGGCAGGGCAATCGCCACCATCTGCGGGTAGTGCAGTTGCCTTTCAACGCGCTGATGCCGGAGGCCTACACGCGCTTCAGTCAGGTCACGGGGCAGGGCAATATCGGCTCCACCATCCAGGCGGCTTTCCAGCTCAAGCTGACCATCATGGCCAGCCATCCCCTTGGCAAGGGTCTGCTGGCGCGGGAAGAGGTGCCGTCCCTGCAGGAAGCCATGCCGGAATTGGCCGATGCCGCGCAGCGCGCCATTCAGTTTGTGCGCTCCACGCCCGGCATTGGCGTCACTCTGGTGGGGCTCAGTACGCCCCTGCATCTCGCCGATTTCCTGGCGGTAGCCAGACAGCTTCCGCTTCCCAAAGAACGTTATCTGGCCATGTTTGAAAAAGAGCAGTAGGCCGGGTCGGGGGAAGGGCTTCCGCTTACTTTTCGGCGGAATCGGGTGGTGGATTTTTCGCCGCTGTGCTTTTGGCGGATTTCGCCAATTCCGCAAGCAGCCGCTCCTGTTCCGCGAAAGAAAGTCGGCGCTGGCCCGGCGCAAAGCCTTTCCTGTCGAGCGCGTTGGCGGCAGGATGACCGGCGCGCTCGCTCTCCTTGGTTTGGGTATAGTCCTGTAGCTCGCGCTGCCATTGCATAGGGTGTTCCTGGGGTTCCGCGCGCGCCTGGTAGTTGGCGGGAGCGGCCGGCGTTTGTCTGGCGAACCAGCTCGCCTTGCGCAGATTCTTGTTGTAGACGCTGATCCACAGACCAATATGGCTGAGATCCCAAAGCGCGACGACGCAGAGCGCGACGGCGAAACCGACCGCCTCCCTGGTCAGACCCAGAAAAGCCAGTGAGACAATCGCCGCGCTGACCAACGGAAAGGCCCAAGCCCACGGCTGTTCCAGGTAGAAACGATGGGCGCCGACTGGGAAACAACACCAGTACAGATAACCCCATAGAGATTTTTTCTGGTGTTTTTGCAGGCGAATTTGTAGACTCTGTACCCCGGCGCCGTGCAGATCGAGCTTTTCCCAAGCCTTGGGCATGGGGTATCCTCCGTAATACTGTATTGAAGCGCTCAGATACTACCCCTAAACTGGAGAAAAGTCGCGGGCGACTTGAGGATTTCCATGGCAGACAGGCGTTTACAGGTTTTTCATACGGTGGCAAGGCTGCTCAGCTTTACCAAGGCGGCGGATACGCTGCATATGACCCAGCCGGCGGTGACCTTCCAGGTCAAGCAGCTGGAAGAACAGTTCAACACGCGCTTGTTTGACCGCACCCATAATCGCATCAGTCTCACCGAGGCCGGCATGGTGGTTTATGATTACTCCGAGCGCATCATCTCGCTTTATGGCGAAATGTCCAACCGGGTGGGGGAAATGACGGGCGATCTGCGCGGGCATCTATTCATTGGTGCCAGCACGACCATTGCCGAATACATGCTGCCCCGGGTGCTGGGTGACTTCAAAATGAAGTATCCCGACGTGCAGGTACGGATGTATGTGGGCAATACGGATAAAATCGTCCACATGATCGAGGACAACAGTATCGATCTGGGGCTGGTGGAAGGTCTGGTAACCAACAAGAGCCTCGCTACCCTCAAGTGTTGCATGGACTCGATGATTGTGATTGCCCACCCCGACCATGTCCTGGGCACTCACGAAAGTGTGACGCCGCAGGAATTGCTGGATTATCCCTTCGTGTCCCGTGAAGAAGGATCGGGCACCCGTGAGGTGACCATGGAGTACCTGAATCAGGTCGGCGTGGATGCCAACGATCTCAATATCACCATGGAGCTGGGCAGCCCGGAAGCTGTCAAAGGTGCCGTGGAGGGCGGGCTGGGGGTGGCGGTCGTTTCTGAGGCGACTGTCCTCAAGGAGTTGGCGTTGGGGACTTTGCTGGCCCGCCCGCTGGATCCGCCGCTGGCCCGTCCGTATTCCTTCGTCTATCAGAAGCAGAAATTCCGCAGTCTGGTGATGGATGAATTTCTGGAGTTCGCCAAGGATCGCTGTAGCAGGGATATGCTGTCGGTGCCGGTGCGTCGAGAGGTTTGACATGAAGCATTTCGCTGTCGTGCAGCACAGTTACTCGGAGTTCCTGGGCATCGTGGAGAGTCAACTGGAGAAACGCGACATCGGTTTCAGTTACTTCCGGGTTTTTCTCAGTAGCGAACTGCCGGGCAATGCCCTGACCTTTGATGCATTGTTCCTGTTGGGGGGACCGATGTCGCCCCTGGAGTCGGACCGATACACATGGCTGACCCAGGAGCTCAATACCATCGCCATTTTTCGCAAGGCGAAGCGGCCGGTGGTGGGCTTCGGTCTGGGCGCGTTGTTGCTGGCACAGTACGAAGGGGCGGAACTGCATCCGGAGCCTTACCATAACGCCTATTTCACCACGGCACATGCTACGGAGGCAGGCCGTGACGACCCGTTGGCGCAGGCGGTGGACGGAGCCCGAGTCATGGTCTGGTCTCCGGGGACGGCGACCTTGCCGGAAGACATCAAGCCGCTGGTGGTGGATGATGACGGCCGCTGGATTGCCTTCCGCGCGGAGGACGGTGTTGTGGGACTGCTGTTCCGGCCGGAGATGAAGCCGGGATTGATTGAAGACATCCTCATGGAAGAAGGCCGCGAAACCCCCGGGAATATCGGCGAACTTCTGGAACAGGCGCGGGCGTTGTGGCCGGAGATGCAGAAAACCACGGACCGGGTCATCGTCGCCCTGGTCCGCGAATTGTCCCTCATGACCGAGAAGCGCAAGCCACGGGTGTTTTCTCTCAAGGTGGATACCGGAGCGGATGTATGAATAGCCGGGAGCGTCATTTTCTCCGCGTCCTGCGCAAGCTTGGGAGCGCGGAGCAGGAGCAGGTGCTGGCCTTCGCTGATTTTTTGAAAAGCCGACAACAGCCGGAGCCCGCGGTGGGCTACCAGGAACCGAAGATGCTGCCCGCCAAAGACGGAGAGACCGTCGTCGGCGCCATCAAGCGCCTGCGCGAGAGCTATGCCATGCTGGATGCCAAGGCAATGCTCAATGACACCTCCAGTCTGATGTCCAGGCATGTGATGGGTGGTGATCCGGCGGAAACCGTGATTGTGGAACTGGAGAAGATGTTCGAACGTCACTATCAGCGCTACCGCGGCGCGCCGGAGGACGCGTGAGTCCGCGTCACAGAGGGTAATCGCGCCAATGCCGGACATTCATCACCTCATGCAGATCCTGCTGCATTTCGACCAATACCTGACCATCCTTCTTCAGGAATACGGGGCGTGGGTCTATGCCCTGTTGTTCCTGATCCTCTTTGCGGAAACGGGGCTGGTGATCATGCCGGTCCTGCCGGGCGACTCCATGCTTTTTATCTGCGGCACACTCGCCGGGGCGGGCGTCATGAGCGCACCTGGGCTGCTGGGTCTGCTGGTGACGGCTGCGGTGCTGGGTGATGCGGTGAATTACGCGATGGGCCGCCGTTGGGGTGTCCACCTCTTTGGCGGGCGCCTGCTCAATGTCCGGCACCTGGATACGACCCAGCGCTTCTATGCGCGACACGGCGGCAAGACCGTGGTCATTGCCCGCTTTTTGCCGGTTATCCGAACCTTCGCGCCCTTTGTGGCCGGTATTGCCGCCATGCCCTATCGCCGCTTCCTGGGCTTCAATCTGACGGGAGCGATCCTGTGGGTGGGGGGCTTGCTGGGTGCGGGATATTTTCTCGGGCGCTTTCCCTGGGTCAAAAGCCACCTGAGTATGGTGATTGTCGCCATCATCGTGGTTTCGCTGATTCCGGCCGTGCTGGCGTGGCTGCAGCAGCGTTTGCAGCCTGCCGGGACCCCTTCCCGCTAATTTTTCGTCGCGCCGTGTCCCACCCCGAGCGCCATGCGCCGGGCGGCGCGCCGTACCAGCCAGGCAAACAGGGCCTGCTGGTGCGGGTCACCGGCGGCTGTATGTTCCGGGTGCCACTGGACGGCGAAGACGTCCGGATTGTCAGGCATGTCTACGGCTTCAATGATGCCATCTTCGGCGATGGCGTTGATGCGTAGCGCGGGGGCCATATTCGCGATGGCCTGGTGGTGCCAGGAGGATATCTCCAGCGTATCCTGCCCGACGATGTCTCTCAGCAACGTATCCGGCAGGACGATGACCTCATGCAGGACGGGGTCATGTTCGGCATTGCGATGGCAGATGCGAGTGCCGATGCTGGTGGGCAGGTCCTGGAGCAGGTCGCCGCCCAGCGCCACGTTGATGATCTGCAGGCCGCGGCAGATGCCGAGTACCGGGAGACCCCGGGCGATGGCTTCCCGCGCCAGAGCGATCTCGGCGGCGTCGCGATCCGGGTGTACGGCGTGGATGCTGTTGCCGCACGGCGCGCCATAAAAATCGGGAGAGATGTCGCCGCCGCCGGTAAGCACGAGCGCGTCACAGCGCGACAGAATGACCCGGGCTTCGGGACACTGAGGCGGAAAGAGGACGGGCAACCCGCCCGCCTGACAAACGGCGGCGGCATATTGGGGGGCGAGGGAAAAGGCCTCCCCGTTGCGTTCATAGGCACTCAGGGCGATGACGGGTGGTGCGGAGGGGCGGGAGTCATCCACGGTGCGGATTTCCGTCCAAAGTCAGGATGGGCGCATAGAGTTCCGGGCGGCGATCCCGGAAGAGCCCCCACTCCAGCCGCTGGGCAGCGAGGGCTTGCAGGTCCAGATCGGCGTAGAGGATGGTTTCTTCCGGACCCGCATGGGCAATGAGTGCGCCGGTCGCGTCGCTGATGAAGGAACCGCCATAGAAGGTGATCTCGCTTTCCCGGCCGATTTCCCGTCCCACCCGGTTGGCAGCCACGACGGGGATCAGGTTGGCGGCGGCATGGCCCTGCATGACCCGGGTCCAGTGCCCGCGACTGTGGATTTGCGGCGCCTGAGGCTCGGAACCGATGGCAGTGGGGTAGAACAGTATTTCGGCGCCCCGCAGGGCCATCACCCGCGCCGCCTCCGGGAACCATTGGTCCCAGCAGATGGCGACGCCGAGGCGTCCGTAGCGGCTGTCGAACACGCGGAACCCGGTGTCGCCCGGGCTGAAATAGAACTTTTCCTGATAACCGGGGCCGTCCGGGATATGCGCCTTGCGATAAAGCCCGAGATCGCTGCCGTCGGCGTCAAAAACCACCAAACTGTTGAAGAAGGCGTTATTGGCGCGCTCAAAAAAACTGACCGGGATCACGATCTCGCGTTGCCGCGCCAGCTTTTGCATGGCGAGCAGGGCGGGGTGGCTGTCGCGGGGCTGCGCCAGGGTCAGGAAATCGGGATTCTGATCTTTGCAGAAGTACGGCGTGCTGAAGAGTTCCTGGAGGAGGATGATCCTCGCTCCGGCATCGGCCGCTACGCTGACCTGCTGTAGCGCCTTCGCAATATTCTCGGCCTCGTCTTCGCCAACGGCCATCTGAATGGCTGCCACTTTTACCCGCACCTGTCACCTCGTCCGTTATGGCCAATCAAACATCACTTCCGGCCCGTGGGATAAGTATAGAGAACCCCATCACTGAGACAATAGGTGAAGTGACCGCTTATCAGGGAGAGGGCCAGGCTTGGGGATACAGCGGTATGGTGTACCGAATGCCTTAACAGGGCCGGACGTCCGGTGGAACGGCGAGCTGGGGAGTGGTCATTGCCTGCTCCCCACCGCTGCACCAGCGGTAGGCCTGAACAGAAGACGCCGCAGTGTTGCCACAACTGCCGCAGCCGCCTGAATTGCAACTATGGCCACAACTTTTCCGGGTGCCCACGGATACCTGCTCGACCAGGCCGCGCCGCCGCCAGTACGCCAGCATGTCCTCGACCAGTCCGACCGAGAGCTTTAATTCCGCAGCTATCTGACTGGCGCTGGCCATGCCTCGTTTCTGTAGCTCCTCCCGAACTGCGAATAACGGTTTCATGCCGACGCACTTCGGTTCAGAGATGGTTTTGATAGGGCGTCGCTGCGTTGTCCATAAAGCCGCATACCGACAACCAGCAAGGCAAAAGCCGCCAGTACTCCCGCGATCCATGCTGCAGAATAGCCGGGATGTTCGGCGAAGGTGCCCGACTGGTAAATCACCGTGCTGGCGCTCCATGCCAGGCCGGTGCCATAAAGCAGGGAGAAGCTCATCCATCCCCATCCGACTTCCCGGCGCAGTGCCCCCATGGTGCTGGCGCAGGGTACATAGAGCAGCACGAAGACCAGATAAGCAAAGGCGGAGAGGGTGGTGAATCCGGCCGCAATGGCTTGCAGGGTGGCACTTTCGGCACCGGATGCCTGTTCGGCGGTAGCCGTGGAGTCCATGGCCGAGAGGCCGAGCGGATCATCCAGTGTGGTAAAAAAAGTAACCGCGTTGGCAGGGATGGTTTTGATCGCACCCAGGAGTTGCCCGGCAATATCGGGATCGCGATAGTCCGCCATCAGATCGGCTGTATTCTGCCGCTGATAAATGCCGTTGAGGGTGCCGATCACGATCTCCTTGGCGGCCGCTCCGGCAATCAGGCCGGAAATGGCGGGCCAGTTGTCTTGATGAATGCCCATGGGTTCAAAAATCGGGACCAGCGCGCGGCTGCCCTGGGCGAGCAGGGAATGGTCGATGTCGGTGCTGCGCAGACCGTGATCCGTCCAACCGATGCCGGGGAGAATAAAGAGTACGACGCTGATGACCGCAATCACCCGGCCCACCCGGAAGATAAACACCTTCAGGCGCTGCCAGGCCTGGAGAAACACACTGCGGAAACTGGGCAGGCGATAGGGTGGCAGTTCCATGACGAAGGGCTGTACCTCGCCGCGCAGGGCGGTCTTGCCAAGTAGCCCCGCCGTCAGCAGGGCAACGATGATCCCCAACACATAGAGGGCAAAGACCACCTGTCCGCCGTTGCTGCGGAAAAACACGACGGCAAAGGCCATGTAAATGGTCAGGCGCGCGGAGCAGGACATGAAGGGCTGCATCAGCACGGTCAGAATACGCCCCCGCGGGTCTTCGATGATGCGCGAGCCCATGATGGCGGGCACATTGCAGCCGAAGCCGATGACCATGGGCACCAGAGCATTACCGGGTAAGCCCATACGGCGCATCAGGCGGTCCATGGCGTAGGCGGCGCGGGCCATGTAGCCCGAGTCATCCAGAAAGGCGAGAAAGAGAAAAGTGAGGCCGATGGGTGGGATGAAGGAAACCACCAGATTCAGCCCGCCGCCGATACCACCGGCGATGATGGAGATCAGCCAGGTGGGCATCCCGGCGCCAAGCAGCAGATGACCGACGCCATGGATCAGCAGTGTTGCCGAGGCCTGATCGAAAAAGTCCAGGAGGATATTGCCGCCACTGAAGCTGACGACGAAAACCAGATACAGTATCGCCAGAAAAACCGGCACACCCAGCCAGTCGTTCAATACCACTCGATCCAGTCGGTCGGTGATTTTTTGACGGAGCCCGGCCGGACCCTGCCGATGCATTGCAATGGCGGCCATTTCCTGCGCCCAGGCGAAGCGCCGGTCCATGATCAGGTCGGCAGGGGTTTCATCGCTCGTTACTGCGACTTCGCTGCTGATCTGCTGCAGAGCATGCTGCGTTTTTGGGTCGGTCGGGTCGGTGTTCCCTTCCAGCAGGCACAGGGCCTTAAAGCGCCGGTGTGCGGGTGGGTCACCGGGCAGCAAGGTGCCGAGGGCGGTGAGTGCCGCTTCGATACGCTGGCCGTAATCGAGCATATTACCCAGGGCGGGGTGATCCAGTGCCTGGGTCAAGGTCTCCACCAGCCTGGTGCGGCCCTTGGCTTTCCGGGCTACCATGGGGATGACCGGAACACCCAAGGCTGCCGAGAGTTCATGGCTGCGTATCTGCAGACCGTGGGTTTCCGCCTCATCGACCATGTTCAGGACCAGAACCATCGGCCGCCCTGTTTCCAGAAGCTCGGAGGTCAGCGCCATGTGCCGCCCCAGATTGGAGGCATCGACGATGTTGACGATCAGTTCGATATCACTATCCAATAGGAAATCGCGCGCCACCCGCTGATCTTCTCCGCCACCTCCCATCAAACTGTAGACACCGGGAAGGTCTACCACGGAGATTTTGCGGTGGCCTATGGTCATAGTGCCGCTGCGCCGCTCCACAGTGACGCCGGGCCAGTTGCCCACATGCTGATGGGCGCCGGTCAGCAGGTTGAAAAGGGTGGTTTTGCCGCAATTCGGGTTACCCGCCAGGGCGATGACCGGCAACCTGGCCGACACCGGGCGGCGTTGTGGTGCTTCATGACAGGCGCTCATGTTTTTTCTCCGGTATGGGTGCTTTCCGTGGGGATGATGGCTACGCGGATACGCTGGATGACTCCCCAGCCCAAGGCGACGCGTGCGCCCCCCACCTGTAAGACCGCGCCGCGTTTGCCGGGTCCATGCACCACGCGGACAGGAGTGTCGCGGCGGATACCCAGCATGCCCAGGCGCTGCTGCATGACTTTGCCTCCGGTGATTTCCAGTACCCGGGCATGGTCGCCAAGACGGAGATCACCGATGAAAAGTGACTCGGATGAGGAAATAATAGATGAGTTCATGATGAAAGCGTCCATGGCAGATCCGTCGGATTTCAGAAGAATTCAACATGTACGCGCAGAAGGGCAACGGTGCTATCCGGATAATAGCCATTGGGATGCTGAATATACTGAAGGTCCGGCTGCAGACTGACATGCTCCGCGAGTTTCGCCACGTAGGTCAATTCATAGGATGTTTCCGCGCCGCGAATATCTGCCGGCTCCACACCCAGGCCCGCCGCCACGGGTCCGGAGCGTAGCCAGGCCATAGCCATGCCTACGGACAGGCTGTCATCCGGCCGACTGGCGAAGGGATGACCCAGGCGCAAGCCGAGGCCCAGATACCAGGGTACTGGATTGAGGTTCTGCGGCGCGCCGCCCATCTGGATAAAAGCGCCCAGTTCCCGTTCTCCAGACAGATCC
Organism: Gammaproteobacteria bacterium; assembly: GCA_023381645.1. The sequence goes on from JAMCRJ010000005.1 coordinate 56,454, forward strand.
CAATTGCCCTCGGCCACGGCATAGATGCCGGAGGTGGTCGGGGAAAGCCCGTAGAGGTCTGCGTTGGATTGTTGATAATGCCAGGCACCCATCTTGAGCACATACTCGCCGTAATCGTCGGTATTATCCTCCAGATCCTCGTCATCTTTTTTACCCCAGTGCAGGCCGCCTTCCCACAACGCCATGTAGCCGCGGTCGAAGGCGGACGTCTGGTGCTGTGGGTCACCCTGAAATACTGCAACCTTGCTGCTCAGGTGCTCGTTATGGATACCCACCAGAAGCCCCAGGCCAGAGTAAGGATAGGTGGCGGTACCTGGGACGTTGACGGTCATGGTCGGGGTTATGCCAAAGGAGCTGTTGATGAGCTGCAAGGCATTGGCGGTGACGTCGAAGTAATAATTCACATCCATGTAACCGACACGGGTGTTGATCCAGTCTGTCCAGCGTTGGCGAAAGGCGGCATCGTAAAAACGGATCGCGTCGGGTGCCCAGATGTTGCTGGCCGTCTGGATGTCGCCGCTATAATTTTGCTGGACTTTGCTGCTGTAAATGCCCATGAGGGAGAGGCTAAATTTGCCGCCCTTCCAGAGACCGGCCTTTTCGGTGTCATACTTGGCACCAATCTGCCCGGCAAGGTTGCCCTCGCTGCCACGGCGAATGCCGCCGGTGAGGTTGGAAAATAGTTCGCTGTCGGCATGTCCAGCCCAGGAGATGCCGTCGGTTAGGTGACGGTAAGCGGGCAAATATTTGGGAGAAAGGCCTGTTGCATCGGGGACGGGACCGTTTCCCAGGGGCGCTGGATCCTCCGCCGCCCAGATAGCAGAAAATGGCCCGAAAGTGCCAGCGCAGATGATAAGCACGGCACTGGCCGGGCGAAAAAGACGGGGCATGGGGTACGCTCCTTATATTAATGTAATAAGACTTATTCGCGTTAGTATATAGAGAGAGGGCTGTATGTCAACCATCCCGGACCAGAGCGGGCGTGGCCTCGGAATCCTGTTGCAATCGTGGTAACGATAGCCATTGTCAGGACTTGCCCGGAGGTTCGCCATAGTGCTTCATGACTAGCGATGGGGTCTTGCCTCGGGGGTGAATACGACCTATAGTCCCAAAAACGGACTATGGACCATTGATTTTAATAATGACTAATATTAGACCTGATTTGGGAGAGAGTGACCGCGTAACCGGTAGCCCGGCGGGCGCTCTGGGTCATCGTCATGTGTCCGCATCAGGAGCGCAGCATGTATACCGAGCCGAACCTGTTCGGCTTTTTTATTGTGGGTAGGGAGAGCCTCGAAGTTTCTCTGTCTTGTTTTGAGAAATGGCAATGTCTCTGCATAATCGGCCAACGGGCAGATTACGCAGCGGCGATTCCCAGGTGATTCGGGAGATCGAACGAATGCAAAAAAAACATCGCTGGCAGGTTGCCATGGCGGTAATGACGTTTTTAGGCGGGATCAGTGTGTGTCAGGCGGCCCCGCACGGGGTGGTTCACAAGCCTTTGCATCGGGTCAGTCACCACTATATCCATAGGCCTTTGCATCGGGTCAGCCACCACTATACCCACACACCCTTGCATAGGATCGCTCACCATGCTTACATGCGCTCCCACCACAAGGCGAAACGTGCCGCAAAAAGCGACTACACCTCGCTGACGCCGACGGCGTTACAGTTGATGCATCTTGCCCCCGTTGAATTTGCTGGAGTCGGTGCGGCGCCGCAGCCCGTTCCGACCTACGCTTTCCCAGTGCAGTACTTTCCGGTAGCGGATACAGATAACGTAACCAGCCCCGTTTTTGTCGACCAGTCGCTGGGGCTGGTCAAGGTCGGGATGGTGACGGATGACGCGCCAGTGGTTCTTCCGAAAAGGCCAGTGACCGCTCCGGTTGATCCGGTGCCGGGGACCCCGTTGCCGGAGCAATCGCATCTGCGGCTGGCGTTGGAGATGCTGGCGAGTCAGGCCTATCACTGGACGCGCCACCCTTTGCAGGCGCTGGAAAGCAGTGGAAATATCGTTGTCGGGCCGCCGCAGGAGGCTGCCCAACTGGCGGATGATATTGCGCAGGAAGGGGAATATGCGGATTCGTATGGCCATTCCGACACAGACTCTTGGCTGTCCCCTCGCCGGATGGTGGTTTCTGCGCTCAAATTCATCGGTGCTCCCTATCGCTGGGGTGGGATGAGCCCGGTCTCGGGGTTTGACTGCAGTGGTTTCGTCAAATATATTCTGGCGAAATTTGATATTCATGTGCCGCGTACCTCTTATGCCCAGGCCGCCGAGTTGCGGAGGGTTTCCCGGGATGATCTGAAGCCGGGCGACCTGGTGTTTTTTGACACGCTGCACCGGCCTTTTTCCCATGTCGGGATATATATCGGTGACCAGCACTTTGTCAGCGCCCAGACCCCGAGCACGGGGGTTCGAGTAGCGAGTTTGAATGACCCTTATTGGGCCGCCCGTTTTGACGGGGCGCGCCGTCTGCCGGTGTCCAGCGCTTCCTGATGACGAAGTAACCATCCGCCCTATCGTCTACAACCCGCGCCCTGATTCAGCCAGCGGGTTTTTTATTCTGTAGGGCGGGCCGCGACGCATATGGGCGCTAGACGTCCGGCTCCATATCATCCGGCGTCTTCCACTCATAACGGTCGGGCGCCTGAGTCTGGGCAGCCGTGAATCCCTCCTTCTGAAGCAGTTCAGCCAAGGCAACGGCTCCTGGCCCGGCTGTTTTTGGGTTCGCCAGGATGTCGCTGGCGATTTGTGCCGCCTCATGGGCGGTCAAAATGACTTCTACGCTCTGTTCTTTCTCTTCGCGAATTCGCATGGCGGCTTCCTTTAGTCAAAGACATGGGGTGGTTGTTTGAAATGGTCCACGATCCGGTAATCCTGTTGGGCCAACAGATAGGCCACATCCAGCGTATCTTTGGCAAAGCCCGCGGCATTTTTGATAATGGGTTCGACTATTTTGGCAATATCCTTTTTGTCGAAGCGGATGGTGATGCTTTGGTCGTCTTTGTGGATGATTTCCATGGTGCTCTCCTTTGCTGGATCAAGAGACAGCTTTCTGACGATGAATGATTGTGAAGGTCTAAAAAGGATTTTTATAATCCATACGATATGATCCTGTTTTTAGGTTCGGTCCGGCGCCGGAGTTTTGTCAAGGGGCCCGGCTGCGCCGGAGGGTGCCCCGCTCCGATCCATGCGGGCGAGCAAATGCAGGCCGCCGATAATGCCGAGGATGCGTTTGCGCACGGCGTCCTCCCAGATGTCCTGGGCCACCAGGGGCCAGCATTTGCACTGGGTATGCGCGGCGCGGAAAATGGGCGGTGCGGCGTGGCAGTCGAGGGCGATGAGTAGATCGGGCCAGTCGTGGTCGGTTTCCTCCGCCCTCGCCTCCAGCCAGCCGGCGCCCAGGGATTCCGCCAGCGTCGCGGCATGGCGCGCCTTCGCCGGATCGGTCGGATGCCAGAACAGGATGCGTGCACGCCGTTTATACATGAATGCCCTCTTTCCCCATGATTTGTGTAAAAATAGCAGGACTGACGATAAAACGGGAGCAGCGATGAGGTGTCGGGCGTGACTGGGGGAGACCAGGACTGGTCTGTGCTGTTGGGGGAGACTGGCGCGTTGGCGCAGGCGTTGCCGCAATTCAGGGCACGGGAGCAGCAACAGGCTATGGCCGCGCAGGTGGCCCATACCCTGCGCGACGGGGGGGTGGCGCTGATCGAGGCGGGGACGGGTACCGGTAAAACCTTCGCTTATCTCCTGCCCGCCATGCTTTCCGGGCGCAAGGTGCTGGTTTCTACTGGCAGCAAGGCGCTGCAGGATCAGATCCTGGAGAAGGATATCCCGCTGCTGTTGCAGGCGACGGGAAAGCCATTGCGCGTGAGTCGCCTCAAGGGGCGAGCCAACTATCTCTGCCGGCATCGTCTGCAACGCTTCAGTGCCGAGGGCGTGGCGCCAGCCTTGGTGGCACCTCTGGCGCGGGTGGCCGACTGGGCGGGGCGGACGCGGGAGGGCGACGTCAGTGAACTGACTTCGGTACCCGAAGATTCGCCGGTTTGGCCTCTGGTAACCTCGACCCGGGACAACTGTCCTGGTAGTGAATGCCCAGAATATGGGCGCTGCCATGTCATCGAGGCGCGGCGCCAGGCTCAGGAGGCGGAGATTCTGGTGGTGAATCATCATCTGCTTTTTTCCGACCTGGCGTTGAAGGCCAACGGTATGGGGGACCTGTTGCCGCGAGTCGATGCCATGGTGCTGGATGAGGCCCATCAAGTGCTGGATCTGGCCGGGCGTTATTTCGGCCAGCACCTGAGCAGCCATCAGCTCTGGGACTGGGGGCGGGATAGCCGCGCCGAAACTCTGGCCGAAGCGGGGGATGACGAGAGTTTGCTTGCAGCAGCCGCACAGGTGGAAACGCAGACGACGGCGTGGCGGACGGCTCTGGGTCCGGGTGATGAGCGTGGCTCCTGGGCTTTGAATTCCGATAGTGCGGAAGGCGCTGCCTTCGCCCGTTTGCGGCAGGCGGTGGTCGAACTGGGTCAGGCACTGAGTGCTGCGGCAGCGCGCGGCAAGGGCCTGGAACAATGTGCGGCGCGCGGGGTGGTGCTGCTGGCGACGGTAGATTTTTTTGCCGCGCACAACGCCCCGAACATGGTGTTCTGGCAGGAGAAGAAAGCACGCACGCTGCAGCTCCATGCTACCCCGCTGGATGTGGCGGCGCCCCTGCAGCGGCACCTGCTGGAACCGGTGGAAAGTGTCATTCTCACCAGTGCGACCTTGCGGGTAGGTGACAGTTTCGCCAGTACCGAACGTGCTCTGGGTCTGACGGCGGTGAGCACCCTTACGGCAGCCTCGCCCTTTGATTATGCGCGGCAATCCCTGCTTTACCTGCCGCCCCTGATGCCGGAGCCCGGTCATCCTTCCTATACCCGGGCCTGCTTGGACGCCGCGGCGCCAGTCATCGAGGCCAGTGGCGGACGGACCTTTTTTCTCTTCACCAGCCACCGGGCTTTGCAGGAGGCGGCAGCATCCCTGCCGCAGCGGCTGTCCTTCCCTATTCTGGTGCAGGGGAGCATGCCGCGACCCCGTCTTCTGGACCGTTTTCGCAGCCTGGGTAACGCAGTGCTGCTTGGGGCGGCGAGTTTCTGGGAGGGGGTGGACGTGCAGGGCGAGGCCCTCTCCTGTGTCATCATCGACAAATTGCCCTTTGCCAATCCCTCGGATCCGATTCTGCGGGCCCGCACGGAGCAGTGTCAGGCGGCGGGCGGTGAACCCTTCCGCGAGTTACAGATTCCTCAGGCGGTGATTGCCCTGCGCCAGGGTGTGGGGCGCCTGATTCGCTCGGAGATGGATCGCGGTGTGCTGATGCTCTGCGACCCCCGCTTGCGCAGCAAGGGTTACGGGCGCATTTTCCTCGACAGTCTGCCGCCTATGCGGCGTGTCTCCAGCCTCGACGCGATCCGTGCGTTCTGGCGGGGAGAAGCCTGATGTCATTGCCGCGCTTTCTGGCTATGGATACGGCTACCGAGGCCTGCTCAGTGGCCGTCAGCACCTCGGCCGGAGTGGTCGAAGCGTTTATTGTGGCGGTCAATGCCCACAGCCAGTTGCTGCTCCCCATGATTCAGCGGGTGCTGGATCGCGCCGGCATGACCCTCGCCGACATAGGGGCCATCGCTTGTGGCGTAGGTCCGGGAGGCTTCACCGGGGTGCGCATCGGTGTCAGTACGGCGCAGGCACTGGCTATGGCACGCGGGTTGCCGGTCTATCCCGTTTCCAGTCTGCAGGCACTGGCGGCGACGGCACCCCAACCGCTGGTGCTCGCGGCGCTGGATGCACGCAAAGGAGAAGTCTACACCGGGGTGTTCGGTCAGGACGCGCAAGGGATTCCCCGGTTAAGGGGCGCCGAAAAAGTCTGTGCACCTGAGGCCGTGGATTGGCCGGATGAGGGGCAGTGGTGGGGGCTCGGTACGGGTTGGCACGCTTATCATGCCCGCTGGCAGGGCCCAGGAATACTGGGCTGGAGCGGCGACAGTTTTCCCCGTGCCGGAGCTGTATTGCGCCTTGCCCAGGCGCGCTGTCAGGCGGGAGACCAGGGTATTCCCCCGGCGCTGTTGGAGCCGCACTATATCCGCCCCTCCCTGTCAGGGGGAACGTAACATGAATCTGCGCCCCATGCAGGCGGATGATCTGGACGCGGTAGCGGCGCTGGAGTCGCAAATCTCCCCGGGGCCATGGACGCGGGGTGTTTTCCGCGAATGCCTGCAAGCGGGTTATGATGCCTGGATCATGGAAAACGATGATGGTGTGCTGGGGGCCTTTGGCGTCCTGTCCACGGGCGCGGCCGAGGCACATATCCTGAACCTCGGTGTGGCGACCGCCCTGCGGCGGCGCGGTTTCGGGCGGCGGATGCTGCAACATCTCCTCTGCCGCGCCGGGCAACTGGGTGCGCAAAGGGTTTTTCTGGAAGTGCGCGTGTCCAATGCGGGTGCGCAGGATCTGTACCGTTCCCAAGGATTTCATGAAATCGGGGTGCGTCTGAACTATTATCGAAATGGAGAAGGTCGGGAGGATGCGCTGGTCTTGTCCCTGTCGCTCCTGCCGTCTCCAAACCAACTCAAGGAAGGTTGACCGTTTATGTCGTTATCCCCTGTTGCTGCGGCTCCGGCCAATGCTTTTACCGACGCCATTCGGCGTCGCCGTACCTTCGCCATCATCTCCCACCCCGATGCCGGTAAGACGACGCTTACCGAAAAGCTCCTGCTCTTCGGGGGTGCCATTCAGCTCGCGGGGACGGTCAAAGCGCGCAAAAGCAGTCGTCACGCGACCAGCGACTGGATGGCCATTGAAAAGAGCCGAGGCATTTCGGTGGCCAGTTCGGTCATGCAGTTCGAGTATGATGAGCACGTCATCAATTTGCTGGACACACCGGGTCATCAGGACTTTTCCGAAGACACCTACCGGGTGCTGACAGCCGTAGATTCGGCATTGATGGTGATCGATGGTGGTAACGGAGTCGAGGCGCAGACCATCAAGCTGCTGGAGGTCTGCCGTCTGCGCGATACCCCCATCATCACCTTTATGAACAAGTTCGACCGCGAAAGCCGTGACCCGACGGAATTGCTGGATGAGGTAGAATCGGTGCTGGGCATTCGGTGTGCACCCGTCACCTGGCCCATCGGCATGGGCAAGCGTTTCCGCGGGGTGTATCACCTGCTACGCGATGAAGTGCTGGTCTTCGCTGCGGGGGAGGAGACCCGGGAGCAGGCGGTGGAGCGGATTGCAGGGATCGGAAATCCCGAGCTGGACCGCCGCTTTCCCGAAGAAATGCCCGAGTTGCGGGAACAGGTGGAATTACTGCGTGGCGCCTCCCACCCCTTCTCGCTGGAGGAGTTTCTGGAGGGACAGCAGACACCGGTGTTTTTCGGCTCCGCCATCAACAACTTCGGGGTGCGGGAATTGTTGGGGGCGCTTATCGACTGGGCACCTTCGCCGCGCCCCCGTCCTACTACCGGTCGGACCGTGATGCCCGAAGAAGAGGCTTTCAGTGGTTTTGTATTCAAGATTCAGGCGAATATGGACCCTCAGCACCGCGATCGGGTGGCCTTTCTCCGGATCTGCTCCGGGCATTTCAAACGGGGTATGAAGATCAGACAGTTGCGTCTGGGGCGGGATATCCAGGTGCATAATCCTATTACTTTCCTGGCTCAGGAGCGTGAACTGGTGGAGGAGGCCTTTGCGGGTGACATCATCGGCCTGCATAATCATGGCAGCATTCAGATCGGTGACAGTTTCAGTCAGGGCGAAGTGTTGCAGTTCACCGGGATTCCTTACTTCGCGCCGGAGCTGTTCCGCAAGGTGCGCCTGCGGAACCCGCTCAAGGCCAAGCAACTGCAAAAAGGTTTGCAGCAACTGGCGGAAGAAGGCGCTACCCAGGTCTTCAAACCGCTGCACGGCGGGGATATGATCCTGGGTGCGGTGGGCGTACTGCAATTTGATGTGGTGGCGGAACGGCTGAAAACCGAATATACCGTGGACGCGATTTTTGAGGCGGTGACGGTGCAGACGGCGCGATGGATTCAGTGTGATGATTCAAAAATACTCGCCGAATTTACCCGAAAGCATGAAGAGCAGCTTGCGGAAGATGCGGGGAATCGCCTCGCCTACCTGGCACCTTCCCGCGTTAACCTGGACCTCACCATGGAGCGCTGGCCGCAAATTGTGTTTCATGCCACCCGGGAGCATGCGGGATGATAACGCCTTGAGCGGGGGCGGAGGAGAGCCGATGTTTCTGCGCGCAATAGTTCTGATGACGGCGGGCCTGTGGCCCCTTGCCGTCCAGGCGCACGGTCTGGAGTCCCTGCGTAACCAGGCTGAGCAGGACCCCACTGCGCTGGCGCGTCTGCAGCGGGCAGCGGTATCGCAGAATGCCGAAGCGGCTTTTTATCTTGGCACCCTCTACTCTCCCCTGATTACCCGTCAGGAAAGCACCGTCGTCAAAGGCTGGCCAGAGGCCCTGCACTGGTATCGCCGGGCAGCCCGGCTCGGCAGCGCCCGGGCGGACTTCGATATGGGGCTGGCGTATGAGAAGGGTCTGGGTGTTCCGGAAAATCCGCAACGCGCGGCGGCGTACTTTTCCCGAATGGCGGCCATCGCGAGAGCCGAGACAGCAGCGCCATCACCGGCAGGTTCGGCGGCGGACCAGGCCGGTAGCCACGCGGACCAGGGCGGCCGCTCCCAACTGTATAAGCCGGCAACTTTCGCTCCGACCGATCATGGGGCCAGCGACTGCGCCATACGCCGATACTGAACCGCTTCCGCCAGATGCCGGGGGAGGATGGACTCGCTCCCTTCCAGATCGGCAACGCTGCGAGCGACGCGCAGTACCCGATGGTAACCCCGTGCCGAAAGGTGCAGAGCCTCGGTGGCACGACTGAGCAGGCGGATGCCTGCGCTGTCCAGTGCACAAAAGCGGTCCAGAAGTTCGCCCTGGAGTTGTGCGTTGCGCATGCGCTGACGTTGCCACTGGCACTCAACGGCCTGGGCAACACGTTCCCGCCAGTAGGTGGAGCTTTCACCCAGTGTCGCCCCTTGCAGGGCGCTCACCGGCAGGGCGGGCACTTCCATCTGGATGTCGATGCGGTCCAGCAGAGGGCCGGAGAGGCGGTTGCGGTACTGACTGATCTGCGCGGGCGTGCAGCGGCACACCTGCTGTGGATCGCCGAGATGGCCGCAGGGACAGGGATTCATCGCCGCGACCAATTGAAACCGGGCCGGAAATGTGGCTCGCCGCGCCGCCCTGGCGATATGGATTTCTCCGGATTCCAATGGCTCGCGCAGGACTTCCAGCACCGCGCGAGGGAACTCTTA
>JAMCRJ010000006.1 GCA_023381645.1 Gammaproteobacteria bacterium
GCTGTGAAATCCCCGAAGATCTGCTGTACAACGTCGAGAATAACGTGTGGCTGCGCAAGGAAGACGATGGCACTGTGACCATCGGCATGACCTCCTATGCCTGTGCGTTGGCTGGACAGATCGTTTCCTATACACCCAAGGGCGCTGGCAAGGAGATCAAGAAGGACAAGTCCGCAGCAACGGTGGAGTCCGGCAAGTGGGTTGGCCCGTTGAAGAGTCCCGTCAGCGGTACGGTGGTGTCGAGCAATGACGATGTGGCCAAGGAGCCGGGCCTCATCAACAAGGATCCCTATGGAAGCGGCTGGATTGCCAAGCTGACGCCCGCTGATTTTGCAGGCGATGCCGGTGAACTGAAGACCGGCGCCGATGCTTTGGCGGCATTCGAAGCAAAGATGACGGCTGATGGTTTTGGCGGCTGCTGATTGGTGCAATCCGTCATGATTCAGGAAGACGGCCGCATTTCGCGGCCGTCCGGCTTTCTCTCTGCATAAAGGATGGAAATTCATATGAACCCATGGTTGAACGCTGTTGCGCAAGTAGAGGCTTTGGAGGATCTGGTCCTCAATGCGGATCTGGTGGACTCTATGCGCGAACGGTGGTCCGGTCTGTCCGGTAGTCAGGTGGGTCGTATCAATTTCTATACGCCTTCTTTCAAGCACCATGAAACGTCCGAAGTTTCCGCCTGCGGGAAGAATGCTTTTCCGGCCATATCCATCACCGGTGGTGATTGCAAGTTGCAGTGTGACCACTGTAAGGCGAAGATTCTGGAGCCGATGATTCCGGTGCGCACGCCGGAAGAACTGGATCGTCTGGTGGACCGGATCGTCCTGGATGGGGGCCGTGGGCTGCTGCTTTCAGGAGGTTCGGACCATCAGAACGTGGTCCACTATGAACCCTATTTCCCGACGGTGCGCAAGATCAAGGATCGCTATCCGAATTTACAGATCGCCATGCATACGGGTATCGCCACCCCGGAGTTCGCGCGTGGGATGGAGGATGCGGGTGTCGATGTGGCCATGATGGATGTGATCGGTGCCCAGGACACCATCAACCAGGTCTACCATTTGCGCCGTTCGGTGGATGATTTTGAGGCGGCGCTGGAGGCATTGGTGGCCACCAGGATGAAAGTGGTGCCGCATATCGTCATCGGGCTGCATTACGGTGAATTGCTCGGTGAGTGGAACGCTCTTGAAATTATCCAGCGGCATCTGCCCAGTGCCCTGGTGCTGGTGGTGATCATGCCGCAGTATGCCGCTTCGAGCCGGCCTTTCGCGACGCCAGCGGCGGATGAAATTGGTAAATTCTTTATGGATGCGCGGGCTGCGCTGCCGGAAACACCGGTATTGCTGGGCTGCGCACGGCCTTCCGGGGTGCATCGTTCCATCACCGATACCTATGCGGTCATGGCGGGACTGAACGGGGTGGCCTTCCCCTCTGATGGCATGCTGGCCCTCGCCAAGCACCTGGAACGGGATGTCTTTGTGACACCGTCCTGCTGCTCCATGATTGTCGGTGAAGAAGTCCTGGCGCTCGGTGACGAGACGACCACTGTGCCTCTGGATTATGTCCCCGCCGCGCCGAAACGTCGCCCACAACTGCGGGATATCCCGATTGTGTTTACGGCCTGAGACTGCATTGTTTCTTCTGGGACTCACGTTCGTCCGGTTGCCTACGTTATGACAACGTATAACGCCAAGGACTGGCTCGTGGTCGATACGGGCGTGCGCCCGGCCGACGAAAATATGGCCTTGGACAAGACGTTGCTCCTGGCAATGTCCGAAGGACAGATTCCCAGCATTTTCCGTTTCCTGCGCTTTGAGGAATCCGCGCTGGTCGGTTATCACCAATCACCGGAGCAGGAACTCAACCTGGAGTTCTGTCGTGAGCAGGGGATCGCCGTGCAGCGTCGTCTTACCGGCGGCGGCGCACTGATTTTTGATCCCACCCAGATAGGCTGGGAACTGGTTTGTCGGCGGGACGCGCTACCCCAGGGCGATATGGCCTCGCTGTCGCAGAGAATCTGTGAAGCGGCGGCGGCTGGCTTATCGCTTCTTGGGGTGAGCGCACGGTTTCGCCCGCGCAACGACATCGAGGTGGAAGGGCGGAAAATTTCGGGTACCGGCGGGATTATGGATGGCAATGTGCTGCTCTTTCAGGGGACGGTGCTGGTCGATCTGGATATTCCGCGGATGTTGCGCGTACTGCGGGTGCCGCTGGAGAAACTGAATGCCCATGCCATCTCTTCGGTGGCGGAACGGGTGACCAGCTTGAAGGCCTTGTTGGGTAAAGCGCCGGAGTTGACGGCGGTACAGAAGGCCTTACTGGATGGTTTCCGCGCGCATTTGGGGCTGTCTTTCGTCCGGGGCGACCTGCCGGATGCCGTGGCCGCGCTGTTGCCGGAGGCATTGGCGGAGGTGCGTGACGCGGACTGGCTTGGCATCAACCGCCGCGCGCGCGACGATATGCCGCTGCGTAAAGCGACCTTGCGCGCCCCCGGTGGCACGCTGCAAGCAGAAATGCTCTGGGATAGTTATGGGAACCGAGTGCGGCAGGTTCACTTCAGCGGTGATTATTTTGTCCAGCCCCGGCGCGCTATCGTCGATCTGGAGGCGGCGCTGCGTAATGTCCATCTGAACGACGTGGACGGTGTTATCGAGGGATTGTTCGAGAAGCAGGCTGTCGATGGCTTCGGCTTACAGCCGGAGCATTTCGCGACGGTATTGCGGATGGCGGCAAAAGACGCGTGAACCCTTTAGCCATGGATGTACTGGTGATTGGCGCCGGTCCGGCCGGCGCGGCGGCAGCGCGTGCCGCTGCGGGCAAAGGCCTTGCGGTGATCTGTGTGGATCGCCGCGCCGAGGTCGGGGTCCCGGTGCAATGCGCCGAGTTTGTCCCCATGCCGCTCTTGCGTACGGTGCATGAAACGGATTCGCGGGTGCAGGACGTGGCAGGGATGTTGACGGTGCTGCCCTCCGGGTTGCAGCATCACAGCGTTTTCCCTGGCATCATGATTGACCGGGCACGTTTCGACCAGGGACTGGCAAAGCTGGCGCAGGCAGCCGGTGCTCAGCTTGAAACGCGTTGCCAATTCCTCGCCTGGGATGGCGAAGTGGCCCGCCTGCGGCGCGGCACCGGAGAAGCATTCACCGTGCGCCCCCGCCTGCTGATCGGCGCCGACGGGCCACACAGTCTGGTGGCGGAGGCCGTGGGGTTGCCGCATCAAGAGGTCGTTTATACCCGTCAATATACGGTGCCATTGCTGCGTCCCTATGCGGATACGGATATTTTTCTTTCGGATGCTTTTCCGGGAGGCTATGGCTGGTTGTTTCCCCGTGGGCCGGTGGCCAATCTCGGCTTGGGTGCGGATCGGCATTTTGAGAACAACCTTAAATTGCCGCTGGAGCAGTTGCATCGGCAGATGGTGGCGCGTGGCATCATCGGCGAAGCCGTCCTCGGGCGTACCGGTGGCGCGATTCCCGTGGGTGGCATTCGACCGATGGTGCATGGCAACGTGGTGCTTATCGGGGACGCTGCGGGGCTTACCCATCCCATCACGGGGGCGGGTATCCCCGCTGCGGTGATCAGTGGTGAAGGCGCAGGATTGGCCGCTGCTGGTTATCTGGCGGGCGACGGGGACGCGTTGGAGAGCTACGCAGAAGATATGCAGGATCAGTTTGGTCCGGCCTTGGCGCGGGCCGTGCAGCGAAGAAAATCTTTGGAAGCCGTGTGGCGACAGCCTGCGGCCCAGGAAGACAGGGTGATGCGATCCGGCTGGATCGCCTTTGATGAATACTACGCCGCCTGAGGCGGAATGACAGGAGGAACTTCCATGAGTGCGGTAGCCCAAGAAAATTCTCAGCCCTTGAACTTTTATCGCCCGGATTATTTCGTCAAAACGCCAACGATGCGGTCACCTGAATATGTGCAGCTCAGCACCGCGGCGGCGATTACGCTGGGTCTGGTGCCTGGGGTGATGCACCGCACCTCCTGTACGAATTGTCTGAATCTGCTGATGACCTACCCGGAAGGCTGTCGTGCCAACTGCACCTACTGCGGTCTGGCCCGGCATCGGGAAGAGAGCCGCGATTACGCCGACCGCAACTTCATCCGGGTGGACTGGCCGACGGTGCGCGTGGATGAAATGCTCGAACGTATCGCCAAGAACAGCGACAAGGGTCAGTTCCAGCGTATGTGCATCAGTATGATCACCCACCCCGATTCAGACCATGATACCCAAGTCATGCTGAAGCGCTGGATGGAGGTGGCGCCCCATATCCCCGCTTCCATTCTCTCCAACCCGACCACCATGGACAAGCAGGATCTCATCGACCTCAAGGCGATGGGCGCGGATATCTTTACCGTCGCCCTGGATGCGGTGACGCCGGAAATCTTCGAGCGTACCCGTGGCAAGACGGTGCAGAGCCCCCATTCCTGGGACAAGTACTGGCAGACCATCGAATGGGCGGCAGAGATTTATGGCCCCGAAAAATTCGGTGCGCATCTGATCTGCGGCATGGGCGAGACCGAGCAGGAAATCCTCGCCGTTTGTCAGAAGATGAAAGACATGGGTGGCCATAACCACATGTTTGCCTTCTTCCCCGAGAAAGGCTCCATGATGGAGGATTGGGACGCCGTGCCCCAGGACCATTGGCGCCGGGTGCAGTTGGGCCGCTTCCTCATCGATTATGCGGGTGGCCGCTATGAGGATATGGAGTTTGATCAGTATGGTCGCGTACTGAGTTTCGGTTATCCCCAGGCGGAGTTGGAAGATATCATCGACTCGGGTAAGCCCTTCCAGACCTCCGGCTGCCCAGGGAAGGATGATGAAGAAGTCAGCGCCTGTAATCGGCCTTATGGGGATTCCTCGCCTTCGGACATCCGCTCCTTCCCCTTTGCGTTGAACAGGGAAGATGTGGAAATCGTGCGTCGCCAGATGCGGTTGCAGGACTTGCGGTTTCCCGGATAAAACGGGCGAGGTGCGGAAAAGGGGCCCCGGCCCCTTTTTTTATCAGTCACGCGACAGTAAATTCCAATAATATTTATTGTTGCTAATAAACCAATATTTTACGGCTTGATAAACCGATTAAAAAATTTACGGATACAATATCTTGCAACACTGTTTCCGTTCCGACACAATCAACGTGTCATCAGCGATACAAACAGGGGCGGAGAAATTACATGAAAAAATCACGGATCTTAGGGATTGCGGTCGGCGCGACGTTGGCGATGGGCCTGTCGGCCAGTGCGTTTGCTACAGATGGTTATCAGTTGATCGGTATCGGGCAGTATGCCGTGGGTATGGCGGGCGCCGTTGTTGCGGCTCCGGATGATCCCTTGTCTGCGGCTATGAGCAACCCGGCCGGATTGGCATTGATGACGCCGCAGGCGGCATTCTCGGCGGAGATTTTCAACCCGGTCCGCAAGACGAATCTGGGTTTTGGCGAGATCGGCAGCCATAGCAATGTCTACGGTGTTCCGGCCATCGGCTGGGTGGCCCCGGCCTTTGCCAAGAACTGGGTATTCGGTGGCGGCGTTTACGGCACTTCTGGTCTGGGTGTCAATTATCTGCAGAATTTGGGTCCCGCCGGTTACGCGCAGGCCTATAGCAGTATCACCTTCATGCAGATGGCGCCGTCCGTTGCGTGGAAGGCAAATGATCGTCTCTCCGTCGGCGCATCGTTGAATATTGCGGCGGAGCAGGGTTCTTTTCAGCAAACATTTTCCCAGAACGCCCCTGTTGTCGTAGGTGTTGGTCCGAATGGCCCCATAACGCAAATGATGCCGCAGCAGGGTGGACTCAATCTGGCCACCCCGAGTTGGGCCTATGGCGTCGGCGCGACCTTGGGCGTGTTGTATAAGGTGAATCACATGGTGACATTGGGTGCGACCTATAAATCACCCATCCTGTTCACCCCCATGACCTGGCAAGCAGGTTTGCAGAACCAGGTGAGCCCGGCGACGGGTAATGGCGTGATCGGAGCACCTGGCCAGTATAGTGGGCACCTCAACTATCCTCAGCAGATCGCCCTGGGTCTCGCGATTCGTCCCATCCGGCAGTGGTTGGTCAGCATCGAGGGACAATGGATCAACTGGCACAATACCATGAACAATTTCACCATTTTTGGACCATGGACGGCATATCAGGGTGGCGCAGCAGTGGGAGGATTGTCCTCCATTGCACTCCCCATGCACTGGAGCAACCAGTGGGTGGCCAACTTCGGTACCCAGTATGACGTGAACAACTGGTTGCAGGTACGTGCCGGTTATACCTGGGGTTCCAATCCCATCAGCAACAACACCATCGCCTCCAATCTGATCTTCCCGGCCATCGTGCAGAATGCCATCACCTTTGGCGCCACGCAAAAGCTGGGCATGGGCTGGAAGCTGACGGAAGCCTACATGCACGAGTTCTCCAATACCAATACGGGTCCGGCCGGTTCTTCCCCCTTCGGTGGTCCTATGCCTGCCAGTGCCACCATGTACGAAAACTCCTACGGTATTCAGGTCGGTTACGACTTCTGATATATCTGATACATCCCTCCTCGGGTTATGAGGGAGACGGGCGACCGTCTCCCTTTTTTGTGGGCGCCTTGCATGGGGATGAGGTTTTGGGGGAATATATAGCCGACCATATTGCTAGGGATTGTCATGAAGTCGATACCGATTACCGATGTGAGCAGTCTGAAAAATGAGCTGAAGAAGTACAAGATGGGGAAGAAGCTGGAGATCCCCCGTTTCAATCAACTGGCGCGGATGGCTTATCTGGGGCGGCTGGTGATGACGCCGCTGGACCCGGAGGATCCCTCCTGCAAGTCTTTTCTGGTGCATATCCAGGAGCCGCAGGGATTGGCGGCACATTTTATTGATCTGGATGAAGACTTGCAGGACGGCATCCTGATTCTCGACAGCGAGCAGTCCATGGCCATGGCTGGGATCATGCAGGCGGGCGTGGAAGAGCGGGCGCGCTGGCACCAGGCCCTCAATGAGCGCGACTTCTATTTCTCATCCTTTTATCGGCCGAAAGATCAGGAAGCGCAGGGCGAAATTTCACAGAACGGATAGGTAAGTGGCGTCCATTCGTCTGCTCCATCTGGGGAAACTCGGTCCGGAGGCGCTGCATCGCGCCTATGCCGGCCTGGCGGAGGCGCAGGGGGAGCAGGACATGCCCATTCTGTTGCTGGCGCAGTCCGACGCCCATCTGAGTCTGGGCGCCGCCCAGGGGCCGGGCGCGGAACTGGACCGGCGGGCTTGCGAGCAACTGGACATCCCGGTGTTGCGGCGGCCCCTGGGGGGTGGCGTGGTGTGGGTGGACCCCGGCCAGCTGAATTACTTCTTCATTTTCCCCGCCGCGGCGGGAGTCCGCCGCGCACCGGAGTTGTTTGACCGGATTGCCCCCTGGGTGCTTGCCGTACACGCCCATTTTGGCCTGGAGGCGGAGGTGCGGGGTGGGCAGGACTTCTGGTGCCGGGGGCGCAAGATCGGGGGCACCGGGGCGGCTTCCATCGGGCATAGTCTGGTGCTGGGTGGCAGCTTTATCCTGGAGGCCCAGTGGACATCTTTTGCGGATTGCGTGGCTGCCCCTTCGGCGGGTTTTCGCGCATGGCTGAAGGCGGCGCTGGAGGAGGACTTATGTAGCTGGTCGCGGTTGCTGGGCCGCGTGGTGGGCCCGGAAGTGGTGCTGGATGCCTGCCCGGCGCTGCTCCGTGCGGCAGGCTGGGACGTTGTCGTAACAAGGCCTACAGAGGCTGAAAGACGTGCCATGACGCAGGTGGAGCTGGAAGATGTGGACTGGGAGCAGCCGGTCCGTCGTCGGGTGCCTGCCGGGATCAAGCTCAAGGCGGGGGCTTTCCTGACGGAACAACACTGGCCTGATGGCCACTGGCTGCGGGTGTGGACGGAAAACGGCACCTTTCGGCGCATCGCTGGTTCTGCCTGGTCGGCAGGGCAGGGGGATACGCTGACCGGCCTGCAGCCCGGTTCGGAGAGGTTTGACGAACGCTTGCGGGAAATGGCCGGCGCCGGGGCCGCGCTCTGGGGCGAAAGACTATCGGAGACGGCGGTCTGGACGGATTGAATCCGTCGTGCCTGCTACGGATATCCTGAATTCATGCAAGGGAGGTGGCCTGGTGCCGAGTATCAGTGACCGGATGCGCAAGCGCTTTATTCTTATGGCGGGCGATCCCGAATTACGGGCGGCCGTGGTGGCGGCGACGCCCGAAGGCTGGGGAATGACGGAGGCTACGGACCTGGATGGCCTCGGCGATTGGCAGGAAGTGCTGCTGCATCGTTTCATGCTGCTCAGTCTGGATGATGATCCAAGGATCGAGGACCCCATTGAATTGATCGATACCTTGCGGCGGGAATACCAGTTGAATATTGCGATATTCTGTCTGGGTGGAAGTCAGGAGCGGCGGGACGCGGCGCGTTCGGCACGGGCGGATCGCTTTTTTGACCGGGATACGGGTTTGCAGCGTCTGCCGGAATTTTTTGCCCAGTTTGGCTGGTGAGGGGTAGACCGCCCATCGGCCGAAACGCCGATGGGGATGGTCTGCTGCGCAGTGTCAGCCTACTTTGGCGTGGGCTTCGGTGCTGAGCATCAGGTCGCGGCTTTCGCTCTGACCGTCCACGCTGACGCTCAGGGTGGCGATACGGATGCCGGCGTCCTTGAAGGTGATTTCGTAGGAGAAAATACCGGGCAGTTCGATGCTGGTTTCCTTCATGGTCTTGCCTTCGCAGATGACGCTGATCTTTGCCGTTCCCTTGCCTTCGAGCATGGCCTGAATCCGGAAAGGATGACCGGCGACGCGGCGATAAACCTGCGGATCGCGGTTGGCATTGTATTGCAGGTTGTTGAGTTTGACCATTTTGATCAGATTCGTACTCATGGTAGCCCCTTCTTAATCACGCTATAAAATGAATTGTACATGCATGCAGTTAAAACTCTTTTATCCTAGACGAAAACCGCCCGGAGTGGTAGCGGGCGCGATCGAAAAATCCTGCAGGAGTGACGATGACAGAACCAAACGGGTTGATAAGCGCATTAGACGGGGCGCAGGGGCGCATTGACGCCCTGGCGGGGCAGCAGAGTGCGGGGATGCCCTTGCCGGAACTGGTGGCGGCTGGGGTGGCGGAGGCATCCGCCATGCTGCGCATCATGCTGGCTGCGGAGCACAAGCCTTATGCCCATGATGCGGATTTGCTGGAATTGTGGAAGGTGCTGGTGAAGGGCGCCCCTCACTGGAACACCATCCGCGATAATTGTCGTGAATTGGTTTTTTACCAGAATTGCCTGAAGGCGGGGCGTGCCGACGCGCTGCCCGCGCAGCCGGAGCGCATGGTGATCCATACCCTGCGCCATATCTGCCTTTATCTGCGCAGTCATGTCGAGCAAAACAGCGGGGACGATGTATGAGTGAGGCGAAAATGGCAGAGAGTGACGGCTTGCGCGTGCTCATCGATGAGCCTTTTTATCAGCCGGTGGCAAATGAGGTCAGGGTGTTCCTGGCGGCCTGGGACCGGCGTCTGCCGGTCATGCTCAAGGGGCCGACGGGTTGCGGCAAGACCCGTTTTCTGGAGCACATGGCGTGGCGCCTGAAGCGGCCGCTGGTGACCGTGGCCTGCCACGAGGATCTGACCAGTTCGGACCTGATCGGTCGCTTTCTGATCGAAGGCAACGAAACGGTCTGGCAGGACGGTCCGCTGACCAGGGCGGTGCGGGAGGGGGCCATCTGCTACCTGGACGAGATCGTCGAAGCACGTACCGATACGACGGTCGTCATCCATCCGCTGACCGACCATCGCCGTCATCTGCCCATCGAGAAGCTCGGCATCGAGATCACGGCGCATCGCGATTTCATGCTGGTGATTTCTTATAATCCCGGCTATCAGACGGTATTGAAGGATCTCAAGCCGTCGACCAAACAGCGATTCGTGGGCATGAACTTCAATTATCCGCCGGCCGATGTGGAAACCCGTATCGTGATGAAAGAGGCGGGCGTGGATGAGGGCCGGGCGAAGGCGCTGGTGGCGGCGGCGGGCAAGGCGCGGAACCTGAAGGAGCAGGGGTTGCAGGAAGTCACCTCGACCCGGGCGCTGATCTATGCCGGGGCATTGATGATGGCGGGTCTGGACGCGCTGGAGGCCTGTGTGGTGGCGATCATCCATCCGCAGACGGACGATCCGGAATTGGCCGAGGCGCTGCTGGAGATTTTCCGGACCTTCTTCCCGGAACAGGGCTAAGGAACGACCATGTCGGCGGCGACGGAGGATATCCTCGACCACCTGGCGGCCATCAGTTTCGTGGCTGGTCGGGATGCGCGGGCGGCCTTGCCCGCCGTCACATCGCTAGGTGAGACCGCCGTCCTGCGCTATCTGGAGACCGGCCGTGACCTGTTTTTTTATGACCGGGAGGCAGGCAAGGCGTTTTTCCATGCAACGGCGGATCTGACGCAGGCCTTTGGAGGACTGGACCCCTGGCTGGATCAGGCCCGCCACTTTCTCAGTCAGCGTGGCACGTTCCGGGCGGCGGTGGGCTTCTTTGAACAGGCCGGAGCAGTGCGCCGGAGCTGGGGTGCAGATGGCGAGGCGCTCTGGTTCGATTTGGGGGCGACGTGGATTGACCGGCATGTGGACAGCGCGGCGTCCTATTTCCGGGTGCCTGCAGCCATTCTGTTTGGCAACGCGGGTACGGAGGGGCTGCGGGCGCTGCTGGCGCCCGCCGACACCCTGGCCAGGGGCCGTCTGGGTTTGGGGACGTATCTGGAGGGTGCCATCCAGGTGCGCGGCATCTGTGGCCTGGATGGTGTGGCGGAGTGGGCGCAGCGTGGCGCGGATGTGCTGGCGGCGGGGCGGCTGCGTGGTGAGGCATGGTTCCGACTGGAGAGCGATGAGGCGCGTGGCTTTCTGCTGGAGGTCCTGCCCGGCTTTCATATGGGGGCCCATAAGCGGCTTTTCGGATTGTTGCTCCAGGCCTGGACCGGGCTGCATCTGCCTCTGGAGGAGGGGAGCTGGAGTCTGGAGGGCGGGCGCAGCTTTCTCGAGACCGACGGGCGCAGCCTTTTTGTGCCGGCAGTGATGCCCGACCGGGAAGAGGCCCTGCTGGCCATCTACCACACCGGTGCGCATCTGGTCTTCGACAGCTACGGGCAGGATGCCATCCGCGCCCTCTTTGCGGAAATCGGTATGGAGCATCCACCCCTGGATCCCGACCAGCGCATAACCTGGCGGCCGCTCTTTGCGCGCTTTGGGGAGGACATGATCCGCTTCCAGCTCATTTTTGACCTCTGTGAAGATTTGCGCGTGGATGCGGCGCTGGAGCGGGAAATGCCCGGTTATCTGGCGCGGGTG
Source organism: Gammaproteobacteria bacterium (assembly GCA_023381645.1). The sequence continues at coordinate 11,347 of JAMCRJ010000006.1, forward strand.
GTGCGGGCGGCGCGTGGCCGCAATCTGCCGGAAGGACCCGCCAGATATTACCATGAGGAGGCGCTGCGACTGCTGGAAGACGCGCGCGCTGGTCGTTTGTCTGCCGGACTCGCTGCGCTGACCACGCCTCAGGCCGGCGTAGTGGATGCCTTTCGTGCGGCATTGACGTGGTATGCGAACACGGATCTGCCGCCGCTGACCTTGGCGGAGCGCGCCAGCGCCTATCTGCCCGGCCATTCGCCCAATGCCGCACGGCCGGTGTATCCGCGCCGGAAACACGACAGTGATGCGCCGGAAATGGATGGCGGCGGTGGGCTGGGTGCCGCAGGTCACGAAGAAAAACCCCGGGAGTCTCCGCAGCAGGCCGAAGGGAATGACCCGGATATGGATATTCCCCCAGAGGATATTCAGGGTGCCGGCGGGCGGGTCGGGGTGGGCATTCCCATGCCCGCGAAGGTGACGGGCCGTGGCCGGGGAGTCAAAGGGCCCAGGGGCGGTTGGGCCTATCGCGAATGGGATTACCGCCATCAAAGCTATAAGGAAGACTGGGCGCGGGTCCATGAGCGTAGTCTGCGCGAGTATGACGAAGCCAAGGCAATGGAAATCGCTACCGCATATGATGGTATCCTGCGCCGTCTGAAGCAGGCCTTGCAGGCACAGAAGCCGACCCGGATGGCACCGCGCCGCCGTCAGTACGAGGGCGACGAGCCGGATCTGGAGGCTGCGGTACAATTTATGGTGGAACGGCGTGCCGGACGCTCGCCGAAAGCCAGCATCTACCAGCAAAGACGTCCGCAGCAACGGGATACCGCAGTTCTGCTCCTTGCCGATCTCTCCACCTCCATCATGGCAGAGGCGGGAGATTCCGGAGTGCGGGTGGTGGACCGTCTGCGCGCAGCCATGCTCCTCTTTGGCGAGGCGCTGGTGGAGGTGGGCGATCCCTTTGCACTCTATGGATTCGCCAGCAAGTATCATGACGAAGTCTTGCTCTATCCCATCAAGCGCTTTGCGGACAGGTTCGATCTGCGGGCGCGTGCCCTGCTCGGCGGACTGTCCGGGCGGCTGGCGACACGCATGGGGGCGGCCATTCGCCACAGCTCGCGGCTGATGCTGCGGAGTCCTGCACAGCGGCGTCTGCTCCTGATTCTGTCGGATGGGCGTCCCGCCGATTATGATGACGGCGGTGACCCCCGCTATTTGCAGGAGGATACGCGCATGGCGGTGAAGGAGGCGCAAGACTTGGGTATCCACGCCTTTTGTATCAGCCTGGACCCGCGTGGTGGCGAATACCTGCCGCTGGTCTTCGGGCCGGGGCACTATCTCGTGCTGCCCCATCTCGACAGTCTGCCGGCACGTCTACCGGAGATCTATCTGCGCCTGCGGGGCCACAGCGCGTGACGGGCGAGGCGCGGACGGTTGCCAGCGGAGTGAACGAGCGGGGAATGCTGCGCCCACAGATCGCCGCGACCCGCCCAGCGGTTTTCGTCGGGGCGGCGCGTTACCGGCGGGCGAGTTATGGGAGTAACCATCCCCTGGCGATTCCGCGGGTCTCCCTGACCCTGGACCTCATCAACAGTTACGGGGCCATGGCGCCGGAAGAATACCGGCAGGGCCGCCCGGCGAGCCATCGGGAACTCTTCGGCTTTCATACGAAAGAGTACATACAGGCCTTTGAGCGGGCGCAGTTTCGTGGTGGTGTACAGGATAGCGATCGTCAGCGTTATCAGTTGGGTACGCTGGAGAATCCCTATTTCCCCGGTTTTTTCGACACGCCCTCCCTGGCTACCGGTTCCAGCGTGCTCGCGGCGGAAGCCGTGCTAGAAGGCGTAACTGCCTTCAGCCCCGCGGGCGGAATGCACCATGCCGCACCGGGTCAGGCGCGCGGCTTCTGCTACCTCAACGATCCGGTGCTCGCCATTCAGCGTCTGCGCCGCGCCGGTCTGCGGGTGCTGTACTGGGACATGGATGCCCACCACGGTGACGGGGTGGAGGCGGCCTTTGTGGAGGATCCGGACACGCTGACGGCCTCCCTGCACATGGATACGGACTACGCCTATCCCTTTCTGGGCGGCAAGCTCACCGACTGGCCAGGGCTGGCGGTTAATCTGCCTTTGCCCAAAGAGGTGAATGACAGCGAATATGCGCTGGCTTTTGCGGAGTTATGGCCTCGTGTCCTGCAGCGCTTCAGCCCGGATGTCGTCGTTCTGCAGGCGGGCACCGATATCCTCGCACCGGATCCTTTGAGCAAGTTTCGGGTCTCCAACGGCTTGTTCTGGCAAGTCGTGCGCCAGATCACGGCGGAAAGTCCGCGTCTGCTGGCCCTGGGCGGGGGTGGTTATCATCCCGTTGCTTTGGCGCGCTGCTGGGCCGGTCTCTGGGCGATTCTCAGCGGTCGCTCGTTACCCGCAGAATTGCCCGCATCCGGGCAAGCATTGCTCCAGGCGGTCGAATGGGAACTGGACGATGAGGATGCGCCGGACTATCGTCAGCAGTTCCTGAGTCTGGAAGATGCGGCCCGGCCCGGCCCGGTGCGTGCCGAGTTGCGTGAACGCCTGGATTTTTTGCTGCACCACCATCCCCTCTTTGCCAACAGGAGTAACGCTGCGTGAATGCTGCGGAAAATGGACTGATTCCGGGGGCCGCCAACAGTGCGGGTACCAAAGCCTATGTGGCGCGCTTCGCCGGGACTCTCGCTGACGAACACTTCAGTGACTTTTTGAACACCCGCATCAAGCTATCCTCCCTGGGCGTCGGTACCTTCCCCGGTGGCGTGGACGACGTGACGGATGTCGCGGTGGCGGCCATTGTGGCGCGGGCCTTGCAGTCGGGCATCAACGTCGTCGACACGGGTGCCAACTACCGCCTCGGGCGGGCCGGGCGGGCGGTAGGTGTAGGTATCGCAAAGGCGATAGCGGCCGGTATCCAGCGGGAGGAGTTTTTTGTGGTTGGCAAGGGGGGCTTTCTGACCTTCCCCGATGGACGGCCAGAGGATCCGCTGACATTCTTCCGTGAGGAGGTGGCGGCCAAGGGGCTGGGCAAAGAGGAGGACCTGGCCCAGGGGGTCCACTGTCTGAGCCCCGAATATATTGCCTGGCAACTGGATACGTTGCGCGCGCAAACGGGTCTGGGAACCCTGGATGTGTTTCTGGTGGATCAGCCGGAGGTGCATATCCCTTTGATCGGCAAAGAACAGATGTATCGCAAACTGACTGATGTGTTCACTATGCTCGAAGCGGCGGTGCAGGCCAACAAGATTCGCTACTACGGCATTTCCACCTTCAATGCCTGCCGGGTAGAGACGGATAATACCCTGTTCCAGTCTCTGACCAGCCTCATCGGACTGGCGGAGAAGGCGGCGGGGCAGGGAAACCGCCATCATCTGCGGGTAGTGCAGTTGCCTTTCAACGCGCTGATGCCGGAGGCCTACACCCGTTTCAGTCAGGTCACGGGGCAGGGCAACATCGGCTCCACCATCCAGGCGGCTTTCCAGCTCAAGCTGACCATCATGGCCAGCCACCCCCTTGGTAAAGGTCTGCTGGCGCGGGAAGAGGTGCCGTCCCTGCAGGAAGCCATGCCGGAATTGGCCGATGCCGCGCAGCGCGCCATTCAGTTTGTGCGCTCCACGCCCGGCATAGGTGTCACTCTGGTGGGGCTCAGTACCCCGCTGCATCTCCCTGATTTCCTGGCGGTGGCCAGACAGCTTCCGCTTTCCAAGGAACGTTATCTGGCCATGTTTGAAAAGGAGCAGTAGCAGGCCGGGAAGGGCTTCCGCTTACTTTTCGGTGGAATCGGGTGGATTTTCCGCCGCTGTGCTTTTGGCGGATTTCGCCATCTCCGCAAGCAGTCGCTCCTGTTCCGCGAAAGAAAGTCGGCGCTGGCCCGGTGCAAAGCCTTTCCTGTCAGGCGCATTGGCGGCAGGATGACCGGCGCGCTCGCTCTCCTTGGTTTGGGTATAGTCCTGTAGCTCGCGCTGCCACAGCATGGGGTGTTCCCGGGTGTCCGCGCGCCCCTGGTAATCGGCGGGAGCGGCTGGCGTTTGTCTGGCAAACCAGCTCGCCTTGCGCAGATCCTTGTTGTAGGCGCTGATCCACGGACCAATACGGCTGAGATCCCAAAGCGCGGCGACGCAGAGCGCGACGGCGAAACCGACTGCCTCCCAGGTCAGACCCAGAAAAGCCAGTGTGACAATCGCCACGCTGACCAGCGGAAAGGCCCAGGCCCACGGCTGTTCCAGGTAGAAGCGATGGGCGCCGACCGGGAAACAACACCAGTACAGATAACCCCATAGAGATTTCTTCTGGAGTTTTTGCAGGCGAATTTGTAGACTCTGTACCCCGGCGCCTTGCAGATCGAGCTTTTCCCAAGCCTTGGGCATGGGGTATCCTCCGTAATACTGTATTGAAGCGCTCAGATATTACCCCTAAACTGGCGAAAAGTCGCGGGCGACTTGAGGATTTCCATGGCAGACAGGCGTTTACAGGTTTTTCATACGGTGGCAAGGCTGCTCAGCTTTACCAAGGCCGCGGATACGCTGCATATGACCCAGCCGGCGGTGACCTTCCAGGTCAAGCAGCTGGAAGAACAGTTCAACACGCGCTTGTTTGACCGCACCCATAATCGCATCAGCCTCACCGAGGCCGGTATGGTGGTTTATGATTACTCTGAGCGCATCATCTCGCTTTATGGCGAAATGTCCAATCGGGTGGGGGAAATGACGGGCGATCTGCGCGGGCATCTGTTCATTGGTGCCAGCACGACCATTGCCGAATACATGCTGCCCCGGGTGCTGGGTGACTTCAAAATGAAGTATCCCGATGTGCAGGTGCGTATGTATGTGGGTAATACGGATAAAATCGTTCACATGATCGAGGATAACAGTATCGATCTGGGGCTGGTGGAAGGTCTGATAACCAACAAGAGCCTCGCCACCCTCAAGTGTTGCATGGACTCCATGATTGTGATTGCCCATCCCGACCATGTCCTGGGCACTCACGAAAGTGTGACGCCGCAGGAATTGCTGGATTATCCCTTCGTGTCCCGTGAAGAAGGATCGGGCACCCGTGAGGTGACCATGGAGTACCTGAATCAGGTCGGCGTGGATGCCAACGATCTCAATATCACCATGGAGCTGGGCAGCCCGGAAGCCGTCAAGGGCGCCGTGGAAGGCGGGCTGGGGGTGGCGGTCGTTTCTGAGGCGACTGTCCTCAAGGAGCTGGCGTTGGGGACTTTGCTGGCCCGCCCGCTGGATCCGCCGCTGGCCCGTCCTTATTCCTTCGTCTATCAAAAGCAGAAATTCCGCAGTCTGGTGATGGATGAATTTCTGGAGTTCGCCAAGGATCGCTGTAGCAGAGACATGCTGTCAGTGCCGGTACGTCGGGAGGTTTGACATGAAGCATTTCGCTGTCGTGCAGCACAGTTACTCGGAGTTCCTGGGCATCGTGGAGAGTCAACTGGAGAAACGCGACATCGGTTTCAGTTACTTCCGGGTTTTTCTCAGTGGCGAACTGCCGGGCAATGCCCTGACCTTTGATGCATTGTTCCTGTTGGGTGGACCGATGTCCCCCCTGGAGTCGGACCGATACACATGGCTGACCCAGGAGCTCAATACCATCGCTATTTTTCGCAAGGCGAAGCGGCCGGTGGTCGGCTTCGGTCTGGGCGCGTTGTTGCTGGCACAGTACGAAGGGGCGGAACTGCATCCAGAGCCTTACCATAACGCCTATTTCACCACGGCACATGCTACGGAGGCAGGCCGTGACGACCCGTTGGCGCAGGCGGTGGACGGGGCCCGAGTCATGGTCTGGTCTCCGGGGACGGCGACCTTGCCGGAAGACATCAAGCCGCTGGTGGTGGATGATGAGGGCCGCTGGATTGCCTTCCGCGCGGAGGACGGTGTTGTGGGACTGCTGTTCCGGCCGGAGATGAAGCCGGGGTTGATTGAAGACATCCTCATGGAAGAAGGCCGCGAAACCCCCGGGAATATCGGTGAACTTCTGGAACAGGCGCGGGCGTTGTGGCCGGAGATGCAGAAAACCACGGACCGGGTCATCATCGCCATGGTCCGCGAGTTGTCCCTCATGACCGAGAAGCGCAAGCCACGGGTGTTTTCTCTCAAGGTGGATACCGGAGCGGATGTATGAATAGCCGGGAGCGTCATTTTCTCCGCGTCCTGCGCAAGCTCGGGAGCGCGGAGCAGGAGCAGGTACTGGCCTTCGCGGATTTTCTGAAAAGCCGACAGCAGCCGGAGCCGGCGGTGGCACCCCAGGAACCGAAGCTGCTGCCCGCCAAAGACGGAGAGACCGTCGTCGGCGCCATCAAACGCCTGCGCGAGAGCTATGCCATGCTGGATGCCAAGGCAATGCTCAATGACACCTCCAATCTGATGTCCAGGCATGTGATGGGCGGGGATACGGCGGAGACCGTGATTGTGGAACTGGAGAAGATGTTCGAACGTCACTATCAGCGCTACTGCGGCGCGCCGGAAGACGCATGAATCCGCGTTACAGAGGGTGATCGCGCCAATAATGCCGGACATTCATCACCTCGTGCGGATCCTGCTGCATTTCGACCAATACCTGACCATCCTTCTTCAGGAATACGGGGCGTGGGTCTATGCCCTGTTGTTCCTGATCCTCTTTGCGGAAACGGGGCTGGTGATCATGCCGGTCCTGCCGGGCGACTCCATGCTTTTTATCTGCGGCACGCTTGCCGGGGTGGGCGTCATGAGCGCACCCGGGCTGCTGGGTCTGCTGGTGACGGCCGCGGTGCTGGGTGATGCGGTGAATTACGCGGTGGGCCGCCGTTGGGGTGTCCACCTCTTTGGTGGGCGCCTGCTCAATGTCCGGCACCTGGATACGACCCGGCGCTTCTATGTGCGACACGGCGGAAAAACCGTGATCATTGCCCGCTTTTTGCCGGTTATCCGAACCTTCGCGCCCTTTGTGGCCGGTATTGCCGCCATGCCCTATCGCCGCTTCCTGGGCTTCAATCTGACAGGAGCGATCCTGTGGGTGGGGGGCTTGCTGGGTGCGGGATATTTTCTCGGGCGCTTTCCTTGGGTCAAAAGCCACCTGAGTATGGTGCTTGTCGCCATCATCG
>JAMCRJ010000017.1 GCA_023381645.1 Gammaproteobacteria bacterium
GCCATACCCTTCCAGAGTGCTGCCGCAATAGCGCCCACCCATACGGGATCGCGGTGGATGGCGCGATCGCCGATCACCGCAGAGATACCGCGATCCAGATCCACGCAGGGGGTAAAATCCAGATCAAAGCCGAGATCCCGAAGTTCCGTACCGAGCAGAAGGCCCCAGTCTTCGGCCGCCACTCGCGCACTTTCCAGCCCATCACGATCCGCCAGACGCCCCAGGGTTGCCATGGGCGGGAAACGCGTCACCCCCACACGCAGACGCTGTACCCGCCCGCCTTCCTGATCTATGCCGACAAGAAGGGGGGTGGTGCGCAAGGCATGCAGCTCCGCGCACAGGGCACGCACCTGTCCGGCGTCGGCACAGTTGCGGGCAAAAAGGATGACACCGCCGACGGCAGGCTGGCGCAGCACGGCGCATTCGGCGGCCGTGGGCCGCAGGCCAGCGATATCGACCATCAGCGGGCCCCGCGCAGGGTGCCGCCGTTCATTCCGTACCAGCATGGGGGACAGACTCCTGTATATTCGCCTGGGTCGCGGCCTGCGCCCTGGCTGCGGCGCGAACCCTGGCTTCTTCTTTTTTAACCTCTTCATTCTGCACCAGCTCCAGATCGGGCGACATGGAAATGGGCAGAACGATATTCGGCGGCTGACTCGGAATACCGCGCACATGCACGGGCACGATCATCATGCTGAAACCGTCATGCTGCAGGCGATCCTGGACGATGAAGCTGACTTCATCGTGCAGCAACCCGTGGAAGGGTCCCTGCGCAGACGTGTCAATCACCCGTCCGGCAAAGAAGATGCTTTGCGGAAAATAGCGAATGGCGACATTGGCCAGTTCCTCCATCGCCAGGATACGGTCGGTGGAGTAGGTGGCGAACCAGGTTGCCGCCATCCCTTCATTGCGGCAAAAGGCCATATACTGGTTGGCCTCGGTTTCCACATATACCTTCAGGTTCTCCAGGGCCTTGATGCCCTTGAACTCGCCCTGACCCACGATGCCCGCAAGCAGGAAAACATAGTTCTTGACGAAGCCGCCGACCATACGGTGCGCAGTCAGCAGGGTGTGCAGCCCCAATCCGTCAAAACGGCTGACAAAAAATACGGCAGTGGCGCCACGCGGATCGAGGGGCAGGTTGGGGCCGGACTCCAGATGCTCGGGCACCACGTCCAGCATGGTCTCATCCAGTTCGGCGGTAATTTTGCTGATACTCTTGTAATGGCGATAGATCAGGTACCCGAGACCCACCACAATCGCGGTGACCAGCAGGGTGAACCAGCCGCCGGCATCGAATTTTTCGAAAATGGTGATGGCGAGAATGGAGGCCGTGACCACAAAGCCCAGAACACTGACCGCAAGCCGGCCCCGCCAGAGTGGCTCTTTATCGCGCTGGGCAAACCAGTGCCGACTCAATCCCGCCATGGTCAGGGTAAAGGTGATGAATACGTTGATACTGTACAGTACTACCAGAACGCTGACATGCCCGCCCGTCATCAGAAGGATAACCACGGCCGCGAAACCAATGAGCAACACGCCGTTACGCGACACGAAGCGATCCGACAGGTAGGAAAAACGCTCCGGCAGCCAACGATCGACGGCCATATTCGCCATGACGATGGGTGCCGTGATGATACCCGTATTGGCGGCGATGAAGAGGAGCAGGCCCTCGCTCAGCAGGGTCAGCAGGGTGGCCGTCTGGCCGAAGGGGACTCCCCCCACCGTCCACCCCCGCGTAATCGCACCGTAGAGCACCGCATTCAGTGTTTGCCCCGCCTGGCCATGCACCTGATACATCAGGTACAAAAAGATCAGACTGCCGGCGACCAGAGACAGCGAGGTTGCCAGCAGGGTCATCGTGCGCTGGCCGGTCTGCACACGCGGCTCACGCATGATGTGCACACCGTTGGCTACGGCCTCCAAACCCGTATAGGTGCCGCCTCCCAGGCTGAAGGCCCGCAATATCAGCGCCACGATAAATATCCAGCCGTACTGCATGCTTTCCTGCCGAACACTCGCAACGGTGTTGTAGGCGATGTCCGGCACGGCGCCTACATGACTCAGCAGGCCCCAGCCGAGCAGTAGGGTGTGGGTCAGGATGAAGGCCATAAAGATGGGCAGCAGAATCTTGATGGATTCTTTCATGCCGCGCAGGTTGATGAAGATCAGGAACAACAGTATCGCGACATCCAGGAGAATGCGTTCGCTGTACCAAGAGGCGGGCATGGTGCTCAACAGCGCCTCGGTACCCGATGCCACCGAAATCGCCGCCGTCAAGACATAGTCGACGATCAGCGCGGCACCACTCACCAGGCCGGCTTTCGGCCCTAACAGGGTAGACGCGGTGTGATATCCGCCACCACCATCGGGGAACAGGGCGATGACCTGTCTGTAACCCGCCGAGATGATAAATACCGAAATCGGGATGCCGATGGCCAGGAAAACGGCCAGATATTCATGGCCCTTCAGAGCATAATAGATTTCCGGTGGACCGTAGGCGGAGGAAGACAGGGCATCCGAACCCAAGCCGACCCAGGCCAGAAAGGCCGCAAGCGAAAGGTTTTCGAATAACTTTGGATTGAACACGTTTACGGCACGGCGGAAACGGGGCAAGCGGAAACGGGCCATTCAGGACATCCTCAGCGGGGGGAAGTGCAGCGGTGGCTGCAGGCCGACAAAAACGGGGGTATTCACGGGACACTCCGCAAAGAGGGCGCATACCGCATCGGGCGCCATCCGCACACAGCCTGCCGATACCGGTTGACCGAGATGGTCCACATCGGCTGTGCCATGGATGTAGATATAACGGCGGAAGGTATCCCGAAGGCCACCACGATTAAAACCGATTTCGCTGCCCGAGAGCCAGAGGATGCGCCCGAGAATCCAGTCCCGGCGCGGCTGGCTGGCCGCCCACTCCGCACTGTAACAGGTACCGGTCCAGCGCCGGCCGCGCAGAATGGCCGTCGCGGGCAGGCCCGCGCCGATGCGCGCGCGCACCACATGCCAGCCGCGCGGCGTGCATCCGCTGTCGAGATCTTCGCCCAGCCCCTTGCGGGCCGTGGATACGACATACTCGGAGCACGATTCGGCGCCGTGCATTTCATACAGGCGTTGGGCGGAGACGTCCACCCAAAGCCAGCGCGCGGGCCGCTCAGCGCTCGAAGAGGGCAATGGATTCGACATGGGCAGTATGGGGAAACATGTTGACGACGCCTGCCGCTCGCAGACGATAGCCGCGCTCGTGTACCAGATACTCGGCGTCACGGGCCAGGGTCGCCGGATTGCAGGAGACATACACCAGACGGCGGACGCCGGGGGTCAGACTGCGCAACACTTCGATGGCTCCACTGCGGGGCGGATCGATGAGCATTTTGTCGATGGCGCCCGCCAGAGCAAAATCTTCCATCTGGGCCTGGGTGAGATCGGCTACGGCATACCGGGCTTTGTCCGCCAGGCCGTTGGCGGCCGCATTCTCCGCAGCCAGAGCAACCAGCCGGGCATCCCCTTCGATGCCAAGCACCTGCGCCCCCAATCGGGCGATGGGCAGTGTAAAATTCCCGAGCCCGCAGAAGAGGTCCAGAATGTGCTCTCCCGCTTGTGGTTGCAGCAACGCCATGGCGCGGCGCACCATCACCTGATTCGCCGCCTGATTGACCTGAGTGAAGACCAGGGGATCAAAACGCAGGCGCAACGAATAATCCGGCAGGTCGTAATGGAGAGGCTCCGGCTGCTCCGGCCACAAGGGATACAGGGTCTCCGGCCCGCGCGGTTGCAACCATATCTGCAGGTCGTGTTGCACACCAAAAGCGCGCAGGTGCTGCAGGTCACTTTCCGCCAGCGGCCGCATGTGACGAAACACCAGCGCGACGGCATCCGGCGTGGCCGCGACTTCGATCTGCGGGAAATCCTGGGGCGATTGCATCTGCCCGATCAGCGTCCGCAGGGGCAGAATGCGTTGCCCGACGCGCGGATCGAGGGTCAGACATTGCCCCATATCCACGACATAACTGCTGTTGCGTTCGCGAAAACCCACCATCGCGCCCCGGGTTTTCGGCGTGCGCACCGAGAGCCGTGCCTTGCTGCGATAGCCCAGACTCGGGCCATGAATGGGTGGCAGGACGCGTTCGGGACGGACCTTGCCGATGCGCCAGAGATGATCTTCCAGTTGTCTTTGCTTGATGGCCACCTGCGCCGCTGGCTCCAGATGCTGCAGGCTGCAACCCCCGCAGACACCAAAGTGAGGACAAGGCGGCGACACCCGAAGGGAGGATGCCTTGAGCACCTGCAGCAACTCGGCACGATCAAAGCTCTTGTGGTTCTGGGTACGCCGTGCCCAGACCCGCTCGGCGGGCAGCGCCCCGTCGACAAACAGTACCTTGCCCTCCACACGGCCAATTCCGCGTCCCTCGGTATCCAGACTTTCGATAAACACCTGCTCAGGCTGAGCGTTATGAATGGGCTTGGGACGCGACATGCAGATTCTCTGGCCACAGGGTGAGAAATTCCTGGACGTGGACCTCGTCCCGGCTTTGCAAGTAAGACCGCAACCGGGTCTGGCAAACATCATAAGCCGATCTGTCGAGATGCCCGCGGGTCAGTTCAAAACGCAGGTGGACCAGGGCCGTGTTGAGCACATCGACTTCGCAGTAGTGGCGAATGCCCGCCAGCTCCCCTGCCTGATAATGGGCCCAGACCTCCGCACCGCTCATTCCCAGCTTGCCGGGCAGCCCCAGCAGCAACGCGATGTCCTGGAGGCGGGCGACGTTGCGCGCCTGATAGGCGGAGAGGACATCCATGAGGTCGAGATGGCGCTCGTGGTAACGGCTGGTGTAATTGTTCCAGCGATAGCTCTGGTCCTGTTCGCCGTGCTCCCAGTAGCGGGCGGCAGGGATGCCGTGGAGCAGGGCGCGGTAATGCAGCACCGGGAGGTCAAAGGCCGCGCCATTCCACGATACCAGTTGCGGGGCATGGCGCTGAATGAACTGAAAAAAGGCCGTGACCAGAGTGACCTCGTCATCGTCCACCTTGCCGAAACTGCTGAGCTTGACCTGTCCGCCCTGCCACCAGAGGGCGGAAATAGCGACTACCCGGTGCAGATAGGGGCGCAGAAACTCCGTTGCGCCCTGGGTTTCGATGCGACGCTGGTGCTGCAGCAATTCCGCCACGCCCGCGTCATCCGCCAGTTCAATGCCATGCGCCCGCCGCCCGCCGACAACGTCGGGCACTGTCTCGATGTCGAAAACCAGCACATTCTGCAAGGCAGTGGCTATTTCTTCTGCCATTGACCACTGGGCGACTGATACCAGTATCCCGCCGGTGCCTTGTTGATCCAGGCTTGGGCAAAAGTCTGCTGAATTTGACCCGCCCACTCGGGATGACCATTGGCATCCGCGATCTGCTGGTAGAGGTTGCTGAGTGCGCTGTTATTGCTGTTCACGAGACCATTCAGGGCCGCCCGCTGCTGCAGGGGTACGGCCGCGGCATCATGGATGGCTACCAGACCATTGGCGGTAAAACCCACGGCGCCGCTGACAAAATAAGGGCGCATCTGCGCGGCTATCGCCTCAAGCTGCGCCCTGGCCGACTGTACGCCGGGGCTGGAAGCATCGAGGTTGGCGGCGGCCTCCGCCGTGCCGCTGATGGCGGAGAAGCCCATGGCGAGCAGGTAGCTGGCCGCATGGTAGGGGGATGCCATGCTCAGGGCGTTGCTGGCGGGGGCGGCGGACCGTGTCGGGGCAGCCGGCGGCGCGGGTACCGATACGGCGGGTGCAACGGGAGCCAGCAGGGCGCCTTTGGCGGCAGCCTTGTACACTTCGCCGACCACCTGATCCGCCAGCTTCTGTGCTGCCGCAGCCGGGAAGTAGATGTTGACGGTCACACAAGCGGACAGCGCCATGAGCAACCCCAGTACCAGCACACTGCGCCAGCCCTGCGTTTTCAGCCAATCCTGCCTCATCATATGCTTACTCTCCTGTCCGAACCTGGGCACCACTGTGCATGGCGGTTTGCAGACGCGCCAGCAATTCGTTCCAATTTACCCGGCGATTGTACCCCACTATATCCACCCTGGGCAGCCCTTGGCCCTGGAGGATCACAAAACCGGAATCTTCGATCCCCACTCCCGATAATTCGGCAACACCATGTCTGAGCTGCACCCCCATCCCCAGATGCGCATAGGCAAAGGTCTTGAACATCCGCAGAAACAGGCCCTGAAAAAATCCGCCGATGCCGTCACCTCCACCCAGTCGGGTAAGATTCTGGACCGCAGCATAACTGATTTCCTGACGTACGCCAGGAAGGGGAACCGTATGGAACTGCGCGTCAAAGGCCTCCGGCGACCAGTTCAGCAGGGCGAGATTTTTTACGTCGCCATTGAGTACGCCGCTGATGTAGCCGAAGTGAAAGGCGTCGGTCAGAGGCTTCAGTCGCACCCCGGAAATCTCGATGTTGGCGCGCAACAGGGGCAAAACACCAAAGAAATTCTCAACGTGCAGGTCATTCACCCGCACTGTACCGCCAAATACCTGGGCGGAAAGTGCGCCGCTGGTGCTGATGTCCCCCGCATGATACTGAAGCTCCGGTATGGTCGCCGACACCGTTCCGGTAAACGGCGGCCAACGCATGATCCTGGTGAGTTGGGCCATGCTGACCCCCTGCAGGTCGCCGCTCATGCTGAAACCAGATCGGGGCCCCGCCCAACGCGCCGCCAGTTGCCGGAAATGCAGCTCGCCCCCCAACATGGTCAGGGTAAAGGGCTGCTGCAGATGGAAGCCCTGGGGATTGACCACCAGATCCGCATGCAGCGGACCCACAGGGATACGATAGAGCGCCGCCGACTGCCAGCGGAGTGTGGCGGCGGAAATTTTACCGGTACGACTCCACGCGCCCCGGCTATTCAAGCCGGTCACCGCAAGAAGCCTGTTTGGGCTGGAAACGGCCGCATTGCGCAGATTCCATTGCAGGGCGTTCAGCCCCCCCTCTCCCGCCACGGAAAACCGCACCTGCCCCGAGGCCTGCAACCCAGCCGCCAGACTGCCGGGAAGGGCCAGCGGTTTGATCCAGTTCGCATACAGGGGCGCCATGGCCACATGCATATCCCGGATCTGCCAGCGCAGCACTCCGCTCTGGGTTGGCCAGTACAGCGCAAAACCGCCCTGCCCGAGGCTGGGCCAACGGAGGCTTCCCTCGTCCAGTTGCCAAGCCCTGGACGTCTGTTGCCAGTGGGCTTGTACCTGCACCGGTTCTGCGGGGGCCGTCCAGTACCATGGACTCCAGAGAACACCTCCCGCGGTCCAGCGCAGTCGGGCGCTGCCATGCCACCGCCCGCTGTAGACACCCGCCCCCTGGAGCTGCAATGCGACACCCTGGGCGCCCTGCAAACCGTCCGGGCTGCTGAACTGGAGTTGGCTGCCCTGCAGTCCAAAGGCCATCTGACGGGCCTGTGCCCAGCTTGCACCCTGCGCCCGAAGTTGCCACCGGGCCTGCCCAGAGGTCTGCCAGGAGGCGGGCAGCAGGGTGAAGGCGCGCGCCAGACCGGCAACCGGCAGGCTGCCCGCACCCGTCAGATGCCACTGTCCGGCGGCGGTACTTTGCACCTGCACCTGGGCGCTGCCGAATTGCACACCACGCACTGCCAGCATGGCCCGCCCGCTGCCGCCCACCTGCCGCAACTGTACTTGCCCATCGCCATGCAGTGCGCCCCACGGGCTGCCGTCCACCACCAGATAGCCCTGAGGACACACCCAACCCTGCGCCGTCTGGAGCCCGCATTGCAATCGGGCACGCCGCCAGAACTTGCGTTTGCCCTTCTGCACGGCACCCACCGCCAGACGCAACTGGTCGCCCTGCGCCGATGTGGTCAGCGTCACACGCGGGTGCTGCACCGTCCAGCCTGCTCCGCTGACATCTGCGGCGCTGATTTCCAGAACCTGCGCCCCGACAGCGCCGCTGACCGCGAGTCCCAGGCACGGCAACAGCAGCCACCGGACGATCCTCGGCAACGGCCCTCTGCGCCCGTGCATCATTCCGTCAGGCCGGAAAAACGCCCGTAGAGAGGTAGCGGTCACCCCGGTCGCAGAGGATGACGACGATCACGCCAACCTCCAGATGCTGCGCCACCCGTATCGCCGCCGCCAGCGCTCCGCCCGAAGAGATACCCGCGAGCACTCCTTCTTCCCGCGCTAGGCGCCGGGTCATCTCCTCAGCTTCTTCCTGACTCACGTCGACAATCCGGTCAACGGACTCGGGATGATAGATGCGCGGCAGATAGGCCTGCGGCCAACGGCGGATACCGGGAATTCTGGCCCCTTCCGTCGGCTGTACACCGATGATCTGGATGTCCGGCGAGACTTCCCGCAAATAGCGGGAGGTACCCATGATGGTCCCCGTCGTCCCCATGGACGATACGAAATGGGTCACGGCGCCGCGGGTGTCGCGCCAGATCTCGGGTCCGGTACCGAGGTAATGCGCCTCGGGATTATCGGGATTGGAAAACTGATCGAGCATGAAGCCCTCTCCCGCAGCCACCATCTGGTGCGCAAGATCGATGGAACCCTCAATACCCAGGGCCGCGGGGGTGAGAATTACCTCCGCACCGTAGGCACGCATCACCTGGCGCCTTTCGATGCTCATGTTGTCCGGCATGATCAGCGTCATGGACAATCCGCGTACCGATGCCGCCATGGCCAGGGCGATACCCGTATTCCCGCTGGTCGGTTCGATCAGACGTGTAGCGGGGGTGATGGTGCCCCGCTCCAGCGCCCGACGAATCATGTTCACGGCGGGACGATCCTTGACCGAACCGGCGGGGTTGTTCCCCTCCATCTTCCCGAAAATCCGCACCCCCGCATGGGGCGACAGGCGCCGCAACTCACACAGGGGGGTATTGCCCACCCAATTCTCCAGACCACCCATCTCTGCCTCCTTCAGGGCAATATCCAATAAGCAGCATCATAGACCCAAGCTGCAAAGTGGGGCTATCCTTTGCAGAAGACCGGGAACACACGGGAGCACATCCGCATGGAAACAGATCGGCACCGCAATACCTGGCATATACATCCCGATCCCGAAGCGCTCGCCCGGCGACTCGCGGCGGCTGTCGCCCGTATGGCCCAGGAGGCCATCACCGCCCGCGGCGCCTTCCATCTGGTGGTCGCCGGTGGCACCACCCCCCGCGCGGCTTACACCCTGCTTCCGCAACTGGGCAGGGACTGGCAGTGCTGGCACCTCTATCATGGGGATGAGCGCTGTCTGCCGCCCCGGGACCCGGATCGCAACAGCCTGATGCTGGACACGGTCTGGCTGTCCCGTGTGCCCATCCCGGCACGGCAGATTCATCACATCCCAGCGGAACGAGGTGCCGATGTGGCCGCCCGCGACTACGCTGCGGTTCTTCCGCCCCATGCCTTCGACCTGGTCCTGCTGGGAGTAGGGGAGGACGGCCATACGGCCAGCCTGTTCCCCGGCCACGACTGGGGCATGAAAAAGAACGGCCCCGCCACGATCGCCATCCACGACGCCGCCAAGGCGCCACCCCAAAGGGTGAGCCTGAGCGGCTGGCGCTTACAATACACGCGGGAAATGTTTTTTATGGCTGCCGGCGACGGCAAGCGGTCGGCACTCACGGCCTGGCGGCGGGGCGAGCCCACTCCCGCCGCCACGGTAGGCACGGCAGCGGATGTCTGGCTGGACAATGCAGCCTGGCCGGAAGTAGTACCCGGGACCATTTGACCCATACCCCCATGGCACCGTCCCTCCTCACCTTGTCCCTATGCCCCCGCGAATCCTGGTTTCGCAGGCAGATCAGGCGGTGTTCAGGCTTTCGCTGCCCCGTCCTGCCCGCCCGACTGTTTGACCATGGACAGCGCCGTACCCACCAATGCACCGATATTGCCCAGATCCGCCGGGATCACCAGACTGGTGCCCGCCTTGGCCAGGTTGCCCCATTTTTCGATATAGTCCTTGGCCAACTGCATCTGTAGGGCCTCGATACCGCCTGGGGCTTGCGCGGCATCGCCGATGACCCGAATAGCGGCCGCAGTCGCCTCTGCCACCAACTGGATGGCCGCAGCCTCACCCTGAGCGCGCAGCACTTCCGCCTGTTTGCGGCCGTCGGCGACATTGATATCCTGCTGCCGCTGTCCCTCGGAGGTGTTGATCTGTTGCTGCCGCTGCCCCTCGGACTTGGCGATCTGTGCCCGTTTTTCCCGCTCGGCCGTGATCTGCAGCTCCATGGCGCGGATGATCTCCTGAGGCGGAGTAATGTCCTTGATCTCATAGCGCAGTACCTTGACGCCCCAGTTGATCGCCGCCTCATCCACCGATGCCGCGACAGCCGTATTCAGCAACTGCCGGGACGAGAGCGCAGCATCGAGATGCAGCTTGCCGATTTCTGAACGCATGGTGGTCTGCGCCAGCTGTATCACCGATGTAAAGGGATTGCTGGAACCGTAGGCCGCCTTTACCGAATCCGTAATCTGCAGATAGAGCACGCCGTCCACGGTCATCGTGGTATTGTCCAGGGAAATACACACCTGCGCCGGCACCTCCATGGGCACCTCGCGCATATCAAAACGGAAAGCGATGCGGTCCAGAAAAGGGATGATGAAATTCAGCCCCGGCTCCAGCACCGTATGATATTTGCCAAGGCGCTCGACGACCCAGGCACGCTGTTGAGGCACGACCCGAATGGTGGTTCGCAGGATGAAGAAAGCCGCAACGACAACGATCAGGACGACGATGAGGGAGGACATAGCGGCTCCTTGCCGGAATTTTGCTTGGGTAGCACTCCTAAATGTAGCAGATTATCGGTCTTGGCGATGATAACGGCCCGGTCCCCCGGATGGGGGGGCGGGCCATCATCGACGACCGCCAGCCACTCGGCACCGCGATAACGCACACTGTATTGCTGATTGCTATCCGGTCCGCTGACGACATCCACCCCCTGTCCCAGATCGAAATCACCGAGATCTCTGCTTTTGCCCGCCAGGCGATGCCGCAGCCACACTCCTGCGGGCAGCAGAACCAGGCAGAATCCGAAAAAAACCCAGTGCAGCACCGCACCCGGCACGAGCAGCCCCGTGATCGCCGTAAACAGCGCCGCCAGCGCTACCGCCGCCAGGTAGAACGTGCCCGTAAAAAGCTCCGCCAAGCCGGCGCCAAACGCAATGACGATATAAATTACCAACATCACCGCCCCCTGGGTTCAGCCTACCCCAGTAACCTGCAAATAAATCGCGCCCAGGGGCGGCAGGACCAGTTCCAGCGAATGGGACAGACCCATCCACGACTGGTCCTGGGCCTGCTGCGGCAGATTGCCCACATCGCTGCCGTGATAGGCGCCCGCGTCGCTGTTGAATATCTCCCGGTACCGGCCCGCAGCCGGCACCCCCACACGATAATTGCGCCGTGGCACCGGCGTGAAATTGAACACGGCCAGCACGAAACCGCCATCCCGATCCCAGCGCAGAAAACTCAATACGGACTGGTCGGCATCGTGACAATCCACCCAGGAGAAGCCCTCGCTGTGAAAGTCCTGCACATGCAAAGCCGGGATATCCCGATACAGATGCGCCAGATCCCGGCTCAATCGCTGAATACCCTGATGCCAGTCCCAATGCAGCAGGTCCCAGTCCAGGGCCTGCCCGCAATCCCACTCCCGTCCCTGGCCGAACTCGTTGCCCATAAAATTCAGTTTCTTGCCGGGATGGGCGAACTGGTAACTGAAGAGCAAACGCAGGTTGGCAAAACGCTGCCAGGCATCTCCGGGCATCTTGTCCAGCAGTGAACGCTTGCCATGCACCACTTCGTCATGGGACAAGGGCAGCACGAAGTTTTCCGAATAAGCGTAAAGCTGGCTGAAGGTCAGGTCGTTCTGGTGAAAGCGCCGGTAGACCGGGTCCTGTTCCAGGTAGGCCAGGGTATCGTTCATCCAGCCCATATTCCACTTCATGGAAAAACCCAGGCCGCCCACATAGGTGGGGCGGGAGACCATCGGCCAGGACGTGGACTCTTCGGCAATGGTGAGGATGCCCGGATGACGCTCGTTGAGGATCACATTCATCTCGCGCAGGAAATCGATGGCCTCGAGATTTTCCCGGCCACCATACCGATTGGGAATCCACTCGCCCTCCTGACGCGAATAATCGCGGTAGAGCAGGGACGCCACCGCATCCACGCGCAACCCGTCGATATGGAAACTGTCCGCCCAGTAGCAGGCGTTGGCCAGCAGAAAACCACGCACCTCGTTGCGTCCGAAGTTGAAAATATAAGTGCCCCAGTCGCTGTGCTCACCCTCGCGCGGGTCGGCATGTTCATACAACGGGGTACCGTCGAAGCGCGCCAGCCCCCAGTCATCCCGGGGGAAATGCCCCGGCACCCAGTCCAGGAGCACACCGATACCCGCCTGATGAAACTGGTCCACAAAGGCGCGGAAGCCGTCGGGCATACCGAAGCGGCTGGTGGGTGCGAAATAGCCGCTCACCTGATAGCCCCAGGATTCGTCCAGAGGGTGCTCCATCACCGGCATCAGTTCGATGTGGGTATAGCCCATGTCCTTACAGTAGGGCACCAGACTCTCCGCCAGCGCCGCGTAACTGAGGAAATGTCCTGCCGCATCACGCTGCCAGGAACCGAGATGCACTTCGTAGATGTTCATGGGGGCGTGCTGCCAGTCCTGAGCGGCCCGAGCCGCCATCCAGTCCTGATCCGCCCAGACGTGGTCATTTTCCACCACGCGTGCCGCCGTACTCGGTCTGAGCTCAAAGGCATGGGCATAGGGGTCGGTCTTGACAAATACCGCCCCGGAATCGCGGTGACGGATCTCGAACTTGTAGATTTCTCCGATGGCGAGGTCTGGGATGAACAGTTCCCAGATGCCGCTCTGGCCGAGCGCGCGCATGGGGTGGGCGCGGCCGTCCCAATCATTGAAATCACCGACGACACTGACCCGTCCCGCATTGGGCGCCCATACGGCGAATAACACCCCATCCACCCCCTCGTGATGGCGGCGGTGCGCACCGAGGTGACGATAGGCTTCATAGAGGCGCCCCTCGCCGAAGAGGTAGACCTCCAGATTCCCCAGCACCGGGCCGAAGACATAAGGATCATGGCGTTCGTGAAGTCCGTGCCGGTCCTCCCAGCGCAGGCGGTAAGGCACCGGTATGACCTCGCCCTGATGGGTGAAAATGCCGGCAGGATGGCTCTGTTCCATGGCCCCCCATCCCGTCGGCGTCTGTATCTCCACGCCGAAGGCTCCGGGCAGAAAGGCCCGCTGCACGTTCCGCCCATCCACCGTATGCTGGCCCAGCCAGGCGAAGGGGTCGTGATGACGCGCCTCACGGATGGCCAAACCGTCTTCACTGTCGCCGGACGGACCGCTCACCGTACTGCCACGCTTTTGCATTGCCGTCACCGCACCCTCCTCTACCCCCATCCGGGGTGGAACCATTCCTGCTTCGTCGTCATGCCAGCACCTTTTGAGCATAACACATCCGCAGAGCTGCGCCGCTCCACCCGGCGCACGGCTTGTTCATGCACGGGACCTTGCCGCCAACGGATAAGTTCAGTACCTTAAAAGCCAGCGCGCCGACAATCTCACCTATACTCCAGGTAAGGTCGTATCCTGCGCCCGAAAAGGAGATGGTCATGTCGGAAGAAGGCAGTCTCGGAGTAACCAACTCACCCCGCTTCGTCAGCAACCTCACCAAAAATACCCTGGCCCTAGTGCTCGCCGGGGGGCGAGGCAGCCGCCTCGGCCCGCTGACCGACTGGCGTGCCAAGCCCGCTGTGCCCTTCGGCGGCAAATTCCGCATCATCGACTTCTGCCTCTCCAACTGTCTCAACTCCGGGATTCGTCGCATCGGTATCCTCACCCAGTACAAATCTCACAGTCTCATCCGCCATATCCAGCTTGGCTGGGGTTTTCTCCGCGGCGAGTTCAGCGAGTTCACCGAGATTCTTCCCGCCCAGCAGCGCATGAATACCGGCTGGTACAAGGGCACCGCCGACGCCATCTTCCAGAACATCGACATCCTCCGTGCCCACCGCCCGCGTTTTGTGATCATCCTGGCGGGTGATCATATTTATAAAATGGATTACGGACAGATGCTTGCCGAGCACGTCCAAAACCAGGCCGACATGAGTGTCGCCTGCATTGAGGTGCCGCTGGAAGAAGCCAGGTCCTTCGGCGTGATGTCCGTCAACAGCGAGGATCGCATCACCGCCTTTACCGAAAAGCCCCAGGATCCGGTCCCCACCCCCGGCAATCCCGATCGCGCACTGGCGAGCATGGGTATCTACGTATTCAACACCGACTTCCTCTATGAACAACTCATTCGCGATTCCGACAGCCCCGATTCCACCCACGACTTCGGCAACGACCTCATTCCATATATGGTGTCGCGCTACCGGGTGATTGCGCATCGCTTCCGCAATAGCTGCATTGCCAGTTCCGAGGGGGCCAACAGCCGCTGTTACTGGCGGGATGTAGGCACGGTGGATGCCTACTGGTCCGCCAATATCGACCTCGTACACGTCACTCCGGATCT
Organism: Gammaproteobacteria bacterium; assembly: GCA_023381645.1. The sequence continues at coordinate 14,550 of JAMCRJ010000017.1, forward strand.
CGACCTCTATGACAGCCGCTGGCCAGTCTGGACCTATCAGGAACAACTGCCGCCAGCCAAGTTCGTATTCGACGACGAAGGCCGACGGGGCATGGCGCTGGACAGTATCGTCTCGGGCGGATGCATCATCAGTGGCGCCACCGTCCGCCGCTCCCTGCTCTTCTCCAACGTGCGGGTCAATGACGGTCATACCCTGATCGAAGACTCGGTCATCCTGCCCAACGTGCGCATGGGCGAAGGGGCCCGCCTGCGCAAGGTGGTAGTGGACAAGGGTACGATCATCCCGAACGGGCTAGTGGTGGGCGAAGATCCGGCCGAAGACGCCCGCCGTTTCCATCGCACGCCCAACGGGGTGACCCTGATTACCCCGGAACTGCTGGGCCAGCAACTGCATTTCGTGAGGTAATCCCATGCCCCCGGCGCGTGCGCTTCATGTCATTTTCTGCTGGCACATGCACCAGCCCGATTACCGCGATGCCGACGGCTTCTACGCCCTGCCGTGGACCTACCTGCATGCCTGTAAAGACTACGCGGATATGGTGGCACATTATGAGGAGAACCCCCTCGCCCGGGGGGTGTTCAACTTCGTGCCGATATTGGTCGAGCAGATGGAGGACTATACCGCGCAGTTCCAGAGCGGGCAGTTTCGCGATCCGCTGCTGATTGCACTAGCCACGGGAGACCTCAAGACGCTGCCCAACGAACAACGGCATTTCCTTCTGGAGCAATGTTTTCGCCTCGACCACGAGCACATGCTCCTCCCCTTCCCGCCCTATCGTCGCCTGTATGAGATTTACCAGCTCATGCTGGAGGACGTCAAGGAGATGGCGGATTATCTCTCGGTACAATACCTCGCGGACCTTCTGGTCTGGTATCACCTGGCCTGGACCGGGGAAACCGTGCGCCGCGGCAGCCCCTTTCTCCAGTCACTGTTCGCCAAAGGCCATGCTTTCAGCCAGGAAGACCGCCGGCAACTGGTGGCATTTCTCGGCGAACTCATCGCCGGCCTGATTCCCCGCTATCGCGCCTTGGCGGAAGCGGGACGTATCGAAATTTCCACCACCCCCTACTACCACCCCATGGGTCCCCTGCTGCTCGACTTTGCGGCAGCGCATGAGGCGGTGGCGGACGCGCCGTTGCCGGACTGTCCGGCCTATCCCGGCGGCGCCGAGCGTGCCCGCTGGCACATCGACCGGGCGCAGAATAGCCACCCTCGGCATTTCGGGGTACCGGCGCAGGGCATGTGGCCCGCGGAAGGAGGGGTCTCCACCGCCTTTGTCGAAATGATGGGCAGCGCCGGCGTGCGCTGGACGGCCTCGGGTGAAGGCATATTGACCCACAGCCTGCTGCTCGGCAACGACGACAACGGCCCCCGCGGCCGGGCGGAATACCTGTACCGCCCCTACCAACTGCAGGGGCAGGGCCCCGTGCTCTTCTTCCGTGACGATGCCCTCTCCGACACCATCGGCTTTGATTACAAGACCTGGTTCGGCCACGATGCAGTCACGGACTTCATCCACAAACTGGAGGCGATCTGGCGGCAGACGGAACATGAGGAAAACCCCGTTGTCAGCATCATTCTGGATGGCGAGAACGCCTGGGAATACTATCCCTACAATGGCTATTACTTTCTCTCGGAGCTTTATAAATCCCTGGCCAATCACCCCCATATCCAGATGTGCACCTTTGGCGACTTCGTCAGCTCCCATGCCGAGGGTATCCAGAGCATACCCCATCTGGCCGCGGGGAGCTGGGTCTACGGCAGCTTCAGCACCTGGATCGGCGAGGCTGCCAAAAACCGCGCATGGGACCTGCTCTGCACCGCCAAACAGGATGTGGATCAGCATATCGGGCAATTTCCGGCGGAACAGCAGGCTCGCATCCTCGAACAGCTTGGACGCTGTGAGGGCTCCGACTGGTTCTGGTGGCTGGGTGATTACAATCCCTCGGACTCGGTCCGCGATTTCGATCACCTGTACCGCCTCAACCTCCGCAAGCTCTATAGCCTGATGCAAATCCCCGCCCCCGACAGCCTCAGCGAACTCATCAGCCACGGCGGCGGCGCGGTGGAAGCCGGTGGTACCATGCGCCGTACCCACACCAAGGACCCCGAATGATCCACAGCACCCCGCTCCTCCTGGGCGTCCATGCCCACCAGCCGGTCGGCAATTTCCCCCACGTCATCGACGATGCCGTGGTCCGCTGTTATCACCCGTTTTTAGAGACGATGCACCGCTTTCCCGACTTTCCCTTCGCCATCCACATCAGCGGCTGGCTGCTCTCCTATCTGCTTGACCGGCACCCCAGAACCATCGCCCTGCTGCAGGAGATGGTAAGCCGTCAGCAGGCGGAACTGGTGGGGGCCGGCGATACGGAACCGGTGCTCGCCGCCATCCCCCACCTGGACCGCGTCGCGCAACTGGAGGCCATGGCCGGGCGTCTGGAGAAACACTTCGGACAGCGTCCAGCCGGAGCCTGGCTCACGGAACGGGTCTGGGACCCAAGCGTCGTGCCGGCACTCAACGAAGCCGGAGTGAAATATGTCATGGTGGATGACTATCACTTCCTCTGCGCGGGCGCAGCAAGAGAGCAACTCGGCGGTTTCCACCGCACCGAAGAAAACGGCCAGTGCATCGATGTCTTTCCGATTTCCGAAGATCTGCGTTATCGCCTGCCCTTTTCCGAAGCGGCTACCACCGTTGCCCACATAGAGGGCATCTCTGAACGGCATCCGGGCAGCGCTGGCATTTACTTCGACGATATCGAAAAGTTTGGCCTCTGGCCGGAAACCTATAGCTGGGTCTATGAGAAGGGCTGGCTGGAACAGTTTCTGCGCGGCGTCCTCGATTCGCCCCATATCCAGCCCATGCACTACCGGGATTATCTCGCAGGAAACCGGCCCCGGGGTGTCATCTACCTGCCGACGGTGTCCTACAGCGAGATGAACGAATGGACGCTGGCTCCCAAGGCGGCCCGCTGCTATGCCGCCTTCCTGGAGCAGGAAAAAACAGCGGGCCGGCTCGAAAACCGTAAGGCATTCATCCGCGGGGGTATCTGGAAGAACTTTCTGACCCGCTATCCGGAATCCAACTGGATGCATAAACGCATGCTGCAGCTATCTCGGCGCTTCCATGCCCTGCCTGCGCGCCAGCAGAGCAAAGCCCTGCGCGCAGACCTACATGAGGCCCAAGCCAACGATGCCTATTGGCATGGCCTGTTTGGCGGCATCTACCTCCCGCATCTGCGCCGTGCGGTGTTTAACGCCATCGTGCGCCTGGAGGCTGGACTCGATCGGCTCCAGACTCGTCCGGAACTGGAGCGCATGGATCTGGATATGGATGGCAGCGATGAACTGCTCTATCACAATCACGCCTTGCAGATCATCATCCGCCCCGAATCCGGCGCCGCCGTCGCCGAGTGGGATTGCTACGGGTTGCAGCATAATCTGGGAGACACCCTTGCCCGCCGCGATGAAGCCTACTACGACAAGATCCGCCACGGTGCCGTCAGCCCGGAACGCACGGGCGAAGGCATCACTTCCGCCCATGACCGTATCGCCTTCAAGGCAGAAATCGGCCCGGACGACCTGGTTCCGGATGCCTCGCCCTGCCACAGCTTTCAGGATTGGCTCGATGACGATGCCGTCAGCTACGGTGAGCACACCCTGCAACAATCACCCCATTTTTCCGGAGGTGTCGCCGATGCCTGGGCGGTCAGCAAACGTTATACCCTGACGGACAACCGCCTCACCGTAAATTATCGCGTCGAGTCGGCCCGCAAGGGTGCGGAATCCCATTGTTTCAGCACCCGGCTCTTTCTGGC
>JAMCRJ010000040.1 GCA_023381645.1 Gammaproteobacteria bacterium
ATTGGCTACAGCCTGGTGGAGCGGCACAGCGATCTGGCCGAAGCACAAAAATTGCTCACCAAGGCCCTGAGTCTGAGCCCTGACAATCCCGAGATCCTCGACAGCGTCGGCTGGCTTTATCATGCGCAGGGTGACAATGACCGAGCCCTGGGATATCTGCAGAGGGCCCATGCGGCATTGCCGGATGAGGCCGATATCAGCGCACACCTCGGACAAGTCCTCTGGTCGCTGGGACGCCATGCGGAGGCACGGCAGGTCTGGCAGCACGCGCTGCAAAAGCACCCAGATGATGCCGCCCTCCAAAGGGCTCTCAACCGCCAGCCATGAGGATTCCTCACGCCATGCCACCCACCCGGCTTCGGTCCCGGAGCACCGTTCGCACACTGGCCGCACTCCTGCTTACCGGCGTGCTGTCCGCCTGTGCGACCACCCCTCCCGTTTCGCCATCTCCCAGGGTCATCCTGCCGACGGCCGAGAGAAACCAGGTCGTCGCCAGCCTGAAACAGTGGCAGGCCAGCGGCCAGGCAGCACTCAGCACCCCCAAAAGCAGTGAAGACTTCGGATTCGACTGGAAGCAGTCTCCCCGGCGCCAGGAGTTCTCCGTTTACGACCCCCTCGGCCGCACGGTCGCCCGCATTACCGTCGATCCCCGAGGCGCGCACCTGCAACTGGCCAATGGAGATATCCGACAGGCGGATACTCTGGAGGCGCTCCTTGCGCTGGTCCTCCATGTTGATCTGCCGGCGAATGAGTTGCCGGACTGGATGCTTGGCCTGCGCCGCGGTACGGCGACTGAGCAGCAGAATGCCGCAGGCCTGCCCGAAGTCCTGCGCAGCGGCCCCTGGCGGATCCAATATCTCCAATATGCGCCGGTAGGCGGCCTCACCATGCCCAAGCTGCTCCAGGCCACGGGGCCGGAGGGCATCACCCTACGCCTGGCCATCACCCAATGGCGTATGGGGGAACCCGGCACTCCATGAGCGAAAGTTATTCCGCCCCCGCCAAACTGAACCTGATGCTGCGCGTTATCGACCAGCGCAGCGACGGCTATCACGAATTGCAAACGGTGTTTCAGTTTATCGACCTGGCCGACCGGCTATGGTTCAGCTCGCGCCCTGCCGGACAATTTTCCCGCAGCGGTGGACCAAAAGGCGTGGCAGAAGCCGATGACCTCAGCATCCGCGCCGCGCAATGCTTGGCCGAGGTCGGTGCCGTCCGCGAGGGGGTCCACATTCGTATGGAAAAAATCCTGCCCATGGGGGGCGGCATTGGGGGTGGTTCCTCGGATGCCGCCACCACCCTCATCGTGCTCAACCGGCTGTGGCGCACCGGCCTGAGTCGCGCGGAACTCATGGAGATCGGCACCAGCCTTGGCGCCGACGTTCCGGTGTTCCTATTCGGGCGCAGCGCCTGGGCGGAGGGAGTGGGCGAACGCCTGCAGGCGCTCGACGCTCTCCAGGAAAGCCACTATGTGCTGCTGCATCCGCAGATATCGGTAAGTACCCGGGAGATATTCACCGCCCCTGAATTGACACGGCACCATGCGCCCATCACAATAAGCGCGTTTCTCGGCGGGGCGACGGAAAACACTCTGGAATCCGTGGTGTGTGCCCGCTATCCCGAAGTCCATCGCAGCATACTCTGGTTAAGAGACCATGGCGTGCGCGATGTTCGGCTGACGGGTAGCGGGGCCTGCGTTTTCGGAGTGGTGGCAGATGCCGTTGCCGCACAGCAGGTGGCCGCGCTGGCGCCCCCGCCCTGGCGGGCATGGGCGGTACGCGGACGTAACCAGCACCCACTTTACGATCCCGCCGAGCAATGATTATTGGGGCGTAGCCAAGCGGTAAGGCACCGGATTTTGATTCCGGCATTCCCAGGTTCGATCCCTGGCGCCCCAGCCAAATTGTCCTCGGACTGTTTTGCCACCTGCGAAGAGAGAACGACATCACATGGCCCACGGCAATCTCATGGTCTTCAGCGGGAACGCCAATCCCGTACTGGCCGCCCAGGTAGCGCGCTTCCTGCAAATTCCTATCGGCCGTGCCGAAGTCAGCGCCTTCAGCGACGGCGAAGTCTTTGTTGAGATATTGGAAAACGTGCGCGGACGGGATGTTTTCGTGCTCCAGCCTACCTGCACGCCGACCAATGATCACCTCATGGAACTGCTGACCATGATCGACGCGCTGAAACGCGCTTCGGCCAATCGCATCACCGCCGCCATGCCGTATTTCGGCTATGCGCGGCAGGATCGCAAGTCACGCTCACGTACAGCCATCACCGCCAAACTGGTCGCCGATCTCATTACCAGTGCTGGTGCCAACCGGGTCCTCACCATGGATCTACATGCTGACCAGATTCAGGGCTTCTTCGATGTGCCGGTTGACAACATTTACGCCTCACCCATTCTCCTCGGCGACATCTGGCGCCAGAGCTATCCGGAGCTGATCGTGGTTTCCCCGGATGTAGGCGGTGTCGTCCGCGCCCGCGCCATTGCCAAGCGCCTCGAAGTGGATCTCGCCATTATCGACAAACGCCGACCGCGTCCCAACGAATCGGTCGTCATGAATATCATCGGAGATGTGGACGGCCGCACCTGTGTTCTCGTGGACGACATGGTCGATACCGCCAACACCCTCTGCGAAGCGGCCCATGCCCTCAAGGCGCGGGGCGCCGTCAAGGTCTGCGCTTACTGTACTCACCCGGTACTGTCCGGCCCCGCCATGGAGCGCATCGAGCGATCCGATCTGGACGAACTGGTCGTCACCGATACCATACCGCTCAGGCCGGATGCGCGGGCCAGCAGCAAGATCCGCGTACTGTCCGTTGCCGAGTTGCTGGCCGAAACCATCCGCCGGATTGCGGAAGAGGACTCGGTCAGTTCGCTGTTCATGGATTGATAACCGTTTTACCGACCTTGCAGCGGGGCGTCGGCCATTGTATGATTTGCGCTCTGTCAATGGTGGCTGTAGCTCAGTCGGTAGAGTCCCGGATTGTGATTCCGGTTGTCGCGGGTTCGAGCCCCGTCAGCCACCCCATATTTTCAAGCAGTTATGATTGCTTTTGCAAAGTCTTCCTAACTTGAAGGCCTCTTTCCTAAGATGGTCATCACCGCTTAGTCCTCAAAGCAACCGGCGCCGGATCGCTTTGCGTAGTCTTATGACTCCTGATATACGCCTCCGTCATGGATCTGCTTTTGTGCCCGGCCAACCCCTGTGCATCCATTTTTGCCTCATCGGCCGCAGTAATCGCTGCAGCCCTGATGTCGTGAAAGTGAAAACGCTCCTGAATCATCAGCCCTTCTTTGAGGGCCTTATCGATTGCCTTCCCCCACATGGCTTTAAACCCGCTGTCGGTATAGGTAGGTGTGACACCATGCGTCTTTAGCGGATATTTAAAAATGGCCGAATACTGGTTCTGCTGGGGACAGGGAAATGAATGCTACTGAACTAGTTAATGAATCAGAGTCCAGGAAACCGCATCTGACCATGGCCGTCGCTTTGGGTGCGAAGCTGAATCTTGCCGATTTTCAAAATGCTGTCCCGATGCTCAGAGAGCTAAGCATTAACAATGATTCTGTTGCGGACGAGAGAGAACTCGACCTCAGTATCGTATCGGTTCCCGCATTCCTGAAAACCAAGCAATGGTATATCGATGCCATAAACCCCCGGTGTCAGGGTAGTTGTCGCCTCTCTGAAATGGAGTCAGGCTGGCCCGGTTAGCAGCGATTTTGCCACCGATCATGGAGTAGCCCGACTTTGTGGAGAAGGAACTGGGTCGGGCCAATCCCTATCGGAGAGTGCCGACAACGTCACCCCCGCCATGTCGGCCTTCGCCGTTTTCGTCGCGTCCGGGCTTACCCTCCCTTCTCCCAAGCCCGTTCCCCACTTTCTCCACCTTGCGGTCCACGCGGGTCTTCCCCCGCTCTCCGCAGTTCGTTTTCTCATGTAGCCTCCCGCCTGACCCGTAGTCCCGCGCACATAATGGCGCCGGACAGGAAATTCGCGTCTTCGGCCCCAACTCGGGCCGCATGTGGAGACTATACGAGCGATGTGCAAAGAAGTTCTGGGAAAACGATCCACCGCACGAAACGCCTTTTCCGCAACACTCGCGGCCTACGCCGTAGGACGTGCCGAACGGAGTGCGGTATCGCCACCGGCGTGATGATGGATGCCCCCGTGGTCATGATCGAAAACATGCATAAGCACCTGGAGCAGACCCCTGGCGTCGATCCCTGGGCGGCAACGAAGACGACAGGAAAACCAGGCATGAATGATGGGTAGGCGAACAGAACGGAGGCGCAATTTTGCCGTGAGCGGAAAGGAAGGGACACCGGGAATCGTTGCCATAACCAAGTGTTACACTTTGATAAACGAACAGTTCGACAACAGCAAGGAGACGAACATGAACCGTTTTTATCTCACCCTCATCCTGGCGTGTTCGGCGGCGGCCACGCTTCCGGCACATGCGGCCACGGGCAATATGCCGGGCTTGGACAACATGCGCACCGTGTCGGGCCAGATAATCCAGGCCCAGACCTTCATGGGGCAGGGCAAGATCAACAGCATGAATCCCGATGCGAACACGGTCATCGTCGCCATGGGTCCCGTCAAGGCCCTTGGCTGGCCCAGTATGCCAATGAATTTCCTGCTCCAGAACATGGTTATGCTCAACAGCTACAAGGCCGGAGAAATGGTGAATTTCAATTTCGCAAAAGATACCGCCGGGGGGCAGGTCATCACCAGGGTCACGCCGGTCAGACAATGAAAACACGACGTGACCCTGTAATCCGGCCGACTTCCCCTCCGAGAACACCACGGGGATATTATCGAGTTATACCATCCGCTGAATCGCTGCTAGATTCATCTAAATCAATACAGGAGGATTCACCATGACACTGGAAACATCCCACCAGGAGATAGGCAAAGAAATACGGACCATGGCGATCAGACTCCGCCGTGCTGCCTTGCGGGGTTTTATGATGACGATCCTTATGAGCGCGCCGTTATCTGCCTATGCACGCGAAGATCATGCGCCGACGAATCCAAGGTATGAGACAAAGATACTGAAAGATAAAGCAGAATATTTAACGTACACCATGATTGTACAGATCAAGGATGGTCACTGGGAGGAGGTCGTTAAGAACGCCCAAAAGGTTGCCGAGATTGGCAAACAAATACAGGCAATAAACGCTTATTGATGCGACTGCTGGCGCCATCAGACCTTCATGACGGGCAGGAATGCGGCATCTGCCGGCTGGATGGCCTGGTGTAACGGACCCCGCTTTCATGGGGAAGGGACGGTCGGGTGGAAACACACTGGATGGGCACGGACTGCTTGCGGACTACTACAGAACGGCAAGTTCGCCGTCGTCAGGCAAAAGCTGCTGGGGATCCAGTCAACTCCACACCAGGATTTGGTAAATTGTAAACATCTCAAATGGTGAGATGTTACCGCACGCCCCGACTGCTCCCGGAATCTCCCGAAATCACCGTTGCGAAAGGGGCCAAAAACACCCATTCTTGACACCGTCAGAGACCGTCATTTCAGGCACTTTGAAATGGCGCCATCCATCAATTGGTGACAGGTGGTAATTACAGCATAACCCGTATGTTGAAAGTACTTCTTGAGGAATATGTCAGCAACATGAATGAACTAAAAATTTTTCCTGTTACCGCCTTGCTGGCAACGCTGATCATGAGCATTCAAGCCGTACGTGCAGATGATACCATCCAAAATCCCTGCACCGGGCCGTCCGCATTGTTCGCCCTGCTAGATCGGCCCACGGTGTCTGACAGTGCCTGCGTGGTGCAATATGGCCAAGCCGTACTGGAGGCGGGTTACCAACATGCCAACCTTGCGGGAACCGGAGGCGGCACTGCCGATAATTTTCCCGAGGCGGAATTGCGCTTTGGCCTGCCGGGCCACAACGAACTCGTCCTGCTGCCGCCCAACGACAATCTCCAGCAGGTCCCAGGCAGCCCACATCTCCAGGGGTTCTCGGCCACTACGATCGGTATCAAGCACGAATTGGGCTATACCAAACACTGGCTCGGGGCCGTGGAAAGCTTGTTTACCCTGCCCTCCGGAAGCCCGACGTTTGGCAGCCGGGGGACAGGGGTAGCTTTTAACGGTATCGTTGACTATGCCCCAAGTAACGACACCGGGATATCCTTGCAATTGGGCGTCACATCTCAGACCAATCCCGCACTCGCAGGAGGTGGTCGCTTCACCAGCGTTAATCCGGATATCACCTTCACCTGGTTGCCTTTGTGGAATCTGCAGTTCTACGGCGAGGTCTATGGACAAAGCCGCACGGGACCCGGCCTGGGGTCCGGTTTTGATGCGGACGGCGGTGTGCAGTACCTGCTGACCCCCTACTGTGAGGTGGACCTCGAAGAAGGTGTGCGCCTGAGCGGAAACCTAGGTGGGTTTACCCATTACTTCGGGGCAGGGATGGGTTTCCTGTTCTGATCCGTTAGGATTCTTAGACAAAATGGTACGGATGTCCTGACAATGCAGCCGCCCCCCCTCGCCGTAACAAGACATTGCAACGCAACAGGGGTGCCACAACTTGCCGCATGCATCCCGTATCCGTATCCGCTATAAGATAATTTCCTCCGGGACGAGGAATCTGGTGTCTGTCAGCGATAATCAGCGGGGCGCTGCGCGCGCAGTGAATACCCAAAGTGCGTTGGGGGTGGTGGCGTTCGTCGCGTCGGTTATCCTCCATCACGCCATGCCGCCATCCGACATGCGCCAGTTTGCGTCATCGCAGTCTATCTCGATAGTTAGCCCCATCGGGGTAGTTAAACGATCGGGCACTTCGAATAACAAAAACTTCACGGCTTGAGAATGGAATATTCCCCATTCCTCGCCACTTTCAGGCGATTTTTATGCATTATCCCTACTATATATATGCGCATTTCCAGTATGTTAGCCTTTTTCGTGGACTTTGAACGGATTGATGCTGCTTACTGAGAGATGACCCGTCTATCATACTGAGCTTATGTCCGCAGAACAAAAACCTGTCCTCATCCTCACCATCAACGACTGCCCCGACATGCGTGTGGTCCGGGTCATCGGAACGGTCCACGGCACGGGTGTCCGGTCCCGCAATCTCATCAGCAATCTTCTCGGTGGTGTCCGCGCCCTCTTTGGCGGCAAGCAGGCGGGCTATCTCAACATGATTGCTCAGACCCGGGATGATGCCCTGGAACAACTGGCCGAGCATGCCCAATCTCTTGGGGCCAATGCCGTTTTGGGAATGCGCTCTGATTCCGGCGAATTTGATGCCGGACAGGGGAATGAATACAGGCTTACTTAGTTGTGCGGCCTCAATGAACAAATGATTTTACCCTCTTGAAGAACATCCAATAGGTAGAAGGAAGGGTCGATTAGATGGAATCGTTAGACGAGACGGTAGGTTGGATTTATGGCTTGTAAGCAGCGATAAAAAAGATGTGATTGTAGAGTCGAAAATTGCTTGGAATTTTTTGATTCGATAATTAAAAAAATCGAATGAAGCGACGCGTCAGTTGAGAAGCATGACGAAATCTTATGCTCAAGACAGCTTGAAACTTGGTGCTGTTTCGGGTTTCAACCAGTCTTCAGCCAGCGCGGATTCAGAAAGCAGCGCTTCTTCGTTGGCAAGTGGCGTCAGCAAGGTCAGCAAGGCATGGCCTTCCGGCAACGGTTTTTTCAACCCCACGGGATGCACCTGTCCCTGTGCATCAATTTCCACTTCAATGGGTTGCAGCATAGCTCAACCCCATCATAGAGCATACCCCAACACCCGAAAGTTCTTCCGCATTTCCTCTTCCAGCCGCCGTCCTTCGGCCAACGGTTCCGGCAGTTCCTTGGTCAGCCGATCCATCCGCGCGGCATGGTATCCTTTTTGATTCTTTGGGATGTTACATCATGAAAAGGCGGAGTGGTGAGAGCGGCGTTGGAACGCTCCCGGTCGAATGTAAATAGGCAGATGCCCGCAACCGTCAAATACCAAAAGACCCCGCCGATTCTTCGGCGAGGTCCCATCACAAACAACTGGCGTGATGAATTACTTCATCATCGCCTTTTTGAACATCCGCTCCACCTTCGTGTTGGCTTCATCAGCCTTCTGATTGGCAGCGTTGGCGGTGCTCATCGCCTGATCAGCGGTGCTCTGCGCGGCGTTGGCTTTGCTCAGGGCATCGGTAGCGGTGCTCTGCGCGGCATTGGCCTTGGCCAGCGCTTCGTTGGCGGTGGACTGCGCGGCATCAGCCTTTGCAGAAACCTTGGCAAGGTCAGAATTGGTCGCACAACCGGCCAGGCCCAAGGGCAAAATCAGCGCAGTTACCTTCAAAGCGGTGGTGAACTTGCTCATAGCAGTCTCCTTTGTTGGGTTGGAAAACGAGCAAACAAAGCATAGCTAAAAAAACAACAACGCGCCAGTCCTTACACACAGTCTTTACACACGTTTCTCCGGTGGTGCCGCAATCCGGTGCATCAGTCGCACGAGCGACCACCCGGCCCACCTTCACCGGCACGCCACAAAAAATGGATCACCTCTTTTAACCTGATCCAACATCATCCAGCCGACATGATGACAGAGCATAGACTGCGGGTGGGGCGGCCCCATCTCATTGTTTACAAATAAATAAAATTATCTTCTTGACTTTTATCATATTTTTTGTAAAATGCTGTTTCATTTCGTCTTTTGAGAAAACTGCCAGTATCATTGCGGCCGGGAGGGGTCGCCACAGACCAGCTTAGATAAGGAGATAGACTTGATACGACGATTATCTGCCGGGATGAGTCTTGCCCTGTCGACGTTTTTTCTGCCCAACGCCCTGGCGCCGAATCTGCCGGACTCGCCCGCACCATTCCTCGGCACACCCATCAGCAGTATCGGCGACCCCCTGAAGCCGGGCGTCAGCCTGGGTGATACCACCAATGCCCAACCTGTTACGGACTCCACTCAGGCACAGGGGACCAGTGATGGCGCGCTGCTCATGCACCACGGATTTTTTTATCTGCGGCGCGTAACCGCCTATAACGCACTTGCTGATCAGACAAACAGCGACCCGGATATTTCGGCCTGCGGTCCCAACCGGCCGGATCAAGTGGCGCTGTCGCAGGACCTGTTCTTCCGCAAAAACGGGGGCAACCGCTGTGGCGAACGCATCAACATCATCCTACGTTCCGGGCGCATCATTCACGGCGTAGTCTGGGATACCATGAACCCCCGCTACCACATGGCAGCCGATATACTTATGGGCAGCGTTCAGCACGCCGTGGATTTTGGCGTCAAGCAGGCCAAACTGCGTTTCGTCCATTCCATGGCACCCGTCACCAACGGCATCTAAGCGGGCACCGCACACGGTTCGGGCGGTTTGGTCAGCCTTCCGCCCATCCTGCTGCCATCATGGCTTCGACCTCGGCAATTTCCTTGGGTACTTCGCTCGACAGAACATCCGGACCGCCGGTGGTCACCAGCACGTCGTCTTCGATGCGAACCCCGATACCGCGCCAACGCTCCGGTACCGATGGATTATCCGGCGAGAAGTACAGGCCCGGCTCCACCGTCAGCACCATCCCCGCCTCCAGTTTCCGCCAGGACTGATCCGCACTGCGATAGTGGCCGACGTCATGAACGTCCATGCCCAGCCAGTGCCCCGTCCGGTGCATATAGAAGGCCTTGTAGCTGCCCTGCTCGATGACTGCGTCGCGACTGCCGGAAAGTATCTTCAGTTCCAACAGGCCGTCCACCAGCACCTTGACGGCCTCGTCATGATAATCGGTAACGGAGCGCCCTACCTGTACGGCGGCGATCGCCACTTTCTGACTGGCCAGAACGACTTCGTAAACTTCCCGTTGTGCGGGGCTGAAAACCCCGTTCACCGGCAAGGTCCTGGTGATGTCTCCGGCGTAGGCGCCGACCTCTGCACCGGCGTCGATCAGTACCAGATCGCCATCGCGCAGTTCTGCATCATTTTCCGTGTAGTGCAGAATGCAACCGTTGATTCCGCCACCGACGATACTGGGATACGCCACGCTGGGCGATCCGAGGCGACGAAAAACATGCTCGATCTCGGCGGCCAGTTCGTATTCCAGCATACCCGGACGACATTGGCGCATGCCATGGCGATGCCCGGCACCGCTGATGCCTACCGCCGCCCGCAGGATTTCGATCTCTTCGGGGTCTTTGAACAACCGCATCTCATGGATCAGGTCGGCAACATCGACCACTTCAAGCGGGTAGCGCACACCCTGGCGAATCTTGCTCTTGGCAACATTGCGCCAGTGCATGACCCGCGCGTCGAAATCCGTGGACTGACCCATGGGATAAAACAGCAATTCCCGATTTTCCAGCAGTTGTGGAAGAACGTCGTTCAGGTCATGAATCGAGAGGCAACGATCCACCTGACATTGCTCAAGAGCACCTTCCAGCCCAGCGCGACGCCCATCCCAGGTTTCCCGCTCGGGATCACGGGGACGGCAGAACAGGATCTGCTCCCCGTCGGCGTGTCCCGGTGCCAGCACCAGTATAGCCTCCGGCTCTGCAAAGCCGGTCAGATAGAGGAAATCGCTGTCGCCGCGGAAGGGGTACTGTACATCGCCGTTACGGCTCTTGGGTGTGGCGGTGGGGATGATCGCGACACCGGCAGTGTGCATCTTCTGCATCAGCAGACGACGGCGGGCGGCATGATCGGGGCGGGGCAAATCAAGCTTGGGCATTTGGCGGACCTCCTATATGCCCTATTATCACACAAAGCACAGACGAGAAGGAAAGGCCGAAAAAAGCACAAGCAGGCACGCCGACAATCCCGGAAGGAAAGCGGCGCTGGCCAGGGTGGGTTTTACCGCATGTCTGACTCGACCTCTTTCGCGAAATCCGGATCGCTCTGGGTCTGCCTGAGCAGGCTGGAATATTGCTCTGCGGTCAGGTGATTTTTAGCGAGTATATCGTCCACCTTCGTCATATAGGATTTTTTCAACTCTTCCCGCTGGGTGGCGGTGATACCCTTCCGACTCAAGGCAGTGTGGACCTGTTCATTGAGTGGCTTGATCTCCTGGACGGCTGCCGCGAAATTCTTTACTTCCGCAGGGCTTGCCGCTGCGCCCCCGGCTACCGCTGTGCGCATCAACCCTGGTGCCGATGTCCCTATGCTGGACGCGAACGCCGTGCCGGCCCCAAGGCCCATCAGGCCGAAAGCAGCCAAAACGACCCCCGCCATACCCCTCCGCAGCGGTGAATGAAATAGGCCCTGTGCAGCAGAGTAAACCGGTAACTTTTGCATAATATTCCTCCTTTCAGACGATCATAAAAACACCGGGCAGCTTCACACATCAGCAATTTATGTGATGTATTACCTGCAGTTACAGGTCACACTAACCGCTCCCGAAAGATATTGCAAGCCGCAGGCCATCCTGCTGGCAGGTGCGTTGCGACCATCAGTGCGCCAGGATTCACTCCGCAGCAAAGGCGGCCTCCATTGCATCACCCAGGCGGCCAGCCGGGTGCAGTTTAAACGTGGCGGCAGCCGAAATCTTGTCGCTGCGCGGGAGAATGGCGCCTTTGAAGCCCAGCTTGACGGCTTCACGAACCCGTGCCTCGGTGCCCGCCACCGGACGCACCTCTCCCGCCAGACCCAATTCGCCAAAGACCACCCGACGGCCCTCCAGGGGTTTATTGCGAAAACTGCTGACCAAGGCGAGGGCCACGGCAAGGTCGGCGGCAGGTTCGTTGACTTTGATCCCCCCCGCGATATTCACAAAGACATCCTGATCAAAAAACATGCTGCCACCGTGACGATGCAGAATGGCCAGAAGGAGGGAAAGGCGGTTGGGGTCCAGACCGATGGCAACCCTGCGCGGATTCGCCAGCGGACTCGGGGTCACCAGCGCCTGCACCTCCACCAGCAGGGGGCGGGTTCCTTCCTGGGTCGCCAGCACCACGCTCCCTGCCACGGGTCGCTCATGCTGCGACAGGAAAAGCTGCGAAGGATTGGCGACCTCGCTCAAGCCCTCTTCATGCATCTGGAAAACACCCAGTTCGTTGGCCGCCCCAAAGCGGTTCTTGATGGCGCGCACGATCCGGTAGGGGCTACCCGCCTCCCCTTCGAAATAGAGCACGGTATCCACCATGTGTTCGAGCACACGTGGGCCAGCAATGGCTCCCTCCTTGGTCACATGACCCACCAGCCACACCGTGGTGCCCGTCGCCTTGGCGAAACGCACCAGGCGTGCCGCACACTCCCGCACCTGCGCCACCGAGCCGGGGGCCGATTGCAGTGTGTCGGTATAGACGGTCTGAATGGAATCCACCAGCACCAGTGCGGGCTGTTCGCCCCGGAGCAGCCCTTCGATCGCTTCAAGATGGTTTTCGGCGACCACCCGTACGGGGCTCCGGCCCAGCCCCAGGCGCTGCGCCCGTAAGGCGACTTGTGCCGCCGACTCCTCCCCGGTGACATAAAGCACCTTGCTGACCTGAGCCAGGTGATGGGCAGTCTGGAGCAGGAGGGTGGATTTTCCGATGCCCGGCTCCCCGCCCAGAAGAATGGCTGCCCCCGGCACCTGCCCGCCGCCCAGCACCCGGTCGAGTTCTGCCAGGCCCGTCGTGCTGCGCCCCACATCGGTGATCGGCACCGCATGCAGGAATTGCGGCGGGCTGGCCGTGGCATAGGTGGTTTGGGATTTGGCCACGGTCTTCTCCACGCGCTGTTCGACGAAGCTGTTCCACGCACCGCAATCTGGACAGCGTCCCAGCCATTTATTGCTGATACCGCCGCATTCCTGGCAAACGAAAAGGGTTTTGTCGCGACTCATGAAACCAACCGGCGCGGTACCCGCATCTGCATGCGACAGCTCATTTCATAGGAGATCGTACCGAGTTCCGCAGCCAGAGATTCGAGAGGCGGTCCGCCGGCCCCCATGAGGACGACGGGAGCGCCGATGTCTGCCTCCACCGCCGTCAGGTCCACAAACAGCATATCCATGCTGACCCGCGCCAAAGTGCAGGTAGTCTGCCCGGCTACCGTGGCCGGCGCGCCACACCCCAGATGACGCGGATAACCGTCGCCGTAACCCGCTGCCACCACCCCCACCCGACAGTGCGCCGGGGCCTGCCAGGCTGCGCCATAACCCAGCCAGTCACCGGGGCCGAGTTCGCGGATGGCCACCACCGCACTGCGCCAGGAGAGCACGGGTTGCAAACCGATTTCGCTGCCGCGACGCCCGGCGAAGGGCGAGAGACCGTAGAGCATGAGTCCGGGCCGCACCCAGTGCTGGTGGGTAAAGGGCAGCGCCAGCACCCCCCCGGAATTGGCGAGGCTGTGCTGACCTGCGGTGACGTGACCGACGTGCGCAATGGCATCGGCGAAAACGCCCGCCTGTTGACGGTTGAAGGGGTCGTCCGGCGTATCGGAGCGGGCAAGATGGCTCATCAGCCCCAACACCTCCCAGCGGGGGTGCCGTTGCAAAGCAGCAAACAGGGCGGGCAATCGTTCCGGGGCAAAACCCAGCCGGTGCATGCCCGTATCCACCTTGATAAACAAGCGCAACGCAGCATCCGCAGCACAGGTCTCCAGCCACTGCAACTGGCGTTGTTCGTGAATCACCAGCAGATAAGCGCGTTCTGCGGCGACGGACACTTCGTCAGCGTCAAAAGGCCCCCCCAGCAGGCAGATGGGGCGCTCCAGCCCCAAGGCATGAAGCGCTTCCGCCTCTTCCAGGGAGGCCACTGCAAAGGCGTCCACTCCAGCCTCGGCCAGCACCGGGGCGCAAAGGGTCACTCCATGCCCATAAGCATTCGCCTTTACCGCCGCCATGATTCGTGCGCGGGGCGCATGTTCGCGCACCACCGCTACATTATGGCGCAGCGCGGCAGCGGAGATATCGGCAACAATCGGGCGGGTCATGGGCCAATGATACACCCCAACGCGCGAGAAAATCCCGTGAAAAAATACATGGACGGCACGCCGATGATCAGGCCTGGTGCAGGCAACTAATGCCCGAAGCCATCCCCGGACGGCGCATAATTCTCAAAACGGGTATATTCACCGAAGAAACTCATCCGAACCGTCCCGATGGGTCCGTTGCGCTGTTTACCGATGATCACCTCGGCAATGCCCTTCACCTCTTCCTTGTCCTTGTAATACACCTCATCGCGATAGAGGAAGAGGATCAGGTCGGCATCCTGTTCAATGGCGCCGGACTCGCGCAGATCGGACATCTGCGGACGCTTCTCGGTACGATTTTCCAGACTTCGGTTGAGCTGGGAGAGGGCAATGACCGGGATCGACAGCTCTTTGGCCAACGCCTTGAGCGAGCGGCTGATCTCGGAAATCTCGGCGACCCGGTTATCACCCCGTCCCGGCACCTGCATGAGTTGCAGATAATCCACCACGATCAAAGCCAGGCCATGCTCCCGCTTCAACCGACGCGCCCGCGAGCGCAAATCCGTCGGGGTCAGCGCGGCAGAATCGTCGGCGAACAGGGGCGCGTTGCCGAGCTCACCGATGGCATGGGCGATGCGCGGCCAATCGTCATTACCCAGGCTGCCATTGCGCAGGCGGTGCTGATCCACCCGCCCCCGCGACGAGAGCGCGCGCAGGACGATCTCTTCGGTCGGCATTTCCATGCTGAAGACCGCGACAGGCTTGCCTTCGATACAGGCGACATGCTCCGCTATATTCATGGCGAAAGAGGTTTTGCCCATACTCGGACGGCCCGCGACAATAACGAGCTGGCCTGGGTGGAGGCCGGAGGTTTTCTCGTCCAGATCGGCAAAGCCCGTGGACAGCCCCGTGACGCCCTTCCTCTCGCGGGCGATGGTCTCGATCCGGTCGATAACCGCCGGAAGTGCATCCTTGAGTTGCTGGAAGCCTTCACCGGCTCGCTGCTGTCCTTCGGCGAGATGAAAGACCCGGCTTTCGGCCTCGTCCAACAATGCCTGAGCCTGCCGCCCTTCCGGGCGGTAGGCAAGCTCGGCAATTTCCCGACCGACCCGAATGAGGGCACGCAGGGTGGCCCGCTCCCGCACGATCCGCGCATAGGCGAGCACATTGGCCGCCGAGGGTGTCTCGTTGGCCAGCATGAGGAGATACTGCACCCCGCCCACATCGGCGAGCTGCTCATGATCCTGCAACCACTCGGAGACCGTGATGGCGTCCACCGCCCGCCCGGCGCCCAGCATGGCGCCGATAGCCTGAAAAATCTGGCGGTGGCGACGCTCATAAAAATCTTCGGCCGCCACCGCCTCAGTGACCTGCTCCGCCGTCTCGGGGTCGATCAGCAGGGCGCCGATGACGGATTGCTCCGCCTCAATAGAGTGCGGCGGGGCCTTGACCCCGCCGCCGTAGTCCGCCGAATCAGACACGCCCGGGCCTGGGATCAGGCGCGCTCGACGAAGACCATCACATCCAGTTCGACCTCCGGGTGCAAATGCACACGCACCGGGAATTCGCCGATCCGTTTGATCGGCCCTCCCGCCAGACGGATTTCGGAATGAGCCACTTCGTGACCCAGGGCCGCCAGAGCCGCGCTGATGTCATGCAGGCCCACCGAGCCGAACAAACGACCATCCTCGCCCGCCTGCAGGGCAATCGTAACCATGGCATCGGCCAGCGCCGCGGCGCGCTGTTGCGCGGCTAGCAGGCGTTCTGCCTCCACCTGTTCCAGCGCCGCCTTACGGGCGGCAAAATCTTCCAGATTGCGCTGGTTGGCCACTACGGCCTTGCCCTGCGGCACCAGGAAATTACGCCCGTAACCCGGGCGCACTTCGACCACATCGCCCAGACGCCCCAACTTGTTGATACGTTCCAGTAAAATCACTTTCATTTCAAATTCCTCCCAAAAATTCTCTGCAAAACCGCCATCAGGACCGCGGCCCGGCAAGCCGTCGGCGCAGGTGAAAAACACGGTCCAGAATACCCAGCACACTGACCACCAGCAGGAACTGCGAAAGCAGGATCAGTCCGATATAAAAAGCCGCCAGCGCGATCAGGGGCCAGCCCCTCGACGCAAACCACAGGTGCACCAGACTCAGTCCCTGCAGCAGGTACAGCCCACCGACCAGAATGGCGAGGTTCTGTACCGCCCATGTGCTGCCATGTGGCAGGAAAAAACCCAACCCCGTCACCACCGGCAACCAGATCAGCCACTCTGGCAGCACCCAGTCGCGAAACACCCGTTGCGGCACCACCATACCCTGAAACCGTTCGCGCCAGCGACTGGCCATCACCGCCGCCAGCGCCCAGAGCAGCGCCATGACCGCAGCGAGGATCCCTGGCATCAGACGAACCATATCGCCCAGGACCTGACGCTGCGTCGCACTGAGATCCTTACGCGCCGGTGCCAGCAAGTGCTCCATCTGCGCCTGCCAGAAGCCTGGACCCGTACCCTGCGGTATGGCCCAGAGCAGGAGCACCAGCGTCAGGAGAGACAAGCCGATGACCACCCACACCACCCCGCCCCACCCCACGTCCCACTGCAACCCCTCTCCTAGGAGCCGTCCCGGCAACCAGGCTACCAGCGCAAAGGCGACACCATACCATGGGTTCAGCGTGAACAGTGCGGAGGCGATTCCGGCAATCACCAGCACCTCGAGACTCTCCCTGCGTCCCGCCTGCAGAGTAACCAGCGCCACCAGAGCGACGCAGTTGAGCAGCAACGGGCCAGCAAGAAAGGGAATCAGGCCCGCCGCGCTGAACAGTACAGCAATACTGACACCAGCTTGCCAGCGTCCGCTGAGAAACCAGCGGAGGACTCCGCCTCCTGGCTGCACCGCCACCGGAGCGCCGGCGCCTTAACGCACGACGTAGGGCAGTAACGCCAGAAAACGGGCGCGTTTGATCGCAGTGGTCAACTGCCGCTGATAGAGGTTGCTGGTTCCGGTAATCCGGCTGGGGACGATCTTGCCCGTCTCGCCCACATAGGCCTGCAAGGTCTTCAGATCCTTGTAGTCGATCTCTTTGACACCTTCCGCCCTGAACCGGCAGAACTTGCGACGGCGGGTAAAGTTGCTGCCGCCGCCACGCTTGTCGCCGTCACCGCCATCCCGATCTCTGTCCCGATTAAATGCCATCTGAAATCTCCTTGATTAAGCCGTCACTACGGCTTCGTTAGCGCTGTGGTCCGGTTCGCCTTCGCCTTCGGCGGTCTCTTCGCTGCGTTCCCGACGGTCAGTCTCATCGCGGGCCAGGAAGGAAGGGCTGGTGATGGCTTCATCGCGGGCCAGTATCAGATGGCGCAATACCGCGTCGTTGAAGCGGAAAGCGTCCTCCAGTTCAGCCAGCGCAACACTGCTGCACTCTATGTTCATCAGCACATAGTGTGCCTTGTGGGCCTTCTTGATGGGGTAGGCCAGTTGCCGGCGGCCCCAGTCCTCCAGGCGATGAAAATGCCCGCCGTCGCTCTCGATCATGCCGCGGTAGCGCTCGATCATCTGGGGGACCTGTTCACTCTGGTCAGGATGGACCAGAAACACAATTTCATAATGACGCAAAAGTTGCTCCTTGTGGTTCACTGCGGAGTCCGGACGCCCATCGCCCGAACAAGGAGTAAAAGGTGAGGGCGTATTCTAATACGCGACGCGGGAAAAACAAGGGGTTAACATTCTGGGCCGTGCATCAGTCAATGCATCCGGGGGCAAGCGCCCGTAATTCTCCAATCTGCTGCAGGCAGCGCACCCGGTCAGCCGCGGACAGGGCGGACGTGGCGGCGTTACCGGCAAGACGCTCCAGGCGATCACCGGTCGGGAGCGCATCCCTGGACTGTAAATGCGCGATGGCCGTTTCCGCACCTTCCGGATCGTTACAGACCAGCAACAGGTCGGCGCCCGCCGTCAGCGCCGCATCCACCCGGGCAGCCATGCCACCCGCAGCATGAGCACCCGCCATGCTGAGGTCATCACTGACCACCACACCGGTGAAGCCCATCTCTTTACGAAGAATGTCCTGTAACCAGCGCGGAGAGAAACCGGCGGGGTGTTCACCATCCACCCTGGGATAAAGACAATGTGCGGGCATGATCGCCGGAATTCCTGCGGCGATCAGGGCCGCAAAGGGCTGGAGGTCTTCCTGAATGGCGCTGAACGGACGATCATCCAGCGGCAAATCGAGATGAGAGTCCGCGGCTACCGCCCCGTGACCGGGGAAATGCTTGGCGACCCCCTGCAGGCCGGTCAGGGCCATACCCTTCCAGAGTGCTGCCGCAATAGCGCCCACCCATACGGGATCGCGGTGGATGGCGCGATCGCCGATCACCGCAGAGATACCGCGATCCAGATCCACGCAGGGGGTAAAATCCAGATCAA
>JAMCRJ010000081.1 GCA_023381645.1 Gammaproteobacteria bacterium
GACATCATCCGCATGAATCCATATATTACGCCGCATCGGGGCCATAGCTCAGCTGGGAGAGCGCTTGAATGGCATTCAAGAGGTCGGCGGTTCGATCCCGCCTGGCTCCACCAAATCAAAAGGCTGACCAGCCTTTTTTTCTCCCCGAAACGCAAAGCATGTATCTCACCTGGTCCTGACAGGACGCAATTCTTACAGGTAAAGCTGATGGCGATATGGTGGCTGATTCCTTTGCTGACGAGGTTTTCCCTTGCAGGATGATCGGCTTTTTCCCTATGGCCATGCCGGCGGTGCGGATTGGCGCGAGGCATTGTTCCGCGCTCTGGAGATGGCGGGACCGCGGGTGCGGGGCGGTACGCTGGGCTTTCTCTACGTTACCGACAGCTTTGAGTCCGATTTACCGGATATCCTGAGCGCTGTGCGGGAACAGACCGGGGTGCCTCACTGGACGGGATGCGTGGGGGCCGGCATCTGCGCGACCGCGCAGGAATACCTGGACGAACCGGCACTGGCTTTTATGGTGACGGATTTTCCCGAAACGGAATTTCACCTCTTTGCCGGTATGGGCCCTTACCGGACTGACAAGAGTTGGCCGACCGGGCCGGGTCGCCCGCCCTACTTTGCTATTGTTCATGGTGACTCCCAGACGCCGGATCTGCCTGATCTGGTCCGTGATTTTGCCGGGCAGATGGGCAGCGGTTTCATTACCGGGGGAATATGCAGCAGTCGCACCGACGGTGCGCAACTGGTGGATGAAGTCGTGCACGGCGGACTGAGCGGGGTGACGTTCAGCGAAAATATCGCCGTCGCCACCCGTCTGACCCAGGGCTGCAGCCCCATCGGTCCGACCCATCACATCAACGAAGCCCGCAACAATGTAATCTCCCGCCTGGATGACCGTCCAGCGCTGGATGTGTTTAATGACGAGACCTGCGACATTCTCTCCCGGGATTTGCAGGGGGCGGCGGGCTTCATTTTTGTTGCGATGCCGGTGAAGAATGATGATCGTGGCGACTACATGGTGCGTACCCTGGTGGGCATCGACATCGAGCGCAAGCTGCTGGCGATCGGCGAATATGCAGAGGCCGGTCAGTCCCTGATGTTCTGCAAACGGGATAGCGGTACGGCGCGCGAGGATCTCGAACGTATGCTCTCGGATATCAGCCGCCTAGCCGACGGAAGAAGGATCCGGGGGGGTCTTTATTTCACTTGTGTTTGGCGCGGCCAGAATCTGTTTGGCCCCGATTCTGCGGAATTGCGGATGATCCGGGACGGTCTGGGTGACTTCCCGTTGGTGGGATTTTTTGCCAATGCCGAGATTTCACATGATAAAATATACGGTTATACAGGGGTGCTTACCCTGTTTCTGGATGCACCCACTTCCTGAACCGTCAGTTGACTTTCAACCATGGTGATCAGGCACCCGCTCTGTGCTAGAGTACACCGCTTATATTAGAGGTTGATAATGGCACAGATACCGGCGCAGCGGATGGATCAGCGGTTGATGCGGGAAGGGTGGCGCACCCGGGGTACGCTCTATTTCGGCATCGGACTGGGACTGGCGGCTGGCCTGCTGATCATTCTCCAGGCCTTTCTATTGGCGCACGTCGTCGATGATGTCTCTTTTCATGGCTGGAATCTGGCGGCGGTGATGCCGCTGCTCTGGATCATGCTCGCTGTTTTCGTTGTGCGTGCGGGGTTTTCCTGGGCGAGCGAACTGGTCGCCTTTCACGCCAGCGCGCGTATCAAGACCTACCTGCGCGAGCGCCTGTTTTCCCACCTTCTGAATCTGGGGCCGGTGGCCGTGGCGGGCGAGCGCAGCGGCGACATCGCCAGTACCATGATTGAAGGTGTCGAGGCGCTGGAGCCTTACTTCTCGCGTTACCTGCCGCAAATGGCCTTGGTCAGCCTCATACCGCTGGCCATCCTCGTGTTCGTTTTTCCCGTAGACTGGATCAGCGGCCTGATTCTCCTCATCGCCGGGCCGCTCGTGCCCTTCTTCATGGTGCTGGTGGGCTACAAGGCGGAGGCCATCAACCAGCGTCAGTGGCGCAAGATGCTGTTGATGAGTGCCCATTTTCTGGATATGGTGCAGGGCTTGACCACGCTGAAAATCTTCGGTCGCGCCAAGGACGAGATCGAGATCGTCGCACGTATTTCGGACGACTACCGGCGCACCACCATGGCCGGGTTGCGGGTGGCCTTCCTGACGTCGGCGGTGCTGGAATTTTTTGCGAGCGTGTCCATCGCGCTGGTGGCCGTATCGTTGGGTGCGCGTCTGCTGGAGATCCCTCCCCCGGTCACCTTTTATACCGCCTTCTTCGTTCTTTTACTGGCACCGGAGTATTTCAATCCGCTGCGTGGCCTCGCCATCCATTATCATGCGCGGATGAGCGCCATTGCCGCCGCCAGACGCATCTTCGATATCCTCGACATGCCGCTGCCGGTACAGGGTACGCAGACGATGGCGTACCCCGACACCCAATCCGTCAGTCTCTCGGTACGCGACCTGCATTTCTCCTATGAGGAGGGCCGGGTGGCGCTGGCGGGTGTCAATGCCGAGTTCCCGGCGGGCAAGGTCACTGCGCTGGTGGGCGCCAGCGGAGCGGGCAAGAGTACCCTCGCCAATGCGTTGCTCGGCTTTGTGCAACCGGATTCGGGAGAAATCCTGATCAATGGCCGGATCCCTTTGGCCGTCCTGGATCGGGAAAGCTGGTGGCGGCAACTGGCCTGGGTGCCGCAGAATCCCCGCCTGTTTCACGGTACCATCGCCGAAAATATCCGCATCGGGCGCCCTGATGCGGATATGGCCGCCCTGCGGGAGGCCGCGAAAAACGCTCACGCGCTGGAATTCATCGAGGCTTTGCCCCAGGGCTTTGATACCCCGGTGGGTGATCTGGGGCAGGGGCTTTCCGGCGGCCAGATTCAGCGCGTCGCCTTGGCCCGCGCCTTTGTCAAAAACCCACCGCTCTTCATTCTCGATGAGGCTACGGCGAGTCTGGACATGGAGAATGAATCGCTAGCCCTGGACGCCATGCAGCGGCTGATCCAGGGACGAACGGCGATCGTCATTGCGCACCGCCTGGCGATGGCAGAGCGCGCTGATCAGATCCTGGTCATGGACGCCGGGAAAGTGGTCGAAGCCGGTACCCATAATGCACTTTTGGCGGCTGGCGGTGTCTACGCAAGGCTGGCGGCAGCCTATCGGGGGGAGCATGCGTGATCTTTACCGGCTGCTGAAACTGTTTGGGCCCTTTAAGTTCTGGATGCTGGGAGGCGCCTTTCTGGCTCTGCTGACCATTCTTTCCAATTTCGGTCTGCTGGCCCTTTCCGGCTGGTTTCTGGCGAGTGCGGCGCTGGCCGGACTGGGTGGTTACGCCACCATGAATTTGTATAACTTCTTCCTGCCGGCCGCCGGGGTGCGCGCTTTTGCGACGACCCGGGTCATCTCGCGCTGGCTGGAGCGCATTGTCACCCATGAGGCGACGTTCCGTCTGCTGGCCCAGTTGCGCACCTGGTTCTACACCCGCATCGAGCCGCTCGCACCCGCCGGGCTGCAAGGTTATCGTTCCGGCGATATTCTTTCGCGCCTCGTCGCCGATATCGATATTCTGAATAATTTTTACCTGCGGGTGTTTACGCCGTTTCTGGTGGCCGGGGTGGCGACGCTCA
>JAMCRJ010000105.1 GCA_023381645.1 Gammaproteobacteria bacterium
GGCACCCTCGGTCATCCCTGGGGCAATGCCGCAGGTGCTGCGGCCAACCGCGTCGCGCTGGAAGCCTGTGTGGAAGCCCGCAACCGCGGTGTGGCCATCGAGAAGGAAGGCAAGGCTGTTCTCACTGAGGCGGCCAAGCACTCCCCCGAACTCAAGATTGCCATGGAAACGTGGAAAGAGATCAAGTTCGAATTCGATACGGTCGACAAGCTGGACGTTGCCCATAAATAAGCACGTTTATCACCTGCCCAGGAGTCCTTTATGAGTGAAGTACAGGATTACAAATCCCGTCTCTCCGACCCGGCGAGCCGGAAGTTCGAGACACTGTCTTACCTGCCCGCCCTGACCGCGGAGCAGATCCGTCAACAGGTTGCGTATATTGTTTCCAAGGGCTGGAATCCGGCGGTAGAACATACCGAACCGGAAAACGCCTTCGGCAACTACTGGTATATGTGGAAGTTGCCCATGTTCGGCGAAACGGACGTGGACACCATTCTGAAAGAAGCGGAAGCCTGCCATAAGGCGAATCCCCATAACCACGTCCGTATCGTCGGCTATGATAACTTCAAGCAGTCCCAGGGTACTTCCCTGGTAGTCTATCGGGGCAAGACCGTATAAGTCCCGTGCCGTACCGCCCAGCCTTTTTGCGCTGAGCCGGTGCGGCGCTTGTCGAGAGCATTTCTGATGTTGTGCAGGGCCGTTTTCGCCCGAAATGTTCCCGTCAAGTGCCGTGTTTCCCTGTCCAGGAACGTTTTCCCGAGGAGCAGCATTCCATGAACGACCAGTTGACTGAATACCGCATCAAGAAAGCACCTTACTACCGTGCCACCGGCGATGAAACAGAACTTTACGAAGCCGCTTACAGCGTGCGCATGCCGATGATGCTCAAAGGTCCCACCGGCTGTGGCAAGACCCGCTTCGTAGAGTATATGGCCTACAAACTGGGTAAACCGTTGATTACGGTAGCATGCAATGAAGACATGACGGCCTCTGACCTGGTCGGACGTTTCCTGCTCGACCCCCAGGGCACCCGCTGGCAGGATGGCCCATTGACCCTGGCCGCGCGTCTGGGCGCCATCTGCTATCTGGATGAGGTGGTGGAAGCCCGTCAGGATACCACGGTGGTTATCCATCCGCTGACCGACAACCGCCGGGTACTGCCCCTGGAGAAGAAGGGCGAACTGGTGCAAGCCCATCCCGATTTCCAGTTGGTGATTTCTTACAACCCAGGCTACCAGAGCCTCATGAAGGATCTGAAGCAGTCCACCAAGCAGCGTTTCGGGGCCCTGGATTTCAACTACCCCGATCACGAAATCGAGGCAGAAATTGTCTCTCACGAAACCGGGGTCAACAAGGAAGTCGCCGACAAGCTGGTGTCCATCGCCGAGCGCGCCCGTAATCTGAAGGGCCATGGTCTGGATGAAGGCATTTCCACCCGTATGCTGGTCTACGCAGGTTCCTTGATCAACAAGGGTGTTGAGGCGAAGGCCGCCTGCCGGGTAACCCTGGTACGTCCGATCACCGATGATCCCGATATGCGTGACGCTCTGGACGCCGCGGTCACCACGTACTTCTGAGTTCTCCCGTTCGCCTTGCCGTACAGAGGATCTGACGATCACGGAGGACCTATGAAACATCTCGAAGATTACGCAGAACTGCTGCAGGCTTTTGGCGAGGGAAGCCAGGCCATCCTGCAGAGCAGATGGCAGGAGGCCACCCGGGTCTTCAGTCCGTCAGGCCTGGATCAGTACCTGGACGGTGCCATGGGGTTGCGATCTCTGGGCAAGGGCGATGGCTTGGTGAGCAGTTATCTGGATGCCGCCCCCCACATCGCCCGGGAAGTGGGAGAGGACGCCGTCTGGGAACTGGTGGGTGCCGTCATGAAAATGGCGTCCAAAACCAGCGGTGCGGTACTGGAGGCGGTGGTGTCCACCAGTCCGACAGCCGCCAACCGCCTGGCCGATCTGGAGCTCTTCAAAAGCTATCTCGGCTTGCTGGACCGCCTGCTCGCGCAAGTGCCCCGCGCGCTGCGGCCCATGCTGGAAAATATCGACCAGCTTTTCGGCTATTTGACGCTGGGCGGTTTGCGCCGCTGGGCACTCTGGGGCGCACACGCCCATCGTACGGACTTCGAAGCGCAAATAGCCTACTTTTCCCTGAAAAGTCCGGAAGCCCTGGCCATGCTGCAACAGGAGCGCAAGGGCACGTTATTTGTGGATATTCAGCGACGCCTGCGGATGTATCTGCGCGCGCTCTGGGGGCGGGATTTTTTCCTGCGCCCGACCAGCGGTGACTTTGAAGATCGCGAAGGGTATCGGCCTTATATCGAAGGGATTTTCATCCACCTTCCCGATGCCTACGACGACTGGGAAGATATCGATGGGATGACCCGCTATCGCGCCGTGGCGGTCCACGCCGCAGCCCACGTCGCCTATATGCGGAAGGCGATTTCCGCCGAAGCCCTCACACCGGAGCAAATGGCCGTCATCGGTCTGTTTGAAGATGCCCGGGTGGAAGCCTTGGCGATGCGGGCCTTTCCCGGCATCCGCGCCATCTGGCTGCCTTTTCATACGGCGGTGGCGGGGCCAGTGGCCAGCATGGGACATCTGTTCTCCCGTCTGGCACGGGCCATCATCGATCCCGACTATGTGGATGACAATGCCTGGGTACAGGAAGGCCGAAGGATGTTCATGGAGGCCGAAGCCCGCTGGGACGATCCGCAACTTTCCTGGGATCTGGGGGTACACCTTGCGGACCTTCTTCGAAATCAGAGAGTCAGTTACCACGCTCGCACCGACATTCCCGACATCCTCTACCGCGACGACAACCGTTACATCTGGGAGTTTGAGGAAATCGACTGGGAGCATGAAACGACCATCCTGCCCGGTGCCCAGGTGCGCAAGTACGTAAACGTCATGGAAATGGTCAATGAGGTGGATACCGAGCTGGCCGGGGATGATGCGCAGGAAGTCTGGGTACTGCAATCAGAGTTGTTCCCCTATGAAGATATGGGACTGAGCTATAACCAGATGGAAGGCAAAGAGCCAGTCTCCGATCCCTTTCATTACCCGGAATGGGATTACCAGATTCAGGCCAGTCGTCCACACTGGGCGACGGTACTGGAGCGTCGCCCCCGTCTGGGCGACGCCAGGGTGGTGCGGGAAGTGCTCGAGAAATACAGGCCGGTCTCCAGCCGCCTCAGATACCTGATAGAAGCCTTGCAGCCTCAGGGTGTGCAACGGTTGCGCAAGCAGGAGGACGGCGACGAAATCGATGTGGAGGCGGCGGTGCGTGCGCTGGTGGATATCCGAATGGGTCTGGCGCCGGATACCCGTATCCACATGCGTAGCTTGCGCAAGGTGCGCGACCTGGGTGTGCTGGTATTGATGGATCTGTCCGAGTCGACCAACGACAAGGTTCGCGGTTCGGAAGACAGCATTCTGCAACTCACCCGCGACGCCACTTCCCTGCTGGCCGATGCCATGAACCGGATTGGTGATCCTTTCGCGATTCACGGTTTCCATTCCGATGGTCGTCATGATGTGGCCTATTATCGCTTCAAGGATTTTGACGAGGCCTACAGCGAGGAGGCCATGGGGCGCATTGCCGGCATGACGGGCAAATTCTCGACGCGCATGGG
>JAMCRJ010000010.1:0-9644 GCA_023381645.1 Gammaproteobacteria bacterium
GATCTATTGCTACCATGGCAACGCCAGCCAGATGCGTGCCCAACTCTTTGCCGATTTTGGTTTTGCGGAGGTATATAGTCTGGATGGCGGTTACGAAGCCTGGCGCAAGGTGCATACGCCCGCAAATTCGCAGCTCACGGAGGCACTGCAATGCTGGCTGATGGCGCAGGAGTTTCCCGCCGCAGACATCCACGCGCGCACCCGCGACGGGGTGACGCCCTTGATGCGTGCCGCCGGCGAAGGTGATCCTGCGCGGGTGGCTGAACTGCTCGCCGCCGGTGCCGACCCGCACCAGCGCAACAACGATGGCAATCAGGCCCTCTGGTTCGCTTGTGTCAGTGAGAATCTGGACACACTGGACCTGCTGGTGGCGGTTGGCGCCCACCTCAACCACCAGAATGACAACGGCGCCACTTGCCTGATGTATGCTGCATCCGCTGGCAAGACGGCGGTAGTGGAGCGTTTGCTGGCATTCGGTGCAGACCGGAGCCTCCTTTCGCTCGATGATTTCACCGCGCTGGATATGGCCGCCAATCTGGAATGTCTGAATTTGTTGCGCGAAACACCGAGGCGGATAAAAGCCGTCACCTGAACAGGCATCATTATTGCTGTACTCGGGTAACAGATACGGTTTTGGCCATAACCTGACAAAGGAGCAAAGATGCCTATTTTCGATTACCATTGTTGCGATTGCGACGCCGACTTTGAATTGCTGGTCATGAATTCAACCATCCCAAACTGCCCGCAATGTGGCAGCCAACACCTGGAAAAGCAGATTTCGCGCGTAGCCGCACCTGGTCGCAGTGCTGGACTGAAGGCGCGTGCTCGTGCACAAGCGGCGAAGGAGGGGCATTTGAGCAATTTTTCGCCCGCCGAGCGCAAATTGCGCTGACTCGGCAGGCATCGTTTCACCCCACCGACTTTTTGGAATAACACCAGCGAGGATTTATCATGAGTGGTTTTTTCATGGATTTTGATGGCAATTTACGAAGCATTGAGGACCCGGGAGGCGGTTACGTTTGCGATATATTATGCTGATATGGTATCCATGCCATCCGCTGCGGCACTTCGCACCATGATGTAAAGATCAATATTCCGACTCATCCAGCCAATAGTGGCTTTGTGCCAGGCTGCATAATTGGCTTCTTCCCAGATGGCGCACAATAATGCTTCATCCCGGGTAATTTCCGCATCACTATACTGCTTCTGATTGGCCACTTCGCAAGCCATAGGGTCAGCCCCATGCTGTGCGAAGACTTCCTCAGCCGCCTGTATGGCGAGGGCCATATCGTTTTCGCTCACCAATCCCATATCATCGCCTGCCAGAGTAATGATTGTACGCATTTTCATATCTCCCTACTCCATTAAAAACTCATCTCTCCAAGGTCACCCAGCAGCTGGTTCCAGCCCGCGAAATACCGAACAGCGTTTAAAGACCTCCACAGTCGGCAGCACCTGTTTCTGTTTACAGAATTTAGCCACCAGTTTGGCCAGTCCTTTAATATCCCTGCCAGTGGCTGCAGGAAAAATATCCACCAATTCGTCAATGGCCGACATGGAGATATCGAGACAAAACTGATCGCACATCACCTGCCAGATTTGTCGGCGTCCATTGCCATCCGGGGGATTGTATTTAATCAGGGCGATGCAACGGGAGACAATGGCTTCATCAATGTCATCCACCCGATTCGTGGTCAAAAACAACAAACCATTAAAATACTCCAGCACCCGCAGAAAAACGCCAACCACCGCGTTCATCGTCATATTGTCGTCCCGCCGCTTGATATAGACATCCGCTTCATCAATCAGCATAACGGCGCCCCAGCGTTGGGCGCGGGTCAGTATCTCCTTCAGCGCGGTCTCCATGCTGGCCACATTCAATCCCAGTTGTCCTGAATGCACCCGATACAGCGGTCGCTGAATAATTTCAGAGTACACCTCGGCGGTAAGCGTTTTTCCTACGCCGGCGGGTCCGGCGCAAAGCACTGTGGTTCCGCCGGATTTCCCGGTGATGATATCGTCCATCAGGACATCCATCTCGGCAGTCAAAATATCAATAAGATCTGTCTGTTCAGCGGGTAAAATCAGCTTTTGCTTCAATGTGGGCTGGTAAGCGTAAGGCGCAATGTCGCTGACATGCACCCAGAGATAATGATGAAGCTCCAGGTGAAACATGAATAAATAGGGATGCACGGGGATTTTCGTGAACAACCCATTCTCGATAACAGACCGGAATTGCCCCACCTCTTCTTCGGCACCATAGCGATTGCTTTTTGCCGCTTTGCGCAAATAGGGGCCGAGAATATCCCCCGTCACTTCCAGTGCTGTGACCCTGGCGGTCAGAATACCCTCATCATTGACCAGACGTGCCCTGCCCTCTCCCGCCGACAAAATGATCACGTCTTTTCGTGACCAGTCGGTATCCCGATGTGTCGCGCTGGGATCTTCGGCATAGAAGCCGACCCCGAGCGCCGAATACTGTGCGCCATAATGTCCCCGCCATTCGAAATAACGGGAGACTTCTGCGTCGTAGGCAGCAATCAGCTCCGGAGTTTCTTTCAAAAATCCCTTTGCAGCGAGAATTTCCCTCACCGAACGATTGGCCATATCACCCGCGGAAATACGAACGGTCGGACTTGCAATGACGCCTTTGGCGTTCGCTTTCAGTTCTATGACGATCTTGCCTGTTTCGTCATTTCCCGGTGCTACATAATCCAGTCTGGTGATGACATAAGCCAGGGCCTTACCATCCACGTTGATACTGAACAGCCAGCCCCGGATGGCGTCTTCAATCAGCAGGCCCGCCAGCGCTGGCAATAATAGTTCGAGATCATCCTCCGGTCCGAAACGCCGATCATTACCCTGCCTGGCTTTTTGCAGGGCAAATAATATGGCTGACTGTGCATGCAACTCCGGTCCTGCTGCCTGATACAGCGTGGCGAGAAAACCCAGTTCAGAATATGCCAATTGCTGAAAAGACAATTCAGCAACATCCCCGAAACGAAGCTGTTCCCGCAAGCTCGCCAGATGCGGGAACTCCTGCACCATCGCCTCGACATGCACCCGCCGTATCCGCAGTTTCAAAAAGCCTCTCCCTAGATGTCAATAAGTACACATTATTGTCATAAAACGAACAAATAAGTGGGCAATAGGGCCGCGTGGAAGATGTAGCAAAAAAGATGCCAAATTCATGTCATATCTGGATATGACCAGCTTAACAAATCTATTGACACCCAAAAATAGTTACCAGTATATTCCATTGAATATTTCGCAAACCACAGGAGTAGAGCCCGTGAAACACCGTCACTATCAAAGTTCCCTTGCACTGATCGTCGCCGCCAGCCTGCTGGGTTTATCGCCCCAAGCCATGGCCAAAGACCTGCATGTCGCTTACGCAGGCTCCATGGGTACGGTCATGGACCTGCATCTCGGACCGGCCTTCGCCAAAGCCCATAGCGTGCACTACCAGGGGGAGGGTCAGGGCGCTTATGGCCTCGCCCGGCTCATCGCCGCCCACAAACTGCGCACCGACGTTTTTGTCTCCATCACCCCCGGCCCCATCGAGGTGCTGATCAAGGCCGGCCTGGTCAAGAAGGCCTTCCCGGTCGCCAGTACTGCCATGTGCATCGCTTATAGTCCCAACAGCCCCTACGCCAAAGATTTCAAGGAAGCCGCGGAAGGCAAGGTGCCGTGGTATGAAATCCTGAAGAAGCCGGGGGTGATCTTCGGTCGCACAGATCCCAAAACCGATCCCCAAGGGCAAAATATCGTCTTTACCTTCATGCTGGCGGAAAGGTATTACCACCAACCGGATCTAGTGAACAAAATCCTCGGTCCGGTCGAGAACCCCCGGCAGATATTCACGGAAGCGTCGTTACTTTCCCGCCTCAAGAGTGGGCAGATGGCCGCCTCATCGGGTTATCTCAGCGCGGTAAAATCCCTGCATCTGCCTTATATCACCCTGCCCGATCAGATCAATCTCAGCAATCCGGCCATGGTCAAAGACTGGTACAGCAAAGTCCACTTCACCCTGAATGTGGACGGAAAACCCCAGACTGTGCACACCCAGCCTCTGGTCTTCTATGCTGCGGTACCCGTGGATGCGCCCGATCCCAAACTGGGCATGGCCTTTATCCACTTCATGACCAGCCCCCAGGGTCAGACCATGTTCAAAGAGACCGGCTACAACCCACCCAAGGGTGACGTACTGAAATAACGCGGCTCCACGCCGGCGCATTCCGCGCCCGGCGCAAATAGTTCAGCAGACAGTTCGCCGGCCTGTTGGGGTGAGATATTTCTCCACGGCCGGGCTGATCATGCCACGTTATATTCAAAATACCGCAATGAAAACCACCATGCGCGATACGCAGGAGCTATTCCCATGCAGAAAAATATCCTTCATCTGGTGACAGCAGCCAGCCTGATGGGTGCCTTCAACGCCAGTGCCCAGGCCGAAACCCTGTCTCAATTTTTTGCGAAAAGTCATATTGATGGACAAATCCGTTCCTATTACTTCAGCCGCCTCTATGGCACCCCCAACACCGTCAATGCTTATGCCTACTCCCTGGCCGGACGCATCAATGTCGTCACCGCGCCCTTTCTCTCGGGCTTCCGTATCGGCGTCAGTTTTTACACTGCCAACGCACTTGGCACGCAGCCCAGCAATCCGGCCCGGATCGACAAGACCCTCATGGGTACCAGTCCTTCCGTCAATGCACTGGGTCAGGCCTATCTGGAATATCAGGACAAATGGATCACCGCCAAGGTAGGCAATCAGTTGGTAGATACCCCCTGGCTGAACCGGGTCGGTGGGCGGGTGATTCCCGTCACCTATCAGGGGGTGACCCTGGAGGCCCATCCCTTCAGCGGCCTGCAACTCAGCGCGCTGCGGATGTTCCGCTGGAAAGACCGCACTACCGACCAGTTCTACCGGGACAACCTCTATTACCCCGGCCACTATGAGGGTGACTCCCTCTATGGCGGACCCAATGTGCTGCCCGCCGGTACTCCGCCCACCAACGGAGCGCTCGCCTTTGGCGCCCAATATCACGCATATCACGCCGAAACCGCCGCCTGGTTTTACCAGTTCGACCAATTCGCCAACATGTTCTACTGGAGCGGCCACTACGCCCTGCCGACATCCTTCGTCCTCAAGCCCTTTGTGGATGCGCAGTTCACCCGGGAATGGGGTGCCGGAGAGGCCTTTGCGAGCACCGGCACCACCCTCTTCGGCCAGCCAGGACAAGGTGTGAACAGCACCAACTGGGGTGTAAGAGCCGGTTTTCAGTTCCCCGACGGCAGCCTCTGGTGGGGTTATGATGCTACAGAATTGCATGCCCACGCCTTGGGCGGCGGCGCCATTATTTCCCCCTATACCATCGGCTATACGGCAGACCCGCTGTATGTGAACAGCATGATACAGGGCCTGGTCGGCGTGGGTCCGGGACATGGCTGGCGGGTGCGGGCCGCTTACTGGGTTCTGCCTAAACAAGTCCAACTGACAGCCGGCTATTCCCAGTTCACCACCTATTTTTCCGGCAATAGCAACTGGACCCACTTTAACGTGAGCTACTTCCCCCAGGGCATGTTCCGGGGGCTGTGCTTGCGGGATCAGGTGGAGGTGGGGAATGGTGGTGCGGTCGGGCTGTTTCCGGGCTCAGGACAACACTCCTTTGTGTACAACCGAGTGATGATGACGTACCAGTTTTAACGCCGGGTACAGATGGTGCGTGGCGAATGGACTGCATTGAGGTATCATTGCCAGAGGCTGGGCGGATGGCGACCATGGACGCGATGGATATACCGGGAAAAATCACTCCGTCTGACCTGGCGGGACGGCAGAAATCCCGTTGGATGTTGGCATCGACGGGGCTCAATGGCCTGCTCTCCATAGCAAAAATCGGCTGGGGTGTATACTCCGGCAGCACCGTCGTCATCGCCGACGCCGTGCATAGTATTTCCGACGTATTGGGCGCGTTGCTCATCCTTGCGGCCATCCGCTTTTCCCGCCACCGCTCCTTGCGGTTTCCGTACGGTCTCCATAAGGTGGAGGACATGGCTGCCCTGGGCGGTGCCTTGCTGGTCGTCATTGCCGCCTATGAGATCGCCCGCGCGGTATTTTTCTCCGGCGGTGCGCGGCCACCTGACAATCCCCTGGCCACCATGGGGTTCATGGCGGCCATTCTGGTGGCCGAAGGGATTTTCTATGTTTTCGAACGACGCGCCGCCGCCCGCCTCCATTCCCCCGGACTGCAAAGCGATGTGGTCAATTGGCTGGGCGATATCGGCGCGGGGGTAGTGGTCATCGCCGGAATCGGCGGGCATCTCCTGCGGATACCCTTTGCCCAGGAGATTGCCGTCCTCATCATCCTCTTCCTGATTCTGGAGGGCACCTGGGGGGTGCTGAAAAACGCCATCCTCTCGCTGCTCGACGCCTCGGTGGAATCCGAACTGTACGCAAAGGCGAAAAATCTGCTACTGACCACGCCGGAAGTGGAAGGCGTGGAAGGATTGCGTCTGCGGCATGCCGGGAGTGTCCTGTTCGCGGACGCCACCATCGGTATCGCTGCGGCAAACTTCGCACACGCCCATGAAGTAGCCGACCGCGCCCAGCAACGACTGCAAGAGGCGTTTCCTGAACTGGAAAACATAACGCTTCATTATGAGCCACCCTTCAAGCCATTTAAAAGACGGGCGCTCCTTCTGACCGAGGAGGGATCGGCGCTGGCTACGCGTTTTGGGATGGCGCAACGTATTCGTTTCGAGGACGAAAACCGCGAGGGTGTCCTGGTAAATACCCAAACCCTGAATAACCCCGTACCTGGCGCTGAAAAAGGGCGCGGCATACGGCTGGCGGCATGGCTCATTGCCCAGGGGGCGGACGAAATTCACATGCGCGCCGGGCAGTTGGAGCCGGCTCTGGAGGCATTGCTCTCGGCGGCGGGAGTCACATTGGTGATTGACGAGAATCCCCCTCTCCCACCGCACGCCGAATGAAGCCATACAGGAGTCACCGGCACAGGAACCCAACCCTCCAGTGCCACGCAACGGGGCATACCTAGACCCACGCCTTCCGTATCTGCCGGAGCACCAGTAAAAACGCCGGCACCCCCAGAAGTTCCGCAAATACGCCCACCGGAACATCCACGGAGAACAGGTTGCGGGCCAGGGCGTCCGCGAGCAAAAGGTACGCGGCACCGAGAATACTGCTCCCCAGCAACAGACGGCGGTTGCCCGGTCCGAGCATCAGACGTCCCAGATGGGGGATGATCAGCCCGATCCAGCCGATCATCCCCGCCATCATCACGGCCATAGCTGCCAGCAGTGTCGCGAGCACGATGACCAGCAAACGAATCTGGCGCACTGGCAGACCAAGACTATGCGCTTCTTCGTCCCCCAGACTCAGGGCATCGAGACGATGACCCTGTAATATCAACAGGCTGATCCCGATAAAAACCGGCAGGGCAAAGTAGGGAATCTGGCGCAGGGGCACGTTGGAAAGACTGCCCATCAACCAGAAAACGATACTGGGTAGCTGCTGGTACGGATCGGCGGCATATTTCACCAGTGAAAGCAGTGCGGTAAACAAGGCTCCGGCCAGAATACCGCCAATCACCAGCATCAGAGTAGGCTGCCCGGGAAAATGACGGGCGATCAGGTAAGCCATCGCCACGGCGATCAGCCCAAAAATAAAGGCCGCCACCTGTATCGTCCACCAGGGACCGCCCAGGATGATGCCCAAGGCTCCCCCGAAGGCTGATCCTGCCATGACACCCAGAATATCCGGGGCCGCCAGCGGGTTGCGGAACACGGCCTGAAAGACGGTGCCACTGGCCGCCAGCGCCGCGCCCACAAGGATCGCCACAGAGAGGCGCGGCAGGCGGATCTCCACCATCAATAAGTGGATCTGTACGGCTTTATCCGGCGATAACAGTGGGCTGCCCCGCAGCCATTGCCAGAATTGCAGCCAGGACAGCGGGTAATGTCCCCAGGACATCTCCAGCAAGACCATGCCCGCCAGGAGCACGAGCAGCAATGGCATGGTCAGCCTCTTGGCCGATCCTGGCAGCGCCGTTACCCTCACGGCTGCCACATCGACCGGGCCTGCGCCTTGGTCACGTTTTTTTGCAGGAAAGTCTTGAAGAAATCCTGTATCTCCTGATTCAGATGAATTTTGGACTGCTGCGGATACAACACGTGCGCCAGCCACAAAGCACCCAAACCCTGCATGAAGGAAGGCGGACGATCCATCCAGTTAAAAGGCTGCCGCGGCACCAGATAAACCCGATGATCTTTTACCGCTTTAAGGCCTTGCCAGGCCGGAAGTCCATACACACGCCGATAAAAAACCGGGTCCTGCACCAGAATCACGTCGGGATTCCAGCCCAGCACCTGTCCCATACTCACCCGCTCCATACCTTTCAATGCCGTCGCCTTGCCGGTAAAGACGTTATCACCGCCCGCAGCACGGATCACTTCGGTATGAGGAGAATTCGCCGTATCCGTCATCAGACCATCCACGCCTTCTGCGTAATACACGGTCTGACGCCGCGCCTCAGGAATAGAGGAGCGCAACTGCCGGAGCCGATTCAGGATATTCTGAAAATCCGTGGCCAGCAGTTCGCCGCGCGCGCCTTGGCCCAATTTATCGCCCAGCAGACGATACGCGGCGGGATAGTCATTCAGACTTTTCAGATTGACGGCCAGGGTGGGCACATCGATGCGCTGTAGCTCGCTACGCAGGCGGGCATTATCCAGGTAAGGCGCCCAGAGCAACGCCAGCTTGGGATGAATGGCGAGAACACGTTCCAGCTCCGGTTTGTCGCCAGGGTCCCAGCCACCCAGTACCGGCAGATTGCGCGTAGCTGGCAGGAGGTATTCGGAATTCGTACTCATGCCCAGGCCCGCCATTTTATTCAGCGGAAAATTCCACCCGGCCAGCAAATCCGGGGCGAGACTGTAAACCAGCAGGGTCATTGGCGGTGCGGTGCCGTAAACACTGTGGGGCGGAAGTCGGGTGGGGGCGGTGGCCGCCCACGAGGGCAACGAAAGCAACAGGCTGACGCCCAATGCCGCAACAGGTAAACGCCATTTTCCTGGCAAGGTATGAAACATTTCGTGTTCTCCTTATCTTTCAGAAACCGTCCGGCAAGGGCTGAGCGCTCAGGGCATGTGCGAAACCTGTAACTTCCAGGATTTTCTGTGCAGAATCCGTCTGCAGGTAGGCGATAAAAGCACGGGCCAGTTCAGGCTCTTCGCTCTTGCGGGTGACAGCCACGGGATAGTGCATGGAAACGCCAACCGGAATATCCACGACATGGGCCTTCCCCCATACGCTGTTGGCCGTCGATGCAAAAATAAAAGCCGCATCCGCCCTGCCTTCCAGCACCGCTTTCAAGGGCTGGAGACCATCGGGATATTTCTGCAGGCGTGCCGTCAGGTCTTGCCACAACCCGGCCTTTTCCAGCGCCATGCGCGCATAACGTCCGGGCGGAACCGATTCGGGATCACCCATGGCAATGCGCGCATAGCGCTCTTCCATGAGATCTTCGAGTTTGGGTGCCACCGGATAGTCCCTCATCAAACTGACGAGTACGAGCCGATTCCGTGCATAGTTCACCGCCGTATCGGTCTGCACGAATCCC
>JAMCRJ010000010.1:10343-16993 GCA_023381645.1 Gammaproteobacteria bacterium
GCAGCACCCGCATTGCTTTGGGTACTGAACACCTGATTCCCGATAACTACAGGGGTTGACAGGATGTAATTCTCAAAATTGGTGCGAAATGCCGTGAAACGCCCGCCCCATGCTCCTTGATGCCAGTAAGTCCCCGCCTCATAGCTGTTTGCAATTTCCGGTTGGAGGCCGCTGTTGAAATAACTGGCGGTAAGCTGGCTGGAACTTGGTGCTTCGGCGGAGCGGGTGTAATTGAAATAGAGATGCCAATTGGGTTGGAGCGCGTAATTCACACCAAAGGATGGTAGCCATTGGTTGAAGTTTGCCGCCCGTTCCATTTTGCTGACATAATCGCGCCAGGTCCGGTGTAAATTCAACAATTTCACTCCCGTGGTCAGTCGTAAGGTGGTAATCGGTGACCATTCCCCCTGCACATAGGGCTGAACGCTTTCCGTCACGACGGGCTGACTGACGGGCGCCGACACCAAGGCACCGGTAAATCGGTTATATAGGTTCGACTGATACTGAAATGCGGTTTCGTTATCGGAGTCTGCCCAGACCCCTGCTTCCAGGCTGCCGGAACTAAAAGGGTAGCGTGCCTTGAAGATGTTTCCGAATTCATGCACCGGAAATAGTTTGGTGGCCAGATAGAATCCGCCAGGAGCCGCGCGATTATTTTGCGTGAACGTGCCACCACCATTGCCGGAGAAATAATAATACTGATCAGATAATTCCAGTCTCCCTATGTGAAATGCATACTTCACATAGGATTGCCAGTTCAGGAAGGTTTTGAAGTTATCTCCATAATAATCAGGCGAACCAGGATCGGCTGAATTACCGCTGTAGCGACGTCCATATTCTGCAGTTTCCTGTTTGGTGGCACCATTATAAAAATTCCATGTCTGGTTATTCTGGAAGAAAAATAAGGTAAGTCGCCCCGGACCGATCTGACTGATTGATTTGAATATAAATGTATATTTGTGGCTTTGTGTATTGTAAAAATAGCCGTTGCTTCGGGTGTTGGTGGCACCCAAAAGAATCTTGGTGGGAATGATGCCACCTAATATTTCTCCGCTATTGATGACACCACCGTAAGACTGCGTGCCAAATGATCCGTACCCATAAAACGGCGTTGCCGAGAAATGGCTGGATGGAGTCACCGAATGTATGGCGACCGTGCCTGCGAAATTGGCGTTACCAACAGTGGCAGCGGAACCTGGGCCTGGTTTGACATTAATGGCGGAAATATATTGGGGTGGCAGGTTCTCATTAGAATAAAAGCCGTAGCCGATGGGCGAGTTAATCGGGATCCCATCCATGGTGAAGTTGATCAGGGATTGATCCATACCCCGCATGTAAATGTTGGATCCGTCGATACCGTTATTGCCAGTGGGAACGATATTCATATTGGGAAGGTTTGCCAGACTCTGGGCGAAATCTCCAGTGGGATTCATGGCAGAGATGGCTTGGCCAGTAATCGTTTCTTCTGTTTGCGTCGAATCCAACGGAGATGAATAAGGTGCAGTCGCAGAGTTTCCTGATGTGCTCCCCATAGGGGAGGCTGTGCTTTGTACCATGGGGAGTACAGGCGTATCGGCAATAGCCACTTGTTGCGCGGCGACCGTCGTGAGTGCCACGGCTATTGCAACCTTGAGTGGGTGGCGGGATATGAGGGGTTGTTTGAAATGCAACATCATGCTGTTCTCCGAATAGATCAAGTCATACGACCAAAGGAAGGATTTTATTGGCACAGGGAACAATGACCCGCCGACCGTCACCGACGTCCACAAATTCAATATCCACACCGTATAGTGCTCGCATGTGTTCCGGACAAAGCACGATTTCCGCAGGGCCATCGGCCAACACCCGGCCATCCTTGAGGAGAATAACCCGAGTAGCGGCAGCCAGAGCGTGTTCCGGATAATGGCTGCTCTGCAAAATGGCAAAGCCACTGCGAGCCAGGTCCTGGATTTGCGCCATGAGGCGGTGTTGATTGCCGTAGTCGAGGCCAGTCACGGGTTCATCAAGAATCAGGATGGGTGCTTCCTGCGCGAGCGCCCGGGCGATCAACACCAGTTGTCGCTGGCCGCCGCTCAACTCGGTATAGGCTCGGAGGGCGAGATCAGCGATACCCAGGCGTTCCAGAGCATTTGCCACTTGTGTCAGGTCATTGGCCCGCGCTCCCCCAAGCCAGGATTGGTGCGGCATGCGGCCCATCAGCACCACATCCTGCACCAGGAAAGGGAACACGGCGCCATGATCCTGGGGAACATAGGCCAGACGACGAGCACGCTCTCTGGCCGAAAGGGCAGAAAGAGGTTTATCGCCGACCCGGATTTCCCCTCGCAAGGGCTGGACAATCCCCAGCAACAGACGAATCAGGGTACTTTTACCACTACCGTTGGCGCCCAACAGGGCGACAGATTCTCCGGCATGAAGTTCGAGAGAGACATCCTCCAGAACCGTCCGCCGATCATAAGCGTAAGCCAGATGTGAAGCAGAAAGCCTCATGCTGTCCATCCCTTACGCAAGCGGTGCAAAACCAGCATGAAGGCGATGATGCCCACGAGATCGGTTACCACCCCCAAGGGGATTTCTACTGAAAAAGCGGTGCGGGAGATATCGTCGGCAATGACCAAAAACAACCCGCCAGTCAAGGCACTGGCGGGGATCAGGACCCGGTTATCCGGTCCGACCATGAAACGGGCGATATGAGGAACGATCAGCCCCACCCAGGCGATCATGCCCACCAAAGAAACAGTCAGAGCGCTGGCGATGGTGGCCATTACGATGATCAACATCCGGGCCCAATGTACCGAAACCCCCAAGGCGCGTGCTTCTTCGTCGCCCATGCTCAGCACATTCATGGTTTTTCCGAAAGCGGTCAGGGCGAGTACGGCCAGAAGAATAGGAATCGCCATGATACGCAACTCGCTCAACCGGACCCCACCGAGATTTCCCATCAGCCAATAAACGATGGTCGGAAGCTGGGTATAGGGGTTGGCCAGATACTGCACCATAGTCAACAGCGCTGTGAACAAAGCGCCGCTGATGATGCCCCCAAGTACCAGCATCAGCACTGGGTTCACCGGATAGAGCCGGGAGATGAAGATCGCAATGAATACGGCGAGCATGCCAAACCCAAATGAAATGACTTGAGCCAAGCCCCAGGGTAAACCCAGCACGATTCCCAGTGCCGCACCAAAAGCCGCGCCTGACAACACGCCCAGAATGGAAGGGGAAACCAGAGGATTCATAAACAGCGCCTGAAAAGCGCTGCCGGACACGGACAAAGCCGCGCCGACCATTACTGCGGCCAGGATTTCGGGAAGACGCACATGGATAAGTAGTGCGTGTAACAGTGGATTGGCACCTGAAACGGCAGCCCAGAGTGATGATATGGGTAACGGGTAGCGGCCTATCAGCAAAGAACCGCCCGAAATGATGAGCAGTGCAACAAAGAGGATGGGGAGTCGCCAGATGCGGATCATGGCTGCATGATCTCCCGAAGCCGGGCATCGCTGATTTTCACCCCGAGAAACTGCTGATAAAAATTCTGGATATCTTTGTCGCTGAAGGCAAATTGTTGGGGATAAAGCTTATGGGCAAGCCATTGCGCACCCAGTATCTGCATAAAGGAATACAGGCGGTTGAACCAACTGAAGGGTTGCTGGGGGATATAGTAAACGCGATGGTGCCGCACCGCCTGCAAAGGCGCCCATGCGGGATTGGTATACACCTGGGCCAAAAATATGGGATTATCACTGAGAATCACCTCAGGGTTCCAGCGTAATACCTGTCCCATGCTTACTTGCTGATAGCCTTGAAAGTGATTGATAGTGCAGTGGAAAACATTTTCCCCGTCCGCCCATTGTATGGTGGCGGTCGGCATGGCCTCATCGCAGCCACTGCGCAATCCATTCGGACTGCCTGCGTAATACACGGAAACCCGGTTCGGTTCCGGAATCTGCGTGTGGAGATTCTGAAGCGCGTCTTTCTTTTCAGAAAGATAGCGGATCAGGTTTTCGGCACGCGTCTGCTTGTGAAACGCTTCGCCAAGCAGCCGATACGCCTGGATATAATCAGCCAGATCATGGAGTTTTACGTTTAATACGGGAAGTCCCAGAGCACGCAATTTGCTCACCACGCTCGCCTGGGGGCCCATATAGGGATACCAGAATACGATGAGATCAGGATGCGCCTGTAAAATCGTGCCGATATCGGCATTGTAACCCTGCCCGAACCAACCTCCCAGGACGGGCAGATGACGCGCCGCCGGATCCAGATATTTGCGTTGCGATGGCGACAAGGGCAGATTCCATCCCGCGAGAAGATGGGGATCCAGGGTGTAAATGAGGGCATTGACCGGGGGTGCGCTGCCAAAAACCTTGTCTAATGGTTGGGGAATGTTCACGGGCTGCCCGGACATGTCCATCACGACTTGTGCGGTCGCGGTCTGGAACGAAGCAATACCCATGATTCCTGTTAATATCACCGTGAACAGAAAACGCAGGCGCATAGATAAAATATTCATGGTACGCGCCCTGCGAGTCCACGTGCTTTAGTCATTGCCTGATTATAAGCTTTTGCCGGCGCCATGATTTCGCTGAACTCTCCGACTTCCGGGTGATGTCCGGATGTCCCAAGATAGCGCCTCAATGTCTCTATTTCCTGATTTACATCAATGGGCAAACGCTCTCTGGCCGCCATATCTTTATCCTTTTAATTGCTATCATTCAAACGAAAACGAATCGGCACTTCCACCTGCATGGCCACCGGTTTTCCGTCGCGGGTGCCGGGGGTGAAGCGCCAGTGCCGCACGGCCTTTTCGGCCGCCCGATCCAGGCTGGTGTAGCCGGAACTGCGGACCACCGTTATTTTTTCCGGCAGACCGGACACATTGACCAGCACCCGCAGCAGTACGATGCCCTCCTCCCCATCCCAGCGCGCCGACTGGGGATACTCCGGTGCGGGATTGTGGGCATAGGCAGGAATGCTGGGACGGGTTTCCGCCGCTGGAGCGGGAGTGGCTGGAGGTAAGGCGGGCATGGCAGGCGTGGCTGCGGCTGATGTCACCGGTGCGGGCGTCCGGGAGATTGTGGATGGGGCTGCGGGCGCCGCCAGCGCGCCCGGCGCCGAGAACCGGGCGCGGACCGGCACCTTGGCCTCTCGCAGCGGTCTGGGCGACAGCTTGGGGGGGGTGGGAACGGGTTTTTGTGGTATCGACGCGGTGGGTCGGGGTGCTGG
Source organism: Gammaproteobacteria bacterium (assembly GCA_023381645.1). Next base: position 15,570 of record JAMCRJ010000010.1, read on the forward strand.
CGGATAGGGGGCGGGCTGTGGGGTGGCGCTGGTCTGCGGCCAGGAAACCAATTGGACCGCCATGGGTGGGGTGATCACCGGCGTGGGCGGAGGAGATGCCCGCATCCAGACGGCCAAAACCGCCAGAATACCCGCTTCCAGCATCAGGGCCAGCAGAAAAACCACGGCCCTGGGTGGCTGCGGGCTGGCGGGGAGCGCCAGAGTGCTCACGGCTGCCCCGCACGGGTAGCGATGCCCATCTGGCTGATGCCGGCGTGGCGGCAGGCATCCATCACCGCCACGAGCTGCTGCAAGGTCACGGTTTTGGCACCCGCCAAAATGACTTGGGTATGGGCCGGATCGTTCCGGGCCAATTGCTGCTCCAGTTGGCTCAGACTGACGGTCTTATCGCGAAAATGCAGACTGCCATCGCTGCGCAGTTCCACCACCAAAGGGGTTCTGGGCAAGACCTGGGCGCTACTGCTGGTCGGCAACCGAGTGCTGATCCCGGACGCGGGGATCATGCGCAAGGTGATCATGATGAAGAACACCAGCAGAAAAAGCATGATGTCGATCATGGGAATGATCTCGATGCGCCCCTTGCGGGCCTCGAAATAACGCATCTCAGATCTCCCCTCGCCGCGCCAGCAGACTGACAGAGGCGTCTCCCCGGATACTCGGTGGCTGTCGGTAGAGGCGATTCAGGGTGCTCACCTTGATCCTTTCCATCTGATGCAGCACCAGACGGACCCGTTGCTGAAGTCCGTTAAAAAGCACCAGGCCCACAATGGCAATGGCCAAACCCGTTGCGGTAGCCACCAGGGCTTCCGCCACATGACCGGTAATGGCCGTTGGCGCGGTATCTGGATTACCCAATATCTGAAAGGCATTGAACATACCGATGATGGTGCCCAGCAGCCCGAGCAGAGGCGCCAGGGTGACGGCCGTATCCAGGATCCATAAGCCCCGGTCCAGCAAGGTCGCCTGGGCCAGCATGGCCTCCTCGGCGTAGGCCTCGCCGCTTGCCAGATCATGGGATGCCAACACTGCTGCAAATACGGCCTGTTGCGGGCAAGACGGCGTTTTGGCCAGCTCGGTTTCCAGCGATTCCCGGCCTTTTCTGTCTTGCAGATCGCGTAACAGATCGTCCCCCTTGCGCCGGATCATGGCCAACGCCCAGCCCCGCTCCAGGGCCACGAAAAGCACCACCAGCAACAGGAGCGGCATCAGATAAAGGATACCCCCGGACACGGCGGCAAGGTGTAATAAAATCTCCATGACATGCTTCCTTTAGAATCGTAATGCCAAGGAACCCACAACAGTCAGCGGCGCACCGGGATAGAAAGTCGCCGCACTGGCTCCGGTTTGCACATAGTTTTGGCTGATGAGGCCAATATAATGACGATTGAATAGATTCAGGAACTGCAGCCTTGCGGTTAGTTCGC
>JAMCRJ010000082.1 GCA_023381645.1 Gammaproteobacteria bacterium
CTTTTCTTCTCTCAAAAATCATCTGCTCATTGCCATGCCCGCGCTGCACGACGGCGTTTTCGACCGTACTGTGATTGTGGTCTGCGAACACAATGCCGAAGGCGCCATGGGCGTGGTTGTCAACCGGCTGGTGGACATCAATATGTCCGACGCCCTGCGTGCGGTGGACATCCAGCCCTCTGAAGAAATGATCCATCGCCCGGTGTACTGGGGCGGCCCGATCCAGCCGCAGCATGGATTTATTCTGCATTCGCCGCGGGGCAAATGGCTTTCCAGTCTGGAGGTCAATGACGATCTGGCGCTGACCAGTTCACCGGATATTCTGCAGGCCATTGCCCAGCACGAAGAGCCGCAGCGTTACCTCCTGGCCCTGGGTTATGCCGGCTGGGGCGCGCAGCAACTGGAAGCGGAGTTGCAGGAAAACGCATGGTTACACGGCCCCCTCGACATGGCGGTGATTTTCGAACTGCCCGCTGGGGAGCGCTGGCAGGCCGCGGCCCGTTTGCTGGGGGTGGATATGCGCCTGCTCAGTGGTGCTGCGGGTCATGCCTGAGCGCAGCGGGCCTCTGCTCGGGATAGACTTCGGGGAGCGCCGGATCGGGATTGCGGTTCTGGGGGAGTCGGGCCTGGCGCCGCAGGGGGTCGTTACCCTGCGCAATGGCGAGGGAGGACCGGACTGGGAGGGCTTCGCCCGTATTCTCAAAGAATGGCAGCCCCGCGCCCTGGTCCTGGGTCTGCCCCTGCGCATGGATGGCAGTGAGGGGTTCATGGTTGGCCGGGTGCGCAACTTTGCGGAAAGTTTGCAGCGCCGTTTCCCCTTGCCCATCCATTGGGTGGATGAACGGCTGAGCAGCCATGCCGCTGATCTGGTCCTGAAGGAGCGCGAGTTTTCCCACAAGAAGCGCGGCCGCCTGCTGGATCAGGCCGCGGCCTGCGAAATTTTGTGGACCTTTCATGATACGGGAGGCGACGCATGACGACCGACTGGGATGTGACCGCCCTGCTGGAGGGCATGGCGCGTGACCTGCGTCCCCTCATTCATCCAGAGCGGGTAGCGATGATTGGCATTTTTACCGGCGGCGTCTGGCTGGCACGTGCCCTTCACGCTGCGCTTGGTTTGCAGCAGCCGCTGGGGCGGGTGGACATCTCTTTTTATCGCGACGACTTCAGCCAGATCGGCCTGCACCCGCAGGTGCGCGCCTCGGATATTCCCTTTGATGTGGATGGCCGCGATATCATTCTGGTGGATGATGTCCTCTATACCGGACGCACCGTGCGCGCCGCCATGAATGAAATCTTCGACTACGGGCGTCCGGCCCGCATCCTTCTGGCAGTGCTGGTGGACCGCGGCGGGCACGAGCTGCCGGTGGCGGCCGATGTGGCGGCGTTGCGTCTGATCCCGACCGCGGGTGAACACATCAAGTTGCGCGGTCCCGATCCGCTGCGTCTGGAACTGGAGCAGCGGGAGGCGCAACCATGAGTGCTACCCTGCGTTTTGGTGAGGGCAACCTGCAGTACGATGCGCAGGGCCGCTTGCGGCATCTGCTCAGTACCGAAGGTCTCCGGGAACGGGAATTACTGCAGATTCTCGATACGGCAGAATCCTTCCTCAGTATTGCGAACCGTAGCGTCAAAAAGACCCCCACCCTGCGCGGTCGCACCATCGCCAACCTTTTTTTTGAGAACAGCACCCGGACCCGCAGCACTTTTGAACTGGCTGCCAAGCGCCTCTCGGCGGACGTGCTGAATATCGCCGTCAACTCCAGCAGCGCCAGCAAGGGCGAGTCCCTCACCGATATGGTTGATAATCTCATGGCCATGCAGGTGGATGGCTTCGTCATCCGCCACCCGGAGGCGGGTGCGGCCCATCTGGTGGCTCGTCATCTCGGTGACTCGGCGCTGGTGGTGAATGCCGGTGACGGTCAGCACGCGCATCCGACCCAGGCTTTGCTGGACGTGTTCACGATCCGCCGTCTGGGAGGTCCGATCGAGGACCGTGTGGTAGCCATTGTCGGGGATGTGTTCCATTCGCGGGTGGCGCGTTCGCAGATACATGCCCTGTCCATCCTCGGCTGCCCGGAAATCCGCGTCATCGGCCCGCGCACTCTGGTGCCCGAAGAACTTTCGGCGCTGGGGGTGCATGTCCACCACGATCTGCAGGCCGGTTTGCGCGGAGTGGATGTGATTTGCGCCCTGCGCCTGCAACGGGAGCGCATGGAGTCGCACCGGCTTCCCAGTCTGGATGAGTTTCACCGCCGGTTCGGGCTGACGCCGGAACGCTTGCAGTGGGCGGAGCCCGGCGCGCTGGTGCTGCATCCGGGCCCTATGAATCGGGGGGTGGAAATTGCCTCGGAAGTGGCCGACGGGGCCCAGGCAGTGATTCTCCAACAGGTAGCCCATGGTCTGGCGGTACGGATGGCGGTGCTCGCCATCCTCGCCGGCGCGGCGGGCGGAGCGTGAGGGCCATGCACAGAATCATCCGCAATATTCGGGTCATGGACCCCGGCGACGGCTTTGACGCGGTCACCGATCTGGCCATTGCAGAGGGCCGAATTGTCGCGCGGGGGCCGCTGCCTGCGGGCTTCCGGGCCGAAGAAGTGCTGGATGGTACGGGCCTGATCGCCTGCCCCGGATTTGTCGAGACTTCTTTTCAGGGACATACGCCTGGTCATGGCCGGGATGGCGACCTGGCCAGCGAATTGCGTGCGGCGGTGGCGGGAGGCGTGACGCAGGTTTTACTGCGCCCGGATACCCTGCCTGTCGCGGATACGCCTGCCGTTTTGCAGGAACAGCGTGCGGTGGCAGAGCACCTGGCCTTGGCCAGGGTACATCTGGCCGGCGCCCTTACTACCCTGCTTCAGGGCGTGGCGCTGACGGAGATGGCGGGCTTGGTGGAATCGGGCGCCGTCGTCTTCAGCCAGGCGAAGAAGCCTGTAGCCAGTGCGGCTTTGTTGCGGCTGGCGCTGAGTTACGCGGCGGATTTGGGTCGGCCCGTTTTGCTCCACGGCGAAGAACCGGAACTGGCGGATCATGGCGTGATGCACGAAGGCGGCCTGAGCATCCGCCTGGGCCTGATTGGACGCCCGGCGGCGGCGGAGCAAATCGGCGTCCAGCGGGATATCGCCATTGCGGCACTCAGTGGCTGCCCCATTCATTTTCCGCAGCTCAGTACGGCGGCGGCGGTTGCCGAAGTGACTGCCGCCCGGCAACGGGGCGAGCCGGTGACCTGCGGGGTGAGTATCCACCACCTGCTGCTCACCGAACAGGACGTCGGATTTTTCAACCTGCATGCCAAGATCCTGCCGCCTCTGCGCCCTGCCGCGGATCGTGATGCCTTGCGCCACGCCCTGGCTGCGGGCGCGATAACCGCCCTCAGTAGTGATCACTGTCCCTGGGGGGTGGACCGCGAAGGCATGACCTTTATCCTGGCGCCATTCGGCATCGCTGCGGTGGAATGGCTCCTGCCCCTGTCGCTGCGACTGGTAGATGAAGGAGTGGTGAACTTGATGACAATCCTGCGCCTGCTCAGTATCGGACCAGCCCAGGCTCTTGGTTTGACTCCGCCGTCCCTGGCGGTCGGTGCCCCCGCCGACCTCTGTATTTTCGACCCGGAGTCCCGTTTCACGGTGGAGCCCGCGCAGGGATGGAGCCGAGGCCGGAATCTTCCGTATGGGCAATGGGAGTTGCGCGGGCAGGTGCGCTACACCTTGGTGGCGGGGCGGGTGATTTTTCGCAGCGGAAAAAACTAGGGAGTTTTTCCGGCGCCGGTTTGCTAAACCGGGGCGGAAGATTGGCCATTGCCTGATGATCGACGTGTCTTTGCTTTCCGGAAAGCTTCCAGCAAGCCATTCTCGAATGCCTTTTGCACCAGCCGAACTTGCTCCCAGCCTTCCGCGACCGGAGCCTTTAACAAAGATGCGATAGCGCCATGGACCTCCCGATGAAGCCCAAACAAGGGAGAGCCTTCAGCAAGACCCAGGCGCTGCATATGGTTATGCATGTCGCAACGGGCGGCATCCGCCAACTCATCGCTATTGATCAGGCTCGGATTGCTGAGGATCATTTTTTTCAATGTTCCCTGGTCGCAGATCTGTTTGGCATAAAGTCCAAACAGGCTGGTCGGACGCTGTCGATGACAGGACGGATGCCGGGCCAGAAATTCCCGTAACTCCGCCATGGGCATGGGCCTGGCGATACCATAGCCTTGCAGCAATTGAATATCCATGACCGAGACGGCATCCGCAATGTCATCTGTTTCGACTCCCTCCACCACCAGATCCACTCCCAGGCCGATGGCCAAATCCCCAACCGAAGCAAGAAAATACAAATCCTGGGGCCGATCCTCCAGGGAACGGATAAATCGCTGATCCAGCTTGATCTCATCAATGGGCAAGTCCTTGAGGCGCAGCAGTGAGGAATACGCACTGCCCACATCATCCAGAGCGAGACGAACGCCCAGTTCTTTGACGTCGTGCAGAACGGACAACGCGGTGTTGTGCTCCAGGAAATTGCTGCCCTCCAGGATCTCCAGCGTGATCCGGGAAGGCGCGATGCTGCTGGCCCCAATAACGCCTGCCATGCATGGAACGAAGTGGTCATCGAAGGACTCCGGGGCTACGTTAACGGACACCCAGAGCGAGCATCCCAGGGCATCCAGCTCGGCCAGATCTGCCAGCGCCTGGGTAAGCACCATCCTGCTGAGATAGGTGGTGTCCTCGGCAGTGATCAAAGGCAGAAACTCCGCCGGATAGAGTATCTGCCCGTCCTTGTCCCACAGCCGCGCCAAAGCCTCCATACCCACGATCTTGTGGGAGCGATTGTCGAGTATGGGCTGGTAATGGACCAGCAACCCACCTTCCCGCAACCGTGTCCGGATGACGTTCTGCCGCACTGGCACCGATTCTCCGAAGAGGGTCCAGAAATGCACGCGATCCGCCTTGTGGTTTTTGCTCTCGTAGAGTGCTTGATCGGCATAGCGGAGCAGCGCATCGGGATTGTGGGAATCGCCGAAAGGATAGAGGCATATGCCGGCGCTGAGATCGATCTCTGCCCTGCTCCTGTCGGGGAGCTCGATGGGTTGCCGGACCATTTCCCCGACCTTCCTCATGGCGACTTCGATCTCCTCCAGGGAGGTGCAGTTCTCCAGGAGCAGAACGAACTCGTCGCCACCCAGGCGGGCCACGAAGTCCGTGCCGCGCAATCCTTTCCGTAAACGCTGGCCGATGGTCCGCAACACCATATCCCCGGCTTCGTGGCCACAGGTGTCGTTGACTGGTTTGAAGCCGTCGAGATCTATCATGACGACGCTCAAAAGGTGTTCATGACGATCCGCGCGGGCCATGGCTTTGCCCAGTTCTGTATCCAGAGCGCGGCGATTGGGCAGGCCGGTGAGTGTGTCGGAAAGCGATAACTGTGTGAGTTCATCCATCAGCCGATGGCGCTCCGTCACATCCACATGAGTCCAGAGGATACGTTGCACACCATCCGATCCGTCCAGCCGCTGGCCTGAAATATCCGTGAAAACCATTTGTCCATCCAGGCGGCGGTAGGGCACATCCCTGCGTGTTCCGTAGCCTTCGCTGAGAACCTCCATGGCCAACTGGCCAACCTGCTCACAGACTTCCTCGTGGTGAATGATCCCCCATACGGGATGTCCGATCAGATCATCCGCGGAAGATGCACCGAGGATTGTCAGCATCCGCGTGTTGACTCGCTCGACAATCCGTTCCGGGAAACGCACGACGCTGATGCCGGATGCCTGATCGTTCAGCAGCACTTCGTTGAAGGCGTTTAATTCTCGCTCCTTTCGCCGGATGTCCAAACGATCCAGGCCATAACTGACGTTTTTGGCCAGATCCGTCATTATTCTCCGGAGGTCGGCATCGAAGGCGTTTTTCTTGCCGTGATAGACCATCAAGATGGCCCACAGTGTGTTGCCCCGATAAATGGGCAGCGATGCGCTTGCCCCGAACCCAAAGGCTTTGGCGCGTTGCGCCCAGAGGTTCATGCGGACATTTTTGGGGAACGAAGCATTGTAAACCGGTTTTTGATCGCGCCAGGACTGGCCTGCGGCGCCTTGTCCCTCGGGAATTTCCGCGGATGTGGATATGCGGATACCTTCCAGGTAGCGTACCGCCCCGGCGGCGGCGAGGTTTTGGAAGATGCCGTTACTATCGGGCCGGCCAATCCACGCCAGCCGCAGATGGGCGTGCCGGACGGCCAATTCGCAGAGGGATCGCAGCAGGTCCGTTTCGTTTTCCGTATAGGCGATGACTTCATTGGCGCCGGAAAGAAGCACGCCAAAATCGGTGATCCGTTGCAGGCGCCGGACACTGTTCTGCAGGGGGGCCTCCGTTGCCGCCCGGCGGGAGGGGTGCCATGAAGGATATCCCTTCATTGAGGCTGAGGGACCTTTCTTTGGAGGCCTCCGGCCGCCTTGAAATGGATGCCGCGCTGGGCGGATATCCGGATCCTTTCACCGCTAGCGGGATTGTGTCCGGGGCGGGCAGCCTGTTCTTTCAGGGAGAAGGTACCAAACCCCGGAAGGTTCAGGAACTCGCCATCGATCACCGCCTGAGCCAGTGCGGTGACAACGGTGTCCACGGCCTCAGGGGCGTTCTTCTTGCGGATGCCATGTGTACCTGTTACAGCGGCCACAAATTCGGTTTTTGTCATGATTTCCTCTTTGGATTACGGCTAGGGCCGGCAGGAAAAGGCACCCCTGCGGAGAGGCCATCCGGTTTGAGGCCGATGATTTCTTTGTTGGGGATGTTATTTGGGCCATGAGGGTACGTCAATGCCGGAAGTCCCCGACCATGAGTAAACTTTATTGCCTGCGCACAACACGCGTTTGGGAAAACGCAGTCAAGCTACCGACAGGAGGATGGGTGTTTGTAAAGTGGCCATTCGCGCGGCCCACAAAAACCCGGAGGACCTTTGGTGCTGAAGGATTGCACAAAGAGCTGCAGGACGAAGGCCGCCCAAAGGCGGCCTTGGCAGAGTTGGTGAGCGTCAGAAGTGGTAAGCCATACCGACGATGCCGCGAATATCGTTGATCGTGGCGCTCGCGTTCAATGCATAAGGCGTGTAACTGTACGATGCTGAATAACGGTCGTAATCCAAGCCACCAAACACGCTCCATGCGGGGTCGAAGCGATAGTCCACCTTGCCACCGACCTGAAGGACGCCCGACGAAGGCGGATTATGCGCCGAATATCCAGCCGCCGAAGCGGACGCAGAGATGCCGGCGAGATACCCGAGATGGCCCGTGAGTGTAATCTGTGGGTCGATCGCCACGGCGCCAAACACGCCGCCGCCCACTGCGTTGTTGCGATACGCCGCAGTGTAACCGTCGAGCCCCCACTTAAAATCGGCATACTGATAGGCCAGATATGGCCCAATCGCCGCGTTGTTGCCGATGGCGAAGAGCTTGCCGATGCGGGCGTTGAAGGCCATCGAGTGACCCGACACATGGGCCGACTGAGTTGCCGTCGGCGTGATGCCGTTTATGGTGCCGGTTGCGGTGCCTCCGTTGATTGGCGCGCCGAAGGCGTAATCCGCACCCAGGTGGACGTACCACAACTGCGAATTAACGCCGGTCATGGCAATGCCAGCCCCACCGTTGGTATTCCCCCCGTTCGCGGATAAGCTTGCCTGTGGCGTATTCGCAGTCACGCTGGAGGGAGTGCCGGCGACTTCGCCATATATTCCAATCGTGTCTAGGGCATGACTAAGACTATCCGCCAAGGTATTGGCTGCGGCAACGGGCGCCACGGCGGCAATGACCAGTGCTGTCATCATTCTGCAACTCATTTGCCTCTCCTCTTCTTTCTGTTGAGTAGAAGCTCACAGATTAGGTGAGATGCACAAAAAAGCAACCGCGCTATTCAAAGACTTCCATCATCGTGAGACCGCCCAGCTCCGCCGGTCCCCATGCTTGCAATACGTCCGACGCCAGCATGGTGTAACCGCGCGGCATACCGAACCGTACTGCAAACGCATACGATCCAGAGGCCGCGACCGTTACCCCATAGGCCGGACGGATGCCGGATTGGGTGAAGGGCGCCAGCCACGGGGACAACAGAGGGGCAGCTTATCGGGTCAGCCCAGCGTATAATATGGGTAGGCGCTCCGGCAGGCGCTCGACATGGTCGATCACCTGATAATTCCGTGCCCCGAAAATCCGCGACACGTACTCATCGGCATGAGGATCCAGGCTGAGGCAATAGGTGATCACGCCATCTCTTCCCAGGTCTTCCACGGCCCGCCTGGCATCATGGCGCAAATACTGAGGATCTCGCACATCGATGTCCGCCGGTTCACCATCGGTAATCACCAGGAGCAGTTTTCTGCCTTGCCGCTGGTGGCGCAGATGATGCCCGGCGTGTCTTAATGCCGCACCCATGCGCGTCGAGAATTTGCCCGTCATGCCGGCAATGCGCCCCATGGCTTCCTCGCTGTAGGCCTCGTCAAAATCCTTGAAGCGATAATAGGCCACATCATGACGACCATCGGAATGGAAACCGTGAATCGCAAAAGGATCACCAATCCGGTTCATGGCATCGGCCAGCAGGGAAGTGGCGTCACGGGTGAGTTGCAGAACGCTGTCTTCCGAACCGCGAACCCTGTCGTTGGTCGACTCGGAAAGATCCATCAATACCAGCACGCACAGGTCGCGCACCTTGCGCAAGTTGCGCATATGGATACGGGTATCCGGCGCCAGACCCATTCGGATATCCACCAGTGCATGCACCACCGCCTCCATATCGATTTCGTCGCCATCCTCCTCCTTGCGCAAACGTTGCACACCTTGAGGCTGCAAGGCTTCTATCAGGTATCTGAGGCGGCTGGAGACCGGCTTGTATTTCTCAAGCACTTCCCGCACCACCCTGGCATCGCCCAGACGCGGTCGACGCTCCAGTACCGTCGCCCAGTGCGGACGACCGGCCTGAATCTGGTAATCCCATTCCGGGTAATGAAAGGGATCGGAGACTGGCTCCTTGCCTTCCATCTGGTTATAGCTCAGTCCCCTATCTTCATAGGGGAAGAGCTCTGATTGCAGTACCCAGACTTCCTGCGCATCATCTCCGGCCAGCTCGGTATCCACCTCATTGACCATTTCCATGACATTTACGTACTTGCGCACCTGGGCACCGGGCAGGATGGTCGTTTCATGCTCCCAGTCGATTTCCTCAAACTCCCAGATATAACGGTTGTCGTCGCGGTAGAGGATGTCGGGAATGTCGGTGCGAGCGTGGTAACTGACTCTCTGATTTCGAAGACTGTCCGCAAGGTGTACCCCCAGATCCCAGGAAAGTTGCGGATCGTCCCAGCGGGCCTCGGCCTCCATGAACATCCTTCGGCCCTCCTGTACCCAGGCGTTGTCATCCACATAGTCGGGATCGATGATGGCCCGTGCCAGACGGGAGAACAGATGGCCCATGCTGGCCACCGGCCCCGCCACCGCCGTATGAAAAGGCAGCCAGATGGCGCGGACGCCGGGAAAAGCTCGCATCGCCAAGGCTTCCACCCGGGCATCTTCAAGCAGGCCGATGACGACCATTTGCTCCGGGGTGAGGGCTTCGGCGGAAATCGCCTTCCGCATATAGGCGACGTGGGCTGCGGCGTGGACCGCCACGGCGCGATAGCGGGTCATCCCATCGACATCTTCCCAATCGTCGTAGGCATCGGGAAGATGGATGAAAATCCCTTCGATATAAGGCCGGTACCCTTCGCGATCTTCAAAGTCACCGCTGGTGGGGCGCAGGAAAAAATCCCGTCCCCAGAGCGCGCGCAGATACATCCGCAGGCGCCGTTGAATATCCACAAATAACGTGCCCTTGCGCTCCTGTTGCAGCATGGCCAGGGCTTCCGGACTTTTCAGGGAAAAGTAGGCTATTTGCGCTTCGAAATCCGTGCGATGGGCGTGGGCGCCCCAGAGTGCCCAGCGGCGCAGGCCACCCAGCGTCAAATAGCCGAAAAGCTGGTCGATATTTTCCAGCATGGGGCGCAGCGCGCGCGGTACTTGCGCGAGCAGGCGGTCCAGCATGCCGAGGTAGCTTTTGAAGAGTTCCAGATCGGCCAGGCGGTTGGCTGCAGTCGGGCTGGTGGAGACCACCGCCTCCAGTACCGCACCGCTGGTTTTGGACGCCATTTTCATGACGGCACCCACCAGTTCCCAAACCGCATCTTCCCCTACTTCGCGGGCGACGTGAGGGGCGGCATCCAGATAACTGCTCACCAAACCATCGCCCTTGCCCAGAGATCGCAACCCCATGGCGCCATCCAGGTATCGATCCAGACCGGCAGGACTAAAAATTCGGGCGGCCTTTTGCCAGTTACTCTGCAGGATGGCCTGGCTTTCCTCGCCAAAAGCCGGCAGCAGTTCTGCGTAATCTTCGAGATGTTTCATGCGTCCTCCGTGATCGTTAGATCCTCTGTACGGCAAGGCGAACGTGAGCACTCAGAAGTAAGTGGTCACCGCCGCATCCAACGCGTCGCGCATGTCGGGGTCATCGGTGATCGGACGTACCAGGGTTACCCGGCAGGCGGCCTTCGCCTCGACACCCTTGTTGATCAAGGAGCCTGCGTAGACCAGCATCCGGGTGGAAATGCCTTCGTCCAGACCATGGCCCTTCAGATTACGGGCGCGCTCGGCGATGGACACCAGCTTGTCGGCCACGTCCTTGTTGACCCCGGTTTCGTGGGAGACGATTTCTGCCTCGATTTCGTGCTCGGGGTAGTTGAAATCCAGGGCCCCGAAACGTTGCTTGGTGGACTGCTTCAGATCCTTCATGAGGCTCTGATAGCCTGGATTGTAAGAAATCACCAACTGGAAATCGGGATGCGCTTGCACCAGTTCGCCCTTCTTCTCCAGGGGCAGCACCCGGCGGTTATCGGTCAGCGGATGGATGACCACCGTGGTATCCTGACGGGCTTCCACCACCTCATCCAGATAGCAGATGGCGCCCAGGCGCGCGGCCAGGGTCAGTGGGCCATCCTGCCAGCGCGTGCCCTGGGGGTCGAGCAGGAAACGTCCGACCAGGTCGGAGGCCGTCATGTCTTCATTGCAAGCTACCGTAATCAATGGCTTACCCAGTTTGTAGGCCATATACTCCACGAAACGGGTCTTGCCGCAGCCGGTGGGACCCTTGAGCATCATCGGCATGCGCACGCTGTAAGCGGCTTCGTAAAGTTCTGTTTCATCACCGGTGGCACGGTAATAGGGTTCTTTTTTGATGCGATATTCGGCCAGTTGGTCGTTCATGAGATGATTCTCCTCGGACAAACAAACATTCTTGGACAGGGAAACACGGCACTTGACGGGAACATTTCGGGCGAAAGCGGTCCTGCACAACATCAGAAATGCTCTCGTCAAGCACCGCACCGGCTCAGCGCAAAAAGCCTGGGCGGTACGGCACGGGACTTATACGGTCTTGCCCCGATAGACTACCAGGGAAGTACCCTGGGACTGCTTGAAGTTGTCATAGCCGACGATACGAACGTGGTTATGGGGGTTCGCCTTATGGCAGGCTTCGGCTTCCTGCAGGATGGTGCCCACGTCCGTTTCGCCGAACATGGGCAACTTCCACATATACCAGTAGTTACCGAAGGCGTTTTCCGGTTCCGTATGTTCTACCGCGGGGTTCCAGCCCTTGGAAACAATGTACGCAACCTGTTGACGGATCTGCTCCGTGGTCAGGGCGGGCAGGTAAGACAGTGTCTCGAACTTCCGGCTCGCCGGATCGGAGAGACGGGATTGGTAATCCTGTAGTTCACTCATAAAAGACTCCTGGGCAGATGATAAACGTGCTTACTTATGGGCAACGTCCAGCTTGTCGACCGTATCGAACTCGAACTTGATCTCTTTCCACGTTTCCATGGCAATCTTGAGTTCGGGAGAGTGCTTGGCCGCCTCGGTGAGGACAGCCTTGCCTTCCTTCTCGATGGCCACACCCCGGTTGCGGGCTTCCACACAGGCTTCCAGCGCGACGCGGTTGGCTGCAGCACCTGCGGCGTTACCCCAGGGGTGACCGAGGGTGCCACCACCGAACTGCAGCACCGAGTCATCACCAAAGATGGTGACCAGTGCTGGCATGTGCCAAACGTGGATACCACCGGAAGCGACCGGCATCACGCCGGGCATGGAGCCCCAATCCTGATCGAAGAAAATGCCGCGGCTGCGATCTTCCTTGATGAACCGGTCACGCATGATGTCGATCCAGCCCAAAGTCGCCTCACGATCACCTTCCAGCTTGCCAACCACGGTACCCGAGTGCAGGTGATCTCCGCCGGAGAGACGGAGAATCTTGGTCAGCACACGGAAATGGATACCGTGATGAGGATTGCGGTCCAGCACCGCATGCATGGCACGGTGAATGTGCAGGAGCATGCCATTGTCGCGGCACCAGTTGGCCAGGCCCGTGTTGGCGCAGAAACCGCCGGTGATGTAGTCGTGCATGATGATGGGTGCGCCGATTTCCTTGGCGTACTCCGCACGTTTGTACATTTCCTCCGGAGTCGGGGCGGTAACATTCAGGTAGTGCCCCTTACGCTCGCCGGTCTCGGCCTCGGCCTTGTGGATGGCTTCCATGACGAAGTCGAAACGCTGCCTCCAGCGCATGAAAGGCTGGCTGTTGACGTTCTCGTCATCTTTCGTGAAGTCGAGTCCACCACGCAGACCTTCATAGCAGGCGCGGCCATAGTTCTTGGCCGACAAACCCAGCTTGGGCTTGATGGTGCAGCCCAGCAATGGACGACCATACTTGTTCATGATGTCGCGTTCGACCTGAATCCCGTGGGGTGGCCCACCGCAGGTCTTGACATAGGCGATGGGGAAACGGACGTCTTCCAGGCGCAGGGCACGTACCGCCTTGAAGCCGAAGACGTTACCAACCAGCGAGGTGAAGACGTTGACCACGGAACCTTCTTCGAAAAGGTCGATGGGGTAGGCGATGAACGCATAGAAACAGGTATCATCGCCCGGAACGTCTTCGATCCTGTACGCACGACCCTTGTAGTAGTCGAGATCGGTGAGGAGATCGGTCCACACCGTGGTCCAGGTACCGGTGGAAGATTCCGCGGCAACCGCAGCAGCGGCTTCCTCACGATCCACGCCCGCCTGGGGAGTAATTTTGAAGACCGCAAGGATATCCGTATCCTTGACGTTGTAATCCGGTTCCCAATAGGTGTTCCGGTAATCCTTCACACCCGCGTTATAGGTCTTGACGGCCATATGCCACCTCCATGCAGTTGCCCGACGCCGGTGCCCCCGGCGCAATCGCTGCGTCTGCAGCGATGATCGGACTATAGTGCGGGTGATGCATAAGCGCTAATCAGTAGTTATTATTTTTTTCATAAGGTATAACTGATGCAGTAGTGGCTTGTGACTACGCGTCTGCTGTTGGGCGTGCGCTCCATAAAGACGAGTTGGCTTGGCCTGACCAAACAAACAGGCCTGTTATGTCAGGGTATGGTTGGCATCCATTTCAGCTTTCTCAGCTTCCTGGTTTATCGCTATCCTCATTCCCGGAGCGTTCACCGGCGACATCCATCTCGTCTGTGCTGTGGGATGGCTGAGCAATATCATTATCCGCAGTGTCTTCCTTTGCAGGCCGAGGTCCGGGCAATCTCGCGGCGAAAAACAATCCGAGTTCAAAAAGCATATACATGGGGATGAGGAGCATGATCATGGATAACACGTCGGGAGGACTGAGCAATGCAGAGGCGATGGCGCAAATCAGGAAGGCATAGCGGCGACCGTGCTGCAGCGTGGCCACCTGCAGCACTCCGACGCG
Source organism: Gammaproteobacteria bacterium (assembly GCA_023381645.1). The sequence continues at coordinate 13,797 of JAMCRJ010000082.1, forward strand.
TACCAGTACTATGATGAGAATGGGGATCTGGAAGGCCAGGCCGAAGGCCAGGGAGAACTTGATGATCAGTGAGAGGTAACTATCAACTTTGGGCATGGCGGTGATATCGCCGCCAGAAAAGCTCACGAAAAACCGGAAGGCATTGGGGAATACGATAAAGTACGCAAAGAACATGCCGCCGATGAACAGAAAAACGGAGGCAAAGATCAGCGGAAAAAAGGCCTTGCGCTCATGATCATAGAGTCCGGGTGCTATGAAGGCCCAGAATTGATAGAGCACGACAGGTAGCGCCAGGACAAATCCCGACAGTAAAGAAAGCTGCACATAGGTCAAGAATACTTCGGGTAAACTGGTGTAAATTAAATGACTGCCCTTTGGTAATATATCAATGAGCGGGGCCGCGAGAATGTTATAAATCGTTTTGGAGAAAGGATAGGAAATCAGAAAGCCAACAAAAATAGCGATCACTGCAAACAATACGCGGCGGCGCAATTCCAGCAAATGGCCGATAAAGGTGTTTTCCGCCAATTTGTCCATGCTTGAAAAATATCCTTAGGCGGTGTCGAGGCGCGCGAATCTGGCGACGGGCAAGCGGCAAAGTCTTCGCTGGATGCACAAGACGTGGTGGCGCGCATCCATGATAACGACGAACCTCGGTGGGAGCATCAGGTGGGCATCGGAATCAATGTACGCGGTCTTCCGGTCCCGGCAGGTCTGCATGCTGCGTTGTCGGCATGATATCGAGTTCACCCTGCTTGTGATCTTCCTTCGTTTCCAGCTTCTCACCCGCCGTTTTCGGGGTGTCTGAAGCGGTGATGTCGGCAGGCAGCAACTCCTCGTGAGCATAGTCACGCAGTTTGTTGGCTTCCTGGCGCAGATCATCCAGCAACAATTGCTGCTCAACCTCGGAGCGCAGACTTGTCATGGTACGCCGCATGGCGCCATACCACTTCCCCGCGGTACGCGCGATTTGGGGCATTTTCTCCGGCCCGACCACGAGCAGCGCGATGATTCCGAGCAGCGCGAGTTCGCCAAAGCTGAAGTCGAACATAAGCGGTCAGCGGTTGACGGTTTCGTGTTCTTTGCTGGGCTGGACCTCGGCATCAATGGTGCGGCCGATACTTTCCTTCTTTTCCTCCTCCTCCTTGACGGCGGAGCGGAAGCTCTTGATGGCGGAACCGAGGTCGGAACCCACGTTGCGCAGCTTCGCGGTACCAAACAGGGCAACCACGATGAGCAGAATGATGATTAGATGCCAGATACTAAAAGCGCCCATGACAGCTCTCCTTCCCCCGCAGGGGTTACGCGCTACGATTCACTTTGGACCATAAGAAAATAAAGTGGTTGCGTCAAGCTTATGGACGCCTTGCCGCTTTTTCTTCCAGGCCGGACATTCCTTCACGTCGCGCCAGTTCTCCGAGGACGTCATCAATGTGTAAACCCCTTTCCTCCAGGGCCACCATCAAATGGAATACGAGGTCCGCTGCCTCTGCAACGATATGCTTCGACTCATGATTCTTGCAAGCGATGACAAACTCGGTAGCTTCCTCCCCTACTTTTTTCAGGATCCGGTCCTGACCGCCGCCGAGCAGTTGCGCTACATAGGATTGGCCGGGATCAGCCGTTCGCCGACTGCGCAGGGTGGCTTGCAGGCTGTCGAGGATGCTGCCAGGGGGCGGAGCCTGATGCTGCCAGCCCTGCTCGCCGGGTTGTCCGAGGAAGAAGCAGGTTTGCTCCCCTGTATGGCAGGCCGGTCCTTCCTGAATGACTCGCAGGAGGAGTGTATCGCCATCGCAGTCCAGGCGCAGATCCACCAGACGTTGAATATGACCGGAGGTCTCGCCTTTACGCCAGAGTGCCTGCCGGGAGCGTGACCAGTAGGTGCCAAGGCCGTCACGGAGTGTCGCCAGCAATGCGTTGGCATTCATCCAGGCCAGCATGAGCACCCGGCCGCTGCGGGCGTCCTGGGCGATGGCGGGCACCAGGCCGTCTGCATTCCAGCGCACGGCGGCGAGTATGGCGGCGTGCTGCGCTTCCGGTTCACTCATGATGCTCAGAACCCCTCGTTGATGTCTTTCTACTCAAGAATACGAATAATACACAGATTGCGCGCCACAGATGGACTGCGTGCTTTAGCGGGTTTCGCGCACCGGAATTCCCGCGGCAGCCATCTGTGCCTTGACCTCGGAGATGCGAAACTGGCCGAAGTGGAAGACGCTGGCAGCCAATACCGCATCGGCACGCCCCTGCTGGATACCTTCGACAAAGTGCCGGATCTCTCCCACGCCACCGGAGGCGATCACAGGTACTGGTACGGCGTCACTGATGGCGCGGGTGAGGGCCAGGTCGAAACCGATGCCCGTTCCGTCGCGGTCCATGCTGGTGAGCAGGATTTCGCCGGCACCATGGGTTGCCATGCGCTGCGCCCAGGCCACCGCGTCCAGACCGGTACTGCGCCGGCCGCCATGGGTGAAGACTTCCCAGTGATCGTCCACCCGCTTGGCGTCGATGGCGACGACGATGCAGGAGTTGCCGAAACGCCGGGCGGCGGCACGTACCAATTCCGGATCATTCACGGCGGCGCTGTTGATGCTGACCTTGTCGGCACCGGCAAGGAGCAGGGTGCGGATATCTTCGACGCAACGCACGCCACCACCTACGGTCAGTGGGATAAAGACCTGCGCCGCCACGGCAGACACCATATCGGCCAGGGTGTCGCGCTCTTCATAACTGGCAGAGATGTCAAGAAAGGTGATTTCGTCGGCACCCTCATCGTTGTAGCGTTTGGCGACTTCCACCGGATCGCCGGCGTCGCGCAGGGAAACAAACTGAACGCCTTTCACCACGCGCCCATGGTCGATATCGAGGCAGGGTATGACGCGCCTGGCGAGCATCTGCTCAGGCCTCGGCCCGGGCGCGGGCCTGTGAAAAATCCAGGGTCCCTTCATAAATGGCGCGCCCGGTAATGGCGCCGGTGATACCGTCACCCTCATGGGCCTTGAGCGCCAGTACCTGTTCCAGATTGGCGATACCGCCCGAGGCGATGACCGGCACGGGCACCGCCTGAGCCAGCGCAACCGTCGCAGAAATATTGGGGCCGCTGAGCATGCCGTCGCGGCTGATGTCGGTGTAGATGATGGCTTCTATGCCGTCGG
>JAMCRJ010000102.1 GCA_023381645.1 Gammaproteobacteria bacterium
CCGTCCCGCCGCGGCACCAAATAATGATTATCGTGCATCAATATCGTATCGAGGACTCCGGGTTTTCCCTGAAACAGGAGGATTTGCCCGCGCACCGGAATGATATCCAGATGACTACCCGTTTCCGCAAGGATTTTTTCGCTCCAGGCACCGGCCGTCACGACGATCCGTTCTATCGGCATAAATCCGGCGGTGGTTTCTACGCCCTCCAGTCGTTCCCCCCGTCTACGGAAACGGGTGACCGCGGTATTTTCATGCAATACGACGCCCAGTTGACGGCAACGTGCGGACATCGCCGCCAGCAGGCGGGGGTTCCGTACCTGGGCGACCTCCGGACACCAGAGTGTTTGCGTTTTTTCTGCAGGCCCCAGGCGCCAATCCAGCCCCCACCTCGCCCCCCAAGCCAACACATCATTTGGGATTTTCTCGTGTTCGCCCTCCAGAATAAGCAAACCGGAGGGTATCCATTCAGGATCGATGCCAGTTTGCTCTGCCAATCTGGAAGTCAGGGAGCAATAGCGCTGCATACTATACAGCGCGAGACTCAATAGGGCAGGTGGGTAGCGCCACGGATACAGCGGGCTCAGGATGCCCCCACCAGCCCATGATGCCTCCTGACCAATATGACCTTGATCGAGCACCGTAACCCGCAGACCGGCCTCCGCAAGCTTGATCGCACTGAGTAAGCCAATTGCGCCAGCGCCAATGAGCAGAACATCCGTATGCGCAGAGATTTCAGTCGGCATGTGAGCTTACCACCACTTAAAAGTCGATACGGTAAAAAATGTTGGCGCCATTCTGGGTCCCGCTCTCCGTCTGAACCTCAATATGGCGGGAAATCCGGTAACGCAGTCGTGCTACGGTACCGCTGCCCAGTACGGATTGTCCGACACTGAGATAAAGATCGGGGGTAAGATAATGACCCATGGTCACCATGGCACCCGCCAGACCCGAGTTACCTTCGGAGCTTACACCTACATCAATGCCACTGCTATCCAGGCTATTGCCGAACAGTGCGGCACGGCTTGCAGAAAAGAGTGTTCCCGCAGCGGCGGAAAGCAGCGCATTCTGACTGGTGAGACCACTGCTCGGTGTACCCAGCACGAGATAGGAGAGGATATCCGTTTGCGACATGGAAGGTTTGGAGTAGAGCGCTACCTGGGGCACTTGCAGTGTACCGGTGACTTGTACGCCAGCCTCTACGGGGGTGTTGTCCACGGCGAAGCTAGAGGAGCCTTTGATGGTGCGTACCGCCAGCACGTCCAGGTTGGCTTGGTTCGCGGCACCGCGGAAAATGATGGAACCACGCTGGAAGGTGAGGGTGTGCCCATAAATCGCATAATGGCCATCCACCATGCGCAGTGTGCCATTAACCTGCGGACTTTGGCCGTCATGCATGTCTACGGCAAGGTCACCGACCAACCGGGCACGCAACCCGCTGATGATAACCCTCGCATCGTCCCCGAGGGTTACATGCACATTGACACCCAGGGCAGGGCCGCTGCTTTTGTGCTCATTTTTCACGAAAACGACGTCGCCTGAGGGCTTGGGTCCGCCGAAATCTGTACCCAATATACGCAGACGGTCGGTGTGTATATTGCCCTGCACGTCGATTTTCTTTAGGTTTCCGGAAACGCTCAGGTCGGGGCTGATCGCAGCTTGTACCTGCGGCAGATTGAGCGCCGTGAAGTTCTTCCCAGTGATGTGGAGCGTAAAATCATTCGCCTGCTGAAATTGGACGATGCCTGTCCCGGATATTTGGCCAGCGCCGGAGCTGGCTTGCAGTTGATTGATTCGCAACTCTTTTCCATCTCCCACGAGTTGGGCGCCCACGTCACGAACCTCCAAACCCGCCTGCGGGACGAAAAAGCCCAGACCCTGGAGTTGTGCTGTACCTGTCCACTGCGGATGCGCCCAAGTACCCAGAACCTGTGCGTCAACAGTCCCTTGACCTTGCGGCTGAATCCGCAAACTCCCGATGGGGAGGGCGGCAAAAAGTGGCGCACCTACATGCGCCTTTATAGCCCCTTGTATTGGGGCATTGGCGTCCCAGCGCCAGGGCAGAACGAGTGTCGCGGGGCTGTGCAGGGTCATCTGGGCATTACCCCAGTCATTGGCAAGACCAAGGTCAGCAGCAAGCGAGAGGTCTTTTGGCAACCAACGGAGTTGACCGGTAAACCGTTGCAGAGAGAGCGTATGCGATGTGCCTGCCTGCCGCCATTGCAATTGGGTTTTCTGAAAATTCCAAAGTCCTTCCGCCTGGCAAACTCCGTGACACTGCGCTTGCAGGTGTGCATTCAAAAAACCATGGAGCGATGCATCCTCCGCCTGCGCGAAAAAATCCAGAGGTAGAGATTGCAAATCGAGTCCCAAATCGGCCTGATTGGTGGCGGGATTGTAGTGACCTTGCGTGGTGATCCGAGCCGCATGCGCATCGGCGAAAGTCATTTTGCTGAGCGATGCAGCACCATTGACCCATTGCAGAGTGGCTGGGTGGAGTAACTGCCAGTTTCCCAGAGGGATGCTGGTCAGTATGGTCTTCTCCAATCGCAGTCCCCACGCATTGGCCTGATGAGACACCAACCCCATGACGGAGAGGCGGCTTTGCGGCCATTGCGCGTCCAGTCCCAGCGTAAAACGTGTTAATGGCCCTTGCGCATGGACCTGCAGATCAATGCGGTGGCCAGCGTATGCCAGTCCCTTTATATTGATCATAGCCTGCAAGGCGTTCGCGGCCCGGAATTCGGCCCGTGTTTTCAGTGTATTGATCTTTACACCATGATAGGCAAGCCCTTGTCCTGTGCCTTGGATTTCTCCAGTCCACTGCGCCTGAGGCCGCGCCACCCAACCCTGAAGCAGACTCTTACCTTGGGCACCGGGAAGCAAGCCCTGCCACTGCGCCACGTTGAGGACGAAATGCAGACGTTGTTGTAAATTACCTTGGGCGCCCAGGCTTACACCCGGACCAAAAAACTGTGCCTTTTGCAGATCCCACGCGCTCCCTGCGAAGTGCACCAACGCCTCGCCCTGCAAGGTTTGGCGGTAAAGCTGGCTAGGCAGCAATTGCAGCCGCACATCACCCGTGATGACTTTGGAAATTTGAGTGGCGTTGACGCTGAGGTCTCCGGAAAAATTGCCTGGTATCTGAGCCATAATGTGCTGTGTTTGCAGGCCCCTGACCCGAATTTGCCCGGTGACGGTGAGTTGCGGCCGCCACCGGACGGCCAGCACCGAAGGCAGCAGATCTGCGCCCAGCAGCTTGCCGGCATAATGGTATTGCAGGTTTTGGCGATTGCCGTTCACATTGCCCTGAATACCGCCGAATCTGGGATCACCGCGCAGCGCCAGTTGTCCTTGATAACGCTGAGTGTTCCCCCGCAAAGTCAAACTGACGGCCAATGCGCCTACCGGTAACGTGCTGGGCTGCGCTTTTGCCAGGATCTGCTCGAAGCCGCCACTGATCTGGTAACTCCCTGCAGTATTGTCGGGCAAATCAAGACGCCAATGCCCCTGTGCGGGTTTCTGGAGCGCAGGATTACTAAGCTGTAGTGATTGGAGCAAAATCTGCTGTGGAGAGATCTGCGTCATACCGCTCAAAGTCGTCAGTTGCTTGTTTTCTTGTACTTGAATATTCAGGGGGCCGCCAAATGTCTGGGCCGAAATGCCATGCCAGTGTGTTTCCCAAGTTATAATCAAGGGGTTAGTGGCACTGCCTTGTCTCCATACACCCAGGCTTTGCAGCCCGCGCTCTCCCATTTGCAGGTCTGCCGTAAGCTGGAGTCTGCCCTGGGGTATCTGCGCCGACAGGTTTTTGATGTGCAGATTGCCACGCCGCCAGGCCAGATCGGAAAATGTCGCCCGGGAGAGGACGAAGGGCTTCTGCGTTCCTTGCCATATGCGCAGGTTCGTACAAGCAACCGGGCTCAGTTTCAGGTCGATGAGACGGGTCCACAAAGGCAATGCGGGCCAGCGCAAATGAATGGGGCTAGGTTTATCAGAGGGCGCCGGCAGGTGCAAATCGGCTTGGTGAAGCTGGAGATCGGCAAAGTCGATTTCTCCCCAGAGCAAATGGGCAGGATGCAAGTGCCACTGCAAAGATCGCGCACGAAAGCGCATGTCCGCACCATGCCAGGAAATACCGGAAAGCCGCATCTTGCCGGTAAGCGAGCCTTTTACCTGTTTGACCTGTAAGTTTGGGACCTGCGCTAACGCCCACTGTGCACCGTGGCTGGTAGTGAGCAGCCAGACTAGGACGGTGGCCAGCGTAATCAGGACCAGCAACACACCGGCAATAATGCCGTGGCGGATGCGTATCACAAGCTGAACCCTACCGAAAAGGCGACCCGGACAGCAGGCGTTTGCGGGGCAACCAGTGGGTGCGCCACGTCAAAGCGTATGGGTCCAACGGGGGAATACCAGCGCACGCCTAGCCCAACATCTTGAAGCGCATGAAAACTGGACCAACTGTTGAATGCATTACCCACATCATAAAATGCGACGACCGCCCAGTTTTTGGCGACAAAGCGCTGAATATCGAAGCCACCAACGGCAAGAAGACGCCCACCTTCCACTTCACCGTTCACAGCCAATGGCCCCTGCGATTGATAGGCATAACCGGGCAGGCTATTTTGCCCACCTGCGAAAAATCGCAGATTGGGTGGCAGTTCGCCAATGGACCCAGTTAACCACATTGCCCCCAGTTTGGCATGGGTGCCGAGGACCCAGTCCTGACCCAAACGCCTGCGCCATTCTCCCTGAGCGCTAAAGCGGATAAAATTTGCATCGCTACCCCATACCTTGCTGGCACCCTCAATCCTGGCCGTCAGTGTATAGCCAGCTATGGGGCGCAAGATATTGCGGAAGTTTTGTATGCTATACTGTAGCGACGGATAGATATACAGGCTCGTATTAAACTGTCCAGCCACATTGTAGTTGGCGTCCTCAAAATTAACCAAGGCCTCTATGGTTTCACCTTTACTCAGACTGTTATCGCTGCGCAATGACCACTGCCGACCAGCACTGGCAAGGATCTCGTTAGCATTATAGGCGGTCAGATTTTGATTCTGATAACTGCCTTGCGCAATATATTCGGATCCCAGGCGCGCACCGACCGGCCAGCTATAGGTAACACTGGCATTGCGATTCAGTTGCGCCGCCAAAATGGAAACGCGAACATGCTGTGCCTGTTCGAAAGCATTATAATTATCATATATAATTGCTGCATTAGGACCGATATCAGTGCTATATCCGGCGCCTATTTTCAGGTGTTGCCCCGGCATGCTTTTCAAGTTAACTGAAATAGGTATCGCATTATTTATCGCTTTTCCCAAATCGCCATGCACGGAAATATCAGAGAACCGGTCGGCATTGCGCAAATTGCTCTGAGTGACTGCCAGCGCCTTTGGTGAATACCAGTCTCCTGTCTTGAAAGAAATATAGCGCTGAATGAACCATCGCGGATAGTGCTCCGCACCAGTGATATTAATATCTCCAACTCGGAAGCGTGGTCCGGTATTGAGCCACAAATAAATATCTGCCCAGAACTGGTCACGATCCACAAGAATCTCATGGCGCGAATAACTGGCCTGCGCATAACCGCGCGCGGTGAGGAGTGAGAGGACATTCCCCTTCCAGTCCTCATAAATAACCTGATTGAGAACCCCTTCTTTATGAAGCGGAAACTGAGAGAACAGTTTTTGTAAAGCCGGCAGTTTGGATCCATCGCCGGTGGATTTTAGGTCGATTTTGCGGACCAGAACAGGCCGCCCAGGGGTGACGGAGAAGGTTACGAGGACTTTTCCCTTTGCAATGTTTTTGCTGCGCTCCGTCCAGGTGGCGCCGTAGTAACCATAGGCTTCGAGCGCATCCTTAAGGCGCAAACCGGCCACCATTTCTGCTTCTTCCAAACGGTCCGCCTGGGATCCGATCACCGCAGGGGGGAGAGCATGTGCGAGATTCGCTGCCAGGGGTCTGGAGATCCCTTCCACGATGAAAGTTACTTCATCAGCGTTAGCCATTCCACCGTACAGCAATGAAACACCCAAGCCCGTCAGCCATAGGCCACGGCGCAGGTCACGCAGACGACCGCGTTTCGCGCTTCCATCCTTCCTGACCGAACCCAGAAAACCTCCTGCCGTTTCATTTGTGGTCCAGCATAACCATAACGCCACAGGGAGTACTCGGGTCAACGCACCCAGGATTGCTCACAGCGTGGCGATTTGCCGAGTTTAGCACGATTTATGGGGCCAGGATGCGGCGCGCGGAAGGGGAGAAGCGTACACACAATTCGCAGTGCGTACCTTACTGGTCTTCGACTTGGTCAGACTGTCTCAGGACACTCGAAAAGGTAATCAACGATGGGGATCATCGAAAGGCGAACGTGGGCGGCGAATCTCCCGATAGTCCGTAACCACGATATCCGTATGCATTCCCTTGCGCATTTTTCGCCGCTGCCACCAGAGGAAAAGCATTCCGCTACCCGCGAGAATGGCAACCGCAATGACAGCGAAGATGGCAAAAAAGAATAGGCCGACCAGCAGGACCATGCTCACCATCACTGCGAGCAGACGTACCCACCAAGGCCCCCGACTGCTGAACGATTGATAATAAGTCATTACGCTCCCTTAAGCTTTTCAGAATACCACCGTATCTTCAGACTTCGAAACGGCTGCGGAAGTTCATTTAACATAATAAGTATTATGCGAACCAAAAAACTTTCTACATGGGGTGGCCGCTCAAAGCGACACGCTGCACCAGGGCGTCCATTCGTCTGCGGATACGCTCTTCGGACCCTCGGAAATGTTCAACCAAAATGGCAAACGCATATTGTGGGTGGCCGAGGTTATCCCGAATAAAACCAGCAAGAGACAACGCATCGCGCAGAGTACCCGTTTTGGCTTGCACCGTACCCGCAGGCAGAGCGCTCAGACGATGCCGGAGCGTTCCATCTTCGGCATTGACCGGCAGCGAATCGCGCCAGGAGCCCCCCCAGGGTTCCTGATAAGAGTGCAACAGCATACGCACCAGATCTGCGGCGCTGAGGCGATCCTCACGAGATAATCCGCAGCCATCTACCAGTCGAGATTGGGTGTCAAGTATACCGTTCACAGAAAGCCAACGGTGCAAGCCCTGCATGGTCGATGCACGGCTTCCATCACCGCCGCGAGCCAGATCCGCATCCCGGAGCAGTACTTCTACATGGGTGTTTTCACTCACCTTGTTGGCCACCGTGATCTCCTCCACCAATGGCGGTGACTCGTGTTTGGCCAATAAGGCATAGTGCGCATATCCCCTGGACTGCTTTGCACCGCGCTTGTTGTTCAATGCTTGGATAGGATTACCTACAAGAATACCCTTTTCCTCCAAAGCCTGTCGCAATGCTACGGCGGCAAAATAGGCTGGATCAGGCTGCGCCAGCATCGCGGCAAAAATACCGCCCTTGGCGGAAATCGCGCCAGTCAATAGATATCCGCTTCCAGATTTTTCCAGGCGTACGGGACGAATGGGATCCTCCGCCGAAACGGTGATCACCGTGTTCCGAATGAACCCTCCCGGGTTGGGCATGATCTCGGCGTTGGTGCGTACCCCCGGGGCCCGCCCCGGTCTGATTCGTACCGCGATCATGGCGTCGTTGAACATGAGTGCATGGATCGGTGCGCCATACCAATAGCGCTGATCCTGTTCCGTCCAACCCGGTAGCGCGCTATCTGCGGGAAAGTACGTGGCATCGGCCAGAATACCCTCCGGAATTTGGCGAACACCCGCAGCCCATACTTGAGCGGCAAGCATGCGCATAGGGTACATGGGGTCATCTCGTACTGTTCGCCTGACAAACGGGAAGCGACGGCTGGAAAGATCGGGGTCGCCACCCCCCAGAAAAATCAAGGGCCCCCGCACTACGCCATCATCGATGGTCCGGGCCAGTATCCGAGTTTTCTGGTGAGATTCAGGCCCCAGTTCGTGCAGAATATACGCTGTGGTCAGCAGCTTCGCTGTGGACGCAGGCAGTTGTCCATGATCTGCCTGCACACTCAGAGTGGGCCTGCCCTTTTGCACATCCTGAATCAGAATACTCCATTGGCCGTCGCCAAACTGGGTGTTTGCGTCCTTCTGGCCGGTAGCGGCGATAGCGGGCATAAGCCAGAAAAACGGCAATATCCCGACAAAAAAATACCGCCATAACCGGCCTCCATCCCCTTTCCACAGCCTCCCATCCGAACGCATCGTTTCGCTCCGATTTATAATTGTATGATACTATTAGACGTTTTCATCAAAAAGGTCCGATCCCGGCATGGATTCCTGACGATCTGTAAACAGGACCGCCGGCATGCGCAGCGCCAACCACAAACTAGGTAGTGCCGCCGCAAACGCCAGTAGAAAGAATTCCACAAATCCCACCTGTGCTGCAAGAAAACCGCTAAATCCGCCGACAACCGTGGCTGCCACGGACATCAGGGCGGAGCCAATAGCAAAATGCGTTGCCTGGTAATCACCCTGACAACGCTGCATGAGGAAGACCATCAAAACGGCAGTGCCGAGACCCGCCGCAGCCTGCTCAAAGGCCACTGTGACACCTACCCACCACACAGAGGGCGTCACCCAGGCCAGCCACGCATAGGCCGGAATCGCCAGGGATTGAACCAACGTCAACGGCAGCAATGCATGGCGCAACCCCCAACGGGATATGATGATACCGCCCAGCAAGGCGCCTCCGATAGTCGTCACCGTCCCTACTGTTCCGGTGAGAATGCCGCGCGCCATCAAGCCGTAGCCCAAATGACCGAGAAACGGAGTCACCATAGCCGCCATCATGGCGTCGCCCGCGCGGAAAAGCAGGATAAAAGCCAGTGCCCAAAGAATCCCTGGTTGCTGCATGTAGGTGGTGAAAGCTTCGCGCACGGCGTGCCAATGCTGTCCTTTGTGACTTGTGGACGGGGGCGATGGCGGCAGTGCGCGCTGATGAAAAGCCGCCAATCCCCATAACATCACCGCCGCAGTTAAAAAACAGGCGATCCAGGATATCCACCCGGCGACAATGACCAGCACGCCGTTTCCCACCAGCATGGCAATCCGGTAGGCTGCAACCCGCAATCCGGAAAAAGCCGCCTGATCGGATGGGCTGAGTGTCTGAATATAATACCCGTCTACGGACATATCATGGGTGGCCGACAGGAAGGCCATTAACATAAAAATTTTAGCGGCGAGGTCCAGATTCAGGTGCTGTGCTGGCCAGATGAGCAAGGCGGCCACGCCACCCAAGATGATTTCCATCACCACAAGCCAACGCTTTTTGTCCGCGAAAAGGTCGATCAAGGGACTCCAGAATAGTTTCAAATTCCAGGGTAATCCGAAAAACGAGAGCAGTCCGATAACCTGCAAGCTGGCGCCTGCATAGGTAAAAAACTGTACGGACACCTGTTGCACCAGCGAATAGGGCAACCCTTCCGCGTAATAGGTGCTGGAAATCCATCTGAATGTCTTAAATTTTTTCCGCAATGTTCATCCAGATATAAAAAACCCCCGCAGAGCGGGGGCTAGACGACCAAAGAAATCCACTAATCAGATTTTGGGGGAGCGACAGGCTTTTGCGCCAACACCCATGAAACCAATTCCTCAGCTTCCACGGGGGTTACGCTCTGCGCCGGCATGGGCATGGAGCCCCATACTCCAGACACGCCGTGCTCAATAGCGTACTTTAGCGTTGCTATCGCCTTGGGATCGCGCTGATACCGGTAGGAGACCCAAGCAAAAGCAGGCCCGAGGACTTTGCTATCTACCTGATGACAGGCGAAACAGCCCTTGGCTTCCGCCAGCGACCGCGTCGTGGTCAACACCTCAACAAGGTGCTTATCTCCTTCTCGCTCGCCAAGCCCAGGCGGCGCCACGTTTCTTCCACCATGCCCATCACTCCGGACAGTTCCAGAACTCTGCCTGCTGTCCGCCACCGAGCTGCCAGTAGAACTACCAACCGGCGCAGTAGCAGATCCGTCCTTCCTGGCACACGCGGTGGTGAGACTGATGACGCCGACTAGCATCAGAAAGCGCACAACTGGCGTCATACCACATTCACCATTGTAGTGCGCTCCCGATGTCCAGCTCTGAACGAACCCGTGTAGACCTGTGGAGTGCCGAATCAGCTCGCGGAAGAAGTGTCGCTGCTGGTGGCACTGGCACTAGGTGCGGCGGACTCCATCGGTGCCATGGCACTGCTGCCGGTATTATCGGTGGCCGCCGGAGCGGCAGACTCGGTGGTGGTGGTCGCCGGAGCAGCGGATTCAGTGGCGCTGCTGCTAGGTGCAGTAGTGGACTCTTCCTTTTTGGCACAAGCTGAGGCAAGCGCGATGGCGCCTGCAACAAGAATGATCCGGGCAACAGGCTTGATCTTGGCAATATCCAACATGTTTTAACTCTCCTTACGTAGGTTTTACAAGATGACCGCGTCAGTAGCTAAATGGTATAGCGCAAATGACCTCATAATGGTAGCACTAATTTCCCGTGTGCCAAACACTCCCCAACACGCTACCGGCAGAGGAGAGGCTCAGCATCGTACACCCTCGACGGTACCCGGCAGGTACGGCAGGGTTTGCTCCGCCCTCGGGTTGTATAATAGGATATGCAAGTATACTATAATGCCATGAAAATGAATTTGCCAGGGAGTACATTGCTATGCCACTTACCTCTTCCAATGCTGACCTCGAGGCATTGCGCCCCGTCAAGCTTCAAACCATCCGGGACGTGATTCGGCCGGAACGCTACCAGCGATCAACAGGCATCGCCCTCGCCTGGTACATGTTTGACGCAATTTTCTACCTCTCCGCCATCACCGGCGCCCTTCTCGCCGGACCTTGGTGGCTCAAGCTGTTATTCGGACTCCTTGCGGGGTCGGCGGTAGCCTCCATGTTCGTCTGGGCACACGACGCAGCGCACGGCGCCCTCTTCCAGAGCAAGCGCACAGCCGAGATCTTGGGCACCATCTTCATGCTGCCGTCGCTGAACATGTACCGCCTCTGGGCCTTTGGGCACAATCGTGTGCATCATGGCTTTACCAGCCTGAGCACCATCGACTGGGTATGGCGCCCCTGGACGCCCCAGGAGTACCGAGGCAAAACGGTCTGGCAGAAGATGATCTATCGGTTGGAGCGCAGTCCTTATACTTGCGCCCTGCACTACTTGTTGCGGATCTGGTGGCCGGGCATGGTCCGTTTCAAAGTAGACGCCAAAAACAAAGATCGTTGGCCATTTTTTTATAGCAAGGTGATAACACTGGTGTTTTTTTTAAGTTTTTCCGCGTTGGCATACTGGATATCCGGTCTGATGGGCATCATTGCGGCCGTTATTCTGCCTTTCCTGGTATTCAACTATTACATCGCGCTGTTTGTCTTTCTCCACCACACGCATCCCAATGTGCCATTTTTCTCGGAAAAAGAGGAATGGAGCCAGAGTATTGGCCAGCTTTATTGCAGCATAATCGTACGTTGTTCCAAGGTCAGCGAGTACCTGATCCATAACATCCTGATCCACACGCCGCATCACGTTGACCCACGGATACCCTTCTATCGCCTGAAGGGGGCTTACGAAGATTTACGTGCGGAGTACGGCCAGTACATTCATGAAACGCGCTTCGGCTTTTTTGAGATTCGGCGTATCTTCAAAGAATGCAAGTTATATGACTATGAGGGGAAATCCTGGATGAGCTTCCGGTCCAGCCGTAGCTGGATTGAAGAGAAGGCCGCTGACATCGCTGCCTCCGCTACCTCTTCCGTATATCAGCCTGGCAAGACCGCACACTGAATTAGGACACCCTCGATGGTGTGCCGTGGTTCTGTGTGTGCTGGCCGACACCTCCCGGTCATGGCTAGTCTTCCGAGAGTTCCAGGTGGTGTTTTTCCTGTACCGGAGACGGTGTATGAAGCGCCTGGAGGTGCAGGATTTTCATAAGTCGTTCCACCAATGGGTATAAAAGTACTGCAGATACTGCCAAGTAGACCACCCCTGAGTACAAGGCATAGGCGCTGGCAAAAAGTTTGGCACAGGTACCATGCAAACTGGCAACGGGCCCCATACCGCTCAGAATCATGCTCGCGTTGAGCAGGCTATCGATCCAGTCGATATGCGCCAACAGATGATAGCCCAGCATGCCCATTCCCAGGGAAAGCAGCATAAAACCCAGGGCCGCACCGGCATAGCGTAGTTGTCGCCACAGAAACTCCGTCCGGCTAAGCAGCCGCAGTGGTTGATGCGCGCGTGTATTCATGGGGCTACCCTCGGTTTTCTAAAAATGTCGGGCCGTCAGCCGTAGTACTGGCGATACCAGATCACAAAGCGCTGAAGACCCGCCCGTAAAGGGGTGTCCGGGGCAAAGCCCACGCTCTGCTGTAATGCGGTAACGTCGGCATAGGTAGCCACCACGTCACCATCCTGCATGGGAAGCCATTCAATTTGCGCGGACTTGCCGAGGCACTCCTCCAGAATGTGGATAAAGTCCGTGAGTGCAACAGGTGTGTGGTTGCCGATATTCTGAATGCAGAAGGGGGCGGCACTGCTTGCTGGGTCTTCCGGCCAGATATCCTGCGCTTCTGGCGCATGTGGAATGAGCCGCGCCACCCCTTCGATAATGTCATCAATATAAGTGTAATCGCGCTGCATCTGGCCGTGGTTGAATACGGGGATGGGATGCCCGGCCAGGATTTTCTGCGTAAAGCTGAAATAGGCCATATCGGGACGCCCCCAAGGGCCATAGACTGTAAAAAACCGCAATCCAGTACTGGGAATACCATAAAGATGAGCGTAGCTGTGCGCCATGAGCTCACCTGCCCGCTTGGTGGCCGCATAAAGGCTGACTGGATGATCTACCGGGTCATGGACACTGTAAGGCAAACGATTGTTGGCACCATATACCGAACTGGAAGAAGCGAAAAGCAGATGATCGACCCCCTGCGCCCGGCAGCCCTCCAGCACATTCAGAAAACCAACGACATTACTGTCCACGTAGCTGTGCGGTGCTTTCAGGGAGTGCCGCACCCCTGCCTGAGCCGCGAGGTTGACGACGGCATCAAAGTGGGGGCCTGCAAAAAGCGTCTGCATACCCTCGCGATCTGCCAGATCCAGAGGTTGGAACTGGAAGGCTGGGTGCCCCTCCAGTTGCGCCAGACGGCCGCGTTTCAGGCCGGGATCGTAGTAGTCATTGAGGTTGTCTATCCCGCTGACAACCCAGCCATCGGCCAACAGACGACGCGCCAGATGAAACCCGATAAAACCCGCAGCACCGGTAATAAGTATTCTGCCTTCCATCAGGTCGTCCGTTCCGTGAGCCATTGCACATAGCGATCCACCCCCTGTCCCACGGTCAGAAAGGTTCTGTCATATCCTGCACCGCGCAGTTTACTGATTTCCGCCTGGGTGAAGCTCTGGTACTTACCATTCAGGGCTTCGGGCATATTGACGTAACGAATGGCCTGCGTTTTCTGCAGTGCGGGCAGGGTCAGTGTCGGGCGGTTAGCGCGGTGCTCCAAGCTATTGATGACGGCGACTGCCATCTCGTTGAAACTCTGCGCCTGTCCTGTGCCTACATTGTAAATTCCGCTGTGCGGGTGATCCAGGAAATGCATGTTGACGGAAACCACATCGTCTATATAAATGAAATCGCGCCGTTGTTCACCATCGGCATAGCTGCCAGACCCGGCAAACAGGCGAACATGATTGTCCAGCCGATATTGGTTGTAAAAATGCAGCGCTACTGAGGCCATGCGGTTTTTGTGAAACTCGCGTGGACCGTAGACGTTAAAATAACGAAAGCCATGTACCGGCGCCCGCAAATCCGTCCAGATCTGCCGGAGATACTGGTCGAACTGAAACTTGCTGAATCCGTAGACGTTGAGGGGCGATTCGGCGTAGCGCTCCTCGACAAAGATACCAGTCATGCCGTAGACCGAGGCGCTGGAGGCATAAAGGAAGGGGACATCATGATGTTGGCACCAATGCAGCAGCACCTTGCTGAAGGTGAAGTTGTTTTCCATGACATAACGGCCATCTGTCGCCATCGTATCAGAGCATGCGCCTTCATGGAAAACGGCGTCGACACCCTTCAGATGTTTGTTCTCTATCAGTCGAAGAAAAGCCTCTGCCTCCATGTAGTCGGCAATTTCCAGATCGGTGAGATTGAGAAACTTGTCGGCGCGGCTCAGATGGTCGACGACGAGAATATCCGTAATGCCCCGTTGATTGAGGGCCTGCACGAGATTGGCGCCGATAAAACCGGCCCCGCCAGTGACGATATACATGCGTACTCCTCCTTTTGCGGCTATGATAACAGAAAGCAGGCACCTTCCTATAAGGTACCATCACTCTGCTCTTTCCCCAGGCTCACACCTGCCCTATTCCTGCTGCAAAAATCAGATAGTGCCCTATAGAGGGGGCACTGCCATGTCCGAGGAGGAACATGCAAGATCACGGCCTGTTGACGATCATCCTGCTCTTGGCTACCGGAGTGCTGCTGGTTGGCTTTCTGCGCCATCTGCGTCTGCCGGCAGTCTTTGCATATCTTTTGACAGGTGTCATTCTGGGTCCGCACGCCCTGGCCGTAGTGCCCGATCTTGCCAGCACCCGACAGCTTGCCGCCTTCGGGGTGGTTTTTCTGATGTTTACCATTGGTCTGGAATTCAGTCTCGCGCAGTTCCTGAGCATGCGCCGCCTGGTATTTGGCATGGGACTGGCGCAGGTCGTTCTGACCAGTCTGGTCTTTGTCGGCATCGCGTTGCTCATCCCGCTTTCCTGGAAAACGGGGGTGATCCTCGGTGGAATTTTGGCCATGTCATCCACTGCCATGGTGGTGCGGGCGCTGGCCGAAAAAATGGAAATACAGACCCGGCATGGGCGTATCGCCGTAAGTGTACTGCTGTTCCAGGATCTCGCCGTAGTCCCCTTACTGATTCTGATCCCTGCGCTTGCCGGTTCGGCCAACGATCTGGCAGATGACCTGGCCATGGCCGGACTGAAGGCGGTGCTGGTGCTGTTGGTCCTGCTGGTGGTCGGGCGGCCGGTGATGCGGCCCTGGTTCCAGCTCGTGGCCAATCGCAAGTCGACAGAGCTGTTCATGCTCAATGTGTTACTGGTGACCCTCGGACTTGCGTGGATTACCGAACAGGCCGGATTATCGCTGGCACTGGGTGCTTTTGTAGCAGGAATGCTGATTTCCGAGACGGCTTACCGCTATCAGGTGGAAGCGGATATCGCGCCTTTTCGCGATATTTTACTGGGCCTTTTTTTCGTTACCATTGGCATGCTCGTAGATTTGCCGGCATGGTGGGCGAATCTGAGCTGGGTCATTATCGTGCTTGCCATGATTCTGCTGCTCAAGGGTGCGCTGGTCTGGGGACTCGCACGTCTTTTCGGCTATGAGTCGGGCGTGGCCATGCGCTCAGCCATTGTACTGGCTCAGGCGGGTGAGTTTGGTTTCGTGCTGCTGGCGTTAGCCAACCAGTATCAATTATTGCCTGCCCATGTGCTGCAACCGGTTCTCGGCGGCATGCTCCTGTCCATGATGCTCGCACCTGTTCTGGTGGAGCGTAACGGATGGTTGACCCGTCAAATGGTGGGCAGCTACCGCCACCATCGTGATCAGCAACTGGCGGATATCCGTTCGGCAAATTTGCAGGCGCATGTTGTGCTCTGCGGCTATGGGCGGGTGGGACAGAGTGTGGGGCGGGTTCTGGAAGAAGAGGGTATCCCCTTTGTGGCGCTCGATCTGGATCCGGTACGGGTGCGCCAGGCGCAGTCCGCGGGCGAGTCCATTTTTTATGGCGACGCCAGTCGTCGCGACGTGTTGCAGGCGGCAGGCATTTTTTCTGCACGGGCTGTAGTCATTACGTATGCGAATGTCACCTCCAGCCAGAGGGTGCTGTCCATTATCAAGGAACTACGCCCGGACCTGCCAGTCGTCGTGCGGGCCCACGACGACAGCCAGTTGGAGAGACTGGAGGCCGCCGGCGCTGATGAGGTTGTGCCAGAAGTAACCGAAGGTGCTCTGATGCTGGCCTCGCAGGCCTTGTTGCTGATCGGTTTTCCGATCAGTACGGTGCTGCGTCGAGTGCGACGTTTCCGGCAAGAGCGTTATCAGTTCTTCCGGGGAGCGTTCTGGGGGAGCTCGGAACCCGGTGAAGACCAGGGTTCGGCGCGACTGGCTTCCATTGCGCTGGGTGAAACCGCTTTTGCCCTCCATCTCAGCCTGCGCGAGCTGAACCTCACCAGTTTTGGCGTGGTCGTAGTGGCCGTACGACGCCACGGAATCCGCGGACGTGAGCCGTCTCCCGATACGGTACTGCAACCTGGGGACGTGCTGGTGTTATTTGGGACGCCAGCGGCACTTACCCAAGCTGAACTCTACGTGCTCGAAGGCAATAAAGTACAGGAAGCAGCGGCGGTGTAAGGTGTTGGGCAGGGTGGAGTGGCAACAATGTGTGTGCGGTGCTATGTTTGCGGACGCCTGTTCAACCGTATGAACCACTTCTCCAGGTACTTTTTATGTCGACATCTATAGACTCTGCCTTATCCGAAACACGATCCTTCCCTGTTCCCGCGCATTTTGCCAGTCAGGCCAATATGGATGCCGAAACCTTCGCTCGCCTAAACCGGCAGGCGACGGAGGATCCCGATGGTTTTTGGGGGGACCTGGCGCGTCAGCATCTGGACTGGGATGTTCCGTTTCAGCGTGTACTGGAGGTGGATCAGGCACCCTTCTATCGCTGGTTCGGCGGCGGCCAACTCAATGTAGCGTACAACTGCGTGGATCGGCACCTGCGGGGTGCCACACGCCATAAAGCAGCATTGATATGGGAGGGCGAGGATGGCAGTGTGCGGACCGTGACCTACGCGCAACTGCATCGGG
>JAMCRJ010000044.1 GCA_023381645.1 Gammaproteobacteria bacterium
GATGATTTTTGAGAGAAGAAAAGGTCATAGATCCCATGATACGTCTTTCACACCAAAAACGGCAGGCACCCGTGACCACCGAAACGGGTGGGGCCGCATTATCGCCCCCGCTCCAGACGCTGCCAGAGCAGATCCGCCGCATCGACCCCAAAAAATCGCCTGACCTCCCGCGCCCCGGTGGGGCTGGTGACATTGATCTCCGTCACATACCCGCCGATCACATCCAGGCCAACAAAAAGCAGGCCCGCGGCGCGCAAGGCCGGGCCTATCGCCGCACAGATGTCCCGATCGCGGTCATTGATCTCCGCCGCTACCCCCGTTGCACCTGCCACCAGATTACCGCGAAAATCTGCGGCCGAAGGCACCCGCAGCAGGGCACCCGGCACCGGGACGCCATCCACCAAGAGAATCCGTTTATCGCCCTCGCGAACCGCGGGCAGATAGCGCTGCGCCATCACATAATGCTGGCCCCAGCCCGTCACCGTCTCCAGAATACTGCCGACATTGCGGTCCTGCAGGTGCAGATAGAACACCCCTTCGCCGCCACGCGCCGAGAGCGGTTTGACGACGATTTCGCCGTGTTCGGCGAGAAAGGCCCGTAAATCCCCGAGATCGCGACTCACCAGCAAAGGCGGCAGAAACTCCGGGAAATGCAGGGCATAGAGCTTTTCATTGGCATTGCGCAGACCGACCGGATCGTTGACCACCCAGGTACCGGCATGCTCCAGCAGATAGCAGGCGGTGAGATATTCCAGGCCCACGGGCGGGTCCTTACGCATGAGGACCACATCCATCTCGTCGAGGGGGCGCTCTTCTGCCTCACCCAGCGTAAAATAATCTTCCACATCATCACGTACAACGATGGTATGGAGTCGCCCCCAGGAACGCCCATCCCGAAAAAACAGGTCCGGCAGGCCAAACACCCGGCATTGATGCCCACGCGCCTGCGCCGCCAGCAGCATGGCGAACGTGGTATCTTTGGCCGGTTTGATCCCGGTAATGGGATCCATAAGGATAGCGGCCTTGAGCGCACTCACTGGCCTGTCTCCAGTGTACTTTGCCGCCGCCAGTCTGCCATTTCCCGGGCCGCCGCCACCAAGGTGAGGCGCGCGATGACGCCATAGGCATAGTAACGATTGACCGGCGCATCCGGTGGTGATTTCCGGCAAGGGACCACGCAGGTCTGGCCAAAGGCCATAGGCTCAAAATGCGCCCCCGGAGCGTTGAGATTCTCATCCCGTCCACGCTCCGTATGTACCCGGTAAAACCCCCCCAGCACCTGCTGGCCGATCATATAGACCACCGGCTCTGCGACTGCCTCCTGCGCGGTCTGTTCGAAGGTATATATACCCTCCTGAATAAAGACGTCACTGACTGGCAGCCCCTCTTTACTCTTAGCCATCCGAGTGCGTTCCTTACGGTTGAGATCAAGGAATTCCTCACCCGAGTAGGCGGTCATAATGCCCATACCGTAAGTACCCGCATCCGCTTTGACGATCACAAAAGGACGCTGATGAATACCATAGTGGGCATAACGCGCGCGAGTAATCTCCAGTACGGCATCCACGTTCGCGACCAGGCACTCGCGACCTTCGGAGCGCATAAAGTCAATGCCCTGACAACGCCGAAAAACGGGGTCAATCAGCCAGGGATCGATGCCAATCACCTCCGCCAGCTCCTGTGCCACAGCACGGTAATGGGTGAAGTGCTGAGATTTACGCCGGTTACGCCAACCTGCCGCAAGAGGAGGCAGAATAGGTTGCTCCAGGCCTGCCAATATTTCCGGCACACCACCAGATAAATCATTATTCAGTAAAATTAGTTGTGCATCAAAACCCGTTGTCGACAGGCGCCCGCCATCGCGACACAGTGGTTCCAGCAGCAACGGGCTACCCGAAGGCAGATCATAGACCGTGCGCTCTTCCAGAATCAGTGAACCCACCCGCACGTCCAATCCGGCGAGTTCCAACAACTCACGCAACCGTGCCACGCTCTCCAGATAAAAAAGATTACGCGTATGGTTTTCAGGAATCAGCAGCACCCGCTCCAGACCCGGATGATACTGGTTCAGATAATGCTGAATAGCCGAAACATAGAGCGCCGAAAACTCCGGATTGAGGTTATTGAAGCCCGCCGAAAACAGATTGGTGTCCACGGGCGCCAGCTTGAAACCGGCGTTGCGCAAATCCACAGAGGCATAGAAAGGCGGCGGCGTCCGCTGCCATTGTCCCCGAAACCAGCGCTCAATCGTGGATTGCTCGGCGATCAGGTGACGCTCAATGTCCAGCAGAGCCTCCACCCGATCCGTGGCCAAGAAAGGAATATCCCGTATCACTTCCGTCATGCGTCTTTCCTAAATGCGTTGCGCCACAGGAACATAGCGTCGATCCCGTTCCCCTGTATACACCTGCGTAGGCCGGAAGATCCGGTTATCCGCCAGTTGCTCCCGCCAATGGGCCAACCAGCCCGCAGAACGAGCCATAGCAAAAATAGGCGTAAAAAGGTCCGCTTTGATGCCCATCTCGTGATACAGCACGCCCGAGTAGAAATCCACATTCGCGTGAATCCCCTTGGGGCCGAGCCGCTCCGTAGCCTGGCGTTCCACCTCGATGGCGATTTCAAAGAGACCGCTATGACGCAGATTTCCATGACTGGCCATGTCCTCCATCATCTCCTTGAGAATCACTGCACGCGGATCGCGGGTTTTGTAGATGCGATGCCCGAAACCCCAGATTTTCTCCTTGTTGGTCATCTTCCTGTCGAGATAGGGACCCACCTGCTGGACGGAGCCGATTTCTTCCAGCATTTCCACCACCTTCTGATTGGCACCACCATGCAACGGGCCGGCCAGGGTTCCGATCGCCCCACCGATGACATGGTAAGGATTGGTCAGGGTGGACCCGGTCACCAGTACCGAGAAGGTACTGGCATTGATGGTGTGCTCGGCATGCAGAATCAGGCAGGAGTCGAGGATTTTGGTATGGACCGGATCAGGTTCGCGACCCGACAGCATATAGAGAAAGTTGGCTGCATGGCTGAGATCCGGGCGAGGTGAAATAGGATCGTTGCCAAACCGCATCTGCTCCCACATCGCGACAATCGTGGGCATGCGAGCAATAATCCGCATCGCCATGGCGTCCAAATGAAGCGTATTGCCGCGCTCTGCGTCGGAAAGCTCCTGCTGCGGGTAGAACATGCCCAGACTGGCCACGGCACAGTGCAGCATATCCATGGGGTGTCCGGTCACGGGCATGAACTTCATGATTTCCCGGACATTATATTTGACTTGGCGGT
>JAMCRJ010000103.1 GCA_023381645.1 Gammaproteobacteria bacterium
AGGCTCCGCTCGCCGTTTCGGCGGACAGCATCACCGCATCCGTACCGTCGAGGACCGCATTGGCCACATCGGAAACTTCGGCGCGGGTAGGAATCGGCTGGTGAATCATGGACTCCATCATCTGCGTTGCCGTGATCGTCAGACAGTTGTACTTCTGCGCCAAGGCGATAATCCGCTTCTGCACCGGAGGCACCGCTGCATCGCCGATCTCAACGCCGAGATCGCCCCGCGCCACCATGACGGCCTCGGACACCGCCAGAATCTCTTCGATGGCCTCTACCGCCTCGGCCCGCTCGATTTTGGCAACCAGAGCGCCGTGACCACCCGCTTCGCGGAAGAGACGACGGGCTTCTTCCATATCGGCGGCGCTGCGCGGAAAAGAAACCGCCAGATAGTCGGCCTCGAGGCGCGCCGCGGTGATGATATCCGCCCGATCCTTATCCGTCAGCGCCGGCGCCGTCAGCCCACCACCCGACCGGTTGATGCCCTTGCTGTTGGAGAGTTCACCACCCTGCACCACCCGGGTGTGAATTTCCGGGCCCTGCACCTTTTCCACCCAGAGCACGATCATGCCGTCATTGAGCAGCAGGGTTGCCCCCCGATCCACATCATTGACCAGTTGCGGGTAGGTCACGCCAACCCGCATCTGATCGCCAATGGCGCACGTGGCATCGAGAATAAACGGCTCGCCTTCCCGGAGATGGATCTTGCCTTCGGCAAATTTGCCGATGCGGATTTTGGGTCCCTGCAGATCGGCCAGCACCCCGACGGCCCGGCCGTGAGCGCGCGCCCTTTCCCGGACCATCTCCGCACGCTTGACGTGATCCTCTGCCGCACCATGGGAGAAGTTGAGGCGAACGACATCGACACCCGCCTCGATCAGACGATCGATGACCCGCACATCAGAACTGGCGGGACCCAGGGTTGCGACGATCTTCGTCCGGCGTATCAAGTGTGTGTACCTCGTGCACGTTCTTCCAGCATGGCTACGGCGGGCAGGGTCTTGCCTTCGAGAAATTCCAGGAAGGCACCCCCACCCGTACTGATGTAGGAGACCTTATCTTCGATATGGAATTTGTTGATCGCCGCAATGGTGTCCCCCCCCCCGGCAATGGAAAAGGCGCTGCTTTCCGCCACTGCCCGGGCAATGGCCTCGGTGCCGCGGGCGAAGGCGTCAAACTCAAATACGCCCACCGGGCCATTCCAGACGATGGTACCCGCCTTGCGCAGGATATCGCCCAGCGTTTTGGCGGTGTCGGGACCGATATCGAGCACCATGTCATCGGCAGCGATATCATCCACCCTGCAGGTTCGCGCCGGAGCCGTCTCGGAAAATGCCTTGGCGACCACCACGTCGCTGGGCAGCGGGACATCGCCGCCCTTGGCCCTGGCTGCGGCGATGATGGCTTGGGCATCAGGCACCAGATCCGCTTCACAGAGGGATTTGCCGACAGAATGACCTGCGGCGAGGATGAAGGTGTTGGCGATGCCGCCGCCCACCACCAGTTGATCCACTTTGTCTGCCAGGGACTTCAGGATGGTCAGCTTGGTGGACACCTTGGACCCGGCGACAATGGCGACCAGAGGACGCCGGGGGTTCTGCAGGGCCTTGCCCAGCGCGTCCAGCTCATTGACCAGCAGCGGACCGGCGCAGGCGACGGGAGCGAACCTGCCGACCCCATGGGTGCTGGCCTGGGCGCGATGGGCGGTACCGAAGGCGTCCATCACGAACACGTCACAGAGGGCAGCCATCTTTTTGGACAGCGCCTCGTCGTCCTTGCTTTCGCCAGTATTGAAGCGCACGTTTTCCAGCACGACGACATCGCCATCCTGAAGCTGCGCAAGGCGGTCCTTACCGGCATCCAGCCAGTCCCGTACCAACGGCACATCGCGGCCCAGCAACTGGCTGAGGTGGGCGGCGACCGGAGCGAGGCTGGCCTTTTCGTCGAAAACGCCTTCCTTGGGACGCCCCAGATGGGACATCAGCATCACCCGCGCGCCGCCGGCCAGCGCGGCGCGAATGGTGGGCAGGCTGGCGCGGATGCGGGTGTCATCGGTGATAGCCCCCGCATCATTCATGGGGACGTTGAGGTCCTCACGAATCAGCACCCGTTTGCCCTTTAATGGCACATCCATCATACGCAGGACATTCATGGGCAGACTCCTCCTCAGCGGGCCTGACCCATCATGGCGAGGGCGGTATCCACCATACGATTGGAGAAACCCCACTCGTTGTCGTACCAGGAGCAGACCTTGACCAGCTTGCCCTTGACCTTGGTCAGTGAGGACTCATAGGTGGAGGAGTGCGGATTGTGATTGAAGTCGATGGAGACCAGAGGCTTGTCGTTGTAGCCGTAGACACCCTTGAGCGCGCCTTGGCTGGCTGCTTTCATGGTGGCGTGGATTTCGTCGACGGAGACTTCCTTGTTGACGATACAGGTGAGGTCAACGAGGGAGACGTTATGCGTGGGCACGCGGATGGCGAAGCCGTCCAGTTTGCCTGCCAGCTCCGGCAGTACCAGGCCGATGGCCTTGGCGGCACCAGTGCTGGTAGGGATCATGCTCATGCCGGCAGCACGGGCACGGCGCAGGTCTTCGTGATAGACGTCGATGATGCGCTGATCATTGGTCATGGAGTGGATGGTGTTCATGGTCCCCGCCTCGATGCCGGCGAGATCATTGAGGGTCTTGGCCAGGGGTGCGAGGCAGTTGGTGGTGCAGGAGCCGTTGGAGACGATGTGGTGCCTGGCGGGGTCGAGCAACTGGTGGTTGACGCCGTAGACGACGGTAAGGTCGACCGCATCTTTTGCCGGTGCGGAGATCAGCACTTTCTTGGCGCCGCCCTTGAGGTGCAGGGCCGCCTTTTCGCGGGAGGCAAAGAAACCGGTGCACTCCAGGACCACTTCCACGCCCAGGTCGCCCCAGGGCAGCTTGGAAGGATCGCGTTCGGCAAGCACCTTGACCCGATCATCGCCGATCAGCATGTCGCCGTCGTCAACGTTCACCGGGAAAGGGAATTTGCCATGCACGGAATCATACTGTGTCAGGTGGGCGTTGGTTTCGGGGCTGCCCAGGTCATTGACCGCGACAATCTGAACTTCGTCGGTGCGGTTCGCCTCATAGACGGCCCGCAGGATGTTCCGTCCGATACGCCCATAGCCGTTAATACCAATACGCAGTGCCATAATGTGAACTCCTCAACGTTTTAGAATGAATGATTTACAGTGCCTGGAAGTGCGC
>JAMCRJ010000093.1 GCA_023381645.1 Gammaproteobacteria bacterium
ACGTCACCAACATCAGCAACCTGCAGAAACAACAGGCCACCGACGTCAGCAACATCGCCAGCAATACCAGCAACATCAGCAACCTGAGCAATGTGGTCGGGGGCTTGACGTCAACGGCGGTCGATCTCACCAACATCAAAAAACAGCAGGCCACCGACGTCAGCAACATCGCCAGCAATACTTCCGACATCAGCAACCTGAAAAACCAGCAGGGTACCGACGTCACCAACATCAGCAACCTGCAGAAACAGCAGGCCACCAACGTCAGCAACATCGCCAGCAACACTTCCGACATCAGCAACCTGAAAAACCAGCAGGGTACCGACGTCACCAACATCAGCAACCTGCAGAAACAGCAGACCACCGACGTCAGCAACATCGCCAGCAACACCACCAACATCGCCAGCAACACTTCCGACATCAGCAACCTGAAAACCCAGCAGGGCACCGACGTCACCAATATCGCCAGCAACACCAACGACATCAAGAACATCAAGACGCAGCAGGCTACGGATGTCAGCAACATCGCCATGAACACCAGCAATATCAGCCAGTTGCAAACCATCGTCAACGGCAAGGTCGCTACCTGTCAGGTCGTCAACGGCGGTCTGCAGTGTACCTACGCCCAGGCCAAGGGTACGAACGACGTGGCGGCAGGAAACGGGGCGCTCGCCAACGGCACCAGCAGTATCGCCATCGGCACCAACGCTACGGCGACCTACAACGGAGCGGTAGCCATCGGTGAGGGTGCTCGGGCAGTGGCCGATCCGGCGACCGCCATTGGTTCAAACGCGCAGGCCAACGCCAACAACAGTACGGCTATCGGTGCCAACAGCACGGCCAACGGAATCAATTCCGTTGCCCTGGGACAAGGCTCCACCGCCAATCGCGCCAATTCCGTTTCCGTAGGCAACGCCTCTACCGGGCTGACGCGACAGATCACCAATGTGGCGCCCGGCACCACACCCAATGACGTCGCCACCGTCGGTCAGCTGCAGGGTGCCGTCGGACAGGCGCAGCATTACGCGGCCCAGGTGGGCTCCGTCAATGCCGCCGCCCTGAACGCCGCCGCATCCGCCGCATCCGGTCAGGGGCCCAACACGGTGGCCGGTGGTTATGGCGAGTATGACGGACAGAGCGCATTCGCGTTCACTTACCAGCACCGCTTCAACTGCAACTGGCAGGCGCTGCTGACGGTGGGCAGCAACGGTTCGGGCAAAAATACCGAAGTGGGCGCGGGAGCGTCCTACAGTTGGTAAGTCTCGCAGGATAAACGCCGGGCGGGAGGGGTGGCCGCGACATGTCCTCGTTGCCGCACCCCCGCCCGGATTTATCGCGTTCCCACAAGATCATGAACCAAGGTGCTTATGATGAAAAAGTCTGCTTACCAACTGCTGCTGCTGGCGGGCGCGAGCTTCGGGCTGGCTGCCTGCGCGCCGGTACATTACCATTACTGTGATCTGAATTGCTGGCATAAGCCCAAGCCCGTGCCGGTCAAACCGGTCGTGCCTCCGCCGCCCCCGCCCGCAAAAACCATCGCGCCGGTAGAGAATTTCGTTCTGCAAAGCAAGCCGGTCACCATTCGCGGCGTAAATTTCACCACCAACTCGTCCAAATTGATGACAGCCGATATTGCGGTATTGGACAGCGCCGCCCGGTTTGCGCTGAAACACCCCACCGCGATTCTTCTGGTGAAGGGATATTGCAGCAAGACAGGCAGCTACAAATACAATCTGGGACTTTCTCAGGAGCGTGCGGCCAGCGTCGCCCATTATCTCATGGGACAGGGCGTCCCCAATTATCGGATCATCACTAGGGGTTATTCCTGGGAAGATCCCGTGGCCAGCAACGCGACCCGTGAAGGGCGTTTCCTCAACCAGCGCGTGGTCATCGACACCAGCATCAAGGTCATGAAATCCGTGCCTTGACCAGAGGGCAGACCGGCGTTCTGGCTCTTGCGCAGGCAGGAGCCAGAGTTCTGGAAGGTGGCCTTCAGGACTGCGGCAACTTCCCGATCAACTGTGCGGCCAGGCGGGCGGCGCTACCGCCGTGCGAACGGGCCTTGCCCCACCAGAACCGCGCGCGATCATCGCTTTGTGCAACGCCGTTGCCGTGTGCATAGGCAATCCCCAACAGCAATTCCGCGTCGGGGTCATCTTGCAATGCGGCATCCCTCCACCAGGACACCGCCTCCGGATAATTCTGGGTCACACCCTTCCCCTGATACAACAGACCGCCCAGATGGAGTTCAGCCTTGACGTTGCCTTGTTCCGCAGCGCGTAAAAACCAGGTGTAGGCCGCCTGATCGTTGCGCGCCACTCCATAGCCGTGGGCATAATCATTTCCCAGGGCGAACTCCGCCAGGGCGTTG
This sequence comes from Gammaproteobacteria bacterium, assembly GCA_023381645.1. Next base: position 2,372 of record JAMCRJ010000093.1, read on the forward strand.
CCTTGCTTGGCGGCCTGGCGGAAGTAAGCGTTGGCCTCCTCGTAGCCTATTGGCACCCCCCGGCCGTAGTAATACGCCAGCCCCAGCAGGAGTTCCGCGTGGGCGTCGCCAGCATCGGCGGCCCGCTTCCACCAGAAAACCGCGCGCTCCGGATTTTGCGGAACGCCCTCGCCGTGGGCATAGGCGTATCCCAGATTATTGGCGGCCCGGGCGTTTCCCTGCAACGCCGATTTCTCCCACCAGGAAGCGGCCTGTTGGTGATTGCGAACGGTGCCCTGTCCAGTGTAGCAGGCGTCACCCATATTGAACTCCGCCGCGGCGTCGCCGGCGACGGCGGCTTTTCGCCAGTATGCAACCGCCTTCCGGGCATCGCCCTTTGCCGTCCAGTAGATTCCGCGCCAGTAATCTGCGCGGGCGGCGGCATGTCGCGCGAGCGCCGCGGGGTCACTCTGTTCCTCATGGAAACTGGGCGACGGTCCCGCCATGGTGGTCGTGGCGGCCCATGCTTCCGAATACGCCGACATGCAGAAGAGACCGACGATACCACAAATGAATACACGGCTTTTCCGAAAATGGTCCATGCACATACCCCTTCCTTTGGAACGCTTTTTGAGTGGTGCGTCGAGCTGATACGCACCCTTTTGCCAACCGTGGATATTGTTGCTCCACGCATGTCCCTGCGTCCAGCATCCACACGGGATCAGGGCTCGAGGTGGTTTGCCCGCCATGCCCCAGCCTCGCCAACAATGTTACCCACTCCGTTACACAACAATACCGGATAAGTATCACTTTTGATGGCGTGATGCTTATAAACAGACACTTATCTCTATAATTCCATGGCACGGATATTGCCTCCTACTAGGCGCCGGTGGACAACCGTCCTTTTTGGACCATACCGCCTTGGCAATGATACAGATTTTCAACTATCTAATTAGGAGTGATTATTATGGGACTTAACATTGGCGGTCTTCTTGGCACGGTAACCGGTTTGGTGGGTGGTCTTCTGGGTGGTGGCGCTCCCGCCGGCCTGTCCATCAGCGATGTCAACACCCTGATGACAAATGGCGTTACTGCTGCCACCAATCTGGACAAGGCGGTTACCACCGATGCTTCCACCCTCGCAGCCAATATGACCAACGACATCACCACTGCCGCGCAGGGTACCCTGTCTTTGGCCGTAAATGGTGCCTCAGCACTCAGCAAAAGCTTTTTGTCTGACTCTGCAAAGACCATTACTTCCCTGAACACGGCCGTAGGTGGCGCCCTCACTAGCGCATATACCGCAGATGTGGCTGGTCCTTTGGCTGCAGGTATGGGCGGTGGTATCAGCGGCATGCTGACCGGCGTGGGCACGGGCGTGGGTAATGCCATGGCGAACATGGCTACCAGCATCCCGGCCGCCACCGCCTCCATCGTCGGCTCCCTGGGCGCCTCCACCCTGACCGCGACGGGTCTGGGCGCCGTGCTGGGCAACTCCACCGTAGTGGGCAGCACCGCCGCCCCCACCGGCTTGCTGGGCAGCTTGCTCGGATAATCGGCGTACAAAGCTAAGCTAAGCTAAGCCGGTTAAGTAACGCGGCAGCGCGGGGAAACTCGCGCTGTTGTCTTATCATCAGGTCGATTGATTACTAAGGAGTCCACAAATGGGAGTATTAAGCAGCCTCCTTTCGGGAATATTGGCCGCGCTGGGCTTGGGCGGTTCGGGTGGGAGCAGTCAACCCGTTGCGACGGTGCAGACAGTGGCCAGTGCCAGCGCGGAAATGAATCAGGCGGTAGCCGCATCCATCAACCAGGCGGCCGGACTGACCGCCGGCGGCGTCGGTTACGCCAACGGCGAACTGACCACCACCTTGACGCAGGCATCGGCGAAGTTGCTGAATGGCATTTTGAGCACGCAACAGGCAATCCCCGCCATACTGCAGGGCGCCAGTGCCATCAGTCCCACAAATATACTCAACACCCTCAGCACCGACGGCACACAGGCCGGGATGATGGTGGCCAATTATGCCAGCCAGATGCCGGCGAACGTCGCCAAAAGTATCGCCGACGCCGTGGGCAATTATCCGACTGTTGTCATGCCGACCGGCATTTCCGGCCAACTCTTTTACTGAACTTCAGGAATCGGAACCCAACAACGCCTGGGATAGGCTCCCTGTCAACCCTTGGGTGGGCATGATGCCTGCGCCGCCCGATGCAGAGGGCCGAGATTGGGCTCCGACATCGCCGTTCAGGAAGTTCATCGTACAACGGATTACCAGTTTATTGGCCTGCCGCGCCAGATCCTCGGGGAAGGGCGCGAACGGGGAAGCCGTGCGGATCATGCGAACCGCTTTATCGGATGCGCTGGCCGGCAGGGTCGACCGGACGACGGACAACTGCGCCAGATTGCCGTCGCGGAATACGGTAACCCGCACCTGTATCTCGCCCTCTCTTTCTATGGGCCCCTCCCGCGCGCCCGTACTCTCCACCTGCCGTATCCAGTACGTCACGTAACGGCTGATGAGATTCGCCTTGTGGGGCGTGGAAACCGTCCATGCCGGCGGCGGATAGGCCGCATGGGTCAAGGTCGGCGGCGCTGCTGGCCGGGAGGGCGAGGGCTTTGGGAGACCATGCTTTGCCGGAAGTGTCCCGGTTTGGCGGGCGGAGGGACTGGACGACAGCCTGGGCGCCTTTCCGTGCGGGTCGACAGGGGAAGGTGTTTTTGCCAGGGGCAGCGCCGCGGCGGGGGTGGGAACCGGAGGCGACGGCGGCATCCTGACCATGTGGAAGGCCGAGGGCGCCGCAACGGTCCTGGTGACCTCATGGCGGATGGTGCGATATATCAGAAAGATCAGCGAGGCGATGCAGACCGCCGCGCCGATCAACCACAAGGTCAACCGGTCCCTGGAAAAAACCACCCCGATCCGCTCAAGCGTGTTCACCGCCCGCCCCCGAAGACGACGGCTCGGCGCTGCCGGCCCCTTCAGCCTGAGTTTTCTGGAGCAGGCTGTCGGCGACATGCCGTGGATCCACCATGGCGTACAACATCCAGCGGGCCACTTGCAGTTGCGCCCGGGCGTCCCGACAGGCATCCCCGGCATTCATGGTTTTGACCTGCGCGGCGTGCAGATCGGTTTTACTGATGCGCCCGTGCGCATAAAGATCTTCCATCAGTTTCTGATTTTGCCGGGCACGGGCATAGACGCTCTCCAGCGCGGCCAGGCGGGCTGTGCCGGTCCGCACTTCCTCCTGATTCACTCGCAGTTCCTGATGCCCTTCCTGCAGCGCCCGCTGATAGCGAATCAGCGCCGCTTCCGATTGCGCCTCTGCGGTATCCAGCTTGGCCATATGTCCGGTGAACGGGGCGAGAGTCTGGGTAATGGAAATGCCCACCGTATAATTACTGGGCGACGTGGAGCCGATCGCCCGGCCAAACCCCTGGCTGGATGTGCCGATCCAGTTGTACCCTGCCTGTAGATTTACATTCGGGAGGAAGGAACCGCGCACCGCATCCACCCGATCCCGCGCCTTGTGCAGCGCGGCACGGGCGACCTGCACGCTCGGCAGGTTTTCCACGGCTGCGCCCTCCATGGCGGCGGCATCGAATTCCGGCGGGGGGGGTATGCTGTCATGCACACCTGATTGCAGCAGGTCGAAAGCGCCGGTTTTGCCCATGAGCAGGGCGAGATTCGTTTGCGCCTTGACCAGTCGCTTTTCCGTATCCTGGCGCTGTGCTTCCAGATTCGCGGCCTGACTCCGCATCTGGTTCAAATCGATCCGGCTTTCGTTTCCCTGCCGCAAGCGCTGCTCGGCCAGGGCGAGGTCCTGACGCAGGAACACCAGAGATCGCTTGATCGCCCGCAATTGCCACTGCAGACTCTGCAACCCTTCGTAGCCAACCAGCACGTTCAGAGCGGTGCGCATGCGCCGCTCGGACACCTGCTCGTGACCGGCATGGACCCCCTGACGGGAAGCCGCCAGGTTGGCAATCCCCTGTCCGCCTTCGAACAGATTCAGGCTGGCCATCACGCTGAGATAATTGGAATAGTTATTGCCTTGGGTCACCACGATGGTGGAGCCGATCAGCGACACAGAAGGTTGATTGGTCTGATTACCATATAACTGGGTTTGCGTCTGAAAATTCAGATGCGGTAAAAACTGCCCGAAGGCATCCAGTGACTCGGCCTGCGCCTCGCGCAGAGACTGATCGGCCAGACGGATATCGAAATTGTTGGCCAGGGCGGTGGCCAGCAACTCGTGCAGTTTGCTACCGCCACCCGCCGCCGGGGCGCCCACAGGCGCCGCAGACGAAGGGGCGGTGGCCTGGAGGTCCGGCAGAGCCGGTGCGGAAGCGGGTGGTGCCACAATGGTTACGGCGGCCGCATGATCCGCCGGATGGGTGTCCGCCTTCGCGGCGGAGTTTCGGGTTTTGGTTGCCCCATGCCCAGAGGATAGCGTGGGCGCAACGGTTGCCGAGGAGACCGCGTGCGGCGGCGCCGCTGGTGTCCGGATCGCTGTCGGCGCCGGAGGTATTGGCGTGGACCCGACCGGCGAACGCTTTTCAACCGCCCGCCGAGCCTGAGCCTGAGCCTGAGCCTGAGCCTGAGCCTGAGCCTGAGCCTGAGCCTGAGCCTGAGCCTGAGCCTGAGCCTGAGCCTGAGCCTGAGCCTGAGCCTGAGCCTGAGCCTGCGGCCGTGCTGGTGGCGGCGGGAGCAGGCCAGGGGCGACCGTTTCCGGTGATGCTGGCAATGCGTTCATCAGCGCTGAACCCAGCCCGGCGCCATCCGCATCATTCTGCGTCAGCGATCCCGCGTATGCCCCCGGCAGGATACCGATCATCATCCAGCAGCCCAGCACCCAACGGGTATTCCCCGGATGCCGCACACGGGTCAGCCAGCGCAAGCTCCGCTTCTTCATCGAACCGACAATCCTTCATCCCAGTCGCGGAACAAGGGGCCCAGAAAAAACTGGATGATCCGGCGCCTGCCGGTGTTGATGTTGGCGGATACGGTCATGCCCGGACGCATTTTCACGGAAGCCCCGTGTACCATCAGATAAGGGTGGGGGACGGTGATGCGCACCCGGTAGGATAATCCCGCAGCAGTCAGGGCCTTACCGGACCCGCTCGGAGCAACGGCATCGGGACTGATTTTCTGGACAACCCCCTGCAGGGCGCCGTACTGCTCGAAGGGATAGGCGGAGACCTTTACCCGCGCTGTCTGACCGACATGCACGAAAGCCATATGGGCATCCGGCAGATACGCCTCCACCACCAGCGGTGTATCGCTGGGGACGATACTGACCACCGGCTGTGCGGCGGTCACTACCTCGCCCACGTTGCGCACCGTGAGGTCCTGCACGATGCCGTCCACCGGCGAGCGCAATTCGTGCAGGGACAAATCATGGCTGGCATGGGTTTGTTGCGCCTGCAACGAAATCAGCGACTGGGCATTTTCTCCGAGGCTATGCAACAGGGTGGCGTGATAGCTCGCCTTGATGCCTTCGATGTCCTGGCGGTATTCCACCTGCCTTTGCAGATAACGGGCGATATCTCCCTGGTTCTGGGCGATCTGGCTTTGCAGGCCGAGTTCCTTTTGCAGTGCATTTTCGTACTCCATGCGGGGGATGGCGCCGCTTTGCGCAAGGGAGGCATCGGCGACGACCTGGGGGTGCAACAGCGCCTCCTGATCTTGCAGACTCCGGGCCAATGCCCGTGCCGAGTTCAGTGCCGTGGCATTCTGGTCGGCACGCGACTGCGCCGCCTGCAGACGGCTTTGATAGTCGGCCTCCTGGGCGGCCTGTAACGCCTTCTCCATCCGTATGTATTCAGGGTTGGTGCCCGATGCGGGTGCAATGGCGGTTCGCCCGCTCAGTTGCGCGTGTATACGCGCCTGCTGCAGATTCCGGAAGGCCAGCTCCTGCTGGGTGGCTTGCAGATTCGCCTGGGTTATCGCCGGATTGAGCGACACCAGAAGTTGTCCCCTGCGCACCGTCTCGCCGTCATGCACATAGATGCGTTCAACGGTAGCCGTGGACAGGGGCTGTACCACCTTGACCCGCCCGTCGGGGATGAACTGCCCGGTCGCCGTTGCCACGATATTGATCTTACCCAGATAGGACCACAGCAGCGCGGCTAAGAGCAGCGCCAGCAGTGTCCAGAGTATCCAGTGCTGCCAGGGCGCCGGCGGCCGTTCCTGAATTTCCAGCAATGGCGGCAGAAACTCGTTTTCGAGCCTTTTCAGGGCCGCTTGGCGGTTCCGTTCCCGAGCCTCCGCGAGGCCGCCGCGCAGGTTGTTGCGGAGCTGTCCCATGTCAGGCCTCCTCTTCGTCGCGGGCCAGCAGGGCGTAGATCCCTTTCTGGGCCATCAACGCCTGATGCGCGCCATATTCCGCCAATCGGCCGTCGTCCAGGACGAGGACGATATCCGCCGAGCGAATGGACGCCAGGCGGTGCGCCGCCATGAACACCGTCCGCCCCTGGCAGATCTTGGAGAGGTTTTTCCAGATGATGCGCTCCGATTCATAATCCAGCGCACTGGTGGCTTCATCAAAAATCAATATCCGCGGATCGCCCAGCAGCGCGCGGGCGATGGCGATGCGCTGCCTCTGGCCTCCCGACAGCGAATCCCCCCGTTCGCCGACCTTGGTGTCGTAGGCGTCGGGGAGCTTGCTGATGAACTCGTGGGCACCAGCGAGTTCCGCCGCCGCGATGATCCTGTCGAGGGGCGCCTCGGGATAAACCATCGCAATATTTTCCCGGATGGTCCCCGAAAACAGAAAGTTATCCTGAAGCACCACGCCGATCTGGCGGCGCAGCCAATTGGGCTCCACATGGCGCAGATCGATGCCGTCGATCAGCACGTTGCCGGAATCCGGCAGATACAAACGCTGCAACATCTTGGCCAGGGTGCTCTTGCCGGAACCGCTGCGCCCGACGATGCCGACAAAGGAGCCCGCGGGAATATCAAAGCTGATGCCCTTGAGCACCTCGTCACCGTCCGCCGTATAGCGAAAGTGCACATTTTCCAGGGTGACCCGGCCCTGCAGCGAACCCGGCGAGGCCTTGCCGATATCGATGACCGGCTCCGCCGGCGTATTCATCAAATCGCCCATGCGACTCACGGAAACCCCGACCTGCTGAAAATGCTGCCACAACTGTGCCAGACGGAGGATGGGGCCGGTCACCTGGCCGGAGATCATCTGAAAGGCGATCAGTTCGCCGACGCTGATGTCTCCGGACAAGGTGAGTTTGACCCCCACCCAGAGAATCGTCAGCGTCCCCATCCGTTGGATCATTTGCGTCAGCGAGCCGGTGATTCCGGCCAGACGGTCGACGCGGTAGGAAGCCATCACATAGCGCGACAGACTCTGCTCCCATCGCTGGTAGATGCGGGATTCCACAGCCAGCGCCTTGACCGTCTGAATGCCGGTGATGGTTTCCACCAGAAAAGACTGGTTTTCGGCTCCCCGGTCGAAGCGCTCCTGCAACAGCCGCCGCAGAATGGGAAACACCAGGAGAGATATGCCGACCATGAAGGGAATGGTGGCCAGCACCACCAGGGTCAGGCGCACGCTGTAAAAGAACAGTACGACAAGGAAAATGCCGACGAACCAGACGTCGATGAACGCCATGAGGGTGGGTCCGGTCAGAAACTGCCGCACCACCTCCAGCTCCCGCACCCGCGCCACGGTCGAGCCGACGGTCCGGGTTTCAAAATAGCGCATGGGGATACGCAGCACATGGGCGAACAGACGCGCGCCGAGGGTGACATCGATACGATTGGTCGTATGGGTCATCATCAGCGTTTTGAGCACGTTCAGGGTGGTTTCGAAGGCGATCACCACCAGCATCCCCACCGCCAGAATGTCCAGGGTGGGCAGGCTGTGATAGACCAGCACCCGGTCGATCACCAACTGGATGAACAACGGCATGGCCAGACCAAACATCTGCACCACGAAAGCCGCCACCAGAACCTCGATGACCGGTTGCCGGTATTTGAGAATGATGGGAATGAACCAGCGCAACCCGAAGCGTTGCCCCGCCGCGTTCCACTCGAAGCGCGGCTTGATGAGCAACACCCGTCCGGTCCAGACCTGGTGGAGGGTAGCTTCATCCAGTATCAGTTGACCACGCTGCGGATCCACCGCGACCAGGCGGTTGTTCTCGAAGCGGGCCAGCACGAGGTAATTGCCATCCCGCAACTCGGCCATCACCGGATACGTCTGGCGAGCCAGATCGGTCCATTTCAACTGAACCGCCTTCGCCACCAGATGCACTTCGCGGGCCGCCAGAATGATTTTGCCAAGAGGCAGAATGGGTTCCGACATGCCCAGCGCGCGTGCCAACTGCTCCGCGTTACACGGCCGCTGGTAATACCCGGCGATCAGCGCGAGGCACTGCAGCCCGCTGGAGGCAATGCCGCCGGCTTTGCCTGGAGCGGCGGGCCCGGTGGCACCGCCATGGTTTTCCTCCGCCGTCATGGATGCGCAGTGGCTCGCATCTGAATCCTCGGCTTCTGGTGGGGGGTGATCCCGGCAGGTGCGGACGCTGAGGGAAGCGTTTGCAGATCACCCAGAGACGGGCCTTCCTGCGCCTTGCTCTGCAGTCCGGCAATCGCGGCATTGGTTTGGTCCAGTTGGTGTTGCAGTTCCTGGCGCCGGGAATTCAGCGCCTGCGCTTCGGAGAGAAGCTGGCTCTGGGCCGCGGTTCCCGCCTGCATGATCTTTTGCTGGGCGGATATCTGCTGCTCCAGTTCCGCTTCGCGCTTCTGTTGCGCCAGCAGGCTGCGGCGCGCCACCGCGATCCGCGCATCCAACTGAATCTTTGCGATGTCCGGGGCAGACAACCGTATGGTTTGCGTTGCCAGTTTCGTGTACAGCATTTCCGCCTTGTGACCGTCGGCCGTTTGTCCAACCCACCAGAAATCGTGGTTCTTCAGCAGGACGACCGTATAGTTGAGCGTACTCGGATTGAAGAACATGGCCGCCGCAAAGGGGCCGTTATAGATGGTCCGCAGTTCCACCAACTGGTGTTCCTTGATCAACTGCAACACATGCTGAGTCAGTACGGGGGCCTCTGCCGGCGCGGCAGACGGCACGGACTGCCGGGTACTCGCAACGGGTGCGGACGATACACTGTTGCTGTCGGTACCCGCTCGGGCCACACTGGTGAAGGGCAAGACGCCCATGACGACGGCGAATACCGCCATCTGGATATTCCGTTTTCCGTTTTGCTGTTCCATATCTCGCATCCTGTTTCTCCCTGTAAAAACGCGTAATGGGCTTGCGGCCGCAAACCGGCCCTTCGACCGATTTTTGTCACTGCTACCGATGTTCCGACGGTGCGCCGGTTCGATGTTATCCAGATAGTCCGTATTTTTTCATTTTGAGCCACAACGTCTTGCGGCTCCAGCCCAGTGCCTCTGCGGTTTCCAGTCGGCGCCACTGGTTTTTTTCCAGCGCGTCCAGGACCTGACTGCGCTCCTCCGCCCTGGTGGAAAAGTCCGGCGGAGCGCAGGCCTCGGTGGTTCCGCAGTCGATTTCTCCGGCGCGCAAGAGATGCATGCATTCGGCCTGCTCCAATTCCCCGTGGCCGAGGTAAAAGGCGGCAAGCCGTGCCGCCCGGTTGAACAATTCACGCACGTTGCCCGGAAACTGGGAAGTATAGACCCAGTCCCTGAGCCAGCTCGGCAGTTCCGGAGAGGCGATATTCTCGCCGGAAAACCTTTCCAGAGCCAACCGAAAAGCATGGGTGAACAGCAGCCACTTCTCGTCCCCGCCACGTTCCTGCAGGGTGGGAATATAGAGTTCGACCACACTGATGCGATGATAGAGATCCAGCCGGAAAGTCCCCTCCCGGATCATGTTGATGAGCGGCCGGTTGGTGGCGGTGACCAGACGGAAATTGATCCGCATCGTCTCGTTGCTGCCCACCGGATGGATCACCCCGTCCTCCAGCGCGCGCAACAATTTGACCTGCTGATAAAAAGGCAGGTCACCGATTTCGTCCAGATACAGGGTGCCGTTATTGGCCTCGCGCAAAAAACCCGGGTGATCGCGTACGGCGCCCGTAAATGCGCCCCGGACATGCCCGAAAAAAAGCGACTCGAAAAGCGCGTCGGGAATGGCCGCGCAGTTCACCGGCACAAAGGGACCGGAGCGGTACTCGGGGTGGGAATCCGCCACCAGACGGGCGACATATTCTTTTCCGGTACCGCTGGCGCCGCGGATCAGCACATTCACCGACAATGCGCCATAAAGACGGGCATTACCCACCAGGCGGTGCATGCAGGGCGACTGATAGACGAAATCCCCGTCTTTACCCATGGGCAATTCCGTAAGCGGGATAGCGCCATCCGCCGGTAGCTGCCGGTCGGTTGCGCCCTGCGCCACCGTATGCAGGGTGTGCTTGAGTACGGCGGACAGGCTCGCGCAGTTGAAATAGGCGGGCAACACGACACGTTCGGACAGCGGCGTCGTCGCATAGATGCTCTGTTCTCCGCTGCCCACCCAGATGACCGGAATGCCCTCTATCCGTTTCCAGGCGAGGTGGTTTTTTTCATAACGCCGCAGCGCCGTGGTGCTGATGAAAACGATATCCGCGTCCATGGCTTCCGTGCCGGAGGGATGATCCACCTCGTCATCGTAGCGGACGACCTCGGCGTCGGAATGTTGACTCAGACAGCGTTCCAGACGCTTGGCGAAATCATGCTGTCCTTCCCAGACCAAAACACGAATCAGGTTCATCAGTACACCAGAACCGGGGGGATGGTGCCGCAACTGAGAGCATTGTAGTTCACCGCCGCCTGCCCGACCTGAATGCCCAACAGGTTCAGGAGCGGCGCCACCAAATCGTTCAACACCTGGAGGAGGGGCTGCAGCACCGGGTTCAGAATGCCCAGCAACAAGCCCACGATCTGCCCCACCGGCAAATTCAGAAGGACCGCATGAACCGTCAGGGCGCCGGGTTTTTGCAGTTCCGTCTCCAGGGCCTGGAGCGTCTGGGACACGGCGGAGCCCAGGGCGTTGGTTGTCACATCCTGGGTCTGGGAAGGCGTACCGGTGAAGTTCAGTTCCTGGTAGCCGTTCAAGCCCTGGGCACTGAGCGGCACGATGAGCGGATGGTTCAGATGGACCGTAATCAGGCCGAGGACGTTCACCAGATCCACGCCCTGGAAATTCTGGGCGAGTTCGTTGATGGACTGGGTCGTGTTGTTCAGGGCGTTGGGCAAGGGGGTTCCAATGACCGCCGTGAGCAAGCCGGTATTGGCGCCGATGCCGACCTGAGACTGGGACACCGGCGTCCCGCAGGTCAGGCTGGTCAGATGCGCCTGGGCGGGAGCCACTTCCAGATAGATGGGGATGTTCACGACGCCACCGCCGAGCAGCGACAACAACTGGATCTGCAAGGACAGCGCCACCTGTGCGGTATGGGCCTGGGTACGCCACTGTCCGCTGGCGTCCCTGCCGGGTTCACCATAGGCGATGGAGGGCGGTGAAATCACGTTCAGTCCCAGTCCGATATTGGCGATACCCGGTACGTTTACGCCGAGACTGGGGATCTGGATGAAATGCTTCTGGTTGGACAGCATGGCCGAGGCGGTGACAAGGTCGAGCAGGTTGACCTGCGCGTTGACGGCGGCATTTTTGTCGGCCAGACCGAGCTTGAGTATGTTGCTGAGCTGAATGGTGCTCTGTGCCGTGGTCGATCCGATCAGCGTTTGCAAGGCGCCAGTGGCAGCCTGGGTGTTCAGCAGGCCGCCGCCCGCCGCCTGGTTTCCGACGGCCTTCAGGGCACCGGTAAACAAGCCGGGCAGGGTCAGATTGGCGTCCAGCAGGTTGTTCACGGTGCCCACGCCAATGGACTGCGCCAACTGCCCCAGTGAGACGGAAGTATTCAACAGTCCGTTGAAGGCCGCCACACCCAGGTTCAGATTGTGGATGCCCAGCAGTCCCCCGAGCAGGCTATTCAGCAACGCAGACTGCTGTTCGCTGACCTGGAGCAAGGTGCTGGACAGGGAGAACCCCGCCGCAGGGTTGGGCACCCAGGCGATGGCTTGCGCCTGCACGGTTTTCGCGGGCCCGAAAAAAAAGAAATACGGCACGCTCTCGGACAATTGCACCTGTACGGCGTTCGCCTGATGGCCATAGGGCACGGCGGCGGAAAAATAGGTGGGACCCGCCTCGACCTGCGGATTCCAGTTGCCGGGAGTGACCGTTATTTGCGTGGACGACGTCTGCAGCCCGTTTTTGACGGCGTTGCCCGTCGCCAGGGGCATGGCGTTGGAAACATCTTCCGCGCCCGCAATGGCCGCCATGTCGGCGATTTTTTGCAGATTGCGATGCACATAGGCCATATGGCCGATGTCGATACCGAAGGCCAGCGCCAGGATCATGATGGGCATGACGATGGCGGCGATGATGGCGATATCGCCCCCCTCGCCCCTTCCGGCACGCCACCGGCGCGGATCAATAACCTGAAGCATTACCGCCAGACTGGCCATTGCTCATTCCTTGCAGGGCGACGTTGCTCCCTGCGTTTTTCGTCGAAGACGACGATGTGGACCCGGAACTACCCGCAAAGGATTTCAGGTAGTTCTTGAAACTCTGCTGAGCCTCGGCGCCAAGAATCGGCTGGAAGGTGCCGGGGTCCTCGCCTTCGCTCTGGAAAGCGAGCAACCTTTGCACGGAGCTCTGGCGGCGCGCGGCCGGGGGCGCAGGCGGCGGGCTGGTGTTCGCCACCGCCGCGCTATGGATGGCCGGCGGAACGACCGCTTCCACGGCCGGAGGCGGCAGTGCGGGCGCGGGCGCGGGCGCGGGCGGCAGCGGCGCGGGCGGCACGGGGGCACGCACGGGAAGGGTGGCGGCTGGCGCGGCTGGCGCGGCTGGCGTTACGGCAACCGAGGCGACCGGCGCTGCGGGTGCCACCACCTTCGGCAATTCATGCCAGCCGAGGATCGGGGGCTGCAGGTAATCCGAAGCACCATCGGCGGAGGCGAGGGGCATTACCCCAAAGGCGCAAAAGGCCAGCAGCATCCGCGACAGGCGGTTGGAAAGGGGGGTGTTGCGGTTCATGGCACGCTCCTGGGTTCGGTGGCTGGCCCGGCATTACCGGAAGAAAACAATTGCGTCAACGGCGGATTGGGGAGTGCGGGCATGACCGCTCCCGAGGGGGCGGTCGCCGCTGGTAAAGGATGGTCGCCGGCGGACGTGGGCACGCCCGTCATCTGGTCGGCTTCGCGGCGAATGCGCTGGGAGACTTCCCAACTGAAATCGTGCGCACCCATGATCTGCTGCGCCCTGAAGGCATCGCCGCGCAGCAGGTAGTACAGGGCGATATTGCTCCACACCCGCTCGTCCTGAGGGGCGAGCTCGCCGGCGCGAAACAGGGCATTGCGCGCGACATCCCAAGCCTTGCCCTGCAAGGCGGCGTAACCCAGATTATTCAGTATCCCGGCGTCCGTGGGATCCTCCCGTGTGGCGTGCTGGAAAAGCCCGATGGCCCGGGTGATGTCGCCGCCACGCGCGGCAATGAGCCCCAGACCCTGGTACCCCTGTGCGGCGAGGGGAGTACCCAATACCCGTCGAAAATAGCGCTCGGCCTGGGCCGGCTCACCCGTAGCCGCGAGGGCGCGGGCGCGCAACAGATCGGTCTGATCCGAGGCCGGCCACTCCTTCAGGTAGCGGTCCAGATAGGAAATGGCCGCATACCACTTCTGCTCGGCTTCCATTTTCTGGATCAATTGCAGACTCAACCCCCGCAGATCGGAGGAGGAAACCTTTGGCTCCGGCGCGTTGGTGACGACCGGCGCCGACGGATGGGTGGCACACCCCCCGGCGGCCAGGGCGCAGAAGACGGCAAGCCCCCTGCTCAGGCGCCGAACTCCGGGGGAATAGGTCAAGGCGGCCATCCTCATCCCATCTTGTCAAAGAAGCGCAGCAACGCGAGTACCGCGGGACCGGCCGTGATCAGCAACAGCGCCGGCAGCATGGTCAGGGTCATCACCGCCGTCATTTTGACGTTGAGTTTTCCGACCCTTTCGCGCAGGGCCATCTGCCGTTTTTCCTGAAGGCGGCCGGCAAAATCCCGCAGGGGCTGGGCAACGTCGCCACCGAAACGTTCGATCTGCCGAAGCATGTTTACCAGCTCCTCAAAATCCGCATCACCCAGTTGTTCGGCCAGCTTCTGCATCGCCTCCACGCGGGGGCGGCCAATGGCGATATGCTTGCTCATTTCGCGCATCTCGCCGGCGAGCAGCGGGATTCCCGCCTCGCTGGTCTGCGCCAGCGACGCGAGACTTTGCTCCAGACTCAGGCCGACGCCCTGCAGAAGGGCCAGCATATCCACGAAAAACGGGATTTCCGCATTCACCGCGTCACCGCGGCTTTTGGCCTTGCTCTCCAGGATGAATTTGGGGAGCAGGTAGCCAAAAATGGCCACCGCCACAAGGCTCATCCAGAACGTGAGTTTGAGCATGTGCGGCGCCAGCAGATGTTCGGTCATCCCGGTCACCACGACGAGCACGGCGGGCAGCAGAAAGCGTATCGTGTTGAAAATACTGGGGGCGGCGGGCCGCCGGTAGCCGGCCCTGAGAAGCAGGCGGGCATCCTCGCTGCTCCGCCAGCGATCCAGCAGGTCCCAGCGCACGTTGGCCTGCAGCCCCGCCCGCTCCATCTGCGCCGCCACTTCCGACGGTTCGCTGCCGGCCTCCAGCTTCGGGGCGACGCGATCCATGGCCGAGCGGGCGCGGGTGATCATCACCAGACGGTACGCCCAGAAGAAGATGCCCAGCAGTACCGCCAGGGCAATGCTCGCGACGGCCAGAGCGGTCAATAAAGCATGCAGGTTCAGCATGATGGTGCTACCTCAACTTGGCCATACGATTGAGCAGGACCACTCCGGTCACCAGCAGGGTTCCACCGGCGACCAGGAGCATACGCCCGGTCGACACCGCCCACATGCCCTGCAGGTAGCTGTGGTTCATCAGCACGATGTAGAGGGCGAGCCCCGGAATCATCAGACTGAGAATGAGCGCCCCCAGCCGGGTTTCGGCGGACAGGGCGTTGAACTCCGCCTGGGCCATCACCCTCCCCCGCAACCAGTCGGCGATGCGCTCGAGAACGACGTCGGTACGCCCGCCGTAACGCATGTTCAGGCGCAGCACCGTGGCGATGATCGCCAGTTCCTGCATCTGGTAGCGTTTGCCGACCGTCAGCATGGCCTGGTCGATGGGGGTACCGGACTGCTGGCGGCGCATGATCTGGTTGAACACCTCCCGCACCGGCCCATGGGCATCCTTGGTGGCGCTCAGGAGAGCGGCGGGCAGACTGGCGCCCACCCGCGAGGCGCGCACCACCGCATCCAGAAAACCCGGCAGGGCGAGAATCGCGGCGCTGCGCCGCAAACCGATGCGGTAGCGGACCTGCCCCCACAAAGCCAATGGATAAAAGAGGAGGATGAACGCCAGCGCCAGCCAGCCGCTGACCAGAAACGCCAGCAGCAGGGTGATCAGCAGGCCGACGATGGCGGCCTTGGGGAGATAGCTTTTCGGCCGCAATCCTGCCTGCCGCAACCATTCCTCCGCCTGGAGCAGGAAGGATTCCTTTTTGTACCGGGCGGCATGCTCCAGCAGCTCGTCCTGGGCGGATTCCGTATTCGCCGCCTCGCCCTTGTGCGCGTCGAAGGCCCGCAGGCGCTCGCGCAGGGCGTCCGGAAACGCCTCCTGCTGCCGGAAGGAGAGGTAGACGCCCGCCGCGATGCCGAGGAGCAACAGGGCGAAAACGATCAGACCCAGGGCCATCATGGCTGCCACCCAAACTCATCCTTCTCGGAGGATTCGGGACGATATTTGGCGAGTTTCGGACTGCGCGGATTGATCCCCGTGGAGATCCAGCGGTCGACCGTCTTGTTTTCCCGGTTCACCTGCGGTTCGTAACGGAAATGCTCCTGGGTAGCGATGATGTTGTCGCCGACGCCGGTTACCTCGGTAACGGAGGTGATGCGGCGCCGCCCGTCGGGAAAACGCTCGATCTGGACGATGAGGTCGATGGCCGAAGCGATCTGCCGTCGCATACTGGATTCATTGCCCGGAAAACCGCCGAAGCTGAGCAGGATTTCCAAGCGCTGCAACGCCTCCCGGGGGGAGTTGGCGTGGATGGTGCCCAGCGAACCATCATGACCAGTGGTCATGGCCTGCATCATCTCCAGGGCCTCGCCGCCGCGCACCTCGCCCACGACGATCCGGTCGGGGCGCATGCGCAGGGTATTGCGCAGCAGATCGCGCACGTTGACGGCACCCGCCCCGTCATGCCCGCCGGGACGGCTTTCCAGACGCACCACGTGCCTGCTCTGCAGTTGCAGTTCCGCCGTGTCTTCGATGGTCACCACCCGCTCCTCATCGGAGATATAGCTGGCGATGACGTTGAGGAAGGTGGTCTTGCCGCTGCTGGTGCCGCCGGATACCAGGATGTTGCAGCGCGCGCGCACCGAGAACTCCAGAAACTGGAGAATGGGCGCATTCAGCGTGGCCTTCTCGATCAGGTCCTCGGCGCGCAGCGGATGGGCCGGGAAGCGCCGGATGGAAATGACCGGCCCGTTCAGGGCCAGGGGCGGAATCACCACGTTGATGCGCCCCACGTTGCTCAGACGCGCATCCACGGTGGGCGACGACTCATCCACCCGTCTGCCGGTGGCGCCCAACAGACGATAGATGATACGCATCAGATGGGCTTCATCCTGAAACACCAGGTCACTGTGCTCCAGTGTACCTTTCCGTCCCAGATAGATTTCACGAGGTCCATTCACCAGAATATCCTCGATCTCGGGATCCTTGAGCGCCGTTTCCAGCGGGCCGTAACCGGTCAGCTCATCGGTGAGCTGGTTGATGAGCACCTCGGTTTCCTTTTCGTTCAGCGGATAGGGGCGCTCCGCCATCAGGCGGTCCAGTTCCAGCGAGACGAAACGATAGACGGCGCCACGGCTCAGCTCCGCGAAATCGGCGCCGATCTCTTCGACCCGGTCGATGAGCCGCAGATGCAGATAACCCTTGAACTGCTGGTAGGCATCCTGCTGGTTCAACGCCTTTGCGGTGGCCGTATCGAAAGGCTGCGCACCAAAGGGGCTGTCGTCGCTCATACCATCGTCCTCCACCGGCGTAGCCAGCCGGTCGCTCCACGGGTTCCCTCGGCGTTGCTGTTCGGCCAGATACGGCCCGCCAGCAACCCGGCACATTGCTGTATCGCACGGCTGTAGGCGTCCCTCGGGAGGGCATCGACCGCCAGCGCGCCGCCGTTCATCGCCTGAATCAGGGGCAGGCGCCGTTCGGGGACGATGCCCTGGCCCAGCAGGGGCAAGCCCAGCGCCTCCCCGACATGCACCGCATCGACACCCAGCGCCGGTTCGTAATGATTCACCACCACACTCGCCTGCAGGCGAGTACCGATTTTTTCCCGCAGATTGGCGGCGATTTTTTTCCCTTCGAGAATGCCCGCCACCGACTGGTCGCAGACCACGACGATCTCATCCGCCGCCTGCAACAGATACTGGCTGACCTCGCTGAACACCGCCCCGCCGATATCGGCCACCACCAGATGATAAATCGACAGGATGATCGCCAGCATCTGAAAGACTTCGCTGAGATTCAGTCCGCGCAGATCCCGGGCCGCGGCGAACAGCGGCAACACCCCGAGACCGCGGGTATTTTGGGCAATGGCCGTGTCCAGATAAGTCTTGTCGCAACGTTCCAGATTGCGCACCGCCTCGGCAAAGGCGACGCGCGGTGCTATGCCCATATAGGTGGCGGCGGTCCCGACCGGGGTGCCGAAATCCAGCAGCAGCTCCTCGCTCTGCGGGTGGAGTGCGGAGAGGGACGCCGCCAGATTGCACGCCAGGGTGGTGCAGCCGCTGCCGACACTGCCCGCCACCACCACCAGCTTGCCGGCGCGCGCGCGCCGCTGCCGGGTCTGGGACAGGATGCGCCCCACCGCCATGCGCAGGGGTTCCGGCGCGCCGCCGCTTTGCACGAAATCCACCGATTGGGCGCGCATGGCCGCCAGCAGCACCCGCTGATCGGCCACCGGCGCGATGCCGATCAGGCGGAGATCCGGGAAAGCCTGATGCAGGCCCTCGAATACGGAGCCGTAATCGTCAGTCTCCGCATCAAAGTCCACGATCAGCAGCGCGGCGCCGCTCTGCCCGATGGCGGCGGAGATTTCATTCTGCCGGGCATTGACCGGCAGCACGGTGGCCAGGCCATCGAGGGCCTGCCGTATCCACGCCAGGCATTCCGGGCGCCGGGACAGAGCCAGCACGACCACCGGGCCGGTGGCCTGCTCAAGGCGGGCGACGGGCTCTACGCTCATTGACTATATCCGGGACCGTTGTCGGGCTGGTTATAGTCCGATCCGGGCAGCAATACGGCCTTGCCCAGATTGAAGCGGGAATGGGCGAAGGACGCTCCCGGCAAGGGCGGAAGCTTGGCCCCGGCGGCGATGGGGCGCACCAGACGCGGGGTGACGATGATAGCGAGCTCCATATCCTGCTTGGAATACTGAATGGAACGGAAGAAGGCGCCCAGTATGGGCAGATCCCCCAGTATCGGCACTTTGCTGATATTCTGCTGCATCTGGCGGTCCACCAGACCGCCGATGACCAGGCTCTCGCCATTGCCGAGGGTGACGGTGGTGTCGGCCTGGCGGACCAGTAGTGCGGGCACCGAGTAACCATTGAGGGTGATGGCGTTGGTATAGTCGAGAGAGCTGACCGAAGGCGCCACGTGCAGGGCGATCCGGTGAGCGCTGAGGATGGTGGGGGTCAGATCGAGCTGCACGCCGTATTTTTTGTACTGGATGGTGATGGTGGGGGTGCCGACCCCGCTGCTCTGGGGTACGGGGATCGGGATTTCCCCACCGGCGAGGAAACTCGCCTGCTGGCCGTTCATCGCCACCAGCGTCGGTTCCGCCAGCACCCGGAGGATGTTGTTGCCTTCCAGCAGGCTGAGGTAACTGCTCAGGCCGCTGTTGCCGACCCCGCCCACCAGATTGAAGGCCTGGGTGAAGGGCGCCACGCCGGTGACCGCCAGCGCCCCCGGCCCGCCGCTCGCCGCCGATACCGGATAGTTGGCCGAAGTCAGGGTGGAGGGACCGAAGGTGCCCAGGCTGAAACCGCCGGTGCTGGAGAAAATGTTGATACCGACATTCTTCAACTGTGCCTTGCTGAACTCCACCACCTTGACGCCGACCTGTACCTCGTCATCCACCGGGATCACCGTCTGGTCGATGACCTTGCCGGACTTGCCGGCAGCCAGCGCCGCCGCTTCCAGGGCCGCTTCGTGTTTCACCTGGTCGGCCACCGCGCCGGACAGGGTGACGGCATCGCCCTGGGCGCGCACTTCGGGCATACCCGGCGCCGGGGCCGCCAGAGGCGCTGCGGGCACCGGCACGCTGACCTGAAGCTGCCAGACCTTCGGCGTCTTGTGGCCAAGGTTCCAGACCAGCAGGCTGGTGGTACCGGTACTGAGGCCGGTGATCAGAAACTGCCGGCCGCCGGAACGCGGCAACGGCGCCACCGATGCCGTTTTCGGGTCGCCGACGGCCACCCGGTAGGCCGGCTCGGTGAAACTCAGGGTCTGCTGGGTGCCCACCGGGATATTCAGCGCGCGATACCCGCCGCTCTGGTGCGCGGCCCAGGACGGATGGGCGCCGCCCTCCGCCGCCGGCCCTTCCGCCCAGGCGCCCTGGGAGCCCAGCGCCGCCAGGGTCGCCACCGCCAAACTGCTCATCATCCATTTGCGCATCGTTCAGGCCTCTTCAGTAGGGTACCGCTGTTTTTTGTCCACCCTGATAGATCTCCATCATGGGCGGCGGAGGCAACGGATGCATCGCGCGCTCGGCTGCCTTGCTCTTGCCCGCCAGACCCGGCAGGGTCAGACCGGCATAGGCCCGGTTCTCCGGCTTTTCCAGTGCCGCCTTGCGCTGAGCGACGGGCAGTTCCGCGGGCGGCAACGCCGGCGACGGAGTCGGGAAGGCCCCGGTATCGGGCAAGGTATGGTCTTTGGGATTGCGCAGCGCCAGCAGGAGATGGCCCTGACCGCTGGCCAGCGCCAGCGTCGCGGCGGAGGCGACGGGCACTTGCAGCACCACGGTGCTGGGCGGCTCGCGGGGCGGCTGGTTGCCGCCGCCCCGCGAACCGGCCGCCGGCCCGAAGGCCGACGGCTCGCCCTCGGCGACATGGCGCACCACCGTCTGCGGCCCCACCGCCAGTACCCGCAGATTGGCCAGCAGCAGCCGGCTCTGGGTCGGCCAACCGCCGTGCATGGTCATCTGGTCACCGGCCAGGGTGGTGAAGACATCGACGAAATCGCCGGGCTGAAGATGGTCCCCCACGGCGATGGCCTTGTTGACGTCGATGGCCATGGCCACATCCCCTTCGGGTACCTGGGTGGCCAGACCGGACAACAGGTTGATGGACATCACCGGGGCGCCCATGCCGATGTTCACCTGCGGCACCTTGCCGACGACGTGCGCGGCCTCATGGAAGGCGCCGGCGGGAAATTCGGGGTAATGCAGGACCTTGACCCCGTCCGGCGGGATGGGGAACCCCGCCGACAGGGTTTTGGCCGCCACCACCACGGCCGCCCCCGCCGTCGACTGCTGTGGCGCCGCGGCACTGGTCTTGCTCTGCACCACCGGACTGGGCTGGCTGACCATATAGGCGGACACCCCCAAGGCGATGGCCAGCAAGACCAGTATCGCGATCACGATCTTCGCGGTATTTCCCATGCTACGTTTCCTCCCTGTGGTGGCCTCGACTGCGCGGGCACCCGTCTGTTATCTGAATGGCCTGACGGCCGGCGTTAAGGATCATGGCTTGACCGAAATCTGACCGCCTCAGCCCCCCGGCAACAAATTGCCCGGATCCACCTGCATGGTCGCCTTGCCCACCAGTTGCGCGGGGGCGAACAGGCCGAAGCCCGGAAAAGGCGGGATCAGCGGATGCTGCGCGTAGGGGTAACTGATCTGCACATGAAAGCAGATCAGGTTGGCGTTATAGGTGCAGGGCGCGGAAGTCGCCGTGAGGTAACCCGCCGGATCGTAGGCCGGGGTGAAGTTCTGCAACCACTGTACGGTATTGGTCGCCGCCGTCGTCGCCGCGGCGATTCGCGCGGCCGTGGCGCCAGCCACGTCGGTGGCTGGCTGGTAACGCAAAGCTGCCCGCGCGCCGTTTTCCGCCGCCAGGGTCAGGGTGTTCTGGGCGGCGAAAATGAAGCCGAAGGTCAGGATACCCCAGAGCATGGCGAAGAAGAGCAGGAAGACGATGGCGAACTCGATGGCCGCCTGACCCCGCTCCGCCGGCTGGTCGTGTGCCGGTGTCATGGCCCGTGTCATGGCCACCGTCATGACGTCGGCCAGTGCGGGACCAGCCGCCAGTGACCGAGCACCACCAGCGCGCAGCCCAGACCCAGGCCGACGCCATAGGGGTATTGCCGCCGCACCCTGCCGGTGAACAGACGGTCGCGGGCCACCAGCGCCAGGGTGATGACCCCCGCCGCGAGATAGATCGGGAACAGCACATCCACCCCGCCCAGGGCGCCCATGGCCATGAAAAACTTGACGTCGCCGGCCGCCACCAGGCGCCAGGCATAGGCGGGCAGCAGGGCGAGAAAAGCGGCGGCGACCCCCAGCAGGGCGGCGCTCCAGGGCGCGCCCAGGAGACAGCGCCCCGTCAGCGGCAGCACCGCCAGCCCGAGCGCCAGGGCACTCAGGGTCAGGCTGTTGGGCAGGCGCTGGCGACGGTAGTCGCCCTGCGCCCCCCACACCGCCCACAGGGCCACGCCCATTTCCTCCCATCCCACGCTTCCTCCCGATTTGTTGTCATTGTGAAAAATCCCCTGGGGACTACCACCCCGCAATGCGGGAAGGCGATTTTTCGCAATGCTGCCGAACCAGTGAGACGCGCTCGCGCCTCACTAAACCTGCTGCTTGGTGTTTACGGTAGCGCGCCAGTAACCCTTTGGAAGACTGCTACTAATTTTTGACCAAGGCCAGTAACTGCGGCAATAATCGCCACCGCAATCAAACCGGCGATCAGGCCGTACTCGATGGCGGTGACCCCTTCTTCCTCCCGCACGAAGCGGGCTACAGCGTGCTTCAACATCTTCATCTCTCGTTCTCCTTCCATTTGCCCAGGAAAATTAAAATTGCACCCGATGGATAGCAAACTACGTGCCAATCCTACGCCACTCAACCAACTCCCCTGTTATGGGGGCATACACAATACTTTGCCATCCGAATGTGGATGCTATCACCATGATATGGCAAAGGGAAGTACATAAGACTATCAACAAATACTTCTTCTATGAGTAGTCCAATTTCATAATTATTCCAGGAGGAGCGTAGAATATTTTGCCACGCCTGTTACGCGCTGTTACAGACAGCGAAACCAAGCACACGGCCTTCCGCGGGGCGCAGGGCCGGGGGTTGTACCGGATGGCTGCCTCAGGGATCACCCGAGGCCACACCATCCGGCCAAGCCACAAACGATATCCAACATGCCTGAAAGCAGGCAGCAACACTTCGGTGATACAGCATTCGTTTCCTGGGCGGATAACGCAACCAGAACCTAAGCACGAGTCGTGCCACCCTTTTATCACAAAAGAAGTGCATACAGAACAAATAGATGTCCATATCGAAAGATGCTGAAAGTTACGAATGCCGTATCCATCAGCCCCAATGGGTAACCAACATTGACCCGCTGCCCGCCCTCCTACCGGGATATGCCGCCGCCGCAGGGGGATGGCCCCCTCCGGGGGCGGGAAGTAATGCGTAACGCCATTTCCCAGGGCGTCACCAAAATCACCTGCGTATAGCGGCTTATTCTAATATCCCGAACCGAATCGCGGCCCGCTTATGCTGACATTATCAACACGATAGAAGATCATGATGCACCGCCAAAAAGAACTGGCACGCAATATGCTGTCCGCTGCTGTCCCTGCGCGGCAGGGGCGCGAGCAGAACACGTAACCTACTGAACTATGGAGAAATGATCAATGTCAATTTTGAACCTTGGTAGCCTGTTGGGTGGTTTGTTGGGCGGCGGCAGCGCGGCGGCCTCCGGTACCGGCGGGCTGTTGTCCGGACTCCTGGGCGACGTGGGCGGAGCGGCTTCCAGCGTCAGCGGCGTTCTGTCCGGCGTCGCCTCCACGGCGACCTCCACCTTGGGTGCGGTGGAAGGCGTGGCTGGCGGTCTGGTGAGCACCCTGGGCGGCGCCGTGGGCGGCGTCACCACCAATGCGGAAAGCCTCCTCAACAATGTGACGGCCAATGTGGGCAACACCGCGGCCATCGCCACCTTTGCCGTCGGCGCAACGCTGGGCGCCACCGAGGGCCTGCTCAACAACGTGGTCGGCAACGCCGGCAACGCCCTGGCGGCGGTCAGCTCCACGGTGCCCAGCCTGCTTTCCGGCACGGTGGGCGCCCTGGCGCCGGTCACCGGCGCGGTAACCGGCCTGGCGGGCGGCAGCACCGGTCTGCTGGGTGGCCTGCTGGGCAGTCTGTAAGGCGGAAGACGGTTCAGTCCTTCCGGCACGGGGTGGCCCTATCGGCCCCCCGTGCCGGGCCGTTTCCAGGTGTAACCAAAGGAAATCGATAGCGAGGAGAATGACATGAGTGGATCAACAGGGATATTCGCCAATGTTCAGGGCACCGTCGGCGGCTTGCTGGCGGATCTGGTCAACTTGGTGGGCGGCCTGCTGGGCGGGGTCACCGGCCAGGGCAACGGCGCGCAGGTTCAGGTGGATAACCTGGCTTCCGTCTCCATCAATACGCCGGGGGGCAGCGGCAGCGTCGCCCAGGTGAGCGCCACCACCAGCAACGGCAGTGCCGGCGGGGCGCTGGCCGCGGACGTGCAGGGCCTGCTCGGCAGTCTCGCCGGCGGGGCGGTGAATGAACTCGGCAGCCTCCTGGGCGGACTGGGCGGCGGCCAGGGTTCGGGCTTCGCCCTGTCGGTGGGCGGTCTGGTGTCCATAGGCATCAACCAGACACCGGCGCAGGCGTCCTTGCTGTCCCTCGGCATCAACACGTCATCCGCTGGCGCAGGCGGTCTTGGCGGCACCAGCGGCCTGGGCGGCCTATAGATCCTCAGCGGCCGCTCACGGCCCGCAGACCACTTTCGGCACGCGGGTCACCGTGATCGGCGCGCTTTTTGCCACCACCGGGCCAACGGCCTTCGTTCCACCGGCTTCTCAGTGGCCCATCAGCATCAGCGCCATCGCCAGCAAGGCACCACTCACGGCCAGGGCGATCCTCCCTGGGCGCAACAGCGGGTGTTCGTCTCCGCGAAAATAGTCCGGCGCCGGTTTCCCGACAAATATCATGGGGCTGGACCAGCGTGCCTGTTTCCAGGCCTGCCACCAGAACACCCCCGTCCATCCCAGCAACCCATTCAGCAACAGCAGCCTGCGCCAATGCGCATGACGGCAGCCGTTTTTCCACGCGCGGACGGAGGGGAGGAAATAAATCAGGATGACCATCCAGATGAATGCCATGGGAATACCCCGGTACATGAGCCTGTTCCGGCCTTGTTCTATGAAGGGTTGCCGAGCGCGGGGCGTGGCCATTCCGGGAACGGGATGCGGGGCCGGGCGTCGTCCGGCCCGGCGAAATCCTGTGCCAGCTTGCTCACGCGCGCTTCCAGAAAAATCAGGGAAAATATCCACTCGTCCAGTTCGGCGGGTGCGCCGCCGGCCTGATGAAAGCGCAACTCCGCGGCCAGATGCCCCAGCTCCCCCTGCACCCCACGAAGCTCCCTGAGCAGGGGCGATGAAGCCGACGCGGCGTCGGCGGGCGCTGCGCTCCGGTGACCCCAGCTTTCTGCCCTATGGTCCGGCGCTGTATGCACGACGATGCCCCTCCTGAATGTACTCTGTACCGGCCATACGCAATTTTTGCGCCAAGCCGGGCGTATGGCCCTATGCCGGTATTCATTGGGTTACCTGCGGGTCCTATTTTCGCAACGGGGTGAAGGACGTTACGGAACGTAACAACACGTTACCGCATGACGTTGCTAGACCACTACTCCATGGCGTTCATCGGGTTTGACAGATCGCCAGGCCTGCCCCAGAGTAATGGCCGCCTACAGGCCGTGATCTTGAATAAAACAGACAATGGGGGTATTTGGTCGTGCCAGCAATCCGTCCCGTGGAAGCAAGCTATGTGAACATGCCGCCTGCCTACCGACCCAAATTCTTTGCGGCGCTGGTGGCCTACCAGACGACGCAGTTGCGGCAGGCGATGGGATATTCCCAGGAAGTGGCGCACGATCTGGCATATGGTCAGATTCAGGGCATCCAGCACGATGACGCGGGCCTGCCCCACCGCCACCTCGTCGCGGTGAAGTGGAAGAAGAACATCATCGGCGGTGCGTGGTATGTGGCGGTACCCCAACGGGTGTCCTCCCTGCTGTGGGTCCAGATCGAGGACGCCTACCAGGGGCAGGGACACGGCGGCAGGCTGCTGGCGCACGTGGCGGAGCAGGCGCGTGCGGCGGGGGCCACGGGCCTGGTGCTGCACGTATTCACGGCGAACACCCAGGCCGTTGCCCTGTACCAGAAGCTGGGGTTTTCCGATATCGGCAAGGAAATGTTCCTCCCCTGGTGAGGGGTGCCGGGCTGGCAAGGCCGGCTTTCAGTCCCCCTGCCCGAGCGCGGCCAGCAGCGGCGCGAGATGCCCGGCGTAAGGTTCCCATTTGCCGATGGCCGAACGGTAGATGGGCTCCTTGACCTGCAGGCGGCTGGCCGTCTGCAGGTCAAGGGTGTTTTCGGTAAAATCCAGGCAGCGCGGATCGTATGCCAACTTCATGAATCGCAATATTTCCCGGATGCCGCTTTCGGGGTCGGCGACGAGGTCTTCATAGCGTACGGTAACGACGTCCTCCGCCATGCGGGATTGCCATTGCGCGAGGGTTTTCAGGTGCGTGCGATAGTATTTTCCCAGGCTATCGAGGTCGTGGCTGTAGGCATGGTCCCCGACCATGTTCTGCTGAAATATGGAAAGGCAGTTGTCGCGCGCATCACGTTGGCAGTAAATGACCTTTGCTTCCGGGAACAGGAGTTTTGCGCTGCCCAGAAACAGAAAGTTGGTGGGCAGCTTGTCGATAAAGTATCGGCTTCCGGTCAAGCGGTGGCGGACCCTGTCCAGGTACCATTGGCGGATTGCGCCGATTTTGTCCGTCAGGTTTTCGGCGTCGAGGTGCAGGCTCCGCAGCCTGGCGGCGGCCTGGGGAAGATGCCGGAGCTCCCCAAGGCCGTTGATGTCGGGGTGCATGTCCAACATCTGATGCAGCAGACTGGTTCCGGACCGGGGCATACCGACGATGAACAGGGGGGCCGGACTCTTTGGCGTCGCCACCGTCACGCTGCCCTTCCAGCGATCATACCTGTCCATGTCCTTCCGCAGGGTGTCGGCCATGGCCTCGAAATCGAAGGGTTCGATCTTTTGCAGCATCTGGTGTCCCTGGCGGTAACAGGCGAACGCTTTGGCGTATTGCCGATGGCTGTGGTGGTGGTTTCCGGCGATGAACCAGGCGTTGACGGCGTCATTTTCCGGAACGTCCGCAGGCAGATGCCCCGGCTCCCGATCTCCGCCGCTTTCCCATGACAACAGCGGCTCTATCAGCGCGAAAGATTCCGCGTCATTTTTCTGACGTTGGAGTACTTCGGCCAGGGCGACCCGCACCCGAAGGTCGGTGGGCGCCAGATGCCCGGCCTTCCGCAGGGTCGTTTCGGCAGCCTCGACCTCGCCCAGTTTTTCCAGGCAGATCGCCAGGTTGACCAGCGCTGCGGTGTTCTCCGGCTGGTTTTCGAGCAGATTGCGGATCATGCCCTCTGCCGTCCGGCATTCTCCCATGTGGATCAGGGCAACGCTCAGATGAAATTGCGCATCCGCAGACCCCGGCAGAAGTTCCAGCGCCCTGTGGAAGGTCTCCACCGCTTCATCCACATACTTCGACTGAAACAGTGTCCGTCCTGACAAAACGAGGGCATCGACATGGTCGGGTTTCAAGTTCAACGCTTTCAGCAGCACTTCCAGGGTTTCCGGATAACGACCCTGCCTGAACAGCAGGGTACCCAGATGATAGTGGAGAGAATGGCTCCGGGGGTCATCCGCGATGGCGGATTTTATGTATGCCTCGGCTTCCCGTTCGCGTTGCTGCGCGACGAGGTTCTGGAAAATGTAATGTCCGAAATCCGCATGCGCGGAATAGGTATCGGCGGCTCTTCTGAATAGGTTTTCCGCCTCGGTCAACCGGCCCTGTTCCTGTATGGCGACCCCCAGACCGATCAGCAGCGACGGATTTTCGCCGTACAGATGAATCCGCCGTCGAAACAGGGCTTCGGCGCCGCGATGGTCGCCGGTGGTCAACGCGAGCATATTCCTGTGATGCAGGGCGACGGCGTGGTTGGGGTCCGTATCCAGCGCCCTATCCAACAACACCCGCGCGTCTTCCTGCCGGCCTTGCTGCGCCAGGGTGACGCCCAACTGGACGAGGCAATCCAGACATTCCGGGCTGCGCGCCAGCGCTTCGCGAAAGGCGCGTTCGGCTTCCGGGGCACGCTGGCAGGCGAGGAGCAGGAGTCCGTAATTATATAATGCGGGCACGAAATCGGGCTTTGACGCGATGGCTGCGAGGTAAAGTTCTTCGGCGGCCACCAGGTTGTTCTGATGAAACAATATAAGGGCGAGATTACTGAGGGTATCCGTGTGCTTACCATCCACCGCAAGCGCCGCTCTGAATGCGCGTTCGGCCAGGTCCAGCCTGGCACTTCCGGCCGTGGCCTGCCCTATGGTGGTGAGGAGGTTTATTTTTTCCTCCGCCGGGATGGCCGTTGCCTGTTCGATCAGCGTTATCGCGTCGCCGTATTTTTGCTGGGAATAGTACTTTTTTATGGCTTCCAGGGCAGCATGCGCGGCGTCTTTTCCGGAGGGATGGCGTTTTTCAAACATCTTTCATTCCTGTTCTGACATAGTCGTTGGCGTCCTGTGCGAACAGGGCATCATACCTTATCCGGCATCAGAGGCATCAGGGCAATTCCGGGCCCATTCTTCATGGCCTGCGCCAGGGCAGAACGGGCGGCACCTTCCACCACAGCAGCAGCACGCCGATCCAGATCAGGACATAGATCGAGGTGAAAAAAGACATGGGCAGGTGCCAGAACAGCAGATGATCGATCCAGGTCTGGATCAGGGGCAGACGATAGCCCTGCCGCCCTGCGGCTTCCTGCAGTTCGCTCTGCCAGATGGTCAAAAAGCAGGCCGTGCCCAGCAACGCCTGTATGGCCACCACCAGGAGCGCCGCGAGGTGGAGGGCCCGCCACCAGAAGATGCGGACCCACCGCCAGCCCCGCCAGGCACCCAGCGGAATGGCGATCAGGCCAAAGACGTTGAAGGCGATGATCAGGATATGAAAAGCCAGAATCGCCTGAGCCAGCCAGAGGTCACTTTGCATGTCCCGTCTCCGTTGCGGAACCATTGTACACCCCGACAGGGGGTGGCCTGCCAGTATTGGCCGACCCCGCCGACCCTGGGGAGGATTCCATATCCACTTTGTGGTTGACGAACCCAATATATGTGCTAAATTATTTATTGAGATGTCTATATATTGTGTTCCACCGTCCCGAGACGCGACGGTGGCGGTTCGGTGGCGGTCGGGAGAATATCGCGATGAACGATCCTTCGGTGTTGAAGCGAAACGGCGCAAGGGTGCCTTTTGATCCAGATCGAATCTGCTGGGCCATCACCCGGGCGGGACGTGCGAGCGGCGAATTTGACGACGGCGTCGCGGAAAGAATCACCGACGTGGTTCTGGACGCCCTGGCACCCGGCGCAGCCGATCGTGAACCCACCATTGAACAGATTCAGGATCTGGTCGAACTGGCGCTGATGGACGAGGGCTTTTACCGCACCGCCCGCGCCTATATCGCCTACCGCGAACAGCACCAGCGATTGCGCGGGGATCGCCAGGCGATGATAGACGCCATCACTTCCGTGAATGAGTACCTGGATCGGGAGGATTGGCGGGTCAACGCCAATGCCAACCAGGGTTATTCCCTGGGCGGCCTGATCCTGAACATTGCCGGAAAAGTCACCGCGAACTACTGGCTGAGTCATGTCTATCCCGAAAAAATCGGTACCGCCCACCGCGAGGCCGACCTGCATATCCACGATCTCGACATGCTGGCCGGTTATTGTGCCGGATGGTCCCTCCGCGCCCTTTTGCAGGAGGGTTTCAACGGCGTGCCAGGGAAGGTGGAGGCGGCACCGCCGCGTCACCTGTCGAGCGCCGTCGGGCAGATGGTCAACTTCCTCGGCACCCTGCAGAACGAATGGGCAGGCGCGCAGGCCTTCAGTTCCTTTGATACCTATCTGGCGCCGTTCGTCCGCAAGGATGGCTTGTCCTACCGGGAGATACGCCAAAACATTCAGGAGTTCATCTATAACCTGAACGTCCCTTCGCGCTGGGGGGGGGCAGACGCCGTTCACGAATGTCACCTTCGACTGGGTTTGCCCTGACGATCTGAAGGAACAGGTTCCCGTGATCGGCGGAGAGGAGATGCCTTTCCGCTACGGTGATCTGCAGGCAGAAATGGAACTGATCAATCGGGCCTATATCGAGGTCATGAGCGAAGGCGACGCCAGGGGACGGGTTTTTACCTTTCCCATACCCACCTACAACATAACGTCCGATTTTCCATGGGATTCGGCGAATGCCGAAAGACTGTTCGCCATGACCGCCAAATACGGCCTGCCCTACTTTCAGAATTTCATCAATTCCGAACTGCAGCCCAACATGGTGCGCTCCATGTGTTGTCGCCTGCAACTCGACCTGCGTGAACTGCTCAAACGTGGGAATGGTCTTTTCGGGTCCTCGGAACAGACCGGCTCCATCGGAGTGGTGACCATCAATTGCGCCAGACTGGGCTATCTCCATAAAAACGACTCGGAAGGTCTTTTCCGTAGTTTGGACGCGCTCACGGAAATGGCGAAAGAAAGTCTGGAGATCAAACGCAAAATCATCCAGAGGCAGATGGACACCGGCCTTTTCCCGTACTCCAGGCGCTATCTGGGTACCTTGCGCAATCACTTCTCCACCATTGGCGTGAACGGTATCCATGAGATGATCCGCAACTTCACCGATGACCGCGAAAACATCACCACCCCTGCGGGATACGCCCTCGCCGTTCGTTTTCTCGACCATGTCAGAGAACGCATGGTGGCTTTTCAGGAAGAAACCGGCCACATGTATAACCTCGAGGCAACCCCTGCGGAAGGCACCACCTATCGTTTCGCCAAAGAGGACAGGAAGCGCTTTCCCGATATCCTACAGGCGGGACTCCCGGACAAGCCGTACTACACCAACTCATCACAACTGCCCGTCGGCTTTACGGACGACCCTTTCGAGGCCATGGAACGCCAGGAGGCGTTACAGGCGAAATATACCGGCGGAACCGTTCTTCACCTGTATATGGGGGATCGCGTCTCCAGCACGGAAGCCTGCAAGCGTCTGGTGCGCCGCGCACTGGAACGTTTTCGCCTGCCCTACATTACGGTTACGCCCACTTTTTCCATCTGCCCGGTACATGGATATCTATCGGGAGAACATCCGTTCTGTCCGGTCTGTGATGAAGAACGACTTGCCGAAAAACGGCGGCATTCCGCCTGAACTGAGATAAGGAGAATATCATGCATCCTGAAATGATGAACCAAAATCCTCTTGAAACCGAACTGACGGACGACGAAAGACAACCCTGCGAGGTCTGGACGCGGGTCATGGGTTACCACCGACCGACTTCTTCTTTCAATATAGGCAAGCAAAGCGAGCATTCGGAGCGCAAATACTTTGTTGAGGCCGGGAAGCCGGATACGGGCGTGTCGCGGCCGGTGCATTGACGCGGCGATGCGCGAAGCGGCCACCACGGTGGACATCGGATCGCATACCCTACCACCATTGGGCGGTTTCGCGCGGTTCAGTACAGTGGATTACCCCGGACATCTATGTGCCGTGATCTACACTCAGGGCTGCCCATGCCGCTGCCGCTACTGCCACAATCCGCATCTGCAGCAGGGGCGTGGCCACTCCGGCATATCGTGGCCGGCCATCATGGCCTGGCTGGCCACCCGAGCGGGATTGCTGGATGCGGTGGCATTTTGTGGTGGCGAGCCCACCGCTCATAAATCGTTACGGGCAGCGCTTCGGCAGGTGCGGGATTCAGGATTTGGCACCGCCCTGCACACATCCGGAATATATCCCTACAACTTTTCGCAAATGCTGCCCGATATCGATTGGGTAGGTTTTGACATCAAGGCGCCTCCCGCCCGTTATGCCGCGGTCACGGGCGTACCGGGAAGCGGCGCCCGGGTACAGGACTCTGTAGAATGGTTGTTGTCCGGCCATGTGGCCTATGAAATCCGAACCACGGTACACCCGGCCATACTCGATACTGCGGACCTGATCGCGATAGCGCGCTGGTTGAAGCTTCTGGGAATTTCCCGCTGGGTACTGCAATCTTTCAACCCGGCAGGTTGCGTGAATGCGGATCTGGTTACCAGCTACGCGCCGATCGACCATGAACTGTTTGATGAGTTGCGTGGATACGTACCCGATATCTCGGTGAGATAGGCCGTCTACGTGCCTGCCTGCTGGTCATGCTGCAGGCTAATGACAGGCGTTGCCCTGCTGCGCAATATGGATCACCTTTGCCGCCACTTCCAGGTCTATTGCGGATTCGGCAATGAATTTGCCGGAATATGCCGCCTGCTCCTGCAGGAGGTCATAACAGTTGGCACCCGCTATATCCAACAACAATGCCGGAATATTTGCCGCCCTGAACGCGTCTTCATGCTTGATATAAAAATTATTGCAGCACATTCCGATATAGCATTTGGTATCCTGTGCCTTGAGCGTTTTCAGTGTCCGCTCCAGGTGCTCGAAGTTTTTTACGGTGGTGACCTTCAGCCCCTGCTTTCCGGCCATGTCGTATATTTCGCCGACGTCACATTTTCCGCAGCGGGAGCATCCATCCCGGTGCCGCCATTTGCACCATGCCGGTTTGGCGCAGTACGGCACCAGCACCGCCTCCGCCCGCGCGGCGATTTCCATGGCGTCCATATCTCCGTCAGGGTCGTGGACCATGAACGAATTGGCGGAAGGTGCCGTTATGGCAAGCCGTTGGGCTATCCTGTGGCGCTCGAACAGCCTGTGAAATAATTTTATGACATGGCCGGGGGTAAACCCGGACATCTCCCACTGCAGATCATAAAGGAGATTTTCCATGCGCTGCGATATTTCACCTTCCGGCGCGCCGTACCATGCAGACTGAATTTTTTTGAATAGGTGGTGTGGCCTGACGTACACATTGCCGCCGATTTTTGCTGAAGATATCCTGAGATCGTCGTCCAGGGTCATGCGGCCGTGCAGAACACCACCGGATGTCGCCAGAAAGCCACTATAGGTGCGGTCGTGGTCTGGTTCCAGAAATTGCTCCAGACCGCCGCGCGCGGTGTGGGATACGCTGTCTATCCACGGCGTATGCACGAGGGTTTCCAAGTTGCATATTTGTGCCATGAACCGCGCCAGGGATTCCTTTAGATGCACCAGATCCGCTGCGCTCCGGTTTTGTAGCGTAGTGAAGCGGAGGCCGGCCGCATGTATGCCGTCCACTGTCAGCTTCTCCTTTGGCACGCGCAATGCGCGAAGCATCGTATCGATGTCCAAGGAACTGTATAGCGTGCCATTGGCGACGATAACGTCATCCTGCATTCCGACGTAGACGCTGCCCAGCTTCCTGTTGTTTGCGTAGATATCGTTTGGTTTATGGAAATAAACATTTTCGCATCCGCTACTGCTCAGGCCGTTGCAAACAGCCATGCAAAGCCTTTCCAGCCATTGCGCCATACTGAACTCCTGCGCCGGTATGGTCAGGCTCCAGGCGACCTGGTCGGGATACAGATATGCTGTCCCGCCCCCTGTCACACGGCGGACAACCGGTATGGACTCGGCCCGGCAATAAGCGGTTCGCACGGCAAAGTCCTTGTCCTCGAAGGCGCCCAGGGCCACCGCGTGGCTGTTTTCATAAAAACGTAACAACGGTAGCAACTCCATGCGCGTAACGATCATCTGATGCGAATCGAGGATGATATTATCCGCGGCATCCCGAAGCCCGCTATCCCCCCATAACAGCTTGTCCATAATGCCTCCTTCCTCAATCACCCTGCACAGGACTGAACTGCATGCCGGGTTTGCCGTACCAATAACCGTTACAGGCTGGCGAGTCATATTCAACTGGGGGGCGGTTTTCTCCATTCAAAGCGGCATGGAATGCCCGTACGACGAACTCGGTGGTGGCCAGTTGCGGGGAAATGCGGACGATATCTATGCCCATTTCCGACATGGCCACGGTCTCATTCAGGAGGTTGCACGGAATACCGGACTGAAGCTGAATACCATTGATGGTAAACAGGCGTTCATGCTCCTGGGTGAACAGCGCACGACCCTCCGGATCATTGATGCATCGCAGTTCACACGCATCCTTGCCGACGTTGTCCGCCCGGGCCGTGAAACAGCGGGCTGAAAATGACAGAGGCAGATAACCATACGCAAACACCTCGGTTTCCATGGCCTCGGGGCGCGTGTTTTGCAACATGGCGATGGTCGTGGCCGACAACTCCACCGGAGGAACCCATCGCCTGGCTCCCAGATCGGCCAGGAGCGACAAGGTTTCGGCGTTATAACCATTGATATGGGGTCCGATGACGAAGGGACCCCGCCCCGCCAGCAGATGAACCGCTGACATGTCGTTGGCCTCCACCAGGTAATGGCCATTCGCACAGATCCTTTCCAGTTGCAGAAGGTCTGAATTGGCTTCCAGAAGGGCCAGTGTGGACAGCACGACCTCCTTGCCTGCGTCGGTCAGACGCGCTGCGATGTCAAGCCAGTCGGCGCTGCGCAGGGCGCGTCGTTTGGCGCACACGGTCTCGCCCAGATAAACGATGTCCACCGGCCAGTGTTCCGCGCGCCGGTAAAACTGCTCTATGTTTTCCTTTGACCAGTAATAGTGAATCGGGCCTAGCGCGATCTTCATTCTCCGCATCTCCTTTTTTCCACAAATGGCGTATACCGGACGGACATCAATGCCAGGGCCGGTGATAGGCCCCGAGCGTATGCGTCTGCCCTTCGGAAAGACGATCGAGAACCGCGGTCCATTGGGTTCTGACCAGATATCGTGCAGGATCGGCGGCGCAGGTATCTATGGCTTCGCGCAGAACACGGGCGACGGACGCAACGTAGGCCGGACTTCGCTGGCGGCCTTCCACCTTGATGGCGGCTATGCCGTGATGCAACAAGTCCGGCAATATATCCAGTATATTCAAGCTGGTAGGCTCTTCGATGGCGTAATAGGCCTGGGCGTCCGTATAGTAACGCCCCTTGCACAAAGTGGGGTAACCAGCCGCCTCATTCAGGCCGTGACGGTCGATCAATACGCCGTTCAGGCGAGACTCGCGGCCCAGGGCGGTCTCCTCCCAGCGTACAGACTCTGCTGGTGAACAAACTCCACTGGCGTTCGGGGAGCGTCCCGTAATGTAAGAGGACAAGGCGCAACGGCCTTCCACCATGACGCACAGGCTTCCATAACCGAATACTTCGATCTCCACCGGGCTGTTGGCTATGGTGTGCCAAAGCTGTTGCAAGGACAGGACCCTGGGCAGAACGGCGCGTTGAATGCCAAATCGCTGGTGGTAGAACTCCAGGGCCTTATAGGTGGTGGCGGATGCCTGAACGGAAAGATGCAAACGTAGATCGGGGTGGTGGGTTGCGGCATAACGCAACAGTCCGGGGTCTGCCATGATCACGGCATCTATCCCCAGTTCCGCAGCGCGATCCACCGCGGTGGTCCAGACAGCCCAGTTATGTGCCTGTGGGTAGGTATTGATGGCGAGAAGCACCTTTTTGCCGGCGCGATGCGCATATTCCATGCCGCGCGCGGTCTCTTCGGGACCAAAGTTCAGCCCTGGGAAATTGCGGGCGTTGGTGTCGTCGCGAAAGCCGATATATATGGCGTCTGCACCATGATCGACAGCGGCTTTCAGGGCAGGCAGTCCGCCGGCGGGGCAGACCAATTCGGGTTTGCGGTGGTTCATGTAAAATCCTTTCTGATGTCGCGCCGATAGTCAGGGCTGCAGCGCACGGTCCAGCAGATCGTGCAGGCGTCTGTCGGCATGGGTCTTGCGGATGGCGTGGTCGATGGCCTGTCTGATTCGCGGGCCGAGCGGGGCCGGCAGGTAGCCGACCGGAGCTAGCCAGTCCAGGTCTATGGAATCCAGAATATTCTTGAGCTGGAGTCCAACGGACGTTTCTCCTTCCAGTATCAGACGGCGCGCGAAGAACAGGGTATCGGGATCTTCGAGGCGTAGCGCGAGGCGGCAAAGATCCTTCGCATTTCCGGCAATACGCAAATCGACCGGACCGGCACGGGTCGGGGCGATCCTTCCCCGCCTTATCACCAAACGTAGTGATTTCCCAAGGTCGGTGGCCTCGACCACGATACGCCGCCCTTCCATCTGCAAGAAATCCGCTGGATACCTCGCCAGAACCCGATTGGCCAGGCCCATGAAAATGGCCGTGAATACCGGATCCATAAAAATAGTTGTTGCAGCAATAAATGGACGCGTTAGGGCGCGTCCGTGTTCCATGAAGGTTTTCGTCATATGCTTTTGGGGAAAACCCGGCATTATTGCCATTCCCTTCCCCACCTCTCCGTTATCGATTACTGCGCGCTATCGGGATGCTTCATTGCACTGTTGACATTCATGCAAAAAAGCGGTACACATATATCGTACCAAACAATAAACGGATGTGGAAGTATTTATAACGCGGTCGCCCACGGGCGCAGACGAGGTGGTTGAAATGGACTTGCCATACCTGAAGATCCAAGGACGGTCCCTACTCCCGGTAATCCAGGGGGGTATGGGTATTGGTGTTTCCGCCCACAACCTGGCCGGGGCCGTGGCCGCCGAAGGGGCGGTCGGAACGATTGCAAGCGTCGAGTTGCGGCGTTTGCACGAGGACCTGATGCGAAACCTGCGACGCCTGAGAGACCCCGCAGCCTCGGCCCAGGCGAACCTGACCGCACTGGATCGGGAGATTCAGGAAGCGCGGCGAATTGCCGGCAAGGAGGGGTTCATTGCCGTCAATGTCATGCATGCCATTTCCGGCTATCGGGAGCATGTGCTTCAAGCCATCCGGAGTGGGGTGAACGCGGTGATCGTGGGCGCGGGCCTGCCCATGGACCTGCCCACACTGGCGGCGGAATTCCCCAGGGTCGCACTGATCCCGATCCTTTCCGAAGCGCGCGGCGTGCAGGTGGTGGTGCGCCGCTGGATGCGCCAAAAGCGCCTTCCGGACGCCATCGTCATCGAGAACCCCCAGTTCGCGGGCGGGCATCTGGGCGCCACCCGTCTGGAGGACGTTTCAGATTCCCGGTATGGTTTTGCCCATGTTTTGCCGGCAGTCCGCAAAGTGTTCGAAGAATTGGGCCTGAAAGCAGACCAGATTCCGCTCATCGCCGCCGGAGGGATATCTTCCTTTCAGAAAATGCGGGAGATATTTTCTCTTGGCGGCAGCGGCGTGCAGTTGGGTACCCCCTTCGCCGTAACTACCGAAGGCGATGCACACATCAATTTCAAACGCGTCCTGGCGGACGCGATGCCCAAAGATCTCGTGACATTCATGAGTTCAGCGGGTTTACCCGCGCGCGCGGTGCTTACCCCCTGGTTGCGCCGCTACCTGGGACGCGAGAGGAGGCTGCGCGCCTGCGCGAGTCCCGATCACTCCCAGTGCCCCAGCCAGACGGAGTGCCTGGTTCATTGTGGTTTCAAGGACGGCCAGTCATCTTCCGGACAATTCTGCATAGAGGCGCAGCTTGCTGCCGCGCAACGCGGTGACGTGGAGCACGGGCTGTTTTTTCGGGGCGCCGGACAGTTACCCTTCGGACAACAGATCAAAAGCGTTCGGGAGCTTTTTGGTACGCTGCTGGGTGAAACCGTGCAGACCTCCGTGGAGGAGCGCATGCCCAGGGTAGCCGTATGACCCTACCCTTCCGGCAAAAGCGGATCAGCGCCACCGTTGCGGATTTTTTTGGGAATGTCCATCAGTTAATCACCAGGTTGGTGAATGCTAACACGCTAAAAATACGCATCCAATATCCGGAGCCGTTTCTATGTCGATGATTTATCTTTTAACGGAGCGAGGTGCATGGAAAAATCATTACGTTTCAGCGTTACACCATAATAATTCACGCACTGTGCTGCGTGCCGGACCAAATGGCCATCCGTTTCACGGGGCCGGCGCGAGTGCGCGGTTGCAAAATCAGTTGTTGCGTCATGGCCTTGGTGCCACACAAAGCGTGACTATGGGCCCACAAGAACATTGAATGGTGCATTGGCAAACATCGTCTATATAATGCGCTTAGAGAGGTCATTCCTGTGAATATGTAATAAGGGTTTTTGTTTATAACCGGCCTATAACTATCAAAAAGCGGTAAAAGGAGATTGATAGTTGCCAGCCCTAACAACCAAGGTGCCACATATGCTACAAAAAAAACCGCTTTTATCCGTTATCCCACTCTTCTCTATGGCAATGGTCATGGCTTCGGCGGCCTATGGCTCCCCTCTCGCCGAAACGGTCTCCGCCGCCCCTGCAGCGGCTACGGCCAGTGCTGTCAGTGTTACCGCGGCGACGGCGTCCGTCACCGCAAGCGGTATCCCCACGGTGGTGCAGTCCACCTGCATGGCCTGTCATGGCATGCAGGGTATAGCGGCTGACGGGGGCATGTTCCCGAACCTGGCGGGGCAATGGAAGCCCTACCTTTTGCGCCAGCTCGATCACTTCAAAACCCATATCCGCGCGGACCCGCAATCTCCCATCATGTGGGGGATGGCGGCTCCGCTGACGGCCGCGCAGATACAGCAGGTCGCCGAATACTTTTCTGCTCAGAAACCCGCATCGGGACACGTTTACGACCCCAAACTCGTGGCCGAAGGGGAAAAGCTGTACTTCGGTGGCCTGCCCGACAAACACATGCCGGCCTGCATGGCCTGCCATGGCGCAACACTGGCCGGGCTGCCCCCTTATTTCCCCAGGCTGGCGGGACAAAAACGCACCTACGTGATCAATCAACTCACCTATTTCAAATCCGGGCAGCGGGTGGCCACCCACAAGGGCATCATGCAATACGTGGCCTCCAGGCTGAACCCGAAGCAAATCACGGCACTGGCCGCTTACATCAGATCCCGGTGAGCGCCATGACGGAAAATGATTACACCAAAGCGAAGGGTGACGGCACCCTGGACGGGAAAACGATACTCGTGACGGGTGCAGGCGAGGGTATCGGCAGGGCGGTGGCCATCGAGTATGCCCATCAAGGCGCTACGGTCATCCTGTTGGGCAGAACGAAGCGTAATCTGGAAGGCGTCTACGATGAAATCACCGACTATGGCTATGCCGAACCGGCCATCCTCGTGGTAGACCTGGCCGACCCGGCAAGCGACGCATTCAAAACCATAGGCGCCGCCATTTCCAGCGAGTTCACCCAACTGAACGGCATCGTCCACAACGCCGCAGAACTCGGAATGCTGACCCCTCTGGAGAACTATGAAGGGGCATTATGGGACCATGTATTTCAGGTCAACGTAAAGTCTCCACTGCTGGTGACGCAGCAGTGCCTGCCGTTACTGAAAGAGGCACCATACGCATCCATTATTTTCACGACAGACGAGTCCGGCGTAAAACCCAAGGGCTATTGGGGCGCCTACGGCGTGAGCAAGGCAGCCATATTGCACATGGCCCGCATGTGGGCGATAGAGTATGCCAACACGCATATTCGGGTAAATATCGTAGATCCGGGTCCGTGCCGAACGGGGCTGCGCCTACTCACACATCCCGGTATGCCGATGAAGCGATATACGCCGCCGGAAGCCATCACCAGTATCTATAGACAATTAATGGATTGTGACGTTCTGGGTCATAACGGCGAGTTGTTTTATGCCCAAAATTTCATCAATCCCGATCTGGACGACAGAACGGAAAAGGATTTGGCAACTTCTACGGTGTAGTCCATCAAACAACAGACAGGAATCCATATCATGTCAGACGAAACGCAAGACAGCAAACATGCTCCAAATGTGACACGCCGGCGCTTTCTCACGGCGCTGGTCTCGGTATCCGGCGCCGCGGTGGCGGGCACCATCGCAATACCCATGGTGAAATCACTGGACCCAACAGCCGCAGCCGCGGCATTGGCCACCACCACCATCGATCTGAGCCCCATCGAGCCCGGTATGCAAATGGTGGCGCTATGGCAGGAGAAGCCGGTCATCGTAGTAAACAGAACACCGGAAATGCTGGCCACCCTGGATGAGGCAGAGCAGAAGGGCATATTGAAAGATCCCAACTGCAATGTTCCGCAGCAACCCCCTTATTGCAAAAACAAGTACCGGTCACGCGTTCCGGAATGGTATGTGGGTATAAAAATTTGCAACCATCTGTGTTGCATACCACATTACCGGCCGAAAAAAGCCAGTGTCGCGCCGTGGTGGCTCGGCGGATTTCATTGCCCCTGCCATGGCTCCATGTACGATCTTTCGGCACGCGTAATCAAAGGATCACCTGCCCCTCATAACATGGCAGTTCCCGAATATGACATCGATGTAGCCAAGAAAACCGTCGTTGTCACCAAAATGTACCCGCTCGCCCATTTGTGCTGAGCGAGGTAACCGATAAAGGAGGCTGATATGAGTTTCAAAGAATGGTTTGTCAAACGGTCGCCGCTGCCAGAAATGTGGCGCGAGCACATGGCCGAATACTATGCGCCAAAGAACTTCAATATTTTCTACTACGCCGGGTCGTTACTCTTGCTGATGGTTGTGCTGCAGTTCCTGTCGGGATTCCTGGTGCTGGCGCACTACATACCGACCGCCAAAAGTGCGTACGACTCCGTTTATGGCATCATGTACGACGTGCATTACGGTTGGCTCATGCAGTACATGCATGTGGATGGCGTATCGCTGATATTCGTGCTGCTGTATGTGCATATGGCGCGGGGCATGCTGTACGGCTCCTACCGATCACCACGGGAACTCGTCTGGATCATTGGCTATACGACCTATCTGGCTTTCATGGCGGAGGCATTCTTCGGATATGTGTTGCCTTATTCAAACCTCTCCTACTGGGCCGGTACGGTAATCACTTCTTTATTGAAATCCATTCCGTTTATCGGCGGCTGGGTTACCACCCTGGTGCGCGGTGGGCCCGGCATGAGCGGCGATACGCTGAACCGGTTTATGGCGCTGCACGTTACATTGGTGTTTCTGGTCATTGTCGGGCTGATCGTTTTTCACATCCTTTATCTCCATAAAGTCGGCTCCAACAATCCCGATGGCATCGAGATCAAGGCGAATAAAGGGCCGGATGGCCATCCCGTGGACGGTATTCCGTTTCACCCCTACTACTCCGTGAAAGATTTGTTTGGGTTTGGTGTATGGCTGATCATTTTTGGCGCGATCATCTTCTACGCGCCGACGTTTCATCATATTTTCCTGGAACGTACCATGTCTACGCCGGCAAATCCGCTCAAAAGTCTGCCGGATGTCACGCCGCCGTGGTATCTATCGCCTTTTTACGCGATGCTGAGATCCATACCCAACAAGACTGCCGGCATCATATTAATGGTGTTCGCGGTGCTGGTCCCATTCGTGCTTCCATGGCTTGACAGAAACCCGGTGAAATCGACACGATATCGTCCGGTCACCCGTATCCTGCTGATCATATTTTTCATTAACTTCTTCGTGCTTGCCTATCTTGGAGAGCAGCCTCCGCTGCCGAAATATTTTTTCGCGGAAAGATTGGGGGCGTTCATCTATGTGGCGTTCTTCCTTTTGCTGCCGTTCGTGAGCA
Organism: Gammaproteobacteria bacterium; assembly: GCA_023381645.1. Next base: position 43,353 of record JAMCRJ010000093.1, read on the forward strand.
AATTCGAACCGACCAGGACACCGCCGGCGCGCGTCCGTTTCCATGCCCACTGAGTTTGGGCAGAGAGGAGGAGTTATGAAAAAGTATGTTGTGTGGGCAGGTATGGTTCTGGGACTGTTTGCTGGCAGCGCATCGGCTGCATTCGCCGACGACGGGCCACAATTATTGACACCGCATTATACCTATAATGCAAAGACCATCATTAGCGGCGCAAGGTTATTTGCCACCAACTGTATGGCATGTCACTCCATAAAATTCATGCGTTATGAGTTTTTGACCCATGATCTGGGCATGTCAAGGGCCGATGTGCAAAAATACATCATGTTACCGACAGGATCGACATTCAAGGATAACATGATATCCGCCATGCCGACCCAGATGGCGCATAAATGGTTCGGGCTTCCCCCGCCGGATCTCAGCCAGATGGTCCGATACAAGGGTCAGGACTGGATCTACACTTATCTGCTCTCCTTTTACCAGGATCCCAAGCGCCCATCCGGGTGGAACAACCACATATTTCCCAATGTGGCCATGCCGGACGTGCTTGCCCCGTATGGGGGGATCGTCAACGAACATGGAAAGCTGCTTCGTGCGGGGGACGAATCTCCCCAGAAATTCAAGGAACAGGTCACGGATATCGTCGCGTTCCTAAGATTCGTGTCCGATCCATCCGTCGTGCAACGACACGACGATGGGCCCTGGGTGCTCGGGTTGCTGGCATTTTTTACCATAGCGGCCTATTTTCTCAAGAAGGAATACTGGAAGGAGGTAAAGTGATGGAAGGTTATTTGGATGTATGAGGTGGTATCCCGCTGATCGTAGCGAGGCAGGCTGTAAAACCGTTCATCTGAAGGAGCGATATCATGAGTGAGAAACTGAAGGAAACCGGAAGTTCAAAGGCTGGGAACATCAGCCGTCGTGACATGTTGAAAGGTATCGCCATTACGGCTGGCGTCGTGGCTGCTGGGACGGTGGTCGGGGTAAATTCCATCGGCGCTGCCCATGCGGCGGGTAATTGCCCAGGGACCACGCCCAAGGCGGAAGTACAATATCAGCCACATCCCAAGGGCAAGGAGCAGTGCTCTGTCTGCGCCAATTTTATTGCCCCGAAGTGCTGTAAGGTGGTAGCCGGACCCGTCGCACCGGAAGGGTATTGTATTGCGTTTACGCCGATGCCCGCATAGTCACCTTTTGCCCTGAGTTCCTCCTGCTTCTCCCCTTCCCTTGAAGGGGAGCTTTTATTTTTTTAAGGTACCACACGCATGCTGCGGCTTCGTTGCCCGCCGGAATCCGGACAATCGTTAGGTTGCAGCAGATGTTGGTGGTACCCTGTGATCATACAACCGGATATGGGAGGCAAGCATGCCTGGGCAGCAATATGACCTGAAATTAAACCCTGCCATGGTGTTGACGGATGTTGCCGTCGCCCAGTCGGCATATTTTGGTTCGCTGATCATATTTATCTGCAGCCTTCCGTTTTTATTTCTCGGCACAGGATTTTTCATCGTAATTGGCGCAGTATTCATCGTTTTGGCATTTATTGATGCCGCCAACATAGCTACTCTGACCTTTACCACAAGCTGTGCTGCAGACGATGACAAATTGATGGTCAAATACGGACTGATTCGTCCGATAAGAGCGATCATCCCCGCTTCGGCCATTCGCCACATAAATGTTGATCAGAGCTGGATTGGGTCAAAACTCAAATATGGCTCGATAATCATTCTCGGAGATGACCTTGGTATTCGCTTGCAGTATATAAAGGACCCGCAGATCGCACTGAGCGCGATTGAAAATTCGATAACCGTGTCGACAGCGAGGAGCAGCAAGAATGGCGCTTAACGACCATGGTGTTGCAGGCAAAAGCGGCGTACACGACTTTGACAACACCACCAAGATCATACATCTGGCCATGGCCATCGTCCTGACGCTGCAGATGTGTATCGGTTTACTGGTCCACGATCCGCAGACGAGGTTCTTTTTATACCTGCATGAGTATGTCGGTATACTGTCAGCGCTGGTCATTTTTGTCGAGTGGTTATGGATATATACCGCGTCGCAGTTTTCCATTTTGTTTCCATGGAACCGTGCCGGTATATCACTGGTTGTGAAAGATATCAGAAACCTGGGGAGACATATGCTTCCGGAAGGCGGCGATACCGTGGGCCTGTCCGGATTTTGGCATGGAATTGGTGTATTGTCGTTTACGTTTATGGCGTTGACCGGAACCATTCTGCTTTTTGTTTTGCCCGGCGGGCATTCCATACTCGGACTGCATTCGACGGATTATGTATTATATACCCGCATTTCCCTATATCACCGGCTGGTATCCTATCTTGCATGGGTATATCTGCTTGGGCACGTTCTTTTCGCCATTTTTCATCAATTGACCGGAAACGACGTATTAGGGAGAATTTTTCTTTTCCGTCGGGACGGATAATTTGGTGTCCGCACCATGGCGGGAAAGAGAAAAGGCCCGGAATGCGATCCCAGACCTTTACGGGAGTTGGTGCGCAGTACTGGAGTCGAACCAGTGACCTTTGTAAGCATTGATATTTAATACACGCTCATACACGCTGAGGCACGGCCAAACCCAAAATCAGCGGCCATTAAAGCGGCCATAGGCTCGGCCAACAATGGCTTTTTATTTTCCTATATGCATGATAGTTTAGTAGCTATGACTGGATATGATGCGGACAACAAATCGGCCATAGACGCGGACGGCGGAGCGCCTCTCGACAGGGGAGAGCTCGTGTCACTGATGGAACCTATGCGAATTTCCGAAAGCTCGCGTCATCGCGGAGATCTCAACGATCTCGCCGTTGAGCTGGCGGCGCATTCCGTCGGATTTCGCAGGAGCCTTCCGGAGGGAGTCTTGACAGCCCTGGCGGATCTGGTCCGGGCGATGAATTGCTATTACAGCAATCTCATTGAAGGCCACGACACCCATCCTGTCGATATCGAACGCGCCCTGAAAAACGATTACAGCGCGAACGCGGAAAAGCGCAACCTTCAACTCGAAGCCAAAGCGCATATCACTGTCCAGAAATGGATCGACGAAGGCAAGCTGCACGGACGCACTGTAAGCGCAGACGGTGTCCGCGAGATACATAAACGGTTTTGCGAACTCCTGCCGGATGCGCTGCTATGGGTCGAAAACCCTGACAATGGCGAACGAATGCAAGTCATCCCCGGTGCTCTTCGTGAGCGCGATATCAAGGTCGGGCGGCATGTAGCGGTCAGTCCCGGCGCACTGCCTCGCTTTCTCAAGCAGTTCGAGAGCACCTATGGCCGCCTCGGCAAGGCGGAAACGATCATAGCAGCCGCAGCGGCACACCACCGGCTGCTCTGGATACACCCGTTCCTGGACGGGAACGGACGCGTGGCCCGACTGATGTCGCATGGGATGCTACTTGAGGTGCTGGATACCGGCGGCATCTGGTCGATTGCCCGTGGCCTTGCCAGAAACGTGCATTCATACAAGAGCCATCTCGCCGAATGTGACCTGCCGCGTCGTAACGATCTCGATGGACGCGGCAATCTCAGCGAGGAAGGCCTTGCTTCCTTTACACGGTTTTTCCTTGAAACCTGCCTCGACCAGGTGAAGTTCATGGAAGAGCTGGTCCAGCCGGACCGGCTGCGAGACCGCATCCTTCTCTGGGTCGAAGAAGAAATCCGCGCCGATGCTCTTCCGCAAAAGGCCGGACGCATCCTCGAGGCAATTCTGTATCGCGGAAAACTCCCGCGCGGGGATGTCCCCGAACTGCTCGGGGCGAGTGACCGCCACTCCCGCCGCGTTGTCGCCGCACTGATCGACCGGGGCGTCGTCGTCTCGGAAAGCTCACGCGCACCGCTGCGCCTCGCCTTCCCGGCCAAGCTGGCATCACGCTGGATGCCAGGGCTGTTTCCGGAACAACGCTAGAAAGGCAGACCATCGCCCCCACGCCGGCCAGGAGGCTATAGGCCAGGGCTTTTGCGGGGGAGGTCGGTTTGCCGCCAGAACCTGCAACTGCCAAAGTTTTCCTCAATCCGCATTCACCCCAACAACTTCGCCGGATCCTCAGCCCGCAGGTGAGCATATCGCTTCAACATCTGCAATGTCTTGTGGCCGGTGATGGCCGCTATCTACATAGGGCTCAAGCGTCACCACGTCTTGCCCCGACCAGTCTGCAGCAGCGGGTGCGTCCGTAGCTCGTTGCACCTCTCCTTCATCCTCCGGATCGCCTGAAACGTCACCACCCGCCAGGCTATGCACTTATTCTTGCCAAAGCGTCGTGAAGTCGGTGCTCAGCGCTATCCGACAACGTAACCGCCTCAAAACAGTTCACCGGATACAGGTAATCCTCACCACTCTGGTCAATTATTCTGATCATGCCGTGCTGGTCAGGGTCGCCGATAGTTTCATAGACGTGCCCGATGGTCACATCTTCACCGGACAGGTCGCCGAGCCCTTCCTTGTTGACGCAGACCACAAATTTCATAGCCATCGTTTCACCTTCATTTTGACCTTGCCGATACCGTGGGCTTCGTACCAATGCACTTCCGCCAGCGCTTGCGTGCCATCGTTCAATCCTATCATGGCGACGCCTTTCTTCTTTTTCCAGTTCCCGTCACCATGCCGTGCTCTGAGTCCGGCCAACTCCCCGATGCCAGTGCCGTCGGCGATGGTCTCGACATGCTGGATGGATCCAATGATTTTCATTCCATCCTCTTCGCCAGATCCTCCGCCCTTAGATGAGTGTACCGCTTCAACATCTGCAATGTCTTGTGGCCGGGAATGACCGCCACCTGCATGGGGTTCAAGCCTCCAAGCAGATTTTTTTAGGCGCTTTTTTTTGGAAAGAGCATATCGCCGCTTCAAATGTCCGCATAACGAATTTGGTCGGGATCACAAACTTACATTGGCCATTGTGGCAGCAATAGTGTGGTTCATATCTAAGCTCGCCTTCGGTAAGAATTTCAGAGTCAGGGTTCAATGCGTGTAGCCAGCCGCAACGGTAGTGGCTGTAGAGGATTTCTCCATAGCGGCTTTTGCGAAGCCGCCTACCATCAACTGCCTTACTCAGGTCATCGTTAAGGACCAGATCGGAATACTTCGGATCATCTCGCCAAGTAAAAACTTCAGCGGGATCATGGTGTATAGATGGGGAAATCGTCTCAATATCGGTTGTCCCCTTCGGTAAACTCCTGAGCAGAGCGAGACGGGAACATCTCCCCCAGATATTGGGGTCGGCATGGGTCACGAGAAACTCCCCAAGCCTCTGCCCACCCTTTAATCCCGATCCCGGCGACTTGGTCAAGTCCCAATATTTTGCCAGTGAGTCCAGCGATGCGGCCAGGAGAATATTGAACTCAGGATTGAAGCTGGCGTAAGGATGAATCGTGGTCACTGGCTGGAGCTTTTCGATTTGGCGCAAATTTGCCAATCTCTGCTGATAAAACCTGAAAAAGTCTTGCTTGGAAATATCGTTCATCGCATTTCACCCCCATCCTCTTCGCCAGATCCTCAGCCCTCAAATGCGTATAGCGCTTGAGCATTTGCAGCGTTTTGTGCCCGGTGATGGCTGAGACTTCCATCGGGTTAAAGCCTTTCTCGAGCAGACGGCTGGCAGCCTCGTGGCGAAGGTCGTGGAAACGGAAGTTCTCGATGGCGGCCCGCTTGCAGGCACGTACAAAGGCCAGATGAATGGCCTCGTAGGTTGTGCCGAATACCTTGCCATCCAGCGAACGCGGCAGCCCTTTCAGCAGCTCAACGGCAGTGCTGGATAACGGGACCGTGCGTTCCTCCTCGTTTTTTGTATGCGGCAACAGGGCAGTGCGCTTGCCGAGATCCACATTCCCCCAGAGCAGGCCCGTGGTCATTTGCGGACGAACACCGGTTTCCGGGCCCGCAGTCCCAAAAGTTTCCAGCATTTCACCCGCCCGCATGGCTGTTTCCATGGCGAATCGCACCACCGGCAATAACCAGTGGTTACGGGCATCATTGCAGGCTTCCAAGAGTCTGGCTTCTTCATCGCCTATCAGAGGCGCCGGTCTCTCGGCTTGGATGGCGCTGGCATTCTCACATTCAGCACAGGGTTCCCCGCCGGAAGAGCGATGCCCCATTCCATCTCGGTTTCGATCTGCCGCGCCCAGGCTTGGGCCTGCGCCTTTTTGTCAAAAGTTTTGACTTGCAGTGGGTACCCTTTCTTGCGGAACCGCACCTGCCAGCCAATGATGAGGTTGTCTCGGTCCTTTCTTGCGGTAATGCTGGCCATGATTCGCCCCTTGTGACCCCCCAGATCAAGTTCAGTGGAGCAAAAATGGAGCAAAAAGGCAATATGGAGCAAAGCGCATTATCGTAATTGCTTGATTTATTTGGTGCGCAGTACTGGAGTCGAACCAGTGACCTTCGGCTTCGGAGGCCGACGCTCTATCCATCTGAGCTAACTGCGCGTGGGCCAGATTATAGGGAACTCGCCCCGCCGTTGTCCAACCTTTCCTGCGCAACTCCCTGAAAGTCCAGCGCCAGCCAGTACTGCTCGGTAGAGCGCGCGCGCGAGGCTTCCGGCTTGCGTACCACGATCTTCCTGAAGTCCTGGCGCAGCGCCCGGCGCAACGCCTCCGCACCGGACCCCATGAACACCTTGATCAGCAGAGATCCACCCGGCACCAGCCAGCGATGGGCCATATCCAGGGCCAGCTCCGCGAGATCAATGGCACGGGCCTGATCGACACTGGCAATACCGGACATGTTGGGCGCCATGTCACTCATGATCAGGTCGGCGCCGCCCGGTAGGGCTTCCTGGCAGGCGGCCAGTATGGCGTCGTCGTAGACGTCGCCGCAGATTACCGTGGCATCCGCCACCGGGTCCATGGGCAAACGATCCACCGCCACCAGTCGCCCCTTCCTGCCGATCAACGGCGCCGCCACCTGCGTCCAGCCACCCGGCGCCGCGCCCACATCCAGTACCCGCATGCCCGGCCGGATCAGGTGATCCTTCTGCTGAATCTCCAGCAATTTGTAGCTCGCCCGCGAGCGATACCCCTCTTTCATGGCGCGCTGCACGAATGGGTCTTTAAAATGTTCCTTCAGCCACTTCTCACTGGATTTACTTCTTGCCAAAACACACCTCCGGGCTTTGACCCCCGCCCTCCGCAAACGTACACTCTGCCGCTACACCATAGGGACCCAATCAGACTGACGAGGATACCATGCTGGACGCCAAACAAAGACAAACCCTGCGTGGACAGGCACACGCCCTCAAGCCCGTCGTCATCATCGGTGCCCACGGCATCACCGACGGCGTTCTCGCCGAACTGGAGGTCGCCATCCACGCCCACGAACTCGTAAAGGTACGTCTACCCCAGGTATCCCATGACGAACGCGATGACATGATAAGGACCTTGTCCACCACCAGCCATGCCGACGTTGTCGGCCGCATCGGGCGCGTGCTCATTCTCTACCGCCCCCGCCCGGCCGCGGCGCCCAAACGCTGATCGATGAGTCGGCGTAGCTTGGCAGCCCACCTCAGGACCGTTAGACTGTTTCTGAATCGCAACGCCGACCAGCGGCCCGGAGCAGACCCATGGAAGACCAGCCCCCCACAGAAATCCAGATCAGCGTCGAGACCCGCTATCTGCCGGAGCAGTCCAGCCCGGAGCAGGAGCATTTCGCCTTCGCCTATCAGATCACGATGCAGAACAACGGCCCGCAGACGGCGCAGCTTCTCCATCGTCACTGGATCATTACGGATGCGGAAGGCCATATCCAGGAAGTCAAGGGGCCAGGTGTCGTCGGTGAACAGCCGACGCTGCAGCCGGGGCAACGCTTCCGCTACACCAGCGGGTCCGTCCTGTCCACGCCCGTAGGCAGCATGCACGGCAGCTTCGAGTGGGTCAGCGATACCGGCGAAAGTTTTGTGGTTCCCATCCCCGCCTTTCGCCTGGCAGTGGCGACCGTATTCCATTGAGCCGCCAGAGCCTGCAGCGCGCCTATGCGCTCTGGGCACCCGTATACGATTCGGCGGTGCGCAGCTTCTCTTCCCCCTTGCGGCAATGCAGCCTCAGCAATATTCCGCGAGGACCCTGCCGCGTCCTGGTCGATGGCATCGGCACCGGGCTGGACATTCCTTATCTGCCTGCCCGCTGCGAGGCCATTGGCATCGACGTCACCCACAGCATGCTCCGCCGCGCACGCAGGTCGTCGCCTCATTTTTCGCTTGTTCAGGCAGATGCCGAGGCTTTGCCCTTCCCGGACGGCTGCTTCGACGTTATCGTCATGCATCTCATACTGGCCGTCGTACCCCATGCCGGCCTGGCATTGGCGGAGGCCAGCCGCGTCCTCCAACCCGGCGGCCGGGTACTGATTCTCGACAAGTTCCTGCGCCCCGGTGAACGCGCCTTCTGGCGACGCCTGCTTGCCCCCCTGTCCGGCCCCATTGCCACCCACACCGACCTGGTGTTTGAAGACCTTCTGACACAACGCCCGGAACTGCACTGCCGCATCGATACACCGGCCGCTGTCGGCGGCTGGTTCCGTCTGATCGTTCTGGAAAAATCTGACACCATGTGACACAAAATGGCCCGGTCATTCCTCTACGGCGAAGTTTTATCCGCCGCCACGCGACGCCTTCTTGCGCTCGTTCTCCGTCAGATAACGCTTGCGAATGCGAATGGACTGCGGTGTCGCCTCCACCAGCTCATCGTCCGCAATGAACTCCACCGCCGCCTCCAGCGTCAGTTTGATCGGCGGCGTCAGCATGATGTTTTCGTCTGAGCCCGATGCCCGCATATTGGTCAGCTTCTTTTCCTTGAGCGGGTTGACCACCAGATCGTTGTCGCGGGTATGGATACCAATGACCATGCCTTCGTAGACCTTGTCGCCCGGGCTCACAAACATCCGGCCGCGTTCCTGCAGGTTAAACAGGGCGAATCCGACCACTTCGCCCTCTTCCGCCGAGATCAGTACGCCGTTGTTGCGGGAAGGGATGCTACCCTTCACCGGACCGTAGTTATCAAAAATATGGCTGATGACACCCGTGCCGGACGTGGCCGTCAGAAATTCGGTGTGGAAGCCGATGAGACCCCGTGCGGGAATCCGGTACTCCAGCCGCACGCGGCCCCGGCCATCGGGAATCATGTCCTGCAATTCGCCGCGCCGGATGCCCAGGCGTTCCATGATGGTGCCCTGATGCTGTTCTTCCAGGTCGATGGTCAGCGCTTCATAGGGCTCTTCCCAGACGCCGTCCACCTGGCGCTGAATCACCCGGGGCCGTGATACCGCCAGTTCATAGCCCTCGCGGCGCATGTTTTCCACCAGAATGGTCAGGTGCAGCTCGCCGCGCCCGGAGACCATGAACACATCGGCGTTATCCGTATCTTCCACCCGCAGGGCGACATTGGTCAGCAACTCGCGGTACAGGCGTTCGCGCAACTGGCGGCTGGTGACAAACTTGCCTTCCCTGCCCGCGAAGGGGCTGGTATTGACCTGAAACGTCATGTTCAGGGTGGGTTCATCGATGGGTTTCCACGGCAGGGCATCAGGCGCTTCGGGCGCCGCGATGGTGGCCCCGATGGAAGGATCTTCCATGCCGGTCACCGCAACAATGTCGCCCACCGTGGCACTTTCCCACGGCACCCGCTTGAGGCCGTCGAAGCCGAGAAGCTGAAGGATGCGCGCCTTGGTCTGCGTCTTGTCGACGCCGTGAATCAACACGATATCCTGACCGGGACGCATGGTGCCGCGACGGATGCGACCCACCGCAATACGTCCCACATAGCTGGAGTAATCCAGGTCGGCAATCTGCATCTGCAACGGACCTTCGGGATCCCCTTCCGGCGCCGCCACCTTATCGAGGATCATCTCAAAGAGGGGCTTCATGTCACCGGAACGGACTTCGGGATCTTCCCCTGCATAGCCCTGCAGACCGGAGGCATAGATCACCGGAAAATCCAGTTGCTCTTCCGTCGCGCCCAGTTTGTCGAAAAGGTCGAGGGTGGCGCTGATGACGTAATCGGCGCGGGCGCCGGGGCGATCCACCTTGTTGATGACCACGATCGGCTTGAGACCCAGTTCCAGCGCCTTGCGGGTGACGAAACGGGTCTGCGGCATGGGGCCTTCGACGGCATCCACCAGCAGCAACACGCCATCCACCATACCCAGCACGCGCTCCACTTCCGCGCCGAAGTCGGCGTGGCCGGGGGTGTCGACGATGTTGATGTGGGTGTCGCCCCACTGCACCGCCGTATTCTTGGCCATGATGGTGATGCCGCGCTCCTTTTCCAGGTCGTTGCTGTCCATCACCCGCTCTTCCAGTTGCTGGTGGGCGGCAAAAGTACCGGACTGGCGCAGGAGCTGATCCACCAGCGTGGTCTTGCCGTGATCCACGTGGGCGATGATGGCGATGTTACGGATTTGACGAGCCACTGATATTCCCCAAAAAAAAGCGGTCATAAAAAAACGCCGGGACCACAAGCCCCGCAGCGGGCTTTCTTATAACGGTATACATCCCAAAAAGCAAATAAAAACCGCCCCCGAAGGGGCGGCAATGGGGCCACCGAAGTGGCCCGAAGGTTTATTTGAACTTAGAAGCCGGCCTGGAACTGCAACATCAGGGTGTTGTAGGCAACACCGTTGATGGGGGCAACGCCGTTGGTGCCAGGATAGACTTGATTGATGGAACCGCCACGGGTCGCCAGGATGTAGTTCAACTGCACTTCGGCGGCGTGGGGATTGTTGGGGTTGACGTAGTAGTTCAAGCCCACGGTGGCATTACCCAGGGTGCCCTGACCATGGACCGCATACTGGTCATAACGCGCGGCAGCCTCGACGTCCAGCCAGTCGGGGGTCAGGGTCATCTCGTACAGGTTGGCGGCGAGTTCCGCATGCCAATCGGTAGCGGAATAAGTGACCGGAGCATACCCCGGGTCGATGTTCAGGTAAGGCCATGCGGGCACGCCGGAAGCCTTGGTGTATCCGGCACCGTAGTGGATGCCCATCATCCCGCCCTGGACGCCAACGTTCCAACTGGTCAGGTTGTCGGTACCACGCCCGGGCGCTGTACCCATACTGCCACTCAGTTCCGCGGTCAGCAGCGGACCCATGCTGTACTTCAACATGCCGGAAACGATGTATTTGCCGTTGCCATTGAGGAATCCGCTCTGACCACCGCCAAAGGTGTTGATGTTGCTATATACAGTAGCCGGATCCACCGAAGTGTTATCAAAAATGCCCACGGCATAGCCGAGGCCCGTACCCATCACGTCGTCGGCATGGAACATGGCGCCGGCGGAACGTCCGGGCAACAGGGACTGGTTCATGTTGCGGTAGATAAAGGTCAGTTCATTGCCCGCAGTGCCGGTGTATTCCAGACCTTCCGGGGTCTTGAACTTGCCGACCTGCAACTGGGCGAAGGGCACCGGTGCGAAGTTGATCCAGGCGTCCATCAACTGTGCCTGAGCGCCGCCTCCAATATTGCCGCCGAGGCCATTGTTGAGCAGGCCAGTGGTATTCGGGAACAGGGCGTTTGCATTGCCGAGGCCTGCCTCGTCATAAGCGCCCTCGATGTAATAGGTCACGCCGGGAACCGCTTCGCCCTTGAAACCCAGACGGATGCGGTTGGCACCAAAAACGAGGCCGTTGGAAGTACCGGGGCCGGTGCCAAACTGCTGGGAACCGGTGATCTGGGCGTAACCGAACACTACCGGACCGGTTTCCGCATTGGAAGTGTCTGCGGCGAAAGCGACGCCAGGGACCACAAAAGCCGCTGCAACGGCCAAAGCTACGAGATTCTTTTTCATGACTAGGCTCCTCCTCGAGAGCAGTGTTTCAAATACCACAGTGCAAGTTATAGCACCGGTGCGAACGCGTTGCAACATTTCCACAACACCTTTTTTGCAACGCGCCGCCAATTTTATACACCGATATGCTTATCGAGGTCCACGTTTGACACAGACAGTCGGCCAAAGCTATCATTCGCCCCTGTTTTGGGGGATCGTCTAGCGGTAGGACCGCGGACTCTGACTCCGCTAACCGTGGTTCGAATCCACGTCCCCCAGCCAAATAAAAACGCTGACGCGCCCTGTCCTCCCCGGACAGACATTGCTAAACTCAGAATATGAGCCACTCCCATACTGATTCTGCGTCCCCCTCTCTGCGCTTCACCAAGATGCAGGGCCTGGGTAACGATTTCGTCGTTTTCGATGGCGTTCGTCAACGGGTCGAACTGTGCCCCGAGGCCATCCGTACCATAGCCGACCGCCACTTCGGCGTCGGCTGCGATCAGATCCTGCTGGTGGAGGCCGCCGCATCCCCTGATTGCGACTTCCGTTACCGCATCTTCAATGCCGATGGCGGCGAAGTGGCGCAGTGCGGCAATGGCGCCCGCTGCTTTGCCGTCTTCGTGCGCCGCGCCAGGCTCACGGACAAGGACACTATCACCGTCGAGACTCGGGCGGGACGGCTGATCCTGCATCACCGGGATAATGGTGAAGTCACCGTCAACATGGGTGTTCCGCAACTCGTCCCCGCCGATGTCCCCTTCCGCGCCGATGAAGAATCCCCCGAATACCTGCTGTCCGCAGGGAACCACACCCTGCGCATCGCCGCCGTCGGCATGGGCAATCCCCACGCGGTGCTGCGTGTCGCGAGCGCGGCGGAGGCCCAGGTAGCCACCCTGGGTCCGCGCATCGAAACACACCCTGACTTCCCCGAGCGCTGCAATGTGGGTTTCATGGAAGTCCGTGACCGCAACCATATTCAACTGCGGGTATGGGAGCGCGGCGCGGGTGAAACCCTGGCCTGCGGCAGCAATGCCTGCGCGGCCGTGGTGGCGGGCATCCGCTGGGATGAACTGGATCACGCGGTGGCGGTGACTCTGCCGGGTGGCACTCTGGAGATCGAATGGGCAGGCCCTGGACATCCCGTGATGATGACCGGTCCGGCGCAGGTGGTTTTCGACGGGGTCTGGCCGTTATCGGCAGAGATCAAGCACATTGACGGGGGATCATGACATGCAGGATTCGACGTTGGAGGCAGTTGCCAAGGGTTTGAACAGTGATACGGCCGCGTTGGCCTTTCTGCACAAACTCGATGATGAGGAAGGTGAAACGCTGGCGCGCCTGATTGCCGCGCTGGAGGTCCACAGTGCCTCGGAACGCTACAGTGATACCCACTGGGAGGATGACTGAGTGGCCACGGAGCCTGAACTGGAAACACAGGCGGATCAGGTCCTGGCCTATCTCCGCCAGCATCCGCAATTTTTGTGGGACCAGGAAGACCTGCTCCACACCCTGACCCTGCCCCATGTCGGACGTGGTTCCGCTTCGTCCCTGCTGGAGCGGCAGGCGCAGGTGCTGCGCGAAGAAAACCTCCGGCTGCATCAGCGTATCAGCGCACTGTTGGGTGCCGCCCAGCAGAATGCCGCACTCGGTCTGCACCTCTCCGACCTGGCTACCGAACTGTTGCAGACACCCGACTGTACCACGACCGTCAATACCGTCATCACCCGTCTGCGGGAGGGCTTTCAGGTGGAGGAAATGGCCCTGATTGCCCGCGCACCCGTGGCCGGACTGCCCCAGTTTCTACCGTTGGAACAGGCCGATTTTCAGGAGATTCTGAACGGCCTACCGTTGTTGCGCGCCGCGACCGGGCTGACCCTGAGCCCGACCCTGCGCAGCACCCTCTTCGGTGCGGCAGGGGCGGGACTGACGTCTTTCGCCCTGATCCCGCTCGCCGGCCGGCATCTGCAAGGGGGGATTCTGCTTGGCAGTCAGCACCCCGGTCGCTATGCCGAGGACGCCGGGGCCGACCTGCTCGACCAGATTGCCCGCCTGGTCACGGCGGCACTGGATCGCTGCCTGGCCCCATGCTGATCGAAACCGCCATTGCCCAATTCATCGAAACGCTCCGGCAGGGCGGCAGGGCCAGTCCGGCCACGATCAGCGCCTATGGCCGCGACCTGCATGCCTGGGCGCGGTTTTCGCTGCAGCGCGGGCAGGCAGAGATCGCGCAGATAGATCGCGGCAGCCTGCGCACTTACCTCCTCGCGGAGCGCAGCCGCGGGGTGTCCATTCGCAGCCTGCGTCGGCATTTCGCGGCGTTGCGCGCCCTCTATCGCCATCTGCAGCAGGATGCGCCCGAACTGCGCAGCCCGGTGTCGGGGCTCGTCATGCCCAAGGCGGAGCAGCGCCTGCCCGACTGGCTGACGGTGGATCAGGCCCGCCTGCTGATGCAACCTGCCGCCCTATCCGACGCAGAATCGGCGCCGCGGGATTTCGCCGGGCTGCGGGATCAACTGATCCTGGAGCTGCTGTACTCCAGTGCTCTGCGCGTCAGCGAACTGGCAGGACTGAATCTGGTCGATCTGGATCGTCACGCGGGCACGGTACGGGTGCGGGGGAAGGGGCGCAAGGAACGCATCGTGCCGGTGGGACGGCCCGCCTGGGCAGCACTCCGCGCCTACCTGGCGGCGCGGACGGCCGTGGCGGCAGGCGGCGAGATGGCCCTCCTGGTCAACCAGCGCGGCCAGCGGCTCACGGTACGCAGCATTCAGGTGCGGGTCCAAAAACTCGGCGACGCGCGGCTCGGGCAGCCGCTGCATCCCCATACCCTGCGCCACAGTGCTGCCAGCCATCTGCTGCAGTCCTCCGGCGAATTGCGCGCGGTGCAGGACTATTTAGGCCATGCGGGCATTGGCACGACCGCCATCTACACCCACATGGATTATCAACAACTGGCGCAGGTCTACGACCAGACACACCCGCGGTCGCGACGTGGTGACCAGGACATGAAGCACTTTGAGGGAAAAGCATGACGGATTCGCAACAAATGCACGGCACCACCATCCTCTGTGTGCGGCGGGGCGCCAACGTGGTCATGGCCGGAGATGGCCAGGTGACCTTCGGCAATACGGTCATGAAGGGCAATGCCCGCAAGGTGCGCCGTATAGATCCGGGTGTATTGACCGGTTTCGCCGGCGCCACCGCCGACGCCTTTACCCTGCTGGAGCGTTTCGAGGCCAAACTCAAGGCCCACCCCGGCCAGTTGGCCAAGGCCGCCGTGGAACTGGCCAAGGAGTGGCGCACCGACCGGGTGCTGCGCCGCCTGGAGGCCATGCTTGCCATCGCGGACGACAAACAAAGTCTGATCGTCAGCGGCCAGGGCGACGTACTGGATCCCGAATACGGCATCATCGCCATCGGTTCCGGGGGGCCCTACGCCCTGGCGGCGGCGCGTGCCCTGCTGGAAAACAGCGATCTGCCCGCCCGTGAAGTCGCCGAACGCGCACTGGGCATCGCTGGCGACATCTGCATCTATACCAACCACCAACATACGATCGAAGAGCTATGAGCATGTCTGAAATGACCCCCCGCGAGATCGTCCAGGAGCTGGACAAGTACATCATCGGCCAGTCGGAGGCCAAGCGCGCCGTAGCCATCGCCCTGCGCAACCGCTGGCGGCGCGGGCAGGTGCCGCCGCCGCTGCATCAGGAAATCACTCCCAAAAATATCCTCATGATCGGACCAACGGGAGTGGGCAAGACGGAAATCGCCCGGCGTCTGGCGCAACTCGCCAATGCCCCCTTCATCAAGGTAGAAGCCACCAAATTCACCGAGGTGGGCTATGTGGGCAAGGATGTGGAATCCATCATCCGCGATCTGACCGAAACCGCCGTCGACATGATCCGCAGCGAACGGCAGGTGGCGCTGCGCCAGCGCGCCGAGGAACTGGCAGAGGAGCGGATTCTCGACATCCTCATTCCCGGTCCGCGCGACAGCAGCGTACCGCGCAGCGACGAGGGCACTCGCCAGAAGTTCCGCAAAATGCTGCGCGAAGGCAAGCTGGATGCGCAGGAAATCGAGATCGAGGTGAGCGCTCCCAAGGGCGGGGTGGAGATCATGGCCCCGGCGGGTATGGAGGAGATGACCAACCAGCTCCGCGAGATGT
>JAMCRJ010000078.1 GCA_023381645.1 Gammaproteobacteria bacterium
ACCACCAACAGATATGCGCCGGCAATCGGCCAGACGGTTCCACAAGCTGAAAGCTTACACCCGTTGAAACAGACACCATCCATTCGCGTCTATCAGAAAGGTGTTTTACGGCAGGATCACGGAGCGGCGCAATTTCCTGTCGCACCATCGCAGTCATGATTCAAAGATACATAAGGAGTATTTTGTGAGCAGGAAAACGGACCAGACAGCATCATCCCAACTTCCGGAAAAAACCAGCAAACTGTCTGTGGAGATTATCCGGCTCATGCGTGAAGGAAATGCGGAGTGCCGGAATAAAGCGCAGGAATTGCTCAGATCGGCAATGATGAAACCATTGTTGCAACCATCTGCTAAAAACTCCGGAGTTATACCTCGCAAAGGGGGCCATTGATGGCAAACATCCAGCATATCGCCACCCGTATTTTCCGGCATGTCGATGCCGGTCACCTGCCCGTTGGATATGCACTCACGATGGGCGTTCTGATCGATGCCTATGACGACGACCCGGATTTTCATGAATGGGTCGATACCGTGATGGGTAGCGCAATTGAAAAATTGATCGCCTGCATGGTGCGTCAGGGCAAATGGAATGATCCGGTCTGGTTACGGGCATACATACAGGATGCAACAAAGGAGAACGCGGCATGAATAGCCCTTACATGATTGGGCGTCGTAATACGGTCAAGGTGCAGGCCTCCGTAAAACGTGGACCCGCAACAAATCTTCGTGCGAAAGATGGTAAAAGGACGGTATTGCGAACCATGGGCTGGAGCGCGGCTACGTTCGGAGCCGGTGCGGTTCTGGGATGGTTGGTGAAAGCCAAGAGAAAGGATCAGCCATGAAAGTCCAATCGTTCGATTCAGGCACGTTATTCATTCCCGCTTGCGAACGATGGAAAATGGAAGCCTTAGCCGTCAGCGATCAGGAGTGCCTTATGATCGAGCGTCGTGGTCGTGGTACGTATCAACGCCAATGAGCAAACGTTCAGTACCGTGCCGGTAAAACGATTTGCGAACACCGAGAAAAAAGCTAGTATCTCTACAATCAGGCTGAGAAATCCGTTTCGGCAGCAACAAGGAGGTCCATCATGCGTTCCATGAAAGCGCTTGCATTGATGTTTGCGGTCAACCTGCTGTTTGTCATCACCTTATCCGTAGCGCTTGCGATTTTCCATGTGCGATTGCACCTGGTCGGTTTCGCGCTGCTCTTTGGCTTTGGCGGAGCATTTTTGTCCCTGTTTCTTTCGAAGTGGCTGGTCAAGCGCATGTTCCACATGGTCCAGGCGCATCAGGGTGATGTTGGCGTGAATGGCCAGGTCTGGCAGCTTGCCGCCGAGACAGCGCAAAAAGCCCAGTTGCCCATGCCGGAGATCTGGATCTACGCGGACGACCGGCCTAATGCTTTCGCCACGGGTGCCACCCGTCACAGCGCCATGATTGCGGTTAGCACGGGCCTGCTCAACCTTCTGGATGTCGGCACCCTGCGGTCGGTGTTGGGGCATGAGATGGGCCATATTGCCAATGGGGACATGCTCAGCACCACTTTGCTCATGGGACTGATGAACAGCTACGTGATCTGGATGGGCAACCTCGCCGGCCGGTATCTGGGCAACAACGTCCTGACGCAGCTTGTGATCACCATCGCCTTCGAGATTGGATTGTCCTTCCTGGCGCTCATTCCGATCACCGCGTTCTCACGGCATCGAGAATATGGCGCGGATGCGTTCTCCGCCCGGCTGTGGGGCAAGGAATCCATGATCAGCGCTTTGCAGCGGCTGGAAAGGGCCCCGGTGGATGTGAACCCGCGCAAAGACGCGCTGGCCACATCCTATATCCATGGCCCCATGTCGGGATTGTTCGCAACGCACCCCAGCATGGAAAAGCGGATCGCGGCGCTCCGTGCGCTGTAAGTATTGACAGGATAATGGTACAACTGCCGCCTTCGGGCGGTTTTCTTTGCCTTAAAACAGGTCCATCTGTCTGACGGGAAGCTGCAACCCATTTCCCGCAGTGTTTTTCGGTGGTAACCGCGCACCTGGTTGCATGGTTTGCCGGTTGCGACGCTCTTGTGGGCTGCAAGCCTCTTGTGGGCTGCAAGCCTGACGGCTGTAACCCTGCCGTGCGTAATACAGTCGGACGCCATCGGCAAGGATTTCCCGGCGATCCCAACGACGATAGAGCATTACCAGAGAGGATTCCACCATGCGCTCGGCCCAACGCCTTCCATGGTAATCGTTGGGCTGCATCGCCAGAAAATGGCGATACCAGAGCGCAACCGCCTCCACAACTTCCGCAAAAGGCGCATGGGGTTCGGGGCAGGGTAATGTCGTCAATGCAGTTCCAAAGATATTTGCGGACTGGTTTTTTGCATCCGCAGGCAACCCATCCGCACGAATGCATCCTGTATATCCACCTTCTCCAGCAGCGTTTCCTTCCAGAACAGTTGCCGTACCGGACGGCCACCCTGTACCGTGGCGCGGGGCACGTCCTTGACTACAGCAAAAGGCCAGCCCAGTGCGGTCGGCGTCCAGGTCAGCGTTTCCCTGGACGTGTGCGTCTGGTAGCCCAGATCGGCCAGCAGCCGGTTGACCGCTGCCGGATCTTCCTTGCCATCCCGCCGCAGGATGCCGAAGCGCCGGGCAATGTCCGTGGGCCGCAGTTCGGCGTACCGATGAGAAGATTCCAGAGCCAAGGCTTGGGGAGCCAGCAGAGGGCGAAGTTGCACGCCCATGACTTCCATCTGGCCCACAGCCCCCAGAAACGCTTGATTCCTGTCCATGCCGGGACTGAACTGGTTGAGTTCGATGAGCAGCTTGAACTCGGCTAGTACCGTTTCGTGGGGCAGGCCATTGAGATATCGCTCGCTCAAGGTGGGTTGACGCAAAACTTCGGGTTGCGCCGATGACCGATCCCGCAGCCGCCGATATTCCTTCTCACAGACGATAAAGTATTGCCGGGCTTCCTTGCCCCTGGGGGTGCGCTCGACCATGGCAAGCTCTTTCGCCATATCGAGGGTCAGGTGGTAGTCCTTGGAAGGACGGCCACGTCCACGTTCAGAGGAATTTTCCCCATTTTCGGGGAAAATTGTAAAGTCTTGATTTTCAACGAACTCAAACTTGACGATACGGTCTTGAATCCATGTCGAAAAATCTTTGCCGACCTCCAGAAATTCATGCAGGTCGCGGGCGTTAACAGTGGCTTCCCCTTCGGCATTACGCTGGACGGGAATGAGATGCGAGGTATCGGACATGGGAAGTCTCCTGTGATTGATGTTCCCATACCCTTGGTGCCGTAAACAAAAATCCGTGATGATGCAGAGCTACTTTGCCATGGTAGCGGAATGCCAATGATAAGACAGGCCTGTTTGCGATTTTGTGCAAGTTGGCTTCCTTTCATCTCTGCTCGCACAGGGTAAAAATGTTCGCAGTTTTTATGCTGGCCACGGTCTAGTCATTGCCGCATTCCATTCGCGACATGGGATGACGCCGATAGCGACGCCATCCCAACAACCACCGGTCATTGCTCGGTATGCGGTGATCCTATTTGCTCTCTAGTCCGGCAAGTCGCGCCTGAAGTTTTTTAACCTGAGATTTTATGCGCGCCACCTTGGCCAGTCGCAGCGTTTCGCTCTTGGAGAGCAAGATGGTTTCCAGACGTTCCAGACGGGCAATGCGAGCCTGGATATGGGTGATCCGTTTCTGCTTGACGACTTGAGCACGGGTCGCCGTTTTGGCGGTGGTAGTGGTTGAGGATGCGGGAGCGGTTGTAGATGCCATCGCCAAGGGCGCGGCGAGCAAAAGAACGATAACGGGAATCACGGAAAAACGACGGTTCATTTTTGAAACTCCTTGTAATGTATGGTGATACAGCATGAATGAAGGTAGCACGTTTTTGACGATAGGCCATGTACAGGCTCAAGGGTACGACTATGGATAGGGTGACGCGGTAGGGACACAAGTGTATCCCGGTGGACACGACGGATTGTTGGCGGGCGGCGCGTAGTACCCCGGCTGTGGCGGTTGGTACTGCTGTCGGCTTCCGTTGTGTCCCACGGCATATCCGGCCAGTCCGCCGATGCCCGCGCCGATAGCGGCTCCGGCCAGGGGCGCTCCGGTCTGGTTGCCGATGACAGCTCCGGCCAAGGCACCCAGGAGCGCCCCGCCGCCCGTGTCGGCTGTAGTGCCGTTGCTAGCGTAGGGATTGTTCGCGCAGCCCGCAAGGGCCAGAGCGCCCACCAGAAAAAGCACTGGAGTGATTGGAATGTTACGCATGATGGTTCTCCTGTGTGGTTCCCCTGCGAATGGTTGTGCTCACACAATTTTCCTGGGCACTCAGGGCAGACTTGAGGTATTCTGCAATGGCGGCGTCCCGCGTTTCGCCTATTAGTAGTGAGTGACGCATGGACTTCCCTACATCAATGATGCAGGGGCTGGCTTCGGATGGGGCGTTCTGTAACAGCCCGATGATGGACATTCCGGTGTTTTTCTTTTGCATCATAACCGTTTCCTTTCCTCAACGATGGATCTAACTCGCCTTGCGCAAATCCCGCAGGACAAACTCATTCCAGAGTCGAGCCAATTCCTCTCCCAGACCTTTCACGTCCGGGTCCAGCCCATCCTCATCCCGTTGGGCCATCATCTCCTGTATTTCCTTGATCTTCTCGATCTTTTTGCGTAACGCCAGATCCTTCATGGCCGATCCCCCCGGATAGCGTTGCGCCAGAATCTCCAGACTCTCCATGTAACCG
This sequence comes from Gammaproteobacteria bacterium, assembly GCA_023381645.1. Next base: position 4,747 of record JAMCRJ010000078.1, read on the forward strand.
ATCTTGTCCGTCAGATAGAGACGCAACTGCCGGTCCTTCGGTGTAGTGGTATAGGCCCATAATTCAGCCGGGGGTGCCATGATATAGCCCAATTGCTTGAACGTTCCTCCGCTTTTGGTTCGCCAGATGCAGAAAGCCGCCGATCCGCCTTCTCCCGCACCCACACAATAGCTGCTGATAATCTGCGCTTCATCCGGTGTCAGGGAGAACTTGTCCACCAGGGGATTATCCTTCGGTCCATAGGGATTCGTGAGAATGTAGATGCTGGTCGCAATATCCACCAGTACCGCGCTGAAATCCTGCGGCATCTGCGAGGCCAGAAGCAAAATGCCGTTGTTCTTGCGCCATTCCCGCGCATCCTTTTCCAGTTGGTTGGTAATGGCGTCCAGGCCGTTGGTATTGTGCAGCTCGTCATACACACCCATTTTCGGGGCCGTGAACAATCGCTCCGCGCGAACCTCATGATAATGCCGGTACGCATCCGGCGCGGATTTGGCATCCAGAGGATGAAACAGGAAATCCTTGGTCAGCAGAAATCTCGCCATCAAGTACATGATGCCCGCCTGCTTCAGCCCGGAAGTGGAACGATCCTTGACCACATGCTCCAGGTTGACCGCCGTGAGCTTCGCCTTGCTCAGACTGAAATCACTGATTCCCGCCAGCATCGGCCAGCGATCCACCGCCTGGGTGATCGCCAGCGCGATCAGCTTCAGGATCGGTATGCCCAACTGCGGATGTTTGATGTCCCCAAACTGGCTGGTGATGACCGGATCATCATTGCAAACGTCGATCAGGTCCGGCAGAACCGGCATGGCGCGGCATTGCGCGGTCATGGCGAGATCCACCTCGCCCTTGGCAAAAAGCGCATCCACCACATCCCACCATTTCGTTTTGCGGTCCGTTTCAATGTCCTGCATGGCCGCGTCGATTTCCCGGTTCTTTCCCGGCACGTACAGACGTGGCCGGCCATGAATCCCGTCGGCGCGCAATCGATACACAGAATCCACCAGCGGCGTCGCCACCTGATCGACAAAATCCTCGGAGGTGTGACCGGGCTGCCGCACAATCGACACCAGCAGATTCACCAGAAACGCCTTGTGCGAACCCAACGGAAAACGGTAACCCAAGGGCGTATCGAATGGATTGATGGTTCGCCCATGCGTGTGCAGATCGAAACCCACCGCTATATCCGGGTCTTTCAGAAAATAGCGCAACATCTCGATCACGGCCAGACCGCCGTACCCCACGTCGATCAGCGCCAGATACGGCAGGAAATCTTTTTGAGACAGAATCAGCGATAAAATCTGATTCGCCACCTTGACCGACTTACCATAACCGGACAAGCCAAAGATCAGACCGATGAAACTGTTCTGGACGCGGGAATCTCCCAACGCAAACGGCATGATTTTCCGTTGCAGCGAACGCATCCAGAAGGTTGCCCGAGACGGATCATCCGCCGACCACGGCGAGGTCGCCATTCCAAACGGCATCAGTTTCAATGCATCCGACAGATTGACCGGCAGAATCGGTGTGCTGCTTTTCGCCAGAAAACCCGGCTGTGCCGCCAGATGCGACGATATGGGATCGGTCACCATGCGTTGCAAACGGATGCCCCAATTCGTGCGCAAACTGCTTTCCAGATTTTTTGCGCGACGCAATGCCGTTTCCTGCGCGTTTTTTTCGTCATTCCACGACCAGGTTTCCACGATCATCTGCATGGCACAAATCGGATCATGATGATTCAGATGCGCCTGTTCCAGTTCTTTGATCGATTCCTGAATCTGACCGTTGGCCGTTTTGTTCATGAACTTCATCATGGTCGCCGCGAAATATCGGCTTTTTGCCAACTGATAAGCGCCACCCTGCAATCTCCAGGTGATGCTGAACGGAATATCCGTGCGCAAATCATGCAGCAGTTCCGCCATCGTCGCGGATTCCGGACGGGTAACGCCCAGATTTACGATCATGGGCACAAAATACCCGGACCCGGAGCGAACGAGGCCCCCTTTCAGATTTTCCATATCTTCCGGCACCACGGATTCCGCCACGCGCGACGGTTGCACCAGCAATTTTCCGTTCACGATGCGAGGTTGCGGTGTTCGATCCACGGAAAACGGGTGCTGATGATCGAAAACCGGGTCGATTCCCACCTGATTGCGCAAAATCGTGACCGCATCATCCACATCCAGAGGCGTGAGCGACACATTGATCATCGGGTGACGAAACATGGACTCCACACTGGCGACAGTGGATCGATGCGTCATGTCCATATCGTCCAGCAGCTTGAACGGATTCTGTCCGTTTTTCATCAGCCATAACGGTATGTTGGCTTTTCTTACCTTTTTTGCGTTTTCCTTGACGGCTTCTTTCACCACACGGGGGTCAATCGCGGACAAACTGGTTTCCAGGCACAGGATCGCACCTTGCGGCACGTAATATTTCGCCAGACGTGATCGCTGCATGAGAAAATGCGCGAACTCCGGCTTGAACCCCAAACGATCCACCTTCGCCGTCAGGGATTCCAGATTTTTCTGGTACTGCTGCTGCGAGCGGGTGACATCTCGAAAATACCGGATACTCAATATCCGGCCCGGATGCTCGAACAGCGTACCCATCATTTGCGACAGGTGTTGAGCCAGAGCCATGAGGCCATCCGCATCCAGAATGGATTTCGCGCCATCCAGCCAGAAATAGGAAGCCAGCCCGCCCCCTTCCAGCACCATGGCCTCACGGGTTTCCTCCACCGGGCGAACGATACTGCGCAATCCGGTTTCCGATTCCTCGTCTATCTCATCTTCCACCTGCTGGGACAGCACATTCCAGCGATGGATACCGTGCAACTGTATGGTTTGGGCCAGCATGATTTTTCATCCTTTTTGGTGCGTTCAAAAATCCGGCAAGGGCTTGCACCCTGCATGGCTTGCAGCCTGCATGGCTTGCAGCCCGCAAGGGGATGCAAGCCAGTAAGGGGATGCATCCTGCAAGTGTTGCACTCGACAGAGGCATCCCCGTTTCGATCAGGGGACGGTCACATTGCCGCTGGTCGATCCCGCCGAAACATTGGCATTGCCGGACGTCATGTTGAGAAACGTTTTTTCGCCCGATCCCGTCATCCACGGAAGGGCGCACAATACGGCTCCGCCGAGCATCGGGAAGGCAATATGCTTCAAGCCGATCTGCTTTCCCTGTTGTTCCAGTTCCCCTTTTTTATGCATGTGCCAGCCTCCATACGCTCCAGCCGCGAGGCCGGCCGTAGTGGACCCCAGCGTGATGATGCCTGGGAGATAGCTTCCAAAGTCGTAGACGTTTTTGGCATCCGTCACCAATCCCGTTACCGCCCACGCCGGTGAGGTACACAAGGCCGTCAGACCCACCACCTTGGCCAAACCCCACAGAATTTGCCTGTTACGATGACTCAGTTTCATGATCCTGCTCCTGATGAAAAATTGAGGACCGGTTCCTCAAACCCCTTGGTGCCGCAGGCTTTTTGCCCCTTTTTGCCCTTCCCATCGGACACAGATTGCCCTCCGCATGACATGCCGTCCGCAGGAATGCCGTCAGCAGGACATGCCGTCAGCAGGACATGCCGTCCACAGGACCTCAAAATGGCAGTTGCGTTCCGGCAAGTGTGGCTATCGCCATCGCCACGCCCGCAATGTCGATCAGACCCAAACCACCCAGCAGGTGCATCCACGCCTTATCATGGTGTTCATTGTTCCGGGGGTTGCCCGTGTTCAGCCGGTACATCATGCGCATTCCGCTCGTGAACCAGATAATCCCCAGCAGTTGCAAAAAGTGCATGATGTCCACGATGGCGGTAGATACGTCCTGTCCGCCCGGGCCGGTATAGGCCAGCGGCGAGGGACTGGCCGATCCGGTGAAGGTCAGCAGGCTGGACCCCATGAAATACGCCAGACCGCACATCACGGAGCCAATGACGATGGACCACGCGATGGAACCCATCGTGAGCTTTGGGTCCTCGACCGACAGCATTCCGTACCGCCACATCCGGTAGCCGCCCATCATCACCATGTACAGGCCCATGATCGTGGCCGTCAGGAAAACCAGCCCGATCACCGGATTGATGATGGTGCTGGCATTTTCGATCATCGAGATCGGTGATAGCGGTGTATTTAACAACGGCATGATTCTTCTCCTGTTTTTATTGCACGCTTGGCAAGGCCAGCCAGCGAATTTGCCGGTTGCAAGCCTACCGGTTGCAAGCCCTTTGCCGACTGCAGGTCTCGCCAGTAACCGAAAGCCAGACCGTGATTTCCGCAGGACAGTGGTAGCGGTCTGGGCAGCCACGCCTGAATCTCCCGCAGATCCTGACCCAGCAAAAAGTAATCCCCTTGATAGGGCATCGAGCGGAAGTCCGGCCATGCGCGGCGAGCCTGTTCCCCAAAGAACCAGAGCATCGGAACGGACGCATCCCAGGTGGCATTTTCGGGATCATCCACCCGCACTCCCGACGTTTTTGACCAGTTGCGCCAGAATGGGTCCGTATTCAGCAGGATGCCCTGCCCTCCCGGATTCCGGCTTTCCCACGACCGGTAAAACAGGGTCAGCAGTCCCGGCAGGAAAACGCCCTGGAATCCGGCCAGAATCGCCAGTTCCTTCATGACACACTGGCTCCTGCGGGTACCCGTATCTGCCCGTCTCTACCCGCATTCCCGGAATGCTCCAGCTTCGCGGCGGTCGGTATATCCACGTTCTGTGGTGAATCGACATTCTCCCCCGCCGTAACTCCGTTGGCTGTAAATCCGGGACTGCCGTCGGCAGGACTGCCGTCTGCAAGACTGCTGTCCGCAGGACTGCCGGATGCAAGCCCCTGGGATAACCATGCGGGTGGGCGGGATGGCGGGAAACTCATCGGTTCCACAGAGGGCGATGAACCGGCGGATAGTCTGAAAGTGGCCTGTGGAAAAGATGGTGGCGGAACCGGCGCGGCCCATCCAGCAGGAGTGCCCTCCGCAGGAGCGCCCTCGGCAGGAGCGCCCTCCGCAGGAGCGCCCTCCGCAGGAGCGATCTCAACAGGGCCAGTGTGGTGTTCGGGGGTTACATTATTATTATACACCCCGCCAACACCTGCACTTTGCTGTTTCTTCAAGCGTTTTTCAGGGATCACTTCTTCCGGCAGATCATCCTGCAGGTCCAGGACACCGCTGCGCGACAGGCGATAGAGAAACTGGCGCATGGTCTGCTCCACGGTATCCTCCGTACCTTTCGTGCGCTGAATCCATGCATTCAGTGCGCGCTCGTCTCCGACTTCCATGCGCATGTGTTCCCTCCCGGACCACTGCCAGCCATCCACCATCCATCGTTCCATCCGCCCCGACCAACGCACCCGCACCGCAAAGGGCGCATAGTCCAGAAATCCTTGCCCAACACTCAGCATGTTCGTCATCTGCACAGGCAAAGAGGCATCCTGATCCTTGGTGCCGTAAGACTTTTTCACCGGTACCCCCGAGATTCGAGACCAGCGCCGGGCCATTTCCTGCAAGGAGGGATCACTGGCGTGCAACTTGCGCTCTATCCACAGGGGCTTGCAGCCGGCAGGCTTGCAGCCCGCAGGCTTGCAGCCGGCGCTCCTGCGGACGGCAGACTTGCAGTCGGCAGATTTATCGGCGGCAGATTTGCCGTCGGCAGACTCGCTGGCGGTGGCTTCGATGTCGACAGGATTGTTTGAAGGCGGTCTGGGATCATCGATTTGGAACCGCAGCAACAAAAAGTCCGTACCGTTACGCGCACGGATGGGCAGCACTTTCAGTGCCTTTACCAGCATACAAAATGCGGCTTCCGGTTCTATGCCAGGAGGGGCATCGCTTACATCCATGAATTCGCCGGGAAATGACGGGTTTTCCTCTGCACCCTGTTTTTTCCAGCGCCGCCTGTTCCATGCCAGCGGCATGGCGTTCTCACCCCGGGCGGCATCCACCGGCCCCAGGCGCTCGATGTGCTGGCCGTAATCCAGTATCCGGCAGGTGGTTTTCCTGCCTTCTTCATGGTCCTGACGTTCGGCAAATGGTCGCAGCCCTCTCCCGGCCATCTGCAGATAACGCACCACCGATTGCGTCCGGCGCAACAATACGATGGCATCGATCTCCGGTACGTCCAGGCCTTCCGTGAACACGTCCACATTCACCAGATACCGGAACGCGCCTTGCCGAAACCGCTCGATCTGCACATTGCGCGCATCCTCGGAATGACCACCATGCAAAACGCAGGCATTATCCAGGGACTGCGTCCCTGCAAGGGGATGCTCCCCCGCAAGGGGCTGGCTCCCTGCAAGGAGTTCGCTCCCTGCAAGGGGCTGGCTCCCTGCAAGGGCTTCCGCCACGGCTTCCGCTTCCTTGATCGTGTCGCAGAAAATCAGCACATGGTCACAATCTTTGGTTTTTTCCAGAATCTCCTGTATCCGTTGCGTGAAATCCAGGGAACGGTACCCACCGATTTCCGCCGCCGCCACTTCGCCGTGCGCGAGCTGGATACCCACAGCCGGCAGAACATACCGTACCGGCACGACTTCCGGAGCCAACAGGTAGCCCTGCGCAATGAGTTCCTGCGGAGTAATCCAGCAGGACACTTTCTGAAACAGGCTTTGCGCCCCATAGATGGGAACATGCCGGTTATCGACGATCCGCCAGGGCGTGGCCGTCAATCCGATGATCGGCGGGTCCTTGTCCAGCGACCGCAAAAAAGCCGCGTACAGACCGCCCTCTTCTTCCGATCCCACCCGGTGCGCCTCATCCACCAGTACCAGATCCCAATCGCGGCGATTCTCCAGCCCGGAAAGCGTCTGGATGCTGGCTACCGTGACACTGCCCGGTACGGCTTCATCCCGCATACCCATGCCCGCACTCACTACCCGCGTCGGAATCCCCTGCGGGGAGCAGTCATCCCCCTGCCGGGGGGCAACCCCCTGCCGGGGGGCAACCCCTTGCAGGGGGGCAACCCCTTGCCGGGGTGCAACCCCCTGCGGGGAGCTTCCCTCGAACCGTTCCCGCGCCTGGGTCAACAAGCGGGTCCGATGGGCCAAAAGCAGAATCTTATGATCTGGATGATCCAGCAACCATTGCTCGATAATTCCCCGCATGATGACCGTCTTGCCGGCACCGGTCGGCAGAACACCCACCGGACACAGGCCGTCAGCAGCGTCATTCAGCAGCGCATTCATCGCCGTCTCCTGATAAGATCGCAACTTCATCCGGGAGACATCCCATTTTTCCATACGGGCGCAGGCCACGTTACCGGTTGCGCCTTATTCTCGGCAGGAGATGTTGTCAGTCGCGGGCTTACAGCCGGGGGGCTTGCAGCCGGCGGGCTTACAGCCGGTAGGCTTGCAGACGGCGAAGGACTTGTAACCGGCCAAGGATTTGCCTCCGGCCAACTCGCAGCAGTCGGCATGAACTGTCCACCAGCAGGGATGCTCCCAGCAGGAACGCCCCCGGCAGGACTGTTCCCGGTGGAATCGGGGACTACCCAGGACGGCACGAGGTTCGCTTCCGCAAACGGTATGCCGATCAATCGGGGTTCTGGCACGGGCGGAAATTCCAGGGTTTCCCATGCCGCGCGCGGAGCGGCATTCAGCCGGTAGCGGTCCAGTCCGTGTATCGCGGCATGTACCGGCTGTGGCAAGCCATTCACGTTGGCCAGGATCGTCTCCGTAAGACCATTGAGGTACAGCGTCTCGTGAGCGCGGGTACAGGCCACATAGAGCAACCGCCAGACTTCCGGAGAAATATTGGAAAAGGCGGGGCGTTCTCCGGTTTCTTCATCGATCTCGAAAGGTTTTTGCACTCCGCCGTCCAATACCACATGAGAAAATTCCAGTCCCTTGGAGCGGTGCATGGTGGACAGGGTATAGTCCGCTCCGGTCTGGAACGAGGTCGAGCGCAACAGACCGATCTCCCGTTGCATCATGCCATGCTGATTCGTCACCATGCCCACCAGAAACGCCAGTCCCTGACCTTCCCGCGTCTCGGTGAATTTTTGCAGTTCCTGAAAATCGTCGAAAAAACGCAGGTCCGGATGCGTCGTGAATTCCCGATGGTACAGCTTGCAACAGGCATCCAGAAAATCCGCAATTTCTCCTGCCTGATCGCCCGCCATATACACCTTGTCTCCCCGGTCCAGTCCCCGCAAGGCGGCGGTGACCAATGCGGCGTTACCGCGGAACAGGAAGGCCGTGGGTTTCCTGTCCCGCCCTGTTTCGCTCCCCATCTCCACGCGGGAATCATAGTTGCCCAGGCCCCGCAAAAAGGCGCGGAACTCCACCGGCGTCTGTTCCTTTTCGTAAAGCGCCGTCAGAAAGACGTTGCCGGCGTCCGCCACCCCCTGGCTGAAGCGATACGAGGATTGCAATGGCAGGACGCGGGTCTCCGGATAGCGCCGCTTCAATTCCTGCATGGCGTCCACCGCGCCCCGCCAGCCGTAGATGCTTTGGTGCGTGTCTCCAATGAATACGAGCTGGGCGTGAGATTGGTTCAACACGCCTTCCATCATGGGCATCGAGGCATCCTGCGCCTCATCGAACAGGATGTGATCGGCGGGAATGACCGGATTGCCCATCGACCAGATTTTCAGGTACGCATCATGGGTGACGGGCGCGTTTCCGCCGGGGTCCAGCATCTTCTGAAAAAGATCGTTGGCGACTTTCCGTGCTGAATTCAACGTCGCATCCAGAAACCGTTCGTTTCCGGTACGCTCCAGTTTCATGGCGATTTGCGTTTTCAAAGACGCATCCAGATGATGCGGGAGAATCCGGTCATCCGCCGACTGGCAGAAACTGGTGATCATGTCCTGCACCAGAAAAATGCTTTGCGCCTTGGTCAGACGCACGTCTTTCATGGATCGCAGAAAATCCAGAAACCGGGGATCATTCCAGTTTTTGAGAGTGCCATACAGACGATCCACACGGCGCTCGGCATAAATGTTTTTCACGAGACCACCGGCAGGATGCGCACCATTCCACGCCAGACTGTGCGCCGTGTTCACCTTCACGAATCCGGGTAGCTTTTCCTTGGCTTCATCGGCATTTTTTTTGTTGAACACCAGGTATTGCACCGATTTGCCCTGCAACGGACCACCGTTCACGGCAAAATTCACCGTGGTGGACTTGCCCGTTCCGGCCAGTGCGTTGACGGCGATAAACTGGTGTCTTTCGTGAATGGCTTGCAAGATCGCCATCTGTTCCGCGTTTGGTTGCATGATCCACCCTCACCGAAAAGAAAAAAGCCCTGCCGGATCATTGACAGGGCTTGGAAATGCTGCCATGTCCGGCAGACTGGGATACCTTCGGCCCCGATACGATCAGCAGGACGGTCCGTTCCCCCAGGTGCTTTGCGCCTGGGGCTGCACCTGGGGTTGCTGACCCGCTACGGGTTGATTAGCTACGGGCTGACCCGCTACGGGTTGACCACCCTGCGGCGCGTTGTTCCAGGAACCGGCGGTGGCGGCGGGCTGCTGTGTGGCAGCACCCCAACCCCCCTGAGTCTGCGACGGTCCCTGCTGCGCTGCGGCGGGAGCCACCAACTTGTCCTTGACCTTCTCCCAATTGGCCGGGTCCTGATTGGCACCCATGGGCATGTAGCCCTTGACCTCCACATACTGCGGACTGTTCTTCTGCGGACCGACGACGATGCTCAGATACCGATTCAGCATCCCCTGGGTGTTAATGTTCTGATTGAACACCGCCTGTTCCGGTACACCGCTGCTGATCGCCATGCCCGCCAGTTCCTGCAGCGAATACTTCAGGTTGTCGGCATGGGCCGACTGCACGTTCAGGAGATGCTGCACCTCCCGTCCCTTCATCGGGCCATCGGTCATGATGGTGAAATGAAAGCGCGAGCCATATCCCGACTGTCCACCCTTCAGCGGGATACCATCCTCGACCTTCGTAACCTGCACATCGTAGATTCCCGGCTCGATCTTGTCGCTAATGCCGGTGGACGCCTTGTCGATGCCCTGCATACTGACCATAACCATGATAAACACTCCTTTTCTCAATTACCGCGTGAATGAATTGCCCTCAATTCCCTTGGTGCCGCAAGGTTTTTGCCGGTTGTTGCCTTACAGTGTGTCTTCCTACATCCCCGGTCCCGTTGGCCTGCGCGTCGAAACAAACGCGGGACGAATCGCCACCGGCCACGCCGTCGGCGCTTGTCCATGTTCTGCAGGCGGCAGCTTTGCAGACGGCGAATCACAGAATTCTGAGGTTGGTGATGGCGGCATGGGGCGCGGCTGTGGCAATCCAAAGCCGGGTGTTGGCTGGCCGCTGGTCCCCTGCAGGGTGCCAGCCCCCTGCGGGGGGGCAACCCCCTGCCGGGGTGCATCCCCTTGCGGAGGTATCGGCGCGCCGAAGCCGCTAATGGATGCCTGGGCGAAACGATGCGGATCGAAGGGCCGTTGATAGGCGTCCTGAATGGCTTTTTCCACCGAGTTCCAGGCTAAAGGTAACTCCAGTGGCAGATCGAAGCGGTTCTTGGCGTCGAAAGCCGTGTTCGGGGCGGTACACAAAATACGTGTACCATTGGTTACGAGACGCACGATATTTCCGTCCTTGTCGCGTACCGGATCGGCTTTGAGCTGCGCGAATCCCACCAGGTCCGCCCAATCCCGCAACACGCCCACGGCGCGCTTGTCCAGCCGCATCACGTAGGTATCATGCGGACCATTGACCGGATCGGCCACGGTTTTGGATTCGGTCTGCGCGATCAGCAAGACATTCGCCCTCAATTCCACCCGGAACCGTTCCATGAGATTGCGGAAACCTTCCCATTCCTGCTTGAACAGTTCATAGCCCTTGCCGTAGGAAAAATCGTTCAGCGTTTTCTTGCCATGCTCCCGCAGAATCTTTTCCTGAATCTTGCCTTGCAGGGCATCCATCGAATCGACGATCAGGGATTGAAATTCTCCCTTTTGAAAATAGCCGCCGACATCCATCAGGGTCTGAATGATCTCGTCGTAATTTTTGGCATGGGCCTTGTCATGCCAGACCGGCATCGTGCCGATGCCATCCTCGACGGCCAGGATGAACGGACGGTTCATGCTTGCCCCGAATGTGGTCTTGCCGATACCGTTCTGGCCGTACAGGACCATTCGTACCGGCTCCATCTGTCCGCCCTGCTGCAGATTCAGTGCCATGATGATGCGCCTCGCAGTGTCAAACTCTCTGACCCCTTGGTGCCGCAAGGTTTTGCGCGATTTGTCGCTCCACCAGTTGTCGCACGATCTCC
>JAMCRJ010000002.1 GCA_023381645.1 Gammaproteobacteria bacterium
CCTGCGTGCGCCCGGCCGACTGAACGATATCCACCAGGGATTGATGTACCGCCCTGCCCATCGCTTCGGCCCCGCAAACATACACGGCGGCACCTTCTTCAAGCCATGCGAATACGTCACCGGCACGTTCCCGCAAACGGTCCTGGACGTATATCTTGCGTTCCTGGTCGCGGGAGAAAGCGACGTCGAGTCGGGTGAGGCGCCCATCCCTGAGCCAGCGCAGCCACTCCCGCTGGTATAGAAAATCGGTGCTGAAGTGACGGTCCCCGAAGAAGAGCCAGTTATTTCCGGCAGCGCCCAACGCCTCCCGTTCCTGCAGGAAGGAACGAAAGGGGGCCACCCCGGTCCCTGCCCCGATCATGATCGTCGCCTGTCCGGAATCTTCGGGTAGCCGGAATTCGGCATTGGATTCGATAAATATGGGTACAGGCCGGCCGATGGCGACACGATCCGCCAGAAATGTCGAGGCAACCCCCAGACGCTCCCGCCCGTGGCTGCTGTAGCGGACGGCGGCGACCGTCAGGTGGACCTCGCCCGGGGTAGCGAGAAGGCTGGAGGCGATGGAATAGCGCCGCGGCGGCAAGGGCCGCAGGCAGTCGGCGAAGGATTGCGCACCAAGCCCCTTGACAGGGTATTGCCCGACGATGTCGATGACTTCCCGGCCGTCTGTCCAGGTGTCGAGACTGTTGACATCCCGCCCGGCAATCGCACTTTGTAAAGCCTTCGCGTCACTCAGGCGCGCGTAACGCTCCAGAAAGGGCCATGTGATTCTGGTGATTTCATAGTGCGCGGCGAGGGCCTCCACCAGCGGCATTTCACCCTGTCTGGTCCGTACGGAGGCCTTGTGGTCCAACTCGAGCCGGTCGAGCAGTTCTTCTACGAGTTGGGGCGGATTGCTCGGAGCAACGGACACGATATCGCCTGGTGCATAGTGAAGGCCAGATCCGTCGAGGTCCAGTTCGAGATGCCAGACTTCCCTGTCCGACCCGCGGCCGGAGAGATTCACCTTGCCCAGCAGAACGGCGGGGAAAGTGGCGTGGCTCGAGTATCCCTGTTTCGGAACGAGAGCCGGAAACGGTACTGCCGGAGCGGACTTGCCGGTGGTGAGTGCCCCCAGGACCTGCTCCATCCAATACATGGCATCCCTTTCGTAATCGACGTCACAATCGACTCGGGGGAGAAGGCGCTCGGCGCCGGCGGAAGCGAGGGCCATATCGAACGCTTTTCCCGCCTGGCAAAACTTTGGATAACTGGCATCACCCAATGCCAATATGGCAAAGCGGCTGCCGTGCAGATCCGGAACCGGCCCATCGGTCAGTGAAGCCAAAAGCATGCGGGCACTGTCTGGTGGCTCACCATCCCCATGCGTACTGACAATAAGCACGATGGCGCGATCCCGGCGCAATTGTGCACGACCATACGTCAACATGTCCTGAATGCTGGTTTGCACACCCATCGCCTGGGCCCTGGCCGCCAAAAGTTCCGCCAACCGCTTGGCATTACCGGTTTCCGTGCCAAACAGTATGGTGATCTTTTCTCCAATGTCTCCTTGTATTTTTGAGGCAGGCGCACTTTCCCCAAAACCCGTCAAATAGCCGCTGGACCACAGCAATTGTTCGCGAGTCATGCCCTCCGCGAAACGTCGCAGGTCCTCCTGCTTTCGCGGGTCCAGTAGAAAGTCTGATTGTCGGATCAATTCCATTGCAGCACCATCTTATCGATTGTCACCATGATTCATCGCACCGGCTCGGCGAACATCAGGGACAAAGCCTAATCGACGGCGTACAAAAGCTGAAAGACCGATATATTATATCTATATGCTTATTGGTTTGGATGATTGATGTCCGACGAACGGGCAAAGGCATCGTTGCGTCTGCGCTGCGGATGCGACAGTGCACCCGGACCCCAACAGTCCAGGCACTGCCGATAGCCCTCTATACCTCACCATCCGGAATGCACAAGCGGACGCAATGGGCGAGCCTCGAACGACAGAATTTTCTCTGCGTGGGGATTTTCCGCAAAAACAGTGCGTCAGACACCAGCAGGAAACGACTCAGGATCTGCGCAATATTGGCAAAAGATTGAAGCGCCAGATAAATCCCGGAATGGCAAAAACAGCAAACATACACAAAGTAACTACATAAAACTCCCAGCCCTGCGCATGGAGATGACCACTCAGACCGTCCTCTATACCCATGCCGATAATCCCGACAACAAGATACATTACCAGCCATTCGAACAGGTACTGCCGCAATACCTTACCGCCAGCCACCTTGCGAAAGAAGAACAGGCGATTGCTCAACCACGGCAGGTTGGCGGCCACAAAAGCCAGTGCAATGTACATGAATACCCAGTCCTGCATGGTCATCAGATCACTCCCCGTATAGCATGGAAACAAATGGCATCAGCAGCCTCGAAGTCACACCAGATGGCGGCATGGCCGATCCGTGGACACGAATGACCAGGTCGGCACGATGATCACATCCGATCGCCCCCGCGCCCGGATCATGGAAGATACACCACTTCGACCATGTGCGGTCAACAAAATGTCCCGCCATCGTCACCCCGGTCGGTCTTCATGGTACGGCCGCACTGGCCCCCTCCAACAAAGGAGGGGGCTTCCGGAAAGGACGCCCCGCAAGCATCCTGCAGGGGTTATGGAGGGTTAATTGCCCTTGCTGGGTTGCAGGATAGAAAGAGCATGGGAATTTATCAGCGCGGGTTCAGTGGTGGTAAAAGGCTCCATGTTGCTACCGATCAGTTGAACGTCATACCAACCATCACCTTTGTAGGACAATACCTTGAATTTAAGCATGGCCATGGATACTGCAGCAGTATACGTTGTTCCAATCGTCAGCGGCTTTTCTCGTTGACTTACAGCACATCCGGATAAGCACAGCATTGCGACCATCCATGTCGCAATGATCAAGTGATACCTGCACATATCGCACCTCGGCTCGTAACCCCTGAAAATGAGACCACTCCATCGCCTCTACCCAACACCAGAAGGAAAACCCGGCCACAATCGGGCATGGCGTCCAGCTCTGCCAGCGCGGAAAACATCCGAGCCTCAGTGTTTGAGTCGGCAGGATCGGAAGTGTTTGCCGAGGAGCATGAGGAACTGGATGGTTTGCTGGGTTTCCGGTTGTTTTATCAGTTCCCAGAGTCCGGTGAGGCCGCCTTTGGGAGGGGGG
>JAMCRJ010000106.1 GCA_023381645.1 Gammaproteobacteria bacterium
CCCCCAGGGGTGGCCGCATGGCCGTGGAATCAGTGGCCGGATGCCCGTGGAACGGGTGGCCGGATGTTCATGGATTCGGTGGCCGGATCACCGTGGAATCAGTGGCCGGATGCCGCCGGAATACGCAGAAATGGTCTGCTGTGGAGCATTACCGCTGATTTGTGGGGGTGCCCTGGCGGGCGTTCGCAAGGAGTGTGGTTATGCGCTGTCTATATTCATGGTTGGTGGTGGCCTTTTTTCTGATGGCAACATGGCCCTCTGCCTATGCCGACGAACCAGTGACCACACAGTCCTTCTGGGCCGGCCTTAGCACAAAAGCCAAGTTCCAGGGAGAAGTCGTCAGCGATCTGGCGGGGGGCTTGGCATCGGGGAGCGTGGGAAATGCGCTCTTCATCGGTGGGGTTTCTTGGGACAGCGCGGAGGCGGGAGAGTGGCATGGCGGCAAGGTTGTCGTGAACTTTCTCGCGGTCGATACCGGCAACCCAGAAGCCTATGTGGGCGATATTCAGGGCGTCAGCAACCTCACGACTGTCCATAGCCTTGTGCGGCTCTATCGACTGTATTTCCAGCAACAATGGAACCCACTCACCGTGCGGCTCGGTCTGTTGAATGCCAATGATTATTTCGACAACGCCGGCGTAGCCTGCGATCTGCTCAATGCGTCCTTTGGGATTGTTCCCATCCTGAGCCAAAATCTGCAGGGGATGCCGACGTACCCATTTTCCAGTCTGGGGACCATGGTCGTGCTTGGTGGCGGAGATACCACCTTGCAGACAGGTGTTTTTGGCGCCGACGCCATCCATCCCTGGCAACAACCCTTTTCCCAAGGCGTCCTCATGATGCTTGAACTGGTTGACATCCTCCTCGCCCTCAGCCTACGGCTGCCGATCTTGAGATCGGGAAGGGCGAGGATTCCTTTCTGCCAGCAGCGGCCCTACTTCAGCCACTTCGATTGCCCCGGCCCCTTTGAGCCGACACAACTCCCCGTTACTCTGGAGAACAGACTACCCCGGCAAGCCCTGCCGTTGACGCAACCCCATACGGGGTTGCCAGTCCTCTTGCGAGGATGTTCTGTGCCGCATTCACATCGGCATGGGCTTCATGCCCACAGTGCAGGCAACGGAATACTGCCTGTACTTTACGGTTTCCGGCATCCACCACACCGCAAACCGGACAGATTTGCGAGGTGTAGGCCGGGTCCACCAGGAGCAGCATGCCGCCGGCCCACTGAAGCTTGTAGCCCAGCATCTGGCGGAGCTGTCCCCAGCCCTGATCGAGAATGGATTTGTTCAGTCCTGATTTCTGCCGGATATTGCGTCCGGGTTGCTCGACGGTGCCCTTTGCGGACGCCGTCATGTTCCGTACTTTCAGATCTTCCAGCACCACGACCGCGTGGTTTTTGCTGATGGCGGTGCTGACCTGATGCAGTACGGTCTTGCGAATCTCCGCGATGCGCTGATGCAGTCGCGTGATTTTGGCCTTCTGTTTTTTCCAGTTGGCCGAAAACTTCACTTTATGCGCCAGTTTCTTTTGTTCTTTGGCGAGTCGCTTTTGCAGGTCGCGATAGGCCGTCACTGGCAGGAACATGGTGCCATCGGACAACGTGAGCAGATTCGCCACACCCCGGTCGCCACCAACCGCGGTAGTGGATGGATGTACGGGGTCCGGAACTTCCTTCTCGGTCTGAATGGAAGCATACCAGTGTCCGCCTGAGCGACTGACGGTGACATTGCGAATTTCACCACCGATGATGCAGGATTTGCGGAACTTCACCCAGCCAATGCGCGGCAGGAAGATTTTGGGGAACAGCGTCCTTCCATCGGCATCCTGGGGCCGGAGGTCGATTTTGATCTGCTCCGGGTCGGGATAGCGCATGCTGTCGTGCAAACCCTTCTTCTTGAAGGTCGGGAATCGCTTGGGATTGCTTTTGTCAAAGGCATCCTTGAGCGCACGGTCCAGAAACTTCAGTGCCCATTGCTGGGGGTGGACGGGGGATTCGGACAGAAAGCCGAAAGATACCCCGTTCCGCCAGGTGGTCAGGCACTTGGCCATGTCCACATAGGACAAGAGGCCGCAACCGTGCTCCAGATAACTTTTCTGGACCGAGAGCGCCCGATTCCAGACGAAGCGCACACAACCGACCGCACGGGACAGGAGATGTTCCTGCTCAGGTAAGGGTTCCAATCGGTAGCGCACGGCTTTGCGAATCAGCATGGTTCTATTGTATGCTTGGCCGATGACCGATGCAAACGAGATAAGGCATGGCAGGCATTGCGTTTTTAACCTGCATATTCATTTGGTCTTTGTGACCAAGTACCGACGTGGTGTATTCACCGGCGAGGTACTAACCGACCTGCGCGGCGTCTTCGCTGCCGTCTGCCAGGACTTCAACGCGGAACTGGTGGAGTTCGACGGGGAGGATGACCATGTGCATTTGCTGGTGAATTATCCGCCGACCGTGTCCGTTTCGGTACTGGTGAACAGCCTCAAGGGGGTTTCCAGCCGCATGATCCGCAAAAAGAATTATCCCAGCGTCAGCAAGAAATTGTGGGGTGGAGCGCTCTGGTCTCCATCGTACTTTGCCGGAAGCTGCGGAGGCGCGCCCATTTCCATTATTCGCCAGTACATCGAGCAGCAACAAACACCGGATTAGGGCTGCACCCTGCCAGGGCAGGAGCGGTGGCATTGAGCCACCTCCCCGCCGCGCTCTTGACCTCCCCCTGAACGGGGAGGTTTGCCGCGCAACTGATCAAAGCGGCGCACTGGACGGCGGCCGCTATACCTTCAAGATGGGTTTCCTGCGCAATCGGCAGAAAGAATCCCTAGCCGCCAGTTTGGGTCCCAACATGAGCGGTTTTTATGGGATCGGTGAATACCGTTGGCAGACAGGTCCTCTGCATTGGGGGGCCTTTCTCCAGGGAGGTGGAGCGCCAAGCCCCATCAATCCAGTACCCTGGTATGTTGGAGGAGGTCTGCGTCTGGCAGGGTTTATCCCTCGTTCTGCGAAAGACTCCCTGTCGGTGGGCTTCTCGCGGGCCAGCCTGCGCGGGTTGCCCCATGCCGAAACCAGTTATGAGTTGACCGGTATTTTTGGGGTGATACATGGCATTCATCTCCAACCTGACGTGCAAGTCATTGTCCATCCCGGAGGCTATCTGCC
>JAMCRJ010000071.1 GCA_023381645.1 Gammaproteobacteria bacterium
CCTGGTGGGTTACCTGGCTCGCGGGGATAACGGTTGGACCACCCACGGGATATCTCTGGTGGAGGGACCCCACACCCTCTATGAAAACGGGGATGCCGCGAACATGCGGGCAGGCAGCATGGTCGCCGTCGAGGGAAGGGTCCAGGCACCGGGCGTCGTCAATGCGGAACGCGTCATCTTCAGCGTCAACCCCATGGACTTTGATTTCCCCATCATACCGCGGATGCCGGTGCTCCCTCCGGTATTACATCATCCCGAAATCGAGCGCCCGGAGTTTGGGCCCCCGGAGATAGAACCCCTGGTGGAAAGGCCGGAACTCCCTGATAACGATTAATCCAAAATCCGGCAGTTGAAAAAGTGCGATCAGTATTTATAGCGCCACGAAATTGCGCTGCCGCTGATTCCAGTGCCGGTAAGAACGCGCCACCGTAAACAAGCCCGCACCGATGGTCCCGACAAAAAAACCGATGGGCCAGTTGGTCCAGTAGGAGAGTGCGATAGCACTCCAGATGCAGCCCTCTGCAAAAACCACGGACAGCACCAGCACGCGCATGGGATTGCCGCTCAACACCTGGGCGGCGGCCGGCGGGCCGACCAGCAGGGTGAACACCAGAAAGGCCCCCACCACCGGCAAGGCCGTGGCAGTTACCAGGGCCAGCAGGGTCAGGAACACCAGATCCATGCGTGCGGCGCGAATCCCCTGCAAGGCCGCCAGATCGGGAAAAGTCGAGTCCAGCAAGAGAGGCCGAAAATACAGAGCGATGCCCACAACCACCAGCGCGCAGATGCCCAGTATGGGCCACAAATCGGCGTCGCTGACCCCCAGCACCTCGCCGAAGAGCAGGGAAAACACCGCCGGTGCATACGCACTGGTCATACTGAGCAACAATGCACCCACCCCCAGAAACAGCACCAGCAGCAGCCCGGTGCCCACATCGCGGCGCCCCATGCGCACCAATTGGCGCAGGAGTAAAACCCCCATTCCAACAAAAACCAGCAACCCGATCAACGGATCGATTCCCAGCAGGTTGGCCGCCGCCGCCCCCGGAAAAGCGCCCAGAGGCAAGGCATGGGCGGCAAAGGCGGAGCGCCGTACCACCACAAAAAAGCCGATGAAAGCAGCGACAAAAGCAATGGCGGTGGCGGCAATCCAGGTATTGATCATGAAACTGGAAAACATGCCCTATGCCTCGCAGTGCGGCCAACTGACCGACTTCGGACGCGCTGACAAGCCCGCTACTTTAGCCACCAGCACCGCCGCCAAATAAAACAGGAACACCAGCGCCACGATAAAAAAGCTCACTGGCCAGGCATTACCGGAAAACCAGTAGTAACTCTCATAGGCCATCCAGATACCCACCCAGACCGCGGTCAAACCGATAGCAATGGCCCAGCATATCGCCTGTACCGGGCGCCGACTCAGGCGAATCGCCGCACCCGCCGGGCCAATGAGCAAAGCTGTCGCCAGCACCGCGCCGATGGCCAGGGCGCAGACTGCTACCGCCAGTCCCAGGGCCAGCAGTTGCAGCAAACCGATCCAACGCAGGGGAATACCCCGCGCCGCCGCCAGATCAGGGTCCACCGCCATCAACATCATAGGCCGGTAGAGCAGACCCACCAGCAAGAACACCCCGGCGGAGGCCATCAATGCAGGACCGATAAGACTCTGCGGAATCGCAAACATGGAGCCGAACATCACCGACACCGCTGCGCCCGTAGTGCTGGTGGTCGTCACGTCCAGATAGAGAAAGAGCGCCGACAGCCCCAATCCCGCCCCCAGAACGATGCCCGTGGCAAGATCACGCTCCCGCACCTTGCGTACACCAAGAAACTCCATGCCGAAGGCCGCAATCCAGGCCATACCCAGAAAACCCAGCAAGGGATTGATGCCCAGCAGGAAGGAGGCCGCCCCGCCGGCGCTGCTTACATCGGCCAGGGCATGTCCGGCAAAGGCATTGCCGCGCAATATGGTAAACATACCGATCACCGCGCTGACCAGCGCTGCACAAGTCCCTACGATCAACGCGGTTTGCACCGGTCCGCTAGCGAAGAAACCGGAGTTTTCCAAAAACATCCAAAGATTCCACATGGCGTTAAACCGCCTTTTCCGGATGCGCTACAGACGCTGCCGTGCCCGCCTCGGCATCTTCAGCAGCGACATCGGGTAGTACGAGTATCCGCCGCCCATGCCGCAGTACCGTTACCGGGTAACCATAGAGCTTACTCAGCACCTCAGGCTGCACCACCTCCTCCACACTGCCGGTGGCGGCCTGTCCGCCCACCAGATAGACCAGACGGTCCATGACAGGTAAGAGTGGGTTCATATCATGAGCAGTCACCAGTACAGCAATCTGTCGGGTACGCGTCAATCTCCCAAACAACGCCACCAGCGCATTGGCGCTGCCGAAATCCAGATTAGCCAAGGGCTCATCGAGAATGAGCAGGCGCGGCTGACGCACCAGGGCATGGGCGATAACCGCCCGCTGTTGCTGGCCGCCGGAGAGTTCTCCAACCCGCTGATCCGCAAAGTCTTCTGCCCCAACCGCATGCAACGCCTGATCTACCAAGGCTTTTTTACGACCGGAAAACAGCGGCAGACCCAGGCGATGGCCATCCAGCCCCAACTGCACCAGATCTCTGGTCCGCAGGGGGGTATCCGCATCAAAAGCGATTTTCTGGGGCACATAGCCGACCAGAGCACGGCGCTGACCCGCTGGCGCACCATCCATCAAGGCCTGCCCCGCACGGATCGGCGTCAGACCTAACAGACCGCGCAAAAGGGTCGTTTTACCCGCACCATTCTCACCGATCAGAGCACAGAGCTGTCCCGGATAGAGGTCAAAACTGACATCCCGCAGAATGCTGCGGCCGCCCAGATCCACGGACAGGTGGGCGACTGAAAGTATCGGGTCAGACATTTCCCATGCCGGATTACTTCAGCACGGTCGTCGAAGTGCCATGCTCCACCGCGTTACGCAGCGCATTTACCTCCGCCAGCATCCAAGACTGATAGTGG
>JAMCRJ010000007.1 GCA_023381645.1 Gammaproteobacteria bacterium
ACAGCCTGATCCAATCCGCCAAGGCCAAGGCCCGGGGCTATCGCACCCACAGGAACTTTATCAACATGGCTTACCTGATCCTCGGCAAGCTGGATCTCAGGCTACCCACTTGAAACAGCGAGGAACCGTTTTTGAAATTATTCCAGACACATGTTTTCCTGACATTGAGGATTCGTGTTGTGGAAAGGATAACAACCGCACGTATGTAACTGGGACAAGTGTTACTACCAGCGATAGATGCATTGTGCGTCAATAGATTGGTGGCTTCATGTTTTGGGTGTAACGGCTGATAGCCTCACAAGCACCCGTTTTGTGAACGCTCGGTGTCATCCTGGATTCTGACGATCACGGTAACGCAGTCGGGAACCGTTTTTGTAGTAGCAGGCCGTCATCCGTCTGGTCATACCTGCGTCTGGCAGGGCGGTGGCTATGGCGCCTTATCCAGTTCGGGTCCCTTCCGGAGATTGTCCGGACCAATCGGGGTGATGGAATCACTCTTTAAGATATAGGCGCCTCCGAAGCCTGCGATATAACGCCCGGATAAAGGATCGAGGCCGAACACGCGAAAGTCAGGTAACTGAAATAATAGTTCCATGATGCCGCCGAACTTGGTCTTGAACTGCTCGTAGAGTATATGACAAATTTCGGTCTCCCTGAAGATTTCATGGACGTCACACGTATAGCTCACGCGCTTTCTGCCAAGCACCTGAGGGGCACCCTGTTCATCCGCGATGATCATTATCCCCGTGGGCTTTTTGGCCGCCAGATGGGCTGTATGCGGGGATAGTCCACTCACGGCAGTATAAAACTGATGTGTTGCCGCATCATGAATAAATGGCACCATAGATGCCTCTGGGACACCTGCTGAATCCAGTGTAGCCAGAGTCATGGTTTGTGTATTAGCTATCAGATTGTTTATTTCAGCGGCTACGATATCTATTTTTTCCATAATATTCTCACCTCACTCAACGAATTTTTCGGTTAAGCCAATACACGGCGAAATGGTTTATCACTGCCGCATCTCCTCGGTTGGACTGATTCTGCCCGAAA
This sequence comes from Gammaproteobacteria bacterium, assembly GCA_023381645.1. Next base: position 1,051 of record JAMCRJ010000007.1, read on the forward strand.
CCGAGATGGGTCCCACTATGGACAAGCGAATCCTACCCGTCAGGAGTTCCTGTATTATACCTTTCTGCCAACGCTGAGGTAGCATTGTCCGTTTCCTGCCCGTAGTTGGTTACACCCGTCTTGGCCTCGGGGGCGGCCTTGAGGAGCAGCGACCCGGGCCGCAGGTGGGGTCATAGATGGTCTGGGAGGCGTTTTTGGCCGGGGCAATGCCGATGACTTTGGCACTCATAGCGGGCGTCGTGAAGTACCCCGTAGGCACGCTCGCAGAGCTTGCGGGTGGCCGGCCCCGACAACGTGTCATGCAGGGCATCCAGCTCCGCGAGAGCCTGCACGTCGGCTGGGGTATAGCGGCGCAGCTCGTCGACAATCCAGTCATACGCCTCGTCTCTGGAGGGAGCTTGAAAATCGAGGGCTTGGGCGCCTTCCACAAAGGCATGGATTTGGTCGAAGGTCTGTAATCCTTGGGTCTTGAGTGTCACGATCATCCTCCGATGATCCCACACCCAGACCGCTCAGGCTCAGTTCACTTTGGAATCACGTGCTCCTTTCAGGCTCATTTGTCATTGGAAGAGGCTCCGACTTGCTGGGAGGCATCTATCATGCCACACTTCACACCAAGCGGCAGCGGACCGATTGGGCACCTTAACGAACACGCCAACAGCGGCGAAACGATATACTTTGGAGGTTGTTTCCATGGAGTATGGTCTGCCCCAGATGGCTTGGAACCGTAGGGTTCTGGAAATATGCTGCTGACGTCGGTGTTATGGTCCCTAGCGGGTGCAGCAGCCTTGGGAAATGCCGTGTTGGGATCTCTGGTCATGTGTCCACGCTGCAAAATAATCAGCACCAACCTGGTACGCCTGCCAAAAGCGGCCATAGGTCGCGGTGAGATAGCATTAACTTTTGACGACGGGCCGGATGTCCACGTAACCCCCCTGGTGCTGGATCAACTGGATCTCTATGGCGCGAAAGCCAGCTTCTTTTGTATTGGCGAGAAAGTGGCCGCACAACCAGATTTGGTTGCGGAAATCGTGCGTCGCGGACATAGCATAGAAAATCACAGCTATAATCACCGAAATCTATTTGCATTTAGTGGTATAAAGAAACTAAAAATGGAAGTCGTTGCCACGCAACAGGCTATCCATTCCGCGAATAACGGCATCAGCTCCAGGTTTTTTCGTGCCCCATTTGGCTTTCGCAGTCCATGGTTGGGTGGTGTCTTGCGCCAGACCCATATGCAGCATGTGGCCTGGACCAGGCGCGGCTATGACGCTGTTTGTCGTAATCCCGATGTGGTGCTCTGTCGCCTCGTCCACAATCTGTCTGCCGGTGACATTTTGTTGATGCACGATGGAGGATCGGCACGTACACGTAATGGCCAGCCGGTTGTACTTGAGGTATTGCCCCGGCTATTGGAACGGTGCGCGAGCCACGGACTGCGCGGTGTGTCTTTGCCAATGGCGCTCAGTAATGCGCAATTATAAAAATCCCGTCCCTGCTTGCGGATAGGGTTGTCGACGCGCACGCCGTCGGCGCAAATGTTTCGTGAAAAAATTAAAATGGAGCAGATCATAATGGGAAAAGATGAAATAACCACTTCGGCTCCGGCAACGCAAATCTGTGACGTCCTGGTGATCGGCGGGGGGCCGGCGGGCTCCACGATCAGTGCGCTACTGGCAGGGCGGGGCTACCAGGTGACTGTTCTGGAAAAGATGCACCATCCCCGCTTTCATATCGGTGAATCGCTACTTCCGGCCAATTTACCCTTATTGCAGGAATTGGGTGTTGCGGAGGAAATCCGGCGCATCGGCATGGAAAAATGGGGGGCAGAGTTCAATTCACCTTACCATGCAGAGAAGATGCAGACCTTTTCTTTTGCCGACGCATGGGATAAATCCATGCCGATGGCCTATCAGGTGCGGCGCTCGGAATTCGACGAGATCCTCATTCGCAACGCCGGGGCAAAGGGCGCCAGGGTGATGGAAGGCTGCCGTGCCAACGCCGTGGAGTTCTTGCCGGATAACGCCGGGGCGCTCGTCCTTGCGCAGCACGAAGATGGCCGCCAGGAAACCTGGCGGGCACGCTTCCTGGTGGATGCATCCGGCCGCGATACGTTCCTGGGTAATCGTTTCAAATATAAGCGCCGCAACCCCAAGCATAATGGCTCCGCCCTCTATGCGCATTTTCGCGGTGCCCAGCGCCTTGACGGCAAGGAAGAAGGGAATATTTCGTTATTCTGGTTTGAGCACGGGTGGTTCTGGTTTATTCCCCTCGCGGACGGGACGACCAGTGTAGGGGCCGTGGTGTGGCCGTACTACCTCAAATCCAGAAGCAAACCCGTAAACGAGTTTTTTCAGGAAACCATCGAAATGTGCCCTGCCCTCGCCGCACGGTTGGTGGATGCCCAGCGCACTACCGATGTCGAGGCCACCGGCAACTACTCCTATGCCTGCGATCAAACCCATGGGCCCAACTATCTGCTGCTGGGTGATGCATTCGCTTTCATCGACCCGGTTTTTTCTTCGGGGGTCATGCTGGCGATGCAAAGCGCATTCATCGGCGCCGAGACCATCGACACGTGCCTGCGTGAGCCGCAGCGCGCCGCCAGGGCGCTCAGGGATTTTGATCGCCGGGTGCGCCACGGCGGCAAGGTCTTTTCCTGGTATATTTATCACATCAGCCAGCCCGCCATGCGCGACATGTTTATGCGCTCGTGTAACGTGCTGAGGGCCAGAGAGGCGGTACTCTCGGTCCTTGCCGGAGATATTTTCAGGAAGACGCCGATTTGGCCCTCTCTTGCCGTCTTTAAGGGTATTTATTACTTGTCTTCCCTGCGTCATGCACGTCGTTCATGGGCAGCCTGGAGGCGGCGTAAAGAAGATATACGAGTATAGCGATGACGCCAAGAGCGAACGCCTTGCTTACTGATGCGGGAGAACTTTATTTTTCTTATGCCCGTCCTGCCGATGACGGGTTGCCGTCACTATCTAGGCAGGAAGGTTTGCTGGGAATCGTCACCTTCCAAACCGAGTTTGTTGGAGAAGGGGATGGTGCCAGGCCTGAGGGAATATTACAGATACCGTTATCCGGCCGGGGAGATGATCTATGTGAAATATGGAAGACCACGCAACCGGTGGTTGCCGGGACGTTTGGTGATATTACCTACCGTTGCAGCCGCGACTTTTTGTTTGGCGGCATCACCGTGGCCGTAGCCGACCTTCCAGCAGGCAATCATGGTTTGATTCACCCCCCTATACAGACCGCCGCCAAACTCGCGTATCAGCAGATATTCAGCCTGCTGGATCGCCACGGGTACCCGGGCCTGCTGCGTCTTTGGAATTTTGTGCCGGACATCAACGGGGTTAGCCATGGTCTTGAACACTATCGTCAATTTAATATAGGTCGCCAGGATGCGTTCCTTGCCCACAGTCGCCTTCCGTCGAGGCAAAACATCCCCGCAGCCAGCGCATTGGGCTCCGTCGATGGACCGCTGGTCGTGTACTTTCTTGCGGCACGGCGTAACTCGGTGGCCGTTGAAAATCCCAGGCAGATCAGCGCCTACCATTACCCGCAAGAATACGGGCCAAGCAGCCCGACCTTTTCTCGTGCCGGGTGGGTTGATCTAGGGCAACAAAAAATTCTCTTCATTTCCGGAACGGCCAGCATCATAGGGCATCAAACCCGGCATGGCGGGAATATAGCAGCGCAAACACGCGAAAGCATGGCGAATATCGCCGCCGTCGTCGCAGAGACAAATCGTGTCGCGGCTGGATCCCCATATGACCTCAACGACCTTTCCTACAAGGTTTATTTGCGGCAGTTCACGGATCTGCCGATCGTTCGGGCCGAACTGGATCGTCTTGTTACGCCAAAGGCTCCGGTATTTTATCTTCAGGCTGATATCTGCCGAGCAGATCTTCTGGTAGAAATTGAGGCAACCGCGGGTGTATTCCATGGTGGTATGGCATGAGCCAAGCCCAGGGATCGGGCATTTCTGGTATATTGCGTACGCTGCGGGAATATCTCGCCTTCTATTGCGGACTGGGACTGTTGGCGAGCGTCAGCCTCCTGTGGTCCGTGCTGGCCCTGCCATTGAGCCTCGTACTGCCCAGGAAATGGAAAAAACGGACGGGACGACTGGTTATTACCATGGGCTTCAGAACGTACCTGCGGGCCTTATCCATTATGGGGGCCTGCCGTTTTGACGTGAAGGCGCTGGATGCTCTCCAGGGCGAATCGCCCATGATCATCGCGCCCAATCACCCTTCGCTGCTGGATGCGCTGATGGTGATTTCCCGCTTGCCCAATCTGGCGTGCATCATGAAGTCAGAGTTGATGGATAACGTATTTTTTGGCGCGGGCGCCCGTTTGGCTGGCTATATCCGCAATGATTCGTTACGCGGTATGGTCTACCTTGCGGTGGAAGACCTGCGCAGCGGCAGTCATTTGCTGCTCTTCCCGGAAGGCACCCGGAGCAACCGTCTTCCCATCGGGACCGTACGCGGTAGCATTGCCCTGATTGCCAAGGAGGCTGGGGTGCCTATCCAAACCGTTTTAATCGAAACCGACTCGGCATTCCTGACCAAGGGCTGGCCTTTTTTTCGCAAGCCATCCATGCCCGTTCATTATCGAATCTGTCTCGGGCAGCGCTTTGATCCGCCGACCGACGTGCGCGGCTTCACCGCGGAGCTGGAAAGGTACTTCCAGTCGGCGCTGGCAGCAGCCCAGTTGCCGCCGCTCTCTTCAACGGGCGCTCATGCGCCGTGAGCGAGGCGTCCACTACTCGCCTGTTGCTGATCCCTAGCTACAATCCTGGTCAAAAGGTATATGAAACCGTAGCATTGGCACGGCAGCAGTGGAACCCCGTATGGATCGTGGTGGATGGCAGCACCGACGGAACCGCTGCAGGGCTGGAGGCGCTGGCCGCCAAAGATAGCGGGTTACGCGTTTTTCAACGCACCAGTAATCAGGGTAAGGGCGCGGCCGTACTTTTTGGTCTGGATCAGGCCGCCTCACAGGGTTACACCCATGTGCTGACGATGGATTCCGACGGACAGCATCCCATGGAGGCCATTCCCGCGTTTATGGCAGCATCCCTGCAAAATCCGGATGCCATGATCCTCGGGGTCCCGGTCTTCGATGCCAGCGCTCCAACCCTGCGGGTAATAGGCCGCAGGGTATCCAACTGGTGGGCCAACCTGGAGACGCTGCGGGGAGGCATTGGTGATTCCCTGTTTGGTTTTCGCGTCTATCCCATCGCGCCGTTGCGGCAACTAATGCACTCACAACGCTGGATGCGGCGCTTCGATTTCGATCCGGAGGCGGCGGTGCGTATGTCCTGGCGTGGTGTCAGAATTATCAACATGCCAGCAAAGGTCCGCTATTTCCGTGCCGATGAGGGTGGAGTATCCCATTTCCGCTATCTGCGGGACAACGTGCTGCTTACCTGGATGCATACTCGCCTGTTCTTCGGTTTTCTGGTTCGTTTGCCCGTATTGTTGTTGCGTTACTGGTCAGGGCGGTAATCCGGGGTCAAACGGTTTTGCGACCGCTCGGCATGGGAACGGGGGAGGGCAGTTGTACCCCGGCCTGGGGTAACCAGGCACGGAGAAAAGGTGTCGTGATGATGGTGCTGAAGATGGCCATGATCACGAGCATGGTGAAAACCTGCTGGGATATGGCACCCAGATCATATCCTACATTGATGACGATCAACTCCATTAATGCGCGGGTATTCATCATGATGCCCATAACCTTGGCCTGATGGTGGTTCAAGCCGGCGATCCATGCCGCCCCATATGCACCGCCGAACTTGCCCGCCGTCGCAAGAAATAAGATCAATCCGCACCAACCCCAGAGTGACGCGCTATCCAATCCGCCAATATTGGTACGCAAGCCCGTATAAGTGAAGAAAATCGGGAGAAAGAAGACCAGCACAAAGGGGGAGACCCGCTCATTCCACGCCTCCACGAATTCATCCGCGTCATGGAGGATGACGCCCATGATGAAGCCGCCAAAGATCGTAAAAATGCCCAACGAAGAGGTGACCAGTCCGGAAACGAATATGCTGACCAGAATGACTCCCAACAAATGCGGAGTCAGTTTGCTTCCCGTGCTGAAGCGCCGGATCATCCATTTCATCAGCGGCCGGATGCCAGATATCCAGATGACGATGAAAGCGAATACTAAAAAAACCTTGATGGCAAAGGCGATCGCCTCAAAATGGGACAGCGCCAGAGCCGTCACCAGCGCGAGCAACAACCAGCCGACGACGTCGTTGATTGCCGCCGCACTGATGGCGATGACTCCAAGTCGGGATCTGGTCATACCGAATTCCATCATGATGCGGCCAAGGATGGGTACGGCGGTGATGGAAAACGCGGTAGCGATAAATAGCGCCGATGTCCACTGATTGGCTTGTGGGGAGAGTTTGGGCGCGCTGATCAGGGCGAACCCCAGACCAAGGACGAATGGTACCAGCATACTTGCTGTTGCCACCCATAACACCGCATTCCGGTTTGCTTTTTCTTTCAGGTGGGAAAAATCGAATTCCAGACCGATCTGAAACATCAACAGGATAAGGCCCAGTTGGGAAAGGGCATCTAGGGGGCCAGCAGGAATCGAATGAAAAATATAGTGGAAGGCATCGGGCATCAGCAGGCCGAGCAGCGACGGACCCAGCACGATTCCGGCGATGATTTCGCCAACCACCGCCGCCTGGCCGATTCTGGCGGCGATTTCTCCACCCAGGCGCGCAGCCAGTATAATGACGCTGAGCTGCAGCAATGTGAAAAAGATCAGCAGCTCGGACTTCTGTGCAGGCAGATCGAAAACATGATTAAGAATGCTCATGGAAGGTTTCCAGGTTCATGCCATGGCGCCATTGATGGAAATGATCTGGCCACTGATGTAGGCGGCTTGTTCCGAGGCAAGAAACCCAACCAGATCGGCCACTTCCTCGGCCCGCCCGGCCCGCTTCATTGGCACGATTTGCGCGATGGTGTCGGTCGCGAAGGCATCCGCGCTCATGTCCGTGGCGATGATGCCAGGTGCTACGGCGTTGACGGTAATCCCGCGGCTGGCGACCTCCAGTGCCAGGGACCTGGTGGCCGCATGCAGCGCACCTTTGGCCGCAGAATAGTTGACTTGGCCGCGATTACCCGTTAGTGCGGCTACCGAGGTGATATTGATGATGCGTCCCCAGCGAGTGCGGATCATGGGCATAAGTAGGGCCTGTGTTACATGGAAGAAACCATTCAGCGATACGTCTATTACGCCCTGCCATTGTCGCGCACTGAGGGCCGGGAAGACCGCATCGTCATGAATGCCGGCATTGTTGACCAGGACTTGGATAGGCCCGGCTTCGAGCTCATCCTGCAAGGCCGCAGTGGTAGCCTGTGCATCGGTGACGTCGAAAGCCAACAAGGCTGCATCGCCACCCGCGGCGACGATAGAGTCTGCGAGAACCTGGGCTTTCTCTGGGTTGCGATGGGTATGGATAATGACCTGGAGGCCATCTGCGGCGAGTTTTTTGCAGATGGCGGCACCAATGCCGCCACTACCTCCGGTGACCAGGGCGCGCTTAGGCATGCGGCTCCTCCCGAATGCCCGCAAGTGGGGCAGCAGGGGAATGTCCTGCTGCAGACGGATTGGTGCCCAGTAGAAGTGCCGCACGGCCGTCCAGCAGCACGCGGCCCTGGCCCAGAACGGCGAAGCGGTATAATAGATTGTTTTTGTCGGCCAGCTTTTCAGCCGTAATCGTGAGGTCGCCGTCGATATCGTCGAGGCGCGATACGCGCAGGACAACGTTGCGCACACTGATGAGATAGCCTAATGGGGCCACGTGCCCCTCTCCGGTTGTGGGGCACAATAAGGCGCCATGTACGGCCATGGTCTGTGCCGCATATTCAATACCGCAGGCGGCACCGAGCCGCCCGTGGGCGCGTAGCGGCAACGTTTCCCATCGGTGGCTGGTGGCCGTGCAGGTAATGATGTTTTCGTTCCATCGCTCTACGGCATCGAGCAGATGCATGCCCCCCTGGTGCGGTATTTGTCCTGCAATCCACCGGCGGTCTAGCTGCATGGTGCTACATCCACTGCCAAACGCGGAGGATTTACGTAATCCAGGACGACGCGCCCCGCTTCGCCTCTCGCTATGAGCTGAAGCAGAGGGAGGCAGCGTGCGGCAGGAATGGATTGGCGCAGGGTTTCAAGGGCATGGTCATTCATGGGTTGCACTGCGGCGTCCGTAAATAACGTATCGCCGCAAAAACTGAGTTGCGCAATCGTCTTTCCGGGATGTGGCGTGGTTGTCAGCAGCAGCGCCACGGCAAAAGTATCGGGAACCGGACGGGCATCGTGCAGAGGCTGCGGGTAATCGCTATCACAGGCGATCAATAACACACGGTGTTGCTCGCTCCCCAACAGCATCACCGCTTCCAATAGTCCGGCAGCGAAGCTCCCATCATGGGCGCTGACCACGGAGGATGGAGTCATGGCACCCGCCGCAATACCCCAATAACCGGAAATGGCATTGTGTACGGAATTATGAAACTGGGTGGGAGAAATCATGGTGTCTCCCGACGCCAGCGCCGAACAGATGGCGTGGCAGATGCGGCCATCGCCCCCCGACGAAGCAAACACCGATGCCGGATCTGCGGGCCGTACGCCGGCCATGGCGCAGGCCTCATGGCCCACCTCCAGGGCAGCCATGACTCCCGGGCTGGCGCGGCGTCGCTCTGCCGCTGGCAATGAGGCCGGTGGCGATAATACGGTTTTCTGCTTTTGGTAGGGCGTTTGTCCGGCAAGTATGGCTAAACCTTGCGGCCAGTCGGGGACGCCAGGGCCGAGCAGCCCTATACCTTCAAGGTATGCACTGAGCAATGTCATGATGTCATTTCGCTAGGCAGAACGGCCAAAGACCAGACTGCAGTTGCTGCCACCAAAGCCGAAGGAATTGCTTAATATATGGGAAACCCTTTGCCGTTGGTTTGACATGAGATATTGAATACCAGTCGTGGTATCTCTCTGGCCGGCTTCCGGACCTGCTGGCATCAGGTCATGTTGGATGGCGACGGCACAGATGACGGCCTCCAGCGCTCCAGCAGCACCTAAGGTGTGGCCGGTAGCACCTTTGGTAGAGCTGCACGGTGTTGTGGCACCGAAGACTCCGGCTACTGCTTTGGCCTCGGACGAATCATTGTTGAAAGTGGCGGTGCCGTGCAGATTGATATAGTCAATACTTGCAGGGCTCAACCCGGCCGAAGACAGCGCCTGCTCCATGGCCATACGCGCTCCCAGTCCCTTGGGGTGGGGCGATGACATATGATAGGCATCGCTGGATTCACCCACACCCAACAAAAGCACCGCATCGCCGTCGGGACTGTCCGGCACGCGCTCTAGCAGCAGATAGGCGGCGGCCTCGCCGAGGGAAATACCTTTACGATCGTCGCTGAACGGTCGACAGGGGCCGTCGGCCAGCAGCCCCAGCGAATGAAAACCGTAGAGGGTAGTCGCACATAATGAGTCTACGCCGCCGACTACGGCGGCATCAATCAGCCCAGCGTCCAGCATACGTTTTGCCGAGGCGAGGACCTTGGCGCTGGAGGAGCAGGCGGAAGACACCGACATGGCCGGACCTTCGAGGCGCAATTTGCGCCGGATGAAGTCGCTTAGAGAGTATGGGCTGTGGGTGGCGGCGTAGACAAAGTCCGCTGGCAGGCATCCGCTAACGGGGTCGCGGTGCCGAAATGCCCATTCGGTCTGCAGAATGCCCGCGGTGCTGGTCCCCAGAAAAACGCCGATCCGCCTCCGGCCCCATTTGCTGGCGGCAGCATCCACTGCCTCGGCAAATCCGTCCTGGCGCAGGGCCAACTGCGCCAACCTATTGTTACGACAGTTGAACTCTCGCAGCCCCGGTTCTATTTCCTCATCGTCAACCGCATCCACTTCGCCGACCCAGGTGTTGATGTCGATATCCTGGAAGGCGCACTGCTTCAGCCCGCTTTGGCGATCAAGCAGTGCAGCAAGGGTTTGGTCCAGACCGCGTCCGATACAGCTTGTCGCAGTGAATCGTGATACGAGCACCGGTGGCATGTGTATTATAAATCATAATAATAGGTGATATGAACATTGTGATTGGGCGACCGATGAATGTCAAACCGAGCCCAGTGGCTGCCTGTAGGGACGGTGAGGTGCGCGTAGGTTTCTTTGCGGGGCGCCACTGCCTCAAAAGGACCTGGGCGAAGTTGCACCCTAGTCACGACGATCCGATACGAGCGTATGCAGGTGGCCCGGTAGGGAGGCACGGCGGCGCGGGTTGGTGGACCGCCTCCCCTGGGGGCAGTGTCCACAGATTGTGAACCAAGTAGCAATCTGGGGTAGAATTATTAAAGTGGAACCGGGCGGGCACCTCTGTCCTCCTGCTGGAGGCGCTGGATCGTACCGCCCAGGGCGTATCGCCACCTCATGCGCGATTAAACATAAAGCAATGGAGACTATCAAATATGTACAGCCTTACGCCCCAGGAACTGGAGTTAAGTGCTTTAATAATAGCGGCACTGAATCTCCCCGTGGGTCCGCAGGACATTGATCCTGAAGCACCATTATATGGTGGAACATTGGGACTTGATTCCATTGATATTCTGGAGATATCCATGGTCATAGGAAAAAAATACGGATTAATAATATCAAGCGACAATGACAGCAAGGTGGAAATATTTAGTTGTTTGCGCAATCTCTGCACTTATGTGCAGGCGCATAGGTCCAACTAGAAAATCCTTTCCGCGCACGCCGTAAGCGGGAGCACCTGGCGGTTGGTCCGGGGCGCTTTGGGAAGCTAGGGATCAAGCGGTCGTGTGTTGGGAAAAACTGGCGGAGAATAACAATGCCAGAACAACGCCCGGCGCGACGGCGGCACCGATGGCCTGTAGTACTGGGACCCCGGAAAAAGCGAGTGGCCCAAATCCCATGATGGTGGTGATGTTGGCGATGACCAGGGAGGCGAGCGTACGCGGCGCGATCTCCCCGTGGACCTGCCTGTCGCCCTGGTCAAAAAAGAGTGCGTAGTTTGATCCGATGGCGACAATCAGCATCAGCCCGATCAGATTCATAATATTTAGTTCATAACCGAGCAATACAAGTCCGGCGGATACCGTCAGGACGGCCGCAATCAACGGTAGCAGTATCCTGAAGACGCGCATCGGGGAGCGCATTACGAACAATAACAGCAAGGCAATGAGGGCGACACCGGATAATGACAGTTTAATCCCATTTATCAGATAATTTTTATACAATTGATTCGATGTGCCGGACAAGTCGATGAGCATGGCACCCGTGATATGGTGCCGGACAAGGCTGGCGCGCACGCGCTGCGCGTCCACTATGCCTGAAGCCGGTGCTTTGAGCGGTAGAATGGCGTCCCATCCGTTGCCGTGGCGGATAAGCATGCTGTTTACCACCATCTCGATACTGGTGCCGCGCAGGTCGGCAAGGGTTAGGGGCGTGCGCGTGCGCTGCGCCTCGGATTCCTTGATGAATGGCGTGAACAGGGAAGCTCTTACCGGTAGCCCAAGCAGGGCTTCACGCAAACGTCTTTCCAGCACATCTTTTGGTGGGATTGCCGCTTGCCGCTCCTGTTGCAATGTGACGCTCGGCAGGTACCGGGCGGGACTCTCATAGCCGGCAATGACGTGATTTTCTACCAACCCCTGTAGCGCATTGCCGGTCTTTTCGGCCGCAGCCAACGCAGCGTTGACGGTGGGTGCGGAAACGACGACCAGATAACCGCCGTCGGATACACCCAAGTCAGCACGCATTTGCGTATAGAGTCGTTGCGCTGCCGCCGGAACGGGGCTCAGCGCAGACAGGTCGTAGTTCCAAATCTTGTCGCGATGGCTGACGAGCACGGCGCTCGCCGCTATCAGTAGCAACACGACGCCAGGCCGCAGGGTGGAAAGAGTTCGTGTCAAGCGAAGCAGATATTCGCCAATACTGCTTAAATCCCGTGATTTAAAATTGCCAGGCAGCAGGGCTGGTAATACCAGTCGGGTAACAATTGCCGCAGTGAGAAGCCCGGCAATTGCATAAAGGCCGAGTTGTGCCAGCCCCGGCAAGTTCGAAAATAGCAGGCTGGCAAATCCGATGATCGAAGTGAGTACCCCTAATCTGATGGTCGGCCAGTACTTGCGTATCCATTCTTCACTACCTGTTGCGGATTGTCCAGACTGCACAAAAAAATAAATGGAATAATCTACCGCTTCGCCAATTAACGCCGTTCCAAACCCCAGAGTGATATCGTAGACAACAGAGAAGCCCAGCGCTACTGCGGAAATTCCGATGATTACCCCGGAAAATACTGGTATGAGACCCAGAATAAGCACGATACCGGAGCGGTATACGAGCAATAACAGTATAATTATAAGCGTTATACTGATGGTAGACATCAACTCGGCTGCATGGACGATGGCGTCGCGGGAGGCCACCGAAATCACCCCGACGCCGGTCATCCTCAAGGTCGTGTTCGCGGCTACGGACCCCGCTTCCGACTTCGCAACGGCGAATGCCGTCTGTATGTCGTTGATCGCTGCCTGCTGGGCATTCATAGCGGAACCGGAAGCTCGGGTTTGCGCCAATATCAAGACACTTTTGCCGGAACGCGAGGACCACACTCCGTCGCGGGTCACCGGTCTCGCCCCGCTTCCCATGGATTGGATCATCTGCACTGTTGCCCCGGTAGGATCACCAGGGAGCAGCGACTGAACCATCTCTCCGCCTGGAGTGGCCAACATATCGATGGAATCGGCAATGGCGTTGTGTAGTCCGGCAACTGTAAAAAGTGTCGGGTTGACGGTGGGGCTCAACAAATAACGATGAGAAAAAATATATTGAAATATTCTGGTATCACCATTGCTGCTGCCATTGTTGATGGATAAAAATGCGGTGTTACCCTGAAGCTTCCGGACCAGTTCATTGGAGAGCTTGGCGCGTATGGCAGCATCACCGCCATCAATGCTGATCATAATTTGGCGTGATAGGATGCCCTGACGTAATTGTTCGTTCAGGATCGCCTGCTGCGTGGTGGGTGACCGGGGCAGGAATTCCGAAAGACTTGCTGTGAATTTGGTGGTGCTGATCAATAAGCCACCGATAAGCAAAATAGCCAGCCATGTTGCAATGATGAAAACGCGGTTTTTCCTCACGGCGTAGGTGACTTGGTGATGGTGATCAGGGAACGATCGCGATTCGTTTTCAATGTTTCGATGCTGGTTACCGTATCGTTGCTACCGTTGACTTGAATATATTGAACCATGTCCGCCAACTTTTTTTGTCTGGGCACCATCGTCAGGGTCCATTTGCCCTCGCTGCCGTTCAAAGAAAGACGAAAGAATTGCTCCAGCATCTGCTGGTTCCCGGTCAATGTACCACGTATGCTATCGATAAACGCCAGTAATTCCGGATGATCCTGCAGGTGGATATTCTGGTGGTCGATGGTGAGCACGTCGCCTTGTACGAGCATAACCTCATTTTTTGGCTTGAGGGTGTGCATCTCCAAGCTATCCGGGGCTATGAAACGTAGTCTGCCGGATGATTCTATGGGTTTTTCCAGCATGGTCAGGAATTTTTCCTCGACGAATGTGGCGCGCCCGGGTTGGGTATGTGCCAAGGACTGCATCAGATGATCGATATTCCATTCCGATGCCTGAGCTGCAGCCGTCAGCATCGTACTTAGGCCCAGGAGCATCAGCAGGATCGCCGCCCCGGAATGGAAGGAGGTCCGGCCAGAAGTTGCGACGAGTGGGGGTGTGCTGCGTGATGTCGCCTGGTCCTTAAGAAACGCCTTTTCCAGATGTGCCACGAGTATTCCTACCCAGGTATCCAGCAGTTGCGGGAGCACTTTAGATATGGCCATCAGACTACTCCCTAACCTTATTGCCAGAAGTCAAAAAAATTAAACCAGTTATAAGGTGCCATATGACAATACTTATCCAACAGGCGGACGTACTTTTCCATCGCCCGGTGCATGACTGCTTCCCGCTCGTCTCGTTCGACCTCAGTGAAATCAGCCAATTGTTCAAGAAAAATTTCATATTTCCCCGGTCCGGTATGCAGCCCGACCATAAAGAAAATCGGTCTGCGCAAGATCACCGCCATCCGGAAGGGCCCGCTGGGCCAAAAGGCGGGCTTGCCCAAAAAGGTAATGGACTGCACCTTCTCCTTACCAAAAGAGCGATCACCCAGCAGACCAACCAATGCGCCGTTTTCCAGTTCTTCTTGAACGCGGATCATCGAATCCATACGGCCAGGGGGTATGATATTTTGTTCGGCCATCGGATTGATGGCTGAAAGCATCGCATTTAAACGCTGGGCGTTTTGCTCATACATCACCATGACCACGCGGGGACCAAGGTGCCGCTGGCCAACGCCCCTTAGCACCTCAAAACTGCCGAGATGTGCCCCAAGAAGCAATATCCCTTGTCCGGCGGTAACGGCCGTGTCGATAGCCTCTGGCTGGTGTACATGTATGTCAAAGAGATCGAAACGATTGTTGAGCAAATCAATGCGGTCATGGATCGTTGCGGAGAATGTTAGAAAATGATGATATATATGCCAGATATGTGCGGGTTGGCCGAGCACCCGCGTGAGGTACGCTCGAGATGATCGTCTGGCCGTTGGCGCAAACAAGAGAAAGTATCCGGCGATCAGATGCAATATAACACGGGCCTGGCGGCGGCCTAGCTTCATGGAAATCCAGGTGATTACCCGTAGCATGGCCATGCTTCCGCGCTCCGGATACTGTGCCCAGGACGGCTGGTTAGGGGGTATGGACGCCTGGTCTGTGGGGAGCATCAGCAGGTTGAGGTCTTTGCGGCAGGAGATAGATCACCAGCGGCTATCCTGCGGTTATTCGCGTGGATCTCAAAGGCGATGGACGCATCTGCTCTTGTATCGAAACATAGTGTCAGCACCTCCCCGGGGGATGCAGGGCTGTAAAATTTGGCCATGGTAATATGGCCTCCTGTCATCATCGCTTGCCCAGTCGTAGACTCCACCATATGAATGACCTCGTCAATAAGCATTACGCCGGGAACGATGGGATGCCCCGGGAAATGACCAGCGAAGACCGGATGTTGCGCCGGGATGCTGAAGAAAACTTCATGGTGTGCCAGGATTGTTCTCCTCTTTATGATGGTGCGCCGTGACCAGCAACTGAAGCGCTTCGCGCGGTAATTTTCCGGTATTATTACGCGGTAGCGCATCCACAATCCGTAATGGCCGGGGAAGAAATGCCGGATCGATGCGCTCACGCAGCTTGGCGTAAATCGAATGAGCATCTACTCCCGGTGCCACAACAAATGCAATCAAGCGCTTTACGCTGCCCGCCGCACCGTCGTCGGGCATAAAAAATACACCATCCTGTACTTCTGGGATGGAATTAAGCTGATGGTTTAGATAAGCCAGAGAGCTGCGTTTGCCCGCTATATTGACAAGGTCAGCGGTTCGGCCATGAAGAAGAAAACGCTCATCGTTAATAATCTCCAGTCTGTCGCTGAGTTCCGTTGCTTGTTCCACATGCCCACCGCTTGCCCACACGCGCCCAAGTTGCGACGTCAAGCGCAGTTCCGGCAATAACGACCATTCATCGGTTTCTGCACTGCGCCGGGTGGCAATCTGGCCCGTTTCAGTGGACCCGTAGATTTCTTGCAGAGGGGCATCGAAGCAGGTTTCCGCCTCTCTTGCCAGGTCTTGGGTCAATGGAGCCGTAGCGGAAATCAACAAGTCGGCAGGTGGCAAAGGAGAACCCATACCCAGTAAAGCGCGGAGGTGAATTGGCGTGCTCACCAGCAATCGTGGGCGTGGCAGCAATGAAAGTTCAGCGCAAATATCCGCAGGGAAAAAATATTGCGGCGCACTGAGGGTACCTCCACATTGTAAAACGATCAGTATGGTTGATTCGAAGCCGTACATATGCTGTGGTGGAACGGTACCAAGCACCGCATGGGTACGGCCATCAAGTAAGCCCAGACGCTGGGCTTCGGTGCGGACGCTTCCTACCAGCGCGCCCCAGGTTTTCAGATGGGGAATCGGGCTTCCGGTGGATCCGGAAGTGAATACATAACTTACCGGTAGGGTTTCCGGAAGGAGGGGGATGGGCAGATTGTGATTTGCCGCCGGTACGGGAGGTCCTTCAGGTAAGGAAAGTTGCGGTAGATCTATATCGTTGTCACCCTCGCTGAGGCAAAACACATCCGGAGCGAAGCGGACCATCTGGCTGACGGTTTCGTGTGTATATGTAGACGGCAACAGGCTTATTTTATTGGCAGTCATGGCCGCAGCAAGACCTACCATGAAGCGGTAACGGTCACGGCAAATGTTAAGAACATGTTTCCCGGGAAGAAGTATGGCACGAAGCCGTGCTACATCCGCTAAGAATTGATGCACGGTAATCGCTTCGCCATGACGAAATGCTACGATATCGCTCGCGGATTGATGGGTCATCAAGGGGAGGCGGTTCATGGCCGGAGGTTGCCCATTGACTGAATGTTACCGTAGTGGCCTGGGTTTGCTATTGCGCGATTGCTGTTTGCTCTTCGCGGTCTTGCCGGAATAATGGAAATAGGCACGAAGTCCCTCCACCATTCCGGAACGCTCGCCTACAGGGATGGTGCGACAGCGAACTATGTATTCAGCAAACAACAGGAATGCCACCAGCGTCAGGGAAATGGTATTGGTCAACAGAAATAATAAATGATGTGGCGCAAATATAAAAATAATCAGGGGCAGGGCTGTCATTGTGGCGAAGAGAAATGTCCAGGCCGTTGTCACATGTCGAGTATAGAGCGCCACCTGTTCGCTCAGAGGCCCATGAACCAAGTCGGCAATTCGCGATATCATGGGGGTGCGCCCAGGAAGCAAAGTGATACCAAATACCATAGCCAATAGTGCGAAAATGCCACTCCTTTGAATCAGGTACGTCCAGTTTAGGTAGTGTACAAGGATGGTTTGGTAATGCCACAATGCTATACATCCAGCGATGATAGAGGCGAGGCCGATAACTCTGTAACGCGTGCGCCACAATATAAATAAAAGAACAATAATGACGGGTGCGAAGGTGGACACCACTACCAATCCACCCGGGTGGGCCGAAGATATCCCCCGGTAAGTGAGTATTTGGTAGCCGACAAAAATAAATAAGGAGAGCGCTACGCTCCAGTACTTCGCCAACCTGCTGGTTGTCAAATTCTGACAAAATAGTTTAACGGTTTGGCTGCGCAGAAGTTTCACATATCTTGCCTTCTCAATCGTAAAAATAGATGTCCGCTACCAGAATCTGCCGTTACTGGTTTTCTGTATTTGGTTGTTGGTCGCTCAATTGATGTATTTCCCAGGGAAATGGATGAAGCGCAACCTGGAGCCGGATTTGTCTTGAAGCTGTTATTTTTGACTCTTTGTACTTCCTGTAACGGATGGCTTATTTCCCTTGGCTGCTTCCCAAAATCCGATGGCTCCTGCCTTCACCGCGTGACCGATATCAACCGCCTCATGGGCGATGCCAAGCCCCACCGCCTTTCCCGCCTGGCCGATCTTGTGGACGGTTGAACCAACTGTCTGGCCCGCCTGCTCCGCTCCTTGTTTGAGACCTGTATTTTCTGCATGTGCTGTGTCCGGGGACAGGAGCGAAACCAGAAATACGCAGGCGTACGCCGGAATCACTGAGTTTACCATCTTTGCCTTGAGGCTGTTGTTCGTCACCTTGTGTCCATGCATCGCATGCATCTCCTAACCATCTATGTAATTCTACCCCAGAATTAGAGTTGCTTCCAACTGGAGTAGTTCAGGAACTTACCAGCTTAACGGCTAGTTACAGGCCTTTATCCATGGCGAGGCACCGGAGGTGGCGGTAGGCTTTGGCTTCGTCGCTTTGCAGGTCTTGCATGAGGATGTCCTTGGCCTTTTTCACCGCGTTGCGTTCGGAAAAGACATTTTGGGTATCCTTGAGTTTTTTGCGTAGCTGCAGCAGTGCTCAATGAAGCTCGCCCGAGCGTGCGTGAACGCCGTCGGCAGGAAGGTAACGTGACAGATCATTACAACACCCATTGGGATATTCGCCCTTGGGCGTGTGGGGAATCCTTGGTGATTTCCAGGTAGACGGGAATCGCACCCGGTAGACTACTGCGACGTTGCCAACCTGCAATTTTAAGGGGACCCTGGGCAGCAGGTCGGGGTGGGGCACTGGGCCACAGCCCTGTCCTTGGCCCAGAACGCGGCCGGGCGGCATGGGGAGCGGATCAGGTACCAAGAGAACTGGAGAAGGTCTGCGGCTTACGTCCAGTCTATACTTCAGACGATGTGGGGTAAAACCGCTTATTGCTCGGCAGTATCGCAGAGGGCATATGCCGTGTGGCAAACACCACGGCGCTACTCGTGCGACCGGCGGGTCACGAACACACCAGTTGGCCATTATTGCAAGGCGGAAGGATCGCGAATGGATGGAAGCCCCAAAGACGAGATGGCCATCGGCACCATCACCGAGGTGCATGGACCGGTGGCCACTATCGCTTGCAAACCCCTGCCTCCCTTGGGTCGGGCGTTGCGCGCGATTGTGGAACAGGAACCATGCCTTTTCGAGGTTCATCAGCAACTCGATGCGGGCCGTGTGCGGGCCGTAGCCATGCACGACACCGGAGGCATGCAACGCGGCACGCCGATCTACGATACCGGCGCCGCCCTGCAAGTCCCCGTATCCACAGCCTGCCTGGGACGACTATTGAATCTCTTTGGGGAGCCTCTGGACGGAGGAGCGTCCCTTGAAGCGACCGCTTTCAGCCCTATCCGCAAACGGCCCGTTCCTCTTCGGGATGCCATTGGTACCGGCACCGTATTGGAGACGGGCATCAAGGTAGTGGACCTCCTTTGCCCCTTCGTCAAAGGCGGAAAAACTGGCCTTTTTGGCGGGGCCGGGGTAGGCAAGACGGTACTGATCATGGAGTTCATGCATGCCATGGCCACCATCCACCAGGGAGTATCGGTATTTGCCGGGGTAGGAGAGCGCATCCGGGAGGGACATGAGTTGTGGCACGAGATGCAGCAGGCTAACGTCATGGCCCAGACGGCCATGATCTTCGGGCAAATGGACGAATCTCCGGGGGTACGGTTCCGCGTGGGCCTCTCGGCCCTGACCTACGCCGAATATCTGCGTGATTCCCTGCAAAAAGAAGTTCTGTTCGTGATGGACAACATCTTTCGCTTCGTGCAGGCAGGCAGCGAGATATCGAGCCTGCTGGGACGGATGCCGGCGACGGTGGGCTACCAACCCACGCTGGCCAGCGAAGTGGCGGAGATGCAGGACCGTATCCTGTCCACCCACCAGGGCGCCATCACCTCGGTGCAGGCAGTATACGTGCCGGCGGATGACATGACCGACCCCGCCGTGAATACCATACTGAGCCATCTGGACACCACCGTCATCCTTTCTCGGAGCCAAGCGGGAAAAGGCATTTACCCTGCCGTGGACGTACTCCAATCGGGCAGCAAACTCATGGACCGCCACACTTTGGGGGAACATCACTACACTATTGCCGAGGGCGTGCGGGAGCATCTCGCGCATTATCACGAACTGGAAGACATCATTGCCATGCTGGGCGTGGAGGAACTCTCCCCCCAGGATCGCCTTGTGGTGATGCGCGCGCGCAAGTTGCAACGCTATTTGACTCAGCCCTTTTGGGTGACTGCCTCCCATACCGGACTCCATGGGGTATCGGTCCCGCTGGAACAAACCCTGAAAGACTGCGAGGCATTCCTGGCCGGGCACTTCGACGGCGTCTCCGAGGAACGCTGTTACATGCGTGGATCCATGGAGGAAACACCGCAATGAGGACGTTTACCCTGGCTCTCTCCTCGTCCACCCGAAGCGAGCGGGTCAGTGAGGTGCTATCCTTCGTGGGGGAAGACGCTTCGGGGAGTTTCGGCATCCTCGCCGGCCATGGGCGGATGATGACCATTTTGGCGGCGGGTTTGGCGCGATTTCGGGGGGTGGACCAAAACTGGCGATACCTGGCTTGCCCCGGGGCAGTGCTCTATTTTTATAACGACAGCTTGTCCATCAGCACACGCCGCTATCTGTTGGATGACGACTACGAACGTATTGCCGACGCTCTGGAAAGGCAATTGTTGGAAGAGGAAAACCAATTACGAACCATGAAGGAAAGCCTTCGCCATATGGAAGAACAAGTCTTGAAGCGGATGTGGGAAATGTCCCGGCAAAAGGGCGCGGTGGGATGACCGGTTACGAACGGTTGCTCGAGCGCGTGAAACAACAGACCCTGCGTATGAAGAAGGCGCAAAGGGAGCATGCCAGCCTGCTCGCTCAGACCTTCTACCTGGGGACACTCGGACTGCTGCTCGTGCTGCCGCCGGTTGCAGGCGCTTATCTCGGAAACTGGCTGGACAGCCTGTCCGGCGGGTACTCCATGCATTGGACCCTGAGCCTCATTTTCCTCGGCGTGGTAATCGGTGGCTTCAACGTCTATCGCTTCATCAAGGACTAGGACATGCAACAAAGCATCATGACCAGCGTGCCAGTTCTACAGATCGGTCCGTTGTCCATTTCTGGAACGGTGCTCGTCACCTGGGTCATTATGGCGGTTTTAGGGGGACTGAGCTGGGCGGTGACCCGTCACCTGCAGGCCAAACCTGGCATGGTGCAGACCGCTGCAGAGGGCATAGTGAGTACCATGGAAAACGCCATCCACGAGGTGGCTCCAGAGCAGACCACCGAACTGCTTCCCTTTATTGGCAGCCTCTGGATCTTCCTCGTGGTGGCCAATCTGAGTGGCCTGATCCCTGGCGTGCATTCGCCGACCGATGATCTTTCGGCCACCTCGGCATTGGCCGTTCTGGTATTCTTTTCCGTGCACTGGTTCGGCATTCGTAACCAGGGGGTAAGGGGATACCTTCGGCACTATCTGTCGCCGACCCCCTTTCTTCTGCCTTTCAACATCCTTAGCGAGCTTACCCGCACCTTGACCCTAGCCGTGCGCCTGTTCGGCAACATGATGAGCCTCGAACTGGCTGCACTGCTGGTCGTGTTGGTCGCAGGCCTCCTGGTACCCATACCCATCCTCATGCTGCACATCGTGGAGGCGCTGGTGCAGGCGTATATCTTTGGTATGCTGGCGCTGGTTTATATGGTCGGCGGGATTCAGCAGCAAGAGCGAATCCCGCAACAAAGGAGTGATTCATGACGGCAATGACCTGGTTCACTCTGGCATCCACTGTAGCCAGTCTGTTGGTGATGGCTATCGGTGTACTGGGACCGGCGCTCGCCATGGGCCGGGCCATTGCCGCCGCCTTGGATGCCTTGGCCCGGCAACCGGAATCGGCATCCACCATCATGCGCACGTTGTTCATCGGGTTGGCCATGATTGAGTCCCTGGCGATCTACGTGCTGGTCATCGTACTCATCGTGATGTTCCGCAATCCGCTGCTCGCCTACCTGATAAAATGATCCTGAAACAGGCGTTGGAGGGGTTGGCAGGCGATGCGGCAGGATTTACCGGGGGGGGATATTTGCATTGGAAGTAAGCTGGTCCACCTTCTTCCTGGAAATCGTCAACTTCCTCATCCTGATCTGGATACTGAAACATTTTTTCTATCGTCCCGTGCTGGAAGTGATTGCTCGCCGGCGAGCGACGGTGGAAAAAACCCTCGCGGACGCCAAGGCGATGCAGGCCGCAGCCGAAGCCCTCAAGGCACAGTATCAAAACCGGCTCGGTCAGTGGGAAAAGGAGCGGCAGGCGGCCCACGAAACGCTGGACAAGGAGATCGCAGCAGAGAGGGCGCGCCAGTTGGCAGCGTTGCAGAGTGCTCTGGAACAGGAGCGCGAAAAGGCACGGGTGCTTGCGGCGCGCGATGCCGAGGATGCGCGCATCCGCACCGAACAGGCTGCTTTGGCCCATGCGACGCAGTTTGCCACCCGCCTCCTGTCTGCGGTAGCGGGGCCGGAAACGGAACGTCGCCTCCTGGAATTGTTGCTCAAGGAGCTTCCCGGCCTGTCCGCGGAGGCCAAGGGGCGCTTGAACACGGCCGCCAAAAGCGCCGACGCCGCTCGCGTCGTCAGCGCCTACCCGCTGGACGACGCCAGCCGTCAAGTGCTGGAGCGTTCTTTGGCGGTGCTCCTGGAAAGAGCCCCTCCCTTTGCCTACGAGGAGGATAAGGAGCTTCTGGCCGGCGTGCGTATCACCATAGGGGATTGGGCGCTGCGGGCCAACCTACGGGATGAACTCGGGGCCTTTGCGGAATTTTCCGATGGACGGTGAGGACACCCTGTCTTCGGGCCCCCTGCGCAAGCAGGCGGCCTGGCTGGAACACTATGGTCCCGGCCTGCGCTTTACCGAAGAGGGGAGTGTGATATCGGTGGGCGATGGGATCGCCTGGGCCAGCGGCCTTCCTTCCGCCGCCATGCAAGGAATCCTCCATTTTGCCGATGGCAGCCGTGGAATGGTCTTCGATCTGGCCGAGGGACAGGTTGGTGCAGTGCTCCTGCATCAAACCGAGGCGCTTACCTCGGGCACTGCCGTGCGATCATCCGGGGGGATTTTGCGCATTCCAGTAAGCAACGATTTGCTGGGGCGCATTATCGACCCCCTAGGCACCCCTTTGGATGGCACGGCGGCTTCCGAACCCGCGGCGTGGGTTCCGCTGCAAACGGGGTCTCCGCCCATCACGGCGCGCGATTTCGTGCACAAACCCCTGTACTCCGGCATCAAGATCATCGATACGCTGATCCCCATCGGCAAAGGTCAACGCCAGTTGGTCATCGGCGACGAAGGCCTGGGCCGCAGCTCGGTGGCCCTGGATACCGTCATCAACCAGCGCGGAAAGGATGTCTACTGCGTGTATGTGCTCATCGGCCAAAAACGCTCTACGGTCATCAACACCATCGAGACCCTGCGACAATATGAAGCCCTCGACTTCACGACCGTGGTGGTCGCCGAAGCCAGTGCATTGCCCGGCCTGCAGCACCTGGCTCCCTTCGCGGGCTGCGCCATCGCCGAGTTCTGGATGCGGCAAGGGCGAGACAGCCTGGTGGTCTACGACGATCTCGCCACCCACGCCAAGACCTATCGCGAACTTTCCCTGTTGCTCCGCCGGCCACCCGGGCGCGAGGCCTATCCTGGGGATATCTTTTCGGTACATGCCGGACTTCTGGAGCGGGCAACCTGTCTCAACGCGGTTGCGGGAGGCGGAAGCATGACGGCCCTCCCCATCGTGGAGACCCTGCAAGGCGAGATCGCGGCCTACATCCCCACCAACCTCATTTCCATCACGGATGGGCAGATCTATCTCGACCAGAACCTCTTCGCCGCTGGGTTCCGTCCGGCCATTGACATTGCCAAGTCGGTTTCCCGCATCGGCGGACAAGCCCAGCACCCCCGCATCAAGGAGGAGGCCGGGCGGATGAAGCTGGACTACCTCCAGTTTCTGGAGCTTGAGGTATTCACCCGTTTCGGGGCACGCTTGGAAGCCTCCATGGAGGCGGCCATACGGCGGGGGCGCACATTGCGCGAGATTCTCAAGCAAGACCGCCTCGCGCCCCAATCCATCGAGTACCAGCTTGCCTGGTTGGTGGCCTTCAATGAAGGGCTGTTCGCGGATACACCACCAGAAGATATTTCCACCCGCGTGCAATCCCTGGAAAAACTGGTGGAGCACGTGGACCTCTCTCTGGACAGCCCCCGCGAAGCGTGGGTCGGTGCCGTGACGCAATGGCTCGGCAAGCCGACGGGCGAGACGGGAACATGAGTCGGCGCCATGAGGTGGAGCAGCATCTCCTCGCCCTCGGGGACATTCGTAGCATCATGAACTCCATGAAAACCCTGGCATATATGGAAACCCGCAAGCTCACGCGCTTTCTTGAGGCCCAGCGGGAGGCCGTTGGCCAGATGCAGGCTGTGGCGGACGATTTTCTGGGGCATTACTCCGACCTCCTGAGCACTACCGCTCCCCAAGTCCCGCAGATATGCGTGTTGTTCGGCTCGGAACGGGGATTTTGCGGCGATTTCAATGCGTCTCTGGAGAATGCTTTGAGGGAGCCCGGCGTTGGCATGGTCCACCAGTTGGTGGTAGTGGGGCGCAAACTCGGCAGCCGCCTGGAACAGGATCCACGGCTTGCTGCGATCATCGCCGGGGCGAGCGTGGCGGAAGAAGTGGAAGAGGTTCTGCTTCAGCTCATCCGAACCCTGACCACCCTGCAGACCCAGCACGGCCCCTTCCCGCTCATTGCGCTGTATCATACGCCAGATGCCCAGGAATCTTTGATTAAGCCGTTGTTACCGCCTTTCCAGCAGCGTCTTCACGCTCTTCGTACCTTGCCCTACCCTCCACTGCTGAACCTGCCGCCCAAGGCGTTTTTCGCCGGGCTCGTAGAACAGTACCTGTTCGCCGCCCTCCATGAGATCGCCTATGTCTCCCTGATGGCCGAAAATCAGCGCCGGGTACGGCATCTCGACGGTGCCGTAAGACATCTGGATGAACGGTCTGCAGCCTTGGCACGGCGAAGCAACGCCCTGCGCCAGGAAGAAATCATAGAGGAGATCGAGGTTATCCTGCTGGGTTCGGTCAGTTGATGGCGCTGGAATACTGATCACGTCAATTTTGACAAAGGCGGTTTGCCGGGTCCTTTTCGTCGACTATTCCCAGGAAATTTCGAATACCCTCAAATCACTCTCCCTGGACTGCCAACACATGGCGTTTCAAATCCGCCAGAAGTGCCTGATCATTGATCACCCGCGGTACCTTATTCTGACCGCCCAGTCTGCCGCGGGTGCGCAGCCAATTCGCAAAGGTCCCAGGGTCGACGAGGATGACCCGTGGGACATCCAGTTGTATGTCGTTTCGTCGATGTTCCCGGTAGTCGGCATTCCGTTCCTTGAGGGCCAGGTCAATTTTGGTTGAGAAGCGTCCGGCCAGGGCCTGCCGTGCGTCCGGTGCCGCGGAAGGCACACCGGATTCGATGATATAGACATGGCGGCCCCTAGTGCTTGGACCCGAAGGGAATTCCGCTCCCATGCTGAAATCGGTGACCTGTATTTTCAGATTTTGCGCCGCTTCAACGACCGCCCCCTCGATCTCCTCGCCGATCAGATGCTCGCCAAAGGCGGACATCATGTAGGAGAGGCGCCCGGTGACCAGGAGGCGGGGCGGGTAGCGATCGATAAAGCGCACCGTGTCGCCGATCACGTCGGACCATAGACCGGCGTTGCTGCTCAGGATGACGGCATAAGGGATCCCGATTTCGAGATTGCCCAGCCAATGACGGGTAGGGTGCGGTGCGCTCAGCTCTTCCACGGGAACGAACTCGAAGAATATCCCGTTGTCGGGCAGAAGCCGCAAACCCTCGCCGGGGCCGCGGTCGGCGACGGCGATGAATCCTTCGCTGGCCGCATAGACCTCCCGCGTCGCGGCGCCCGTGGCGCGGAGATAATCCGCGAAGCGGTCCGCGTAGGGGGCGAAGGCGACACCACCGTGAATGAGGAGTTCCAGCTCGGGGAAGGCCGGCCCTTTGCCCCCTCGTAGGGCCAATACCCGCTCGAAGAGCAGAAGGAGCCAACTCGGCGTGCCGCTCAGCACCCGGATGGGCTCGTGGATTACGGTTTCAGCGATACGTTCGAGCTTATCGTCCCAATCGGCGAGGAGGGCGAGTTCGGTTTTCGGCAGGGTATAGGGCCTAGCCCAAAAAGGGATGGTCTTGGCCGCAATACCGCTCAGGTCGCCGCTGTATATGCCCGTCGCCAGACGGGTGAGGGCGGTGCTGCCGCCCAGGATGAGGGTCTTGCCAGCCAGGGGCCGCCCGTGGGGCCGGCTAGCGAGATGCCAGACGAGAATATCCAGGGCGGCGCGGCGGTTGGCGCGCACCATCGCACGGCTGACGGGGATGGTCTTGGTTGCGCCCGCCGTCGTCCCGGAACTGAGGGCAAAAAAAGGAATGCGACCCGGCCAAGTGACGTCCGTCAGCAGCGGAAAGGGTAGGCGCCAATACTCCGCCAGGAAATCTTCATAGCGACGCAGGGGCACACGCCTTTGGTAGTCAACGACTGTTTTGATTTGTTCGAAGTGATGGTCGCGGCCAAAGCGGGTCCGTCGGGCATGGGCGATGAGCTGCTGGAGTTCCTGTGCTTGCGCGGCAGCCGGATCGAGTTGTTCCAGGTAACGCCGGCGCCTTTCCGCATAGACGCGGAGAATGGGGGTTCCATCCGGGAGTCTCACGGGGCAGGTTCCAGGTCCATAAGCAGAGGGAACTCTGCCTCGATGGTTTCTGCACGTAGGGGCATGCGAATATAATTCTCCTGACGCCAAAGGCCGATCTGATCTGCGAAATTGGCGCTGCCGAGCCAGCCGTCCTGACCTCCGAAAAGGACAAAGTAGTTTTCGTCGGGGTCGGACAGGTCCGAGATATGCCGTGCCTGGGAGCCGTAAACGGCCACATCGGGGGCGGCAACCAGGCCGTGGGCGGTTTTCATGGGGGTTTCCCGGGAACCGCCCACGGGAAATCGAGCGACGCGGAAGGCCTTGCCCAAAACGGGAAGTCTCCCCAGCCAATGGGCGGCATCCAGGCGGTGCATATCACCCCAGACCGCATAACGTTTCACCCGTTTTTCTACCTTGCGCAACACGCGACGGAAAAGCCTTGTCCGCCGTGTCGGCGGCAACGACTCCAGGTCAGGGATCAGGTATTTCGTGAGGAAGCCCCACTGACTGAGCAAGGCGGTCGCCTGCTGCGGCCTGTCAGGGTAGAGGGCGGGAACCAGATAATACAGGAGGATTTCAAAGGCGGCTGCGGCGGCAGAATCCGGTCGGTAGTCACCCTCCCAGGTGCAGAGGCGTTCGGCGATCCACTCCGTCTGCCCTGCTTCCCGGATGAGGCGTGCAAGTTCCCCTGCCAAACACTGCGCTGCGGGCGAGCGGATGTCAGTCTGTAGTCGTGCCAAGTCCTGCCGGGAGAATTCCTCTTGCCCGGCGATGATTTCCCGCAAGCGGATGATCCGGTCGCTGTCGCTAAAAAACAGTCCGATCAGGATATCGCTTTCTACCGGCCGGTTGTTGGCCGAGGCCAGATAGCCATCACTCGGGTTGAGGGCATAAGGAAGTTGGGGTG
The DNA here is from genome assembly GCA_023381645.1 of Gammaproteobacteria bacterium. The sequence continues at coordinate 28,205 of JAMCRJ010000007.1, forward strand.
TCCCGATGATCCCCGTCCAGTGGGTGTGCGGGTCGGCGGGATCGCGCAGCAGATCGAAATAGCTTGTCTCCGCCCGCGTCGGGATGGCTGCGGCGAGAATCTGGAGGATGTTGCCGCCGCTGTCGGCGCAGAGCAGATTTTGCCCCGGCACGCCGAAATCGGCGAAGCTCGCGCGAAACTCCCCGCAGTGGCGGGCGCGGGCCGCCGCCAAAAGGGCGGTGACCTCGTCGCTGGGTTGGTGTCCCACCCAGGAGAGGGCCAGTTCCTTCCCCCTCCCCCGGGGCAGCAACCGGGTGTCGCTGAGGATGGGTCCGAAGGGGGTGTTACGGCGGATGCGCCGGGCGGGAAAGCAAAAACGGCGGCGGATGAGGAAGGGTTCGCTGCGGATACTGGCGGGGTCGATCCCGCCGACGTCGAAGAGGTCGCTCGCCAGGGCGCGCAGGTTGGTTCCGCCCCAGGCGACGGAGGGGTTGCGGCCCAGGGCGAAGACCGGAACCCCGACGGGCATGAGTCCCACCACATGATAGCCGGGAGATTGCGCGCCCAATAAAAGCCAGGCATTGGGCAGGGACAGGGCGAGGTGCGGGTCGCTGGCGATGAGTGCCCCGCCGCTGGCGCTTTTCTCCGGGGACAAGGCCACGGAATTGCTCCCGGAACGACCGAGGCCGGAGAAAATGCTGGAGAGCACGCGTTCGTCGCCCGAGGCGCGAAAACTGGTCGCGGAATCCGCGCCCGTCTCCCGCGCCCGCGCCCATATACGCGGCCAGTCCGGCCGCCCCTCCTCGCGCAGAAGAGTGAAATAGACGAGCCAATTGACATCGGCGCCCATGAGCCGGCTGATGGTGAGCACATCTGCCACTGTCCAGGATTCACGCCGCAGCCCCAATAGGGCGAATTCCGGCGGAGGAGGCCCGGCCTTTTCCTGGTAATGGTTCAGCCCTTCGACGAAGGCGCCGAGCCAGGCGTGGGTGTCCGCAGGCATCTGCTCCATGATCGCATCTACCGCGCGACTGAAATCGAGGATTCGCAGCAGTTCGTCGATCCCGGTCGCCGGTGGGCCGAAAATCTCCGCCAGGCGTCCTTGGGCCGCGCGCTTGAGCAGGGCGAGTTGGCCCTCGCGCAGATGGGCCTGGACAAGCCCCAGTACCAAGGCCAGATCGCGGTCGGTCCGGGCCTGGATGTAGGGCACCTGGTAGGGATTCCAGCGGATCCGCACCGGGGCTTCGCAGGGCAGGCCCTTGCGGGGAAAGGCCGCCAGCCGTGTCTTCAGAGGCACCGGCGGTGGAAAGAGGGCAGCGAATCCTGGTAGCTGACCGATTATCCGCAGGAGGAGGGGTGCGGGACTGCGGGTGCCGCTTCCATCCTGTTTGGGTCTGCTATCGGCCATTTCATTATCCTTGGTGTTCATGGGTAAGAGCGTGACCGCTTCAAATGGAGTTTCATACCGCTCCGGAGACGCGATAGACGATATTTTCAGCCCCGGCGCGCGCACCGCTGCACCACACTCTCCGTGCAGATTTCATTGTAGGCCAATCTGATGGTCGCAGATGGCGGAGGAGGACCGGCTACGGCCAGGAGTGTTTAGCAAAGCCGGGGCGCCAAACTGTCGCCTTCATCGGCACTTTGCGAAACCGTAGCTGTCATCCATCAATGCCGAGTAGAGAAGACGGGTTGCCGGCGTCGCTCAAGGCAAAGGCCGGAGAGGGGGCCACGTTGGACGACGTTTTCATAGAGCTCACCGGCGGGTCCAGGGAGGATTTCCTGGCTCCCGGTATCCTTGCCCAAAGTATCGTGTTCATCGCCATCTTTTACGGGCTGTCGGCCATCCGGGCGCGCGACTCGGGTGTTCTGGCGACTGAGCGCAATCTCGTCCGGGCTCCCGAGGATTTGCTCAGCTTGCTATCGATATATTGAATCCGGGTGGTACTATCCATCAGGCCATCGCCGATGCCAGGGATGGCCACACCATCAAGCCCGTGTTGCGGATCGGTGTGGGGTGAGGTGGGTGGGATGGTCGGGGACCGCTTCACAATGCGGAATGGCCGTTCCCCGGTTGGAGTCCGCCGGAGTGGATATGAGCCAAGCATTAGATCTGAAGTGGCGCAGAGAAGCAGCAGCCCATGAGCAATGGGTTCGCCCAGTTCAGGATTGATTCAAAGGGGTAAATATTCCCTCGGCAGGACGGGAGATATACAGGGTGCCAGCGCGAGCCCAGCAGATCGGAGAGAATAAATTCATGCCTGGCCGGTACGTGATCGCGGGTATCCTTCTGGCAGCGGGCGCCAGCCGTCGCTTCGGCACCCCCAAACTCCTCCAACCTCTTGCCGACGGGACGCCCATGGCACTCGCCTGCGTCCGTGCGCTGACGGCGAGCGTGGATCGGGTGATTGCGGTTATCCGTCCTGACGACAAGGCGTTGGCCCAACTTTTCGCGAACCATGAGGTCCCCGTGCTGCCTTGTCCGGAGGCGCCAGAGGGCATGGGGCGCAGTATTGCCTGCGGGGCGCGGGCGAGCGCGGACGCGGACGCGTGGATCATCGCGCTGGCGGATATGCCCTTTATCCGGAAAAGTACCATCCTAGGGGTGGCGGACTTGCTGCGTGACGGGGCCATGTTGGCCGCACCCTTCTATGCCGGTCGGCGAGGGCATCCCGTCGGCTTTTCCCGATCCTTGGGAATTGCCCTACGCGAACTGAAGGGAGATACAGGAGGGCGAAGCATCGTGGCACAGCATCTCGATGGGCTGCGTTTATGTCCGTGCTCGGACCCTGGGATACACTGGGATATTGATACACCGGAAGACTTGGTCCTCTGTGAATCTTTAGAGAAGGGCCGAGGCGCAGTGGAACAGTCTCTATTATAAAGTGGCTTTGACAATTGAGGGGGTCGAGCTTCGAGCTGCGGCAGCGATTCTGTGCCAATTTCAGAATCGATCCTGCGACAAGGTGGCGGCACCCAGTACAGCGCGACGTACCAGTGTTGCGAGCAAGGGTAATTTGTAGGCATTCTGCGTTAAGGGTGTTGCCCCCGCCAGTGCGGCCATCCCCGCTGCTTCCGCCGTTTCCCCGCTGATTTTCGCCCCCGTCAGCATGGCTTCGGCCTGTCGCACCCGCCACGGAGCTGGCGCCGCTGCGCCGAGCACAATGCTCGCCTGCCGGCAAAGGTCCGCCGCGTCGATATCCAGAACCACTGCCACGGCCGCAAGGGGCCAATCGAAGGCTTCCCGTTCAGCAACCTGGAGATAAAGGGAGCGATTGGTCTGCATCTGGGGCGGCAGCCATACCGCCGTCAGGATTTCCCCGGCCGCAAGAATGTTTTCCCGGTGCATATCCGCTTCGGGCAAAACGAAAAAATCCTCCAGCGGGACCTGCCGCCGCTGGCCTTGCGGGTGGAGAAGTTCCACCTGCGCGTGAAAAGCCAAGAGCGCAGTGGCCGGGGTAGAGGGATGGACAATGGCGCAGCCATGGTTGGCAAAAACGGCATGGTAGCGATTGTCGCCCGCAAAGGCGAAGCAGTGTCCGCCGCCCTTGCGAAGGCAATGATGGGCGGCGGAGCGCAGGTACCAGCAGCGCGGTCGTTGCAGCAGATTTCCGCCCAGGGTGGCGCGGTTGCGGATTTGCGGGCTGGCCGCCATGGCGGTCGCCTGCGCCAACGCGGCATGGCTCTGCCGGAGACCAGGGTGTGTGGCGATCTGGGCCAGGGTCGTCAGAGCGCCGACGCGCAGGCTCCCGTCGTCTCCGTGGGAGATGCCCTGCAGTTCCGCCAACTGGTTGATGTCCAGCAGGCGCTTTGGGTTGACCAAGCCTTCTTTCATGAGATCCAGCATGTCTACCCCGCCGGCTTTCACCAGAACAGCTTGTTGTGCGCTCGGGGTGCCTTGCAGTGTGAGCATCGCTTCTGCCGTGGTGTGGGTGACGAGGGAGGCGGCGTCTGTCGACGACCCGGCCGGTTGCCACTCGAAGGCCTCCATCAACTCGCCCTCTCCGCTGCGGCACCAAGGGCATGGAGCACCATCGCCGGCGTCATGGGCAAGGAGCGCATGCGTACCCCGACGGCGTTGTAGACGGCATTGGCGATGGCGGCGGCGGTGGCAATGTTGGCCGGTTCGGCAATGCCGTAGGCATCGGTGGCGCTAAAGCCCTGGTAATTTTCCAGCAGTACCACCTCTATCTGCGGGGTGTCCCATGCCCCTGTCAATTTGTAATCGACCAGATTGGGATTGAGCATCCAGCCGGTGTGGGTGTCCAGGATCCGTTCCTCCAGCAGCGCATAAGAAACGCCCATGAGTACGCCCCCTTGCACCTGGCTTTCAATCTGCAAGGGGTTGATGGGACGGCCGCAGTCCTGAACGGCCACCACCCGTTCCACGCGGATGACGCCCGTCTCCGTATCGACGGCCACTTCGGCGAACTGGACTCCACCCAGGTCGTTCAGCGCCATGGCCGCATCGCCCGAGCGGCTGCGGAAACCGGCATAGTCATCGCTTCGCCCGGCAAAGGCGCTGATGCGGTCGGTACGCAGGGCGGCGGCCGCCTCCCGCCAGGAGATGCGCCGTTGCGAGTCATCGCGCAATTGAATCCAGCCGTCCTGCACAGTCAATCGTTGCGGGTCCACCCGCCAGCCAGCGGCGATGGAGCGGAATAGGACTTCTTTGATCTGCCAGGCGGCGGTGCGGGCAGGGGGGGTGATGGAGGCGGTGGTGCGGCTGCCGTAAGAAGGTGGGCCCGAGGGAAATTCGGTATCCCCGATACGTACCTGGATATCTTCCGGCTGCAGACCCAACTCCTCGGCAACCACCTGGGCCAGGACCGTACCGACTCCGGTGCCGATATCCTGCACGCTGGACAGGACCTCAACGGTGCCGTCGCGCCACAGCCGCAGTTCGCACGCGGCGTTGACCTGTACATTGGCCGACCAGAGGGATTGCGCCATGCCCATACCGCGTTTGACCGGCCCCTGATCAGCCCCCGGCGGCTTGCGCTGCGTCCAGCCGATTCTTTCGGCACCGATACGGCGTTCTTCCCGGCGAACGGGGCTGAGATCGATGACATCCCGCAGGGCGACAGGGTCCATCGCGAGCTTTTCCGCCAGTTCATCAATGCCCTGTTCCAGGGCAAAGGCACCCTGGGTGTTGCCAGGGCCGCGCATGGCGGAGCTGGGGCCAGCATGCGTAAAAACATCATACTGCAGGGATTCCACATGGGGACAGTGGTACAGGGCGGTGACCACATTGCCCACACCGGCGCCGAAGGCGATACCAGCACTGCCGTAGGAATGCAGGGAAAGCGCCGTCAGGGTGCCATCCCGTCGGGCCCCGATGCGCAGATGCTGCTCACTGGAGGGACGGTTGCCACTATCCATCTGTTCCTCGTCGCGGCCATGGACCAGGCGCACCGGCGCCTTGGCCAGCCGGGACAGGGCTACCGCCGTGCGCCCGTAAAGTCCAATCTGCGACTTGGAGCCGAATCCCCCGCCAACCGCCTCGGCCCGCACGCGGACGCGGGAAAGTGGCAACTGGAAGTAACGAGCCAACTGCGCGCGCACGCCCGCCGTGAACTGGGTGGACATCCAGACATCGAGGCCACCCTCCTGCCAGGCCGCGACGATGGCATGGGGTTCCAGGCAACAATGTGTCTGGACCTGGGTATGATAAGTTCCGTTTACCACGACCTCGGCAGCGGTGAAGCCCGTTTCGATGTCGCCGCGGCTACCTTTTCTCTCGGGTCCCCGGATATTGCCGAAAATGGGGAGATCACCGGCTGCAGCGGGCAGGCCGGCCGAGGGGATATTCTCCATCTCGGCGTTCGGGTAAACGAGGGGGGCATCCGCCTGCCTGGCCCCATCGAGGTCCACGACGAAGGGCAGGGGCTCGTACTCCACTCGGATCAGGCGTAGTGCCGCATCCGCCAGGGCCGGCGTCTCTGCCGCCAAGGCGGCGACAGGTTGGCCGACATAGCGCAGCACCATGGAGCCGCCATCGGCCGGGAGTTCCACTACGGTCAGGACCGCATGGACGCCGGGCAGCGCGGCGGCCGGCGAAAGATCCAGGGAGCGAATGCGGGCATGGGGCAAAGGCGAGCGCAGCACCGCTGCATGGAGCATTCCCGGCAGATGCACATCCACCGTATAAAGGGCTGCGCCAGTGACTTTGTTCCGGGCATCCCAGCGGTGGATACTCTTGCCGATCTGCGTCAGCTCGGCGTTGGGTGCCAGCGGCGGCGGCTCGTCAGCGGGAATCTCCCGTTCCACCGTATCGAGCCCCAGATGGGCGAGGCCGAAGGGGAATTTCTCCCGGCGCTGCGGCAATTCGTCCTCCATACTCAGTCTCCCTGCGCTTCGGCCAGGGCCAGAACGGCCTGGATCACATGGGGATAGGTTCCGCAGCGGCAGAGATGCCCGCTGATGGCGGTCCGGATCTCAGCTTCGCCCGGGTGGGGGTTTTCTGCCAGCAAGGCGGCGCAACTCATCACCAGACCGGGCGTGCAAAAGCCGCACTGCACGGCGTCGTGGGCGATGAAGGCCTCCTGGACGGGATGCAACCGCTCGCCCCCAGCCAGCCCTTCGATGGTGGTGACCCGCCGCTCCCCCACCTCGATGGCGAGGACGCTGCAGGAGGCAACCACGAGGTCTTCGAGCCAGACACTGCAGGCCGAGCAGGCGCCCTGGTTACAGGCGATCTTCGTACCCGTAAGGCCAAGGGGGCCGCGCAGGGCTTCGGCAAGGGTGGTGCGCGGTTCCACCAGCAGGGCATGGGCTTCGCCATTGACCCGGAGGACAATGGACACCGCACCGGGGCCAAGGACGGAAGCGTCGACCAATTTTTCATTTTCCTGCGGATATTCTATCATCAGGGTTGGCCCTCGCTCCAGGAAACGCCCGCGCCGCCGGAAACAGGGTGCGGCGAGGACGCCTTCAGTGTAGACGCCCATAGGGGCGGCTTCAAATTCCCACCACCGAACCGATGGACGGGCGACCGTCACTGATTCACCTTGCGCATCCCGCGGCGCGCCCCTGATTGACGAAATCGGCTACCTACCGATGAGCCGGGAACAGGTCAACCTGCTCTTCCAGGTGATCGCTGCTCGCTACGAGCTGGGTGCGCTGATCGTCACCAGCAACCTTCAGCCAGCGATGGTCGCGTCGCCAGCCATGGCACAAAGGGCGGCGCCAGCGCAGAATATCCGTCACCACAGGGTCACCCCGTACGGAATCGCAGAGTTGATGCACACGACTCCGGTGCGGAAATCCACTGCTACAATGAAATGTGCTAGCGTTGAGATTCAACATTGCAGCGCCAAGCCTTGCCGGATGGAACGCGGGCTATCCGGCAAGGTAAGCCGGTCCCGCACAATTGAGGAGCAATATCATGGCACTTGTTAAATGGGAACCACTGCGTGAAATAGACGACATGTTCGACCGCTACATAATGTCGATGGGTTGGCCTTCCCGGCGTCAGGAACTCATGGCAGCGGGTGACTGGACTCCCCGCGTTGATATCAGCGAGACCGACAACGAGTTCCTGATCAAGGCGGAAATACCCGAGGTCAAGAAAGAAGATGTCAAGGTCAGCGTGGAAAATGGGGTGCTGACCATTCAGGGGGAAAGGAAGCAGGAGAAGGAAGAAAAAGGGGAAAAGTTCCATCGAGTCGAGCGGTACTACGGAAGCTTTGTCCGTAGTTTTACGCTGCCTGACAACGTCGATGAAACCAGGATCAAAGCCACGTTCAAGGATGGCATGCTGAATCTCCAGGTGCCCAAAAGTGCTGAAACGAAGCATAAGGCCATTGAAGTGAAAGTGGAGTAGGCGCTCCAACAGGTCGCTCCACCGTATGTAGAGCCTGGTCGTTGATTACCCGTACCAGGTCAGCAGGGTGAAGCGACCACGTTCGTTCACCGGGTTACGCTTTGCACCATACATAAGAGCAGCGGCGATTGTCCGGGTGTAATTACTTGCGCGCCCATTTTATGAATGAGTAATCGCAGCGTCAGCCGGGGCACAAATATAGTAAACAGAATGCCCGCCGCCACGCACACCCGTCCAGCCCACCTGACCGGGGAGGTGGTGCATTTCCGCAAGATCACGAGCCACCCGTAACCAAATCGGAGGTATGATAACGCGCCCACCTGGGCTGCAGAAAAAAACCCTGTTACAAGCCATACCGTGAGCACACGGTGGAAATCTCTAGGTACCATGACCGGTTTCTGTGAGATGTGATTGTTGGAAAGATCATGGCGGCAGAATGCGCCTGCCATACCCGGCCATGAGGTATGACCACGTCATCTAAAGTGCTCCGCAATCCTATTGATGGTCTGGTGTATTTCGTTCCATACATTCTCTGGAATAATCGCGCACTCGCATGACGCTGATGCCGTACTTTTCGGCAGCAGGGATGTCCACATGGTTGAAACCGGTGCGGCGCAACACCAGTAATTTAGTTCCTAAGCGCGCTATGGTTTCCAGTGTTTTTGTGTCCAGTGTGTCATCCACGAAAGGGCAAATGGCGGGGTAGCCCTGAGCAATAAAAGCCGTGTCCGCGCTCAATGCGGTTTCGACAAATACCAATTCGTGGCGTCCGTGGTTAGCAGCAGTGAGGAATTGTTGATCGTAAGGACGTGCACTGGTAACCAGACAACGCATAACACCTACCCTCTACACACCGGCGCATCAGGAACAGAAACTTCTTTGTGCCCAAGTATAGTCTAAAAACATCAGGGAAGATTGAGGGTGCCTCTGGCTTTACCCGAACGTAGATTTGACATGGGCGAAGGACTGCTTCTTTACCGCCCATTTAGCACCAAACCTCTCCACAAGAGGTTACACCGACTATACACCGGAGGCTTCATTCCAACCAGAAGCCGTCGTCCCGCTGGGGGTGGTATGCTGCGGGCTGAAGGGTATGGGCAATCTGAATGGCGGCCGCCGCTCCCTGTTCTTCGACGAATTTGACAATCGAGCGCGTAGCGCGTCGCCCTGCGCATCATTCCAGATACCCAGGTCATCGGGAGAAATCCGCCCTTCGGAACTGACGGCTGCCGCTTCGACCATGATGATGCGATTGCGCAGGATGACGCTGCGCAATTTCCAGGGAGTAAATAACAACTTGCTCACTTGCCTGCCCCTAGATATTTGGTAAATTCACCGAGAGTGATCTGCCAAGCTTCTGCGGCGACCTCCGGTCGGTAGCTGTCGCGGCGATCACTGAAGAAGCCGTGCGGCGCACCAGGGAAAACGCTGAGGTTATAGCGCTTGCCAGCGCGGCTGAGGGCGGCGACGATACGGGCATGCTCGTCGGGTTGGATGGACTGGTCCTCAGCGCCGTACAGCAGAGTGAGGGGCGCGCGCATGGCCGGCACCTGTTCCAGGAGTGGTGGTCGGCCCGCTGGATCGGACTCTGGGGCAATTCCGCCGCCATAGAAGGCCACCGCAACGGCGACCTGGTCTGCCAGCGCGGCATTGGCGAGGAAGGCATAGCGCCCACCCATACAAAAGCCAACGACGCCAATCTTTGCGGAGGCGACCTCCGGGCGCTGCTGTACTGCAACGATGGCCGCCCGTGCCTCGGCCATGACCAGCTCATCTTTCAGGGTGCGCAGATGTCCGATCGCATTTTGCAAATCCGTGTAATCGTAAACCTTGCCGTGGTAGATGTCTGGGGTGATGGCGGCGTACCCCTCCTGCGCCAGGCGCTGCGCAACATCCTCGAAATGTTGGTTGACACCAAAGGCCTCGATGAAGACCAAAACCAGAGAGAACGCCCAGCACCGGCCGGACGCGAGTAGTAGGCACGAAGTTCGGGAGAGACCTGCAACCACTCTGATACGACCTGTGACATGGGGATTCACTCCTGCACGTGGAAAAGGCCTCAAGAGAATACCGACCAATCGGTATCCAAGCAAATCCGCGGCCAGAGTGCGAGGGTGCTTATGTAGTGCTGAAGCGGCCCAAGGCAGGTCTGATCGCTACGTAAAGTAAGTGACCACAAACATCAACGCAAGCGCTTTCAGAGAACGCATGATGGACCTCCTTGTGTCCACCAAAACAACGAATTTCAAGGCTTGATCTTAAAAAAGGTTAGCCTCTTTCGCGGCATTCGCAAATCAACCAGATAAAGGCTGCGCCGGCACCTATTTGGGCCATGGCCGCCCAGTACTGCGCCACCGCTTGCGTGACCGGCTGGGCCATCATGTCAGAATGCTCTACCGTCGTTGGAATCGCCGGGAAATCCTTGCCGAAGGTATCCGGCAGGTCGCATCCTGCCGGGAGCATCTCTTGCAGGATGCACCCCTGCGGCTTTGGATATATGGAGATTTGGTCAATCCGTTATGGCTGATTCTCAGGGCAACACTAAGGTGGCCGGAACATCTGTGCAGTGGAGTGGTTGATGGCAACAAAAATTTTTGCTAGATTACTCAAGTGCCGGAAAGACCAGCACCTAATCACACTCGATAGGGGATTCCTTCGATGTCGGAAAAAACATACGATTTACTCGTTTTCATTGGGCGATTCCAGCCCTTCCATAACTCGCACCACGCTGTTCTGCAATCCGCTCTCCAGCGTGCCAAGCATGTCCTGGTACTGGTAGGTTCCGCCAATCGCGTCCGCTCCCCGAAAAATCCGTTTACCGCCCGCGAGCGTGAGGTCATGATCCGGGCGGCCTTCCCGGAAGCCGGTGATCGCCTGAGTGTTGTCCCGCTTCGGGACCACCCCTATCTGGAAGACCTCTGGCTCAAGGGTGTGCAGGATGCCGTGGAGTCCGCGGCCAAGGAAACCGGCGCCATACGCATCGGGATTATTGGGCACTCCAAGAATGAGAGTTCCTACTACCTAAAAGCATTTCCGCAATGGGAGCAGATCGAAGTACCCAACTTCGAGGGGCGCTCCGCCACCGAGTTACGCGACTTGATCTTGTCTCCAAACGGGCAGGGTACCGACCTGATTCTGGAATCCGCCCTGCCTGCACCCTGTCTTTACTTTGTTCGGGAGTTCCAGCGCCTACCACAGTACAAGACGCTGGTGCGCGAGCACCAATTCATTCAGGGTTACCGGAAGCAATACGCGGCCTACCCTTATCCGCCGACATTCGTTACTGTGGACGCGGTCGTGGTGCATAGCGGGCATATCCTGTTGGTGGAACGCCGCGCCATGCCCGGTGAAGGGTTGTTTGCACTGCCGGGAGGATTTCTGGGGCAGGATGAACGATTGCTTGACGCCGCCATCCGCGAACTCAAAGAGGAAACGCGACTCAAGGTGCCGGTACCCGTTCTCAAGGGATCATTGAAGGGAAGTCGAGTCTTTGACGACCCGGATCGCAGTCAGCGTGGGCGCACCATCACCCATGCCTTCCACTTCGAGTTCCCGAACGGACCTCTCCCGGCGGTCAAAGGCGGCGACGACGCCCGGCGGGCAAGGTGGGTATCGCTGTCCGACTTCTACGCCCTGGACGGGCAGATGTTCGAGGACCACTGGCATATCGGCACCAGTTTTCTGGGCGGGGTGTAATCCTCGCACACTGTTGTAACCCGGCAGCCGGATAGACCGGCTGCCACCACATCATGCAAAGGAGCTTTGCCATGGAACAGCAACAGAACACCATCAGCTACAATCCCATCCTGGACACCGATTCCTACAAGCCGAGTCACTACCTGCAGTTGCCGCCTGGCGCGCAGAGTCTGTTCGGGTACATTGAGTCGCGCGGCGGCATGTACGATCAGACATTATTCTTTGGTCTGCAGTACATCTTGGCGCGCTACCTCTCGACCCAGGTAACGTACCCCATGATCGAAGAGGCCAAGGCACTGCTGGCCACACACGGCGAACCGTTCAATGAGGCCGGCTGGCGGCACATTGTCGACCAGCACCGCGGTCGCTTGCCGTTGGAAATCCGCGCGGTACCGGAAGGCTCGCTGATACCCAACCACAACACCCTGGTCACCGTCCGCTCCACCGATCCGGAGGCGGCATGGCTCGAGGCCTACATGGAAACGATGCTCTTGCGCGTCTGGTATCCGATTACGGTCGCCACCCAGTCCTGGTCCATCCGGCAGGTAATCCGCCGCTATCTGGAGGAGACCAGCGACAACCCGGAAGGCCAGTTGCCATTCAAACTCCACGACTTCGGCGCGCGGGGCGTGTCCAGCAGGAATCGGCCGGCAGCGGCGGCATGGCGCACCTGGTGAATTTCATGGGTACAGACACGTTGTCGGCCATTCGTTACGCACGGGCCTACTACGACGAACCCATGGCCGGATACTCGATTCCCGCTTCGGAACACTCGACGATTACTGCATGGGGCCAGGAAGGAGAAGTGGACGCCTACCGGAATATGCTGCGGCAGTTCGGCGGACCCGGCAAAATCTTCGCCTGCGTTGCCGACAGCTACGACATCTACCATGCCGTGGAGAACCTGTTCGGCAGCGTGCTGAAAGAGGAAATCGTCGCCAGTCAGGGGATTGTCGTTGTGCGCCCGGACTCCGGAAACCCCGTGGAGATGGCAATCGCCACTGCCAAAATGCTCAAAGCGAAGTTCGGCGTTGTTCAGAACAGCAAGGGCTTTGACGTGCTGAATAATACCCGGATTATCTACGGCGACGGGATCAATGAACGCACTATTCGCGGTATTCTCATGGAACTCAAGGGGTACGGATTTGCCGCGGATAACATCGCTTTTGGCATGGGTGGCGCGCTCTTGCAGCAGGTCAACCGCGATACCCAGAAGATGGCGATGAAGACATCGGCTATCCTGATGCCGGACGGCTGGCGCGACGTGTACAAGGCCCCAGTAACAGATCCCGGCAAGACCAGCAAAAGAGGCCTGTTGAGCGCCTACCGCAATCGGGAAACCGGCGAGATCAGGACCTGCCGGATCGACGAAGCTGGCGCCGAATGGGACGATCTTATGCGCGTGGTGTGGCGCAATGGAGAATTGCTCGTGAGGGATTCTCTGGCGGTGATTCGGGAGCGGGCGGCGGCGCAAGCCGTGTAACTGCCTGGGGCGCGGCATATGCGCCCCCTCTTCCCGTCTTTTTGACTGTTCTGATTGAGAGAGCGGTTAAGTGAACAAGCCGCGCAGATGTTGGCTCAACGCCATGAGTCGGCGGAGGCTTCGGCTCGCATGGAAACCCGCCTTGACGGTCGCATGGACCGGATCGAATCTAAAATAGGCGCCATAGAATCAGGAGTTGGTGCAAGGATAGACCGCATGGAAGCCAGTTTCACGGCGAGAATGGATCGTGTTGAGGACAAAATAGAGCGCCAGACAGGCAAACTGCATCATGCTCCTTTCTCCCCAAAAACCGTGCTGTTGGCGGATAGAACTTCATCTATGACTGTTACGAAGCAAAAACTCACGAATCACCTGGCAGATTCCACCGGATTAACCGGCAGAAACAGCAGGGCGCTGGTGGAATCGTTTTGCTGTAATTCGATCATAGATCGGCATTGGGCTGGATACCGGCCCGCGTACAATCCAGGATTTTTTGGACGATCCAGTCACCGTGACATCGAGACGACCCGCACGGTTCCCTGTTTGACCGTCACTATTTCCGTCTCCTGGTTTCCAGAATATGCTGATACTCCTCCCGCAGAGCGATCCCGGCCAATCCGCCCATCAATTTCGTGTCCCCAAGACCGCTATTTTCGTGTAGACATCCATCCAAGCCACGCCCTCACGCCTGCATTCCAGGATTGGCTATCCGGCCTCCGCTGTGTTCGCACAGTCCTTCACACGATTGGCCGCTTGAAACGGGACTGTCCACTAATGTCAGGCCTGCCTCAGAATGGGGTGCGCTGAATATGAGATCGATTACGAACAAAATGCTGTACTAATCGAGTGATTTACGAAAACGCAGCACGCTTATCGTCAACATTATCAATGCAAGCAATGCCAAGGCCCCGAGTTCCGGCCAGAGTACCGCAAATCCTACCCCTTTGAGAAAAACCGCACGGATGATTACCAAAAAATAACGTAACGGGTTGATCATGGTAAACCATTGCAAGACTTTCGGCATGGCGGCGATCGGAAAAGCGAATCCCGAAAGGATGAAAAAGGGGTTGAGCAGAAAGAAATTGAGGGCGAAGGCCTGCTGCTGCGTGCGTGAGAAAGTTGACATCAGTAGGCCCATGCCGACCACTGCCAGCAAAAACAGCGCGGACCCGACCAGCATCACCCATGGGTCACCGATGAAAGGCACGTGGAACCAGGTGATGCCGACGAAACTGACCAGAGCGATGTCGCCGAGCCCGATGAGGAAAAATGGCACGGTCTTGCCGAGAATGAACTCAACAGGTCGGATTGGGCTGACGAGAATCTGTTCGAGCGTGCCGACCTCGCGTTCGCGCACGATGGCGAAGGCGGTGAGGCTGACCACCTGCATCAGCGTCAGGGTGCCAATCACACCGGGGATGAAGAACCAGCGCTCGTCGAGCCCTTCGTTGAACCAAGGGCGCATCTGCAGCGAAATGCCGACGACCGGATCCGCAGCAGAGCCTGGCCGGGAAGGAAAGACGCGGTTCGCCGCCTGCTCGGTGGAGAAGTTGGCGACGATCTGGGCGATGTAGCCGAGTGCGATGAGCGCCGTGTTCGAGTTTGTACCATCTACGATGACTTGCAGTGGCGCGCTCTTCCCGTTTTCCAGGTCGCGACTGAAGCCGGCATGAATGACGATGGCGATGACAGCTTTGTCGTGGTCGATGTCGCTGGTGATTTCCCGCTGGTTCGTGGCCACGTCGACGATGTCGAAGCGGGAGGTAGCGGCGAAATGCGAGATCAGGCTGCGGCTGGCCTGGCTCTGATCGAGATCGAGCACCGCGGTTGTCACGTGGTGTACGGTGAAGGTGGCGGCGTAGCCGAAGACAAGCATCTGGAGAATCATCGGTACGATAAGACGGAACATCGCCCAGCGATCGCGCCGGAGTTCGAGGAACTCCTTCATCAGCATGACCGAGAGGCGCTCGAACATGGCCTACAGATGCTTGCGGAAGGCTCTGGCAGCGAGCCAGATGATGATTGCGGCATAGGCGACGAGCCCTAGGACCGGCGCCCACAGATCGGTCAGCCCGCTACCCTTGAGGAAGATCGCGCGCAGAATGGTAACGTAGTATCGCGAATAGACGGCATAGGTGAGAACCTGGATCGCAGCCGGCATCTGGTCGATGGGGAAGGTGTAGCCGGACAGGAGGGTGGTAGGCAGCATGGTCAGCAAAAGAGCGACCTGGCTCGCCCCGAGCTGGTTGCGGATGCGCACGGAGATGAGGTAGCCGATCCCCAGCACGACGAGGTCGAAGAGGGCGGTTGTCACGAACAGTATGCCGATGCTTCCGCGGAACGGGACACGGAACCAGAAGGCGGCGACGGCCAGGCAGAATGCCGCATCGAGCAAACCGATGGCGAAGTACGGTATGAGCTTGCCGAACATGACCTCGAGCGGAGTGACCGGGGTCGAGATCAGTTGCTCCATGGTTCCCCGCTCCCACTCGCGCGAGATGGTCAGCGAGGTAAGCTGGGCGCCGACCAGCGCTAGGATCACTGCAACCACGCCGGGGATGATGAAGTTGCGGCTTTCCAGGGTTTCATTGAACCAGACGGTGGGTTCGAAATCGACCCGTCCGACCAGCGACGGCTGAACGCCATGGCTGGCGGCCCATCGGGCAGCAATCGTGGCGTTGGCTTGGGCGACCACACCCTGGGCATAGCCCATCGCGATGTTGGTGGTATTGACGTCAGTAGCGTCGAAGATGGCTTGCACCGGCGCACTTCCGGTCGCGGCGAGGGTGCGGGAGAAGTTAACCGGGATAACGACCGCTGCGGCGCATTCACCACGGTCCATCGCGTTGCGGATGCCGTGCTCGGAGGTGATGGTGTGGCTGATGGTGAACCAGTTCGAAGCCGTGAAAGCGTCGACTACCGCGCGGCTGGCTTGGCTGTTCTCCTGGTCGTAGACGCACAGGGGTATGTGTTTGATGTCGAGGCTTACGCCGTAGCCGAGCAGGCCCATTTGCATCAGCGGCATCAGCAGCGCGACGGCCAAGCTGCGCGGATCCCGCCAGATCTGCAGCGTCTCTTTGTATGCCACAGCCAAGAGACGCTGGATGTTCACGATGTGCTCCCTGTTGCCTGCCTGGTGGAAACGAGTTTGACGAAAACGTCCTCCAGGGTGGGCGTGGCGGGGCGGACTGACTCGACCTGGATTTCCCGTTCGGCAAGAAAGCGAGGAAGCGCCTCGGCCGAAAGACCGCCTTCGCCGAGCACGAGATGGAGCTTGTCACCGAAGATGGCCGCTTCGACCACCCCCCGGGTACTGCCGAGCGCCTTGAGTGCGGCGCCCAGTGGCGCGCAGTCGATCTCGAAAAGGTTGCCGCCCAGACTCCGTTGGCGCAACTCGCTCGGTGAACCCATGGCAACGAGCCTGCCACCGTTGATGAGGGCAATGCGGTTGCAGTATTCCGCCTCCTCCATGTAGTGGGTGGATACCAGGATGGAGACGCCCCCGGCCGCCAGTTCGTGGATAAGGTCCCAGAAGCGCCGCCGGGCCTCGGGCTCGACCCCGGAAGTAGGCTCATCCAGAAATAGTATTGGCGGGCGGTGAAGGATAGCGCAGCCGAGCGCCAGCCGCTGTTTCCATCCCCCTGCGAGCGTCCGCACCAAGGCATCCTCCCGTCCCTCCAGTCCGGCCATGGAAATGGCGAAGCGCATCCGCTCGCCAAGGTCGCGGTGCGGCACCCGATAAATGCCGGCAAAAAACCGCAGATTTTCATGAACCGTCAGGTCACCGTAGAGCGAGAATTTTTGCGACATGTAACCGATGTGTTCGCGTACCTCCTCAGGCTGCCGTCCCACATCGAAGCCAGCCACCGATGCCTGGCCCTCGCTGGGGCGCAACAGGCCGCACAGCATGCGGATGGTGGTCGACTTTCCGGCCCCGTTGGGGCCGATAAAGCCGACGACCTCGCCCTTTTCGATCCGCAGATCGAGGTGATCGACGGCAGTGAAACTAGCGAACCGCTTGGTCAGCCCATCGGCCCAGACCGCTGGGCTATCGGAGATCATGCGGATTCTCCTCTCCGAGAAGGGCGACAAAGACATCCTCAATGCCGGGTTCGGCGGGCGTGATCACGGCGTCTGCGATACCTCGATCCGCGACGACGGCGCGTAGTTCGGGAATGCGCCGCCCGGCATCGTCGACACGCACATGGACGCGGTCACCCATGAGGAGGGCGCCGAGTACTCCGGGTTTGCCAGACACAGCCTCGCGTACGTCACGCGGGTGAGCGGAGGCGATGGCGAGCAGAGCTCCCGGCATTGCCGCCTTCAGGTGTTGCGGGGTGTCGCAATGGCGTATTTCTCCGCCGTGGAGCAGAGCCAGGCGCGAGCAGCGCTCCGCTTCATCCATGTAAGCGGTGGAAAGCACGATGGTCACGCCGCTCTCACGCAGGTTGTAGAGGATTGCCCAGAAATCGCGGCGGGAGACGGGATCGACCCCGGTAGTCGGCTCATCGAGCAGCAGCACCCGGGGGGTGTGGATGAGAGCGCAGATGAGGCCGAGTTTCTGCTTCATGCCGCCGGAAAGCTGGCCAGCCAGCCGGCGCCGGAAAGGAAGGAGTCCGGCGACTTCCAGCAACTCCTGGCTGCGCGCGATGCGCTCGCCGCGCGGCACCCCGAAGAGGGCGCCATAAAAGAAGATGTTCTCTGCAATGGTGAGGTCCTCATAGAGACCAAAGCGTTGTGGCATGTAGCTCAGATGCAATTTGGCGCGCTCGGCCTCGGCGATGACGTCCACGCCGTCGACGAGGATTTCGCCTGCGTCGGGGCGCAGCACGGCGGCCAGCATTCGCATGATGGTGGTTTTACCCGCCCCATCCGGGCCGACCAGCCCGAAAATTTCCCCTTGGGCGACCGCCAGGTCAATATCCCGCACCGCTCGCACTGATCCGAAGTTCTTGCTGAGCCCATGCACTCCGACGGCAATTTCGTTAACCTCTGCCATCATCGTCCCGCCGGCAAAAGCGCGATCGTCGCATCTGCCGGCATCCCAGGGAGCAATTCATGTGTCGGGTTGTAGATGTCAATGCGGATTCGGTAGACGAGCGTAACTCGCTCCGCGTGGGTTTCCACCGTTTTGGGGGTAAACTCGGCCTGCGATGCGATGAAGCCGATGCGGCCATGATAGATCTTTCCGGGATAGGTGTCGGTAGTGACGGCGACCGGTTCACCGAGGCGGACCTGCCCCAGATTGGTTTCATTCACATAGGCACGGAGCCAGACATGGTCGAGGTCGTCGAGGGTGAAGATCGCTACCCCGGGGCCGGCCAACTCACCCAGCTCAGCCTCGCGTACCGCCAGAACACCGCTGAAAGGCGCTCGCAACGTAGTATAGGATAGGGTCACTTCGTCGAGCTTCATTTTTGCCTCGGCCGCCGCAAGGTCGGCGCGTGAAAGAGAGATGGTGTCATGCGCCACCCGGACCAACGCCTGATCACGCGCGAGTGCGGCAGCCGCCTGCGCCTCGGCAGTGAAGGCTTGCTCGTACGCCTGACGGGAAACAGCACCCTGCGGAAGTTGTTCCTTGTCGCGGGCAAGGTCGCGCCGCTTCTCGGCAAGGGCGAACCGATCGCTGACGACCGTATTTTGGGCGGCGGCGAGGTTGCTGGTGTCTACGGCAACCTGTCTGCTCGCCACCTCCAGGTTGGAACGATCAATCTGCACCTGCTGGCGATAGAGACGGTTATCGACCCGGGCCAGTGGAGTACCGGCCTTGACGTACTTGCCTTCGTCGAAGGGGAGATAGACGATCGGCGCCTGGACGTCGGTGAAGCTCAACACGCTCTGATGGGCCTCGATGTTGCCGGAAACCACGATATGCGCTGGTCCAGCCGGCGGACCGAACAAGGCCTGCCGGACGGGTCCCCAAAACAGCAGCCCGATTGCAACAAGGATGAGAATGATGAATGCGGCTATGCCAAAACGCGTGCGGGGCGTCATATTCACCGGATTTCGGGTACATCGCCCCATAACGACGATGGTCGCGTTTCTGGCATTGGTGGATTGACGGTTGGTCGATGCCCCCTAGACCGCCGTCGGGCGCCGAAGTGAATGTTGGGCGCGACCTTCACTGTTTACACGCCGCAGTACCGCAAGCCGGGGCATTTATGGCGTGGCGGATGGGTTGGTTCACGGCACCCCCGTAAATTTCATTTGACCGGCTTTTTGGGGTCAGCCTTCCGCTCGTACGGTAAGGTCTGCTCCAACTGTCTCGGTATGAAGCATTATAAGCCGATGGCCGGTGGTTGGGTAGGTCTATGATACGCCGCTCAGTTACCGTGCGACTGGAGCCGCATCAAACCTATCAAGGCGCCACCGTCACCGGCGTACCGATGTGCATCATTCCATAGGCTCTTTGTGCCGTCTTTAACGGTAGTTCCACACAACCGTTACTTTGCCGAAACCCGTACGCAAGACGTGGGAAATAGTGTACCGCACGGCCATCCCAGAAATAATTGACGAAGCGCACGCCTGAATCGTTATAACACTCGCCATGGGGAAAACAACCGGTCATTCGCGTACTCAGAAAGCGCGCGTAGACTGCCCAGGTACCGTTGGGGGTGATCGCACCGGGTACCCCGGTATTGGTCGGGCTTTGCAACACCCATTTACCCTTATCCGTTTCCGCGTTGTACCGCCAAATGGACAAAGTTTCTGGCGTGGCTTTGCGCACATAAACCCACACAAACGGCTTTGGCGCACCTTCCCCGTGCCGATGGGCGGCAAGAATGGCTGCATAAAGGCGACGGCGGTTGCCCTGATCAAACCAGTCGCTGCTTTGGTTAGACCACGGCAACCCATGCACCTTGGCAAAAAAATCCAGGGCACCGAAGAGCAAGGGCGATCCAGGAGAATCCGGGGTGAGCACCTGCAGCGCAGACGGTGTGCCTGACGGCCATAACCACCATATTTGTGGATTTGCCCCCCGTAGCCCGGTCCAGCCCACCTGACCCGGTAAATAGTGCATTTGCGCGAGCGCGCGGGCAACACGCAGCCAAGTTGGCGCCGGCGCTGTTGCCGCGAGTGCCCTGACGCCAGCAGCAGACGCAAACCACAGCAGGACCATCGGAATCCATGCCCTTTTCACGTCTCGCGTTCCTGTCCTATCCCCATAACCAGCACCGCCGCACCGTGGACCGCGCCACGTCTCAAATCCGCCAATGCCACATTCGCCATGGCCAAAGGATACGTCGTAATATGGCTTTGCACCGGGATACGCCCCGCCAGTGGGAAATAGTCCTCGGCATCTTTGCGCGTCAGATTGGCAATAGATCGCACCTGTCGCTCCTCCCAGAGCAAGGAATAGGGGAAAGCTGGGATATCCGACATGTGAATTCCCGCACTGATAACAATACCCCCCTTCTTGACCGCCTGAAGAGCCATAGGTATCAGGGCTCCAATCGGCGCAAACAAAATTGCCGCATCCAGGGGTTGTGGCGGAAGAATATCTGATCCACCTACCCACACAGCCCCAAGCTGAATGGCCAAATCCTGTGCCTCCCTATCGCCTGGGCGGGTAAATGCATAGACCTCCATGCCTTGGTAACGCGCTACCTGAATCAGTAAATGTGCGGCAGCGCCGAATCCATAAAGACCCACGCGTCGTCTTCCCTCGGCAAAACGTAAGGCCCGAAAGCCGATGAGCCCCGCACACAATAGCGGGGCACCTTCCGGATTGGCGTAAGTCTCTGGAAGAGGGAAGCAGTAACGCGCGTCGGCGACCATATACTCGGCGTAACCGCCATCCACGGTGTAGCCATGAAAACGCGCCTGGTCACAAAGATTCTCTCGCCCTGCACGACAATATTCGCAGGCACCGCAAGTCCATGCGAGCCAGGGAATGCCCACCATCTGTCCGTTCTGTAAGGAAATATCTGGGCTACCCACAGATTCTATCTGGCCGACTACTTCATGGCCGGGAACGAGCGGTAGTTTGGGGTTCGGCAATTCACCGTCCACTACATGCAGATCGGTACGGCACACGCCGCACGCCAGTATTTTTACCAGGACCTGGCCCGGCTGTGGCTGTGGTCGCGGCAATTCAGCAGGTACCAAAGGCTTACCCACCTCTTCCAGAACCATGGCATGCATGAAACACCTCCCATAATCACCATATATCTTCCATGAAGGCGTACCGTCGCGGGTTTACACAAAGCAACAAGCCCGATTCTGCAATTGTAGACCAGCCCGCAACGGTCGCGTCGACAGCCATGGCACAGAGGGCGGCATCCGCCCAGAATATCCGTCACGAGAGGAGACACCCCGTACGAAATCCAGAGAGATGCACACGCCTTTGGTGCGGGAATCTTCCGCTACTCAGAATATATGATGGGCGCGTCGCGCTTATTGATGCGCCCCACCTGCTTTCAATGGTAAGCAGACCGTAGAGGAAATCCAGGCTGCTCCCCACTGGGGGCGTCCGTCGGGTCGTAACCCCCGACCGAGGGGAGCAGGTGTCCCAAAGAAAAGCGGGAAGCGCCATCCCTGATGGCAAATATTCAGGTAATGCATTGTTTTATATGGTGCGCCTGACAGGAATCGAACCTGTAACCTACGGCTTAGAAGGCCGTTGCTCTATCCAGTTGAGCTACAGGCGCATAGGGATAATCGGACAATAATCGTTGGCGCCATTGTAGAGGACCGGCGGCGGTCAGGGAAGCAGGAACGTGCCTCTTTTCGCTGATGGCTGCCAGCGTGTATGGTTGGTGGTATCAGCCGATCGGAGCAGGGCATGGACAAGCGCTTTATCCTGGAGAGCAGTTTCCCACCGCAGGGCGACCAGCCGGAGGCTATCCGTCTGTTGGTGAACGGCCTTGACGCTGGTGAATATTTCCAGACCCTGTTGGGGGTGACCGGTTCGGGCAAAACCTTCACCATGGCCAACGTCATCGCCATCACCCGCCGGCCCGCCATCATCATGGCGCCCAACAAGACCTTGGCAGCGCAGATCTATGCGGAGATGCGCGCGTTCTTTCCCTACAATGCCGTGGAGTATTTCGTCAGTTATTACGATTACTACCAGCCGGAGGCCTACGTTCCTTCCTCCGACACCTTCATTGAAAAAGACGCCGCTATCAATGACCACATCGAACAGATGCGCCTCTCCGCCACCAAGGCCCTGCTGGAACGGCCGGATGTCATCATCGTGGCCACCGTTTCTGCTATTTATGGTCTGGGCGATCCGGCCTCCTACCATGGCATGATTCTGCATCTGCGCGAGTCCGCTACCATGGATCAGCGCGCTATCCTCAAGCGTTTGGCGGAGATGCAATACAGCCGCAATCCTTTGGAAATGAAGCGCGGTACCTTTCGGGTCAACGGCGATGTCATCGATATATGGCCCGCGGAAAGTGAGGACGAAGCTGTTCGGATCGAACTTTTTGGCGACGAACTGGAGCGCATCTCGCTCTTCGATCCTCTGACCGGCAAGACCATCACCCGTTTGCCGCGCTACACCATCTACCCCAAAAGCCACTACGTCACCCCGCGCGAGACCATTCTCGCAGCGCTGGACGCTATTAAAGATGAGCTTCGCTCGCGTCTGGAGGACCTGCACCGCGCCAACAAGCTGGTCGAGGCGCAACGGCTGGAGCAGCGCACCCGCTTTGATCTGGAGATGATGGCCGAGCTGGGGTATTGCTCGGGGATCGAGAATTACTCCCGCTACCTCTCGGGACGGGTGTCCGGTCAGGCGCCTCCGACCCTGATGGACTACCTCCCCAAGGATGCCCTGCTATTCATGGACGAATCCCACGTAACCGTCCCGCAGTTCGGGGGGATGTACAAGGGCGACCGTTCGCGCAAGGAAACTCTGGTGGAATACGGGTTCCGTCTGCCCTCGGCGCTGGACAACCGGCCCTTGATGTTCCCCGAGTTCGAGTCGCTGATGCCGCAGACCGTGTTTATTTCCGCAACGCCTGGTCCCTACGAACTGGAGCACTCCGGGCAGGTGGTGGAGCAGGTGGTGCGGCCTACCGGCCTGGTCGATCCGGCTGTGGATATTCGTCCGGCGAAAGGGCAGGTCGACGACCTGATCAGTGAAATCAACATTGTTGTGCGTAACGGTTGGCGTATTCTGGTGACGACGCTGACCAAGCGGATGGCCGAAGACCTGACCGATTATCTGCATGAGCTGGGCATCAAGTGCCGTTATCTGCACTCTGATATCGAAACGGTGGAACGGGTGGAGATCATTCGCGATCTGCGCGCCGGGGTGTTCGACGTGCTGATCGGGATTAACCTGCTGCGGGAAGGCCTGGATATGCCGGAGGTGGCATTGGTCGCCATTCTGGATGCGGATAAGGAGGGCTTCCTGCGCTCGGAGCGGTCCCTGATTCAGACCATCGGGCGCGCCGCGCGTAACCTGCACGGACGGGCCATTCTCTACGCGGACAGCGTCACCAAATCCATGGCCCGGGCCATGGCCGAAACCGACCGCCGCCGGGAGAAGCAGTTGCAGTTCAATGCGGCGCATGGCATCACCCCGCGCGGCATCATCAAGCCGGTGTCGGACATGATTGAGGGTGTCTATCGGCGCAATGCACAACCCGCCGCGCGCGCCGCAGAAAAAAATGCGGATTATCGCGTGCTCAATGACCCCAAAGCGGTTGCCAAGAAAATCAAGGAGCTGGAGGAGGCCATGTACCGTCACGCCCGCAACCTGGAGTTTGAACAGGCGGCGGCGCTGCGGGACGACATCAAAAAACTGGAGACCCGTCTGCTGGGCACCGATCTGCCGGTATCTCTGGAAGAGGACTGAAGGGCAATCTTCCGGGAATTACGGTTGGCGCCTTGACGCCAATTTGGACATTGCCTATCCTGTAAACCAACCGGCCGGTATGCAATGACAGGAGAACATGATCATGATCAAGACAAAAGCCTACGCTGCTCAGACTGCCCGCAGTCCGTTGGCGCCCTACGAACTCCTGCGTCGTGAGCCGGGTCCTGATGATGTCCAGATAGATATACTCTTTTGCGGTGTCTGCCATTCCGATTTGCACACCGCCCGCAATGAGTGGAAAAACACGCTGTATCCCTCCGTTCCCGGTCACGAAATCGTGGGCCGCGTCGTTGCCGTCGGTAAAGAGGTCAAAAATTTTAAAGTTGGCGATTTTGCCGGTGTCGGTTGCATGGTGGACAGTTGCGGGCACTGTCCGTCCTGTGATGAGGGTGAGGAGCAGTACTGCGATAACGGATTCACCGGAACCTACAACGGCCCGGTATTCGGCGGCGAAAATACCTACGGCGGCTATTCCCAGAGTGTGGTGGTCAAAGAATCCTTTGTGCTGAAGATTCAGCATGATGAAAAGGATCTGGCGAGTGTGGCACCGCTGCTCTGCGCCGGTATCACCACGTACTCACCCTTACGCCACTGGGATGTCGGACCGGGTAAAAAGGTCGGCATTGTGGGTCTGGGCGGCCTTGGTCATATGGGCGTCAAGCTGGCGCACGCCATGGGTGCCCATGTGGTGCTGTTCACCACCTCCCCCGGCAAAGTGGAGGATGGTAAGCGGCTGGGGGCGGATGAGGTCTGCATCTCCAAAGACGACGCGCAAATGGCCAGCCATGCCAACAGCTTCGATTTTATCCTCAATACCGTGGCGGCGTCCCATGACCTGGACGCCTTCCTGAATCTGCTCAAGCGGGATGGTACGATGACGCTGGTGGGTGCGCCGGCAGAGCCCCATCCGTCACCAGAAGTCTTCAACCTGATTTTTAAGCGCCGCCAGCTTGCGGGCTCCCTTATCGGCGGTATTCGGGAAACGCAGGAGATGCTGGATTTCTGTGCGCAGCGTGGGATTGGTTCGGATATCGAGATGATCCCCATGGACTACATCAATACCGCCTACGAAAGAATGCTGAAGAGCGATGTGAAGTATCGCTTTGTGATTGACATGGCGACGCTGAAGTAGGCCCTCTGGGGCGGAGGTGTACAGTCCCACCCGCTCTTTGGTTTCAACGCAGAATGTCAAGGCAGTAGGAACCGCGTACGGGCTGCCACAGAAAGGCGGTTTGCGTTGTGCCGCACGTCCGAATTGGCTACCATGCGCAGGTTAAACGCGCGCTGCGAGTCCTATGAGCAAATACATTTTCGTAACAGGTGGGGTGGTTTCTTCTCTGGGCAAGGGCGCCGCTGGCGCAGCTCTTGGTGCACTGCTGGAGGCGCGTGGGCTGAAGGTCACCATGCTCAAGCTAGACCCCTATATCAACGTCGATCCGGGCACCATGAGCCCCTTCCAGCACGGTGAGGTTTTCGTCACCGCCGATGGCGCGGAAACAGATCTGGATTTGGGGCATTACGAACGATTCCTCTCGACGCGGATGGGCAAGCGCAACAATTTCACCACCGGCCTGGTTTATCAGACCGTTATTGAAAAAGAACGGCGTGGCGACTATCTGGGGCGTACGGTGCAGGTCATCCCCCATGTCACCGATGAGATCAAGCGGCGCATCCGGTTGGGTGCGACGGATGCGGATGTGGCGCTGGTGGAGATCGGCGGTACCGTCGGCGACATTGAATCGCAGCCCTTTCTGGAAGCGATCCGGCAGATGGCCGTAGAGGAGGAACGGGGTGACACCCTCTTCCTGCATTTGACGCTGGTACCCTATCTGGCGTCCGCCGGGGAGATGAAAACCAAACCGACCCAGCACTCGGTGCGTGAACTGCGTGCCATCGGTATCCAGCCGGATGTGTTGCTTTGTCGCGCTGACCGGCCCATACCTGCCGACCACCGGGCCAAAATCGGGCTTTTTTCCAATCTGCCGGAAAAGGCGGTCATTTCGGCGATCGACACCGACAGCATCTATCGCATTCCGTTGCTGTTCCATGCCCAGGGTCTGGATGATCTGGTGGTGCAGAATCTCGGACTACATCTGCCAGCCCCGGACCTTTCTGTTTGGAAGGGTATCATAAACGCCCTCGAACACCCGGAAGGTGAGGTGGTGGTTGCCCTGGTGGGCAAATATGTGGGGCTTACCGAGTCTTACAAGTCGCTGGCGGAGGCTTTGCTTCACGCGGGATTGCGGGCGCGACGGAGGGTGCGCTTCCTGTATGTGGATGCGGAAGATGTCGAAACCCAGGGGACGGAGATACTCACGGAAGCGGACGCCGTTCTCGTACCGGGTGGTTTCGGCGGGCGGGGCACCGAGGGTAAAATTGCCAGCATCCGCCACGCACGGGAGCGAAAGGTGCCTTATCTCGGCATTTGCCTCGGCATGCAGCTCGCGGTTGTCGAGTTTGCGCGGCATTGTGCCGGTCTGATGAACGCCAACAGTACCGAACTGGACCCTCAGACTCCGGCCCCGGTCATTACGCTGATGACCGAGTGGTCCGACCCGGAAGGCCACAAGGCGTACCGGGAGGAGGGGGGAAATCTCGGCGGTACCATGCGGTTGGGGGAGCAGGAATGTCGCCTTGAACCCGACAGTCTGGCAATGCAGGCTTACGGGCAGGAGCGGATTCACGAGCGCCATCGCCATCGCTTCGAGTTCAACAACCGTTACCGTGATCCATTGGCTGTGGCAGGGTTGCGTTACACGGGGTTCTCCGCGGACAGTGAACTGGTGGAAGTGGTGGAGTTGCCGGACCATCCCTGGTTTCTGGGCTGCCAGTTTCACCCGGAGTTCACCAGCAACCCGCGTGAGGGACATCCCTTATTTGACGCCTTCATGCGCGCCGCCATCGCCCAGCGGGAACGGGACGGTTCGACATGAAACTCTGTGGCTTCGAGGCAGGTCTGCAGCATCCATTCTTTCTGATGGCCGGCCCCTGTGCGATCGAGAGCGAATCCCTGGCATTGCGCACGGCGGAAGATCTGCGCGATATCTGCGCACGGCTCGGCATACCTTTTATATATAAAAGTTCCTACGACAAAGCGAACCGCTCTTCGGGGCAGAGTTTCCGTGGGCCGGGTATGGACGAGGGACTGCGTATTCTCGAAAAGGTCCGCCGGGAAGTCGGGGTGCCGGTCATTACGGATGTTCATGAAAAAGAAGACGTGTCTGCCGTGGCGGAGGTGGCGGATGTGCTGCAGACGCCCGCCTTCCTTTGCCGACAGACCGATTTTATTCAGGCTGTCGCGGCTGCCGGAAAGCCGGTCAACATCAAAAAAGGCCAGTTTCTTGCGCCCTGGGATATGCTGCACGTCGCCAGCAAGGCCAGGGCTACTGGCAATGAGCAGATCATGGTCTGCGAGCGCGGCGCCTCCTTCGGGTATAACAACCTGGTATCGGATATGCGCTCCCTCGCGGTGATGCGTCAGACAGGATGCCCGGTGGTCTTTGATGCGACCCATTCCGTACAGCTCCCCGGTGGTCAGGGTGACCGGTCCGGAGGCCAGCGCGAATTTATCCCGGTGCTGGCGCGGGCCGCCG
>JAMCRJ010000029.1 GCA_023381645.1 Gammaproteobacteria bacterium
CAACGGCGACGCCGCGGACATGCGGGCAGGCAGCCTGGTCGCCATCCGTGGGGAGGTCAAAGCCCCAGGGGTCGTCGCGGTGGAAAGCGTCACCTTCCGCGTCAACCCTATGGACTTTGATTTGCCCGCACTACCGCAACCTCAGCTCCGTCCTGAAATCGGACGGCCTGAAATCGAAGCACCCGAAATCGAACGACCCGAAGTCGAACGGCCCGAAGTCGAGCGACCCGAAATCGCCTCGCCTGAGGTACCGCAGGTCGTGCGCCCCCAGATGGAGCGTCCCGATGTTACCGATTGAAGTTGCCTTATGCCTTACGAGGATTCATGCCGGCGACTACGCCAGGCGTCGGTAAAACCATCTCTTCACTCCTTCCACCGCCATCAGATACACGATGACCATGGCCATAAGTATCGCGAAGAAATCCAACGGCAGTGCCACAAATCCCAGCGTGGCGCCTATCGGGGTCAAAGGCAGTAGGGCCGCCACGGCAACCACGGCTAATGAGGTTCCCGCCAGCAAAGGGTGCGGACGGCTGGTCAAGGGATTCAAGCGGGTACGGATGACGAATATTACCAGAACCTGGGTGGCGATGGATTCGATGAACCAGCCGGTGTGGAACATCTCCTCACCGGCATGGAAAACGTGCAACATGACATAAAAAGTGAGGAAGTCGAAGAGCGAACTGATCGGGCCGATCACCATCATGAAGTTGCGAATGAAGGCCATATCCCACTCGTGAGGGTGCGATAAATAGCTTTCATCCACATTGTCCAGCGGGATCGGAACCTCCGAGAGGTCGTAAAGGAAGTTGTTGAGCAGGATCTGTACCGGCAGCATGGGCAAAAACGGGATGATCAGGGTGGCGCCGGCCATGCTGAACATGTTCCCAAAATTGGAGCTTGTGCCCATCATGATGTACTTCAATACGTTACCGAAGGTGCGTCGCCCTTCTCGAATGCCTTCGTACAACACATCGAGGTCGCGTTCGAGCAGGATCATGTCCGCCGCATCCTTGGCCACGTCCACCGCGCCGTCCACGGAGATCCCCACATCTGCGGAATGGAGCGAGGGAGCGTCGTTGATGCCGTCGCCGAGAAAACCCACGACGTGGTGGCGTGCTTTGAGGGCCAGGATAACGCGGTTTTTCTGTGCGGGGGTGACGCGGCAAAATAGGTTCGCCTCCTCCACCACCGCCTGCAGGGCAAAGTCGTCCATCTTCTGGATCTCGGCGCCGGTCAGGACCTTGCTCACAGGCAGCCCGATCTGCGCGCAGACGTGACGGGTGACCAGGTCGTTGTCACCGGTGACAATCTTCACTGCCACACCGCTTTTGGCCAAATCGCCAAGCGCACGGGCCGCCGTTTCCTTCGGGGGATCCAGGAAAGCGGCAAAGCCGGCAAATACCAACTCGGTTTCATCGCCCACCACTGCGTGGGGATGGCTAGGCGGCACACGTCGCCAGGCGATACCCAGCACCCGGAAGCCCTTCTGTCCCAATTCGTCGCACAACGCCCCTGCCCGACTCCGAGTCGGTGCGTCGAAGGGCGTTTGGACCCCGTTCGCCTCATATGCCACGGCAAGTCGAAGTACGTCCTCGGGAGCACCCTTCACTACCAGAAGCCGGCTATCGTTTTTTTCCACCAGCACGGAGACCCGCCGCCGCTCGAAGTCGAAGGGTACTTCATCAATTTTTCGCCAGGCGCTGACGTTGATTTCCTGATGGGCAAGAATGGCATCGTCCAGAGGGCTTTTCAGCCCGGTCTCGAAGTAGCTGTTGAGATAAGCTAATTCCAGCACCCCTTCGCTCTCCCGCCCCATGGGATCCACGTGGCGCTCAAGCCGGATATGCGCCTCGGTGAGTGTCCCCGTCTTGTCCGTGCAGAGCACGTCCATCGACCCCAGATTCTGCACCGACGCCAAGCGTTTCACGATCACCTTTTTCCGGGCCATCCGGATGGCCCCGCGCGCGAGGGTAACCGAAACGATCATCGGTAGAAGTTCTGGCGTGAGACCTACGGCCAGGGCGACGGCGAACAGAAAAGACTCCAGCAGGGGGCGGTGAAACGCGGTGTTGACGAAAAGCGCGAACAACGCCAGAAAAACCGTTAGGCGCATGATCAGCAACCCGAATTGGCGTGTGCCCCGTTCGAAGGAAGAGGGAGGCGGCTTGCTGGCCAGGCTGTCGGCGATCTGGCCGAGGGCGGTGCCCAGGCCGGTGCGGCAGACCAGGATAGTTGCCTTGCCGCTGATGACGGAGGTGCCCATAAAGGCCGCATTATCGGCGGTATCTAGATCTGCCTCGCCGGAAAGCTCGATCGCATGCTTTTCCACCGGGTACGGCTCGCCGGTGAGGAGCGCCTGGTTGACAAAAAAATCCCGCGCCTCGATTAGCCGCCCGTCTGCGGGGACCGAATCGCCTGCGGCCAGCAGCACCGCATCTCCTGGCACCACCTCGAAAATCGGAATGTCACGCGGCCGACCATCACGCAGGACCGTGGCGCGCACGGCGACGGATCGCTTGAGTCGCTCGGCCGCCTGCCCAGCGCGGTATTCCTGCACGGTGTCCAGGGCCACGCTCATCAACACCATGGCGCTGATGATCAGGAAGCTGGCCCTGTCACCTGTCACGGCAGAAATCGCGCTGGCGACCAGAAGGATAATGACCAGGGGATTGCGAAAACGGGAGAGAAACAACCGGAGGAGCGTGCCGCGCAGCGCGGGCCGTAGCGCGTTCAGGCCGAAAGACGCCAATCGCGAAGCGGCTTCTTCCGTTGTTAAGCCACGAGGGCTGGTATCGAGCGCATGAAAAAGGTTTGGCAAGGGCTGTCGCCAAAAGGCCGCTTCCACTTCCGTGGGCTCAGACATGGCTCACCTTGCTTTGATTGGTCGGGGCGATAGGATTTGAACCTACGACATCCTGCTCCCAAAGCAGGCGCGCTACCAAGCTGCGCTACGCCCCGTCGCGGAGGAGAATAGCCGCTCGCCCCGCTGCGGTCAATCGAGGCGCGAGAGACGACGGCGCAGACGGTCCAGTTCGCCACGGGCGAGGGCAATGCCATCATTCAGGCGTTGACGCTCTTTGTCGCTCAGTTCCTTGCCCTTCTGTACCAGTTCTTCGCTATAAATGGCGATGGTATCGAGCAGTTCCTCAACTCGCTCATTTATCCGCTCGCGCGACGCGACGACGCGATCCCAGGCCCGATTGGCCTGCTGTCGCAATTGTTCGCGAGTGCGGTCGCCCGTCTGCGGAGCGAAGAGCAGAGCCGTGACCGCGCCCGCTACCGCACCTGCCAGTAGGGCGATCCCCAGGGCGCTGTAGCCCATGCCATTATCGCTATCGTTTTCAAAATTCATCATGATCAGACTCCTATATCAGGTGATGACAGTGGGGGCCTTGCGACCCGTGAGGGTTTCGATTCGGCTGAGATTCTTGCCGACCTGGATCAGATCGCGCAGGGTACGTTGCGGATCCTGGTGCTGGCGCAGCGGGTCTTTCTCCAGATGCTCGTGATAAATACGCAGGGTGGCACCTTCGGTTCCGGTACCCGACAGGCGGAATATCAGCCGGGCACCGTCGGCAAAGAGCAGACGCAGGCCCTGATGCGCGCTGACACTGCCATCGATGGGATCGGCATAGGCAAAGTCATCCGCAATGAGGATCTCCCGTCCCGCCAGTGTTTGACCAGGGAGCACCGGCAATTGGGCGGCAATGCCGTGCATGATCTGTTCCCCGATTTCCGCCGGAAGGTTTTCGTAATCGTGACGGGTGTAGTAATGGCGCCCGAAACGCTGCCAGTGCCGGGTGACGATCTCCGCCACCGGTTGTCCGGTATGGGCGATCACCGAGAGCCAGGCCAGTACGGCCCAGAGTCCATCTTTTTCACGGATGTGATCCGACCCGGTACCAAAACTTTCCTCGCCACAAAACGTGATCTTGCCCGCATCCAGCAGGTTGCCAAAGAATTTCCAGCCGGTGGGCGTCTCATAATGGGCGATACCCAGGGCCTCAGCCACCACATCCGCAGCCTGGCTGGTGGGCATGGAACGGGCGATGCCTTTGAGACCCTGACGGTAAGCGGGGATTGCGGTGGCATGTGCCGCGAGTACCGCGAGTGAATCACTGGGGGTCACAAAAAAATGGCGTCCCAGTATCATGTTGCGGTCCCCATCTCCATCGGATGCGGCGCCAAAGTCGGGCGCGTTCTCTGCGAAGAGTTCGTCGGCCAGGGGCTTGGCGTAAACCAGATTCGGATCGGGATGACCGCCCCCAAAATCCGTGAGAGGGGTGCCGTTGACCACCGTGCCTGCCGGTGCCCCGAGATGCCTTTCAAAAATCTCGTGGGCATAGGGGCCGGTAATGGCATGCAGGGCATCAAAACGCATCCGGAAAGGCCCCTGCATGAGTTGTTTCAGCGCGTCAAAATCAAAAATGCGGGCCATCAGTTCTGCGTACTCGGCTACCGGGTCACAGACTTCTATCTGCATGTCGCCCCGCCAAAGGGTGGCAGCGTGGTCAATGTCGACATCCGCGCCGTCCAGCATCTGGTAGCTCTGGATGGACCTGCTCGCCGTCCAGATGGCGTCGGTGAGCTTTTCCGGAGCGGGGCCGCCATTGGCAGTGTTGTACTTGATGCCAAAGTCCTGGTCGGGCCCCCCCGCGTTATGGGAGGCGCTCAGGATGATGCCGCCGTGGGCGCCGCGGGCGCGGATGACTGTAGAGACCGCAGGCGTGGAGAAGAGCCCGCCCCGCCCCACAATGACCTTGCCCCAGCCGTTGCCCGCTGCCATCCGGAGGATGACCTGTATGGCTTCGCGGTTATAAAACCGTCCATCACCGCCGAGCACCAAGGTTTTCCCGGCACGATCGGGAATGGCGTTGAAGATGGACTGAACAAAATTTTCAAGGTAATGCGGTTGCTGAAAAACTTTGACCTTTTTACGCAGGCCGGAGGTGCCGGGGCGTTGGTCGGCAAAGGGCCGGGTTGCGATCTGCAATACCGCCATGGCACACCTCAGTAGTCAAGTGGGACGTCAACTCTCAAACTATAGCAGGAAAGCGCGGATCACAACGCAAAGCCCTGGGTGCGCAGGAAATCCCGACTGGGAAGCGCACACTGGTTCATCAGATCGATACGGTGTGGATTGCGGCGCGCACGCCGCGCCCAGATCCGGGGATTGCCCAGCCCAGCCGCCGCATAGACCTGTTCGGACGGGAAGAAGCAGGTCCGCAAAAATTGCCGGAAAACCTCGCGCAGGATGGGGCTGATCAGAAGTTTTTTCAGCCGGCTCATGGCCTGGCTGCGCATCTGGATAGTGGTACGCGCGAAGGCCATATGGCGGGCTTCTTCGCGCATATGCACATGGGTGATGGTCAGCACCGCAGCGGGTAACTCTTTGTGGGCGAAGATGATACGGTTCACGCGATCGGGTACGTTCTCGCCGATGAGGATGGTAGCCCAGAAAGCGGCCGAGCCTTCCGGCGCGTAGCGGGCGAAAAGACGCGCCAGTGGCGGGCGCTGGCTCAGCGGTGTCATGAAGGAGCGCTGTGAGCGTCGCTGTAGCTCCAGAAACATGAGGCTGTGCCCCACTTCTTCCCGCAGTTCGTGCAACTGATAGTGGTAACCGACCGGGTCGCGGTACATCTCCTGGAGCGAGTTGGCGCCAAGGCGTTGGATGAAGAGTGCTTCCAGCCACAAGCCCAGCTCGCAAAAGGAGACGAACTCGACCTGGGAAAGGCGGATACGCTCCTCCGGACTCAACTGTGAGTATTCAGGCAACCCATACAGGGACAGCAACTCCTCCGGGAGCCAAGCCGTTTCCGCGTCGAGGCTTTCCCAGGGGACGGTCTGGACCGGGTCCCGGTAGTGACTGCTGTGCTCGCTGAGCCGGTTGACCAAGGCGTCATGGTGCCGCTGAATCTGCGCTTGCGCAGGAATATGATGAGCAAAGTTCATAAGCCATTCTGCCACGGACGCTCAGCCGCTCCAAGGGTGTATCGGGCCCTGTCTGCAGGTATCACGCACCTGGTCTATCGCGCGGCGCACGTCATAGCGGGGCTGCCACTTCAGTTCCTGCCGGGCGCTGGAAATATCGACGATCAGTGGATTTTCCAGCACCTGCAGCCAGCCGGGGTCACCAAGGCGGGTGCTGAGGGGCCGTAGCCACCTGTGCAGACCGTGCAGTTGTGTGGGTGAGAGCGGCAACTGCCAGCGGCGGGGAATGCTGGACCAGGGGATGGGATCCGGCGCCGCGATGTTGAAGATGCCATCCTGCCCGTAACGGAGCGCGGCCAGTATTGCGCTGGCCGCGTCGTCTTCATGGAGACACTGGATGGGCAGGTCCGGATTGCTTAGTCGCAGTCCGTAAGGGCTCGTCGCAATCTCATTCACCAGGGCCTGTCCATGGGGGCCGATAATGGCGTGCAAGCGCAGGCGGGTGACAGCGGTTTTTTTCTGAGCAACCGTGAACCTATCCAGCCACTGCTCCAGTGCGGCCTTATCCTCACTGTAGGCAAAACCGGGTACCGGCCGGCAAGGTTGGTTCTCGCCAATGGGCACCGGATTATCCGGCCAGGCGCCATAGGCGGCCACACTGCCGGAATAGACGACATGCGGTACACCGGCATCTGCGGCTGCAAGGAACAGGTGCTGACTGCCGTCAAGATTGACCTGGCGCATTTCCGCACGCCAGCGCTGTTGTGGTCCAAGGCGAGGGCTGAGCACCATAAAGGCGAGATGGATGACGCAATCCACGCCAGCCAGGTGCTCCGCCAACTGTGGGTCACGGATATCCAGAGGCAGGTAACATAGTTTGGGATGCTGCAACGCCGGCGATCGTTGGTCCAGTGCAATAATCCGGCGGATATACGGCCAGGCGAGCAGGGCCGGCAGCAGAGCCGCCGCCGTGTGCCCCGCTGCGCCGGTGACCAACACCTGCATCAGTGGGCGGAGGGAGCGCGCAGGGCCGGCAGTACTTCATTGGCCAGCAGGCGCAACGAGCGCTGGGTGACCTCGCTGGGGACCATCCCGGCACCTACGGCCAAAATCAGGCGATTTACCCCCGCCCGGGCATAACGGGCCAGCCGCCGGCGACAGATGTCCGGGTCACCGACGACAACCATGCCCATGGTCTCCAGCAGTTGCAGGCTGAGGCCGCGGCGCAGCAGCGGCTCCAGAAAGCCAAGGCGATGGTAGTATTCATAGCTCTCGCGCAACTGTACCAGAACCGGTCGCGTCTGATCCAGGAGGCGCTGGTAATACCAGGCGAAACCTTCCGCCAGTCGACGCGCTTCGGCAGCATCTTCCAAACATAAACAACCTATGGTCATGGCGAAGTTCCCATTTTGGCCCGCCTGCATGGGGCCATCTCCGTGGTGCTCTCGCCAGGTCTTTTTATAGGCACGCAGATCCTGTTTGATCAGGAACCAGGGTTTGAACGGCCCGGAAAGCACGCCAATGGCCTCCTGTGCCGCCCATTGGAAAGTTGCCGGACTCACGGCAGCCACCCACAGAGGGGGGTGCGGCTGCTGGAGAGGCTTGGGAAGAATGTCCAGGTCACTGAAGTCGTAGAGTTTTCCGTGATAGCTGAAAGCACCGCCGCCGGCCTGGCGAAGGATTTGCAGCCCCTCCTGCAGGTGCAGCCTGCTGTCCGCCATCCGATTGCCGAAAACCTGATATTCCTTGGGAGAAAACCCTCGGCCGATGCCCATCTCCAGACGGCCATGGCTGAGAATATCCAAGGTGGCGGCGCGCTCCGCAACCCGGATGGCGTGATTGTAGGGCAGGACGACGACGGCGTGCCCGAGACGCAGATTCCGGGTGCGCTGGCTGGCTGCGGCAAGGACCGTTTCTGGGGCACTGGAGTGTGAGTATTCCCGCATGAAGTGGTGTTCCACCAACCACGCGCCGTGAAAACCCAGCGTATCGGCGAAACTGAGTTCATCCAGCGTTTCATGATAAACCTGAGCCTCACTGCGACCCAAATGGGTGGGTACGGCGAGTTCGTAAAAGAGATCAATATCCACCGCGTTGGAGCCTCCAAAATAAATGCCGCACCCGCCCCGCGCCAGGTTGCCGACTGGCTGCAAGCGGCCATCTTAACATTGGTGTAGTTGCGTCTGCACCGTGTCGGCAAAGAAGCCGCGGTGGTGGGTGGGCCAACTACCGGCACCTATTCAGTCGCGGAATTTTCAGCCCCAGAGCCTGCAAAAGGTGTCTGCGGGAAAAGTCGTTCGCGATAATAAGCGAGTTCGGCAACAGATTCGCGAATGTCGGCCAGTGCTTCGTGTCGCTCGGCCTTGGAAAATTTGGGCAGGTGTGGATACCAGCGGGCGGCGAGTTCCTTGACGGTGCTCACATCGATCATCCGATAGTGAAAAAAACGTTCCAGCCGCGGCATCAGGCGGGCTAAAAATCGGCGGTCCTGACATACGCTGTTGCCGCAAATCGGTGATGTGCCGGTGGTAACATGCTGGTGCAGGAAGTCCAGGGTTTGGGTTTCTGCGGTGGCCATATCCAGGCGGCTGTCGCGGACCCGCTGCAGCAGGCCGGAAGCGCTGTGGGTACGCTGATTCCAGTCATCCAGTGCCGCGAGCACGAATTCCGGTTGATGGACGGCCAGTACCGGGCCTTCGCAGAGAATCCGCAGACTATCGTCCGTGACCAGTGTGGCGATTTCCAGAATCTGATCCTGTTCCGGCTGCAGACCTGTCATCTCCAGGTCGATCCAGATAAGGCGGTGTGCTTTGGGGTCCATGCGGCATCCTTGATGAGCGAATCGGCCTAGTATACCATCGCTTCCTGGACGTAAAAAAAGACGGACCAAAGGTCCGTCTAATAGCCGCAAAACAACCGCTACAAAACCATTTCAAACTAAGCACTGCGGCCCTTGGCCGTCAGTGTGATAAATCCTGTCGGACGATCCCCCATCTTTAGAGACGGGGCTGGGCCTATGGCTCCTCGCCTTAGGGTGTAGACTACGGGCCTTTTGTTTCTGGAATATTTCCGGCCTAAAATGATTTTCTGAGCCGTATGATGCCGGGACCCACCTGCCGTTTTAAGCCTCGGACATAAAAAAAAGACGGACCAAAGGTCCGTCTAATAGCCGCAAAACAACCGCTACAAAACCCGTATCGCAGCCCGTCTGTCTGACATCTGAGATGGTTTGGACTGCCCGACTTATTCGCTCCGCTCAATCTTTTGGTTTGGGTACCGATGCTGCCTGTGGTGTATAGTGTATCCATCATATTTCGAGAATATTTCCGGAAAGCGTCTTCCTGCGGGTTTGGTATCCTGATGCAGGACG
Source organism: Gammaproteobacteria bacterium (assembly GCA_023381645.1). Next base: position 9,305 of record JAMCRJ010000029.1, read on the forward strand.
GTACCCGTTTTCAGGATATTGTGAGGCTGGGATGGCAGTCGTTTTGATAGTGGATGATGATCGGCGGCTTGCAGAGATGCTGCAGGAGTTTCTTCAGGCCCAGGGCTTCGCCGTACTGCTCGCGGCCAATGGGCAGCAGATGCGCCAACAACTGGCAGCGGGGCCGGTGGACGTCATCGTGCTGGACTGGATGCTGCCGGGGCAGGACGGCATCAGCCTCGCCAAAGACCTGCGCAGCAAGGCGGGGCCTCCCATTCTGATGCTGTCTGCACGTGGTGAGGAGGACGAGCGCATTCTCGGGCTGGAAAGCGGCGTGGATGACTATCTGGCCAAGCCGTTTAACGCGCGGGAGTTGCTGGCGCGGCTGCGGGTGCTGCTACGCCGCAGCGGGAAAGATGAGGGCAGCGACAAACTCTGCTTTGGCGATTTCTGTCTGCATGTGGCGGAGAGACGCCTCTATCGGGGGGACGCCGAGGTCGATGTGAATCCTGCAGAGATGGACCTGCTCCTGGTCTTTGCACAACGACCACGCCGGATACTCAGCCGCGACTTGTTGCTGCAATTGCTGGGCGGAGAGGAGGATGGCCGTTTTGATCGCAGTATTGACGTGCGGGTGACGCGCCTGCGCAAGGTGATTGAAGAAAATCCCCGGCAACCCCGTTTTTTGCAGACCGAGCGGGGCGCCGGATACCGCTTCACTCCGTCCTCATGAGTTCGCAGGGTGGGCGCAGATTGTTTTCCCAAACGGCGTGGACCCTGGGGCTGGGTATCGTCGTTCTGCAGGTTCTGACGCTGTTGATTGTCGTTGCCACGGTGCTGTATCCCTTGGCGGAACGTTCAGCGGAGGACCTCGCCGGATTGATTGTGATCAGCGCGAAAACCTATACAGAACTGTCACCTGAAGATCGTCCTGCTTTCTTGACCAGTCTGCGGGCAGATAACGGAATGGAAATTGCCAAACATCTGGATCGTTCGGTATCCCATACCCATGGTCACATCTATAGCTGGCTGCTGAGCCGGGCACTCTCCCGACGCCTGGGTGCGCCCGCTGCCGTCTATGTGCTGGGAGGAAGTACCCATACCTTCTGGGTACCCGTTCCCATCGGCGGACACAATATCTGGGTATATTTTGATCGTCGACGCCTTGTCTCCTCCCTCCCCGTCGCCATGATTTTTGTGATTGTTTTTTCCACGCTGGCGTTGTTGGTACTGACCATGATTCTGGTACGCCGGGTCTTGCGGCCTTTGGAGGTGATTTCGGAAGCCTTGCGCGGATCGCTGAAGGCCCCTCTGCCGAGTCTGCCCCATGGTGGTGCTTATGAGTTCCAGAACATCCTCAACATCTTCGCCAACCTGCGAACCCGTTTGCAGGCGATGATCAACCATCAGTCGTTGCTGCTGACCGGAATTTCCCATGATCTGCGTTCGCCGCTGGCTCGTCTGCGCATGGCCTGGGAGCTGCTGCCGGACAACACCCCGCAGCACCTGCGGGAAGGTATGCTGCAGGATATCGAGCGGATGGATGCGCTACTGGCCCAATCGCTGGCGTTGGGGCGCGGTATGTCGGCGAAGGTCGCGGATTTTGATCTGATGGTGTTGCTGGCCGAGGTGGGGGCGGATTTCGAAAGGGAGGGCGGTCACTGGCAGGCGGCTTTACCGCGCCGTTATCCCTTCCGGGGGGATCGGGAGGCGCTGCGCCGCTTGCTGTCCAACTTGCTGGACAATGCCCTGCGTTACGGCGGCGGGAGGGTGAGGGCGGAGTTCCAGAAAACCCAGGGACGCACTCAGTTGCGCCTTTGCGATGAGGGGCCAGGGATTCCGGAGGCGGATCTGGAGACCGTTTTTGAGCCTTTTATCCGCCTGGATGACGCACGGGGACATGGGGAGGGCAGCGGCCTGGGTCTCGCCATCGCCCGCCAGCTCGCAGAGGCACAGGGAATGCGCCTGCGCCTCTTCAATGCTGTCGGCGGTGGGCTCTGCGCGGAATTGTCCTGGCCCGCATGACCGTTCCGGTGGGGGGCGCATGCGCCTGGTTTTACGCAGTAATGTTCCCGGGAAGATGGTCTATACTATGGTGCTTACCGGTCAACGATGGCGATGCTGCAGGAGGGTGAAATGAACATGTCGAAGGTCTTGACAGGTATGATCGTCGCGCTGGCTCTTGGGGGGTGCGCGACGGTAACGCCGGTGAGCGGGCGGTTCCCGTCTGTTACGCCGCTTCAGGCGCAAACAGGGGCGGAAAACGGTAAGCTGGTGCGTTGGGGCGGAACGCTCATCAAAGCGCAGCCGAAGGCTCAGGAGACGTGCTTTACGGTAATGGCGCTGCCGCTGCGTCAGGATGGACGGCCTTACAAGGGTGAGGGAAGATCAGATGAAGGGCGGTTTATTGCCTGTGCGCCTGGATTCTACGACCCGGTGCTCTATGCGGCGGGACGGGAGCTTACCTTTGTGGGTACCGTGACCGGGGTGCAGGTCGAAAAGGTCGGTGGGTATGGTTACCCTTATCCCCAGCTGCAGGCCAGCACGGTATATTTATGGCCAGTGGTGGTACCGGAACCCGCCACGAGTACGGTGTTCATCAACGGCGGTTGGTACGGCGGGCCGTGGGGACCGTGGGGGCCGTGGGGACCCTGGGGGCCATGGGGTTGGTGAGGAGTCCGGCGTCTCGGTTTCCCGCCAACCGAGTGAGTCCGACGCGTCTTGCCTGGGGCGGCCAGACGCTTTACTATACAGCCTGGTATTTTGCCGGGATGGCGGAACTGGTAGACGCGCCGGACTCAAAATCCGGTGGTGGTGACATCGTGTCGGTTCGAGTCCGACTCTCGGTACCATTTTTAAGTTCGCGGGCGTTCGTGGAAGTTCACGAGCGCCTTTTCTTTTAATGGCTTGGTGGATTTCCGTTTGCCGTGGTTCGCTCTGGTTCGGAGGAGGAATAGGTTATGCAACTCGTGTTGGTGCGGCACGGCAAGGCGGAAGACCCGGCGGCGCAGCCGTCTGATCTTGAGCGGGAACTGACCACTACGGGACGTTCGACGGTAAAGGGGATGGCGAAAGGATTGCGACTTTTCGTGTCAGGGAAGGTGGTGATCTGGACCAGCCCTTTGCTACGTGCTCGCCAGACCGCCGACATCCTGGCCAACGCCTTTAAGGTTAAAAAGATTCGGGAGCACGACGCCATAGCGGCTGGCGATCTGGAGGTTCTCGCCAGCGATTGGCGGGATCTGGATCCCCAGCCCAAGGCCTTGATACTGGTCGGTCATCAGCCCCATCTGGGAAGCTGGGCAGAACGCCTCACTGGTGCCGCGCTGCCGATCAAGACCGCAGCGGCGCTGGCGGTGGACCTGGATGAGGACGGCGCGTTGAGCGGTATGTTGCGCTGGTACGCCCATCCCAAGGTGCTGGCCGGTCTGGCAGACCGTTGAGCCGGGAAGCGTGACCAAGATCCTAAGCCGACCCTGGGCACCAGCATTGACCTATGAATCCGGCTTCGGTGGCTGCCGCCAATGAGACCGGCAGGGAATCTTGGCGGGGTCACAACGGTCGTGGTACTTGCGGGCAATGCCCCGGATTTCCTCCAGGAGTCCCGCTGAGAGAGTGACGGGCTCCAGTCCCAGATTCCGCAGGCCCTGGTTTGCCACCCGCAATTCATTCTCGGCCTGCTCGTTGCGGGGATTGTCCACAAATTCCACAGGGATGTCGGTCAGGGTATGGATCAATCGCGCCAAATCCCGAACACGGTGGGTCTCGGTGGTCTGATTGAAAACCCGGACCCGCTCACCGTGCGCAGGAGGATGATCGACGGCCAATTCGATGCAGCGAACGGTATCGCGGATGTGGATGAAGGCCCGGGTTTGCCCACCCGTGCCATGGACCGTCAGCGGATGGCCCACCGCCGCCTGCATGAGGAAACGGTTGAGCACCGTGCCGAAGTCGCCGTCATAGTCGAAGCGATTGATGAGGCGTTCATCCAATTGTGTCTCCGCCGTCTCCGTCCCCCAGACGACACCTTGGTGCAAGTCGGTGATTCGCAATCCGTCGTTTTTGTTGTAGTAGTAAAAAAAGAGCTGATCCTGGGTCTTGGTCATGTGATAGATGGAGCCGGGATCCGCAGGATAAAGAATTTCTGTTTCTTCGCTTTCCTCGCGGTCCGGCGCGACCAGCTTTACCTTTTGGTAGCCTTCGGGCAACTGGAAGCGGGAGGTTTTGTAACCATAGACCCCCATGGTCCCAAGATGTACCAAGTGACAGTGGGCTTCCAGCCCGCATTCCACCAAGGCGCACAGCACGTTGTGGGTGGCGTTGAGATTGTTGTCCACGGTAAAGCGCTTGTGCCAGGAAGATTTCATGGAATACGGAGCGGAGCGCTGCTCCGCGAAATGGACAACGGCGTGGGGGCGCCAACGCCCAAGAAAATCCAGGAGTCGCTCGTAATCCTTGGCAATATCCATGGCGGTGAACCCAATCCGCTGCCCGCTGAGGGTTTGCCATACCTGCAAACGTTCCTTCAGGGGCCGGATAGGCGTCAGGGATTCCACGCCGAGTTGGCGATCCTGCCGTCGGCGGACGAAACTGTCGAGGATGTGAACCTCGTGGCCCCTACGGGAGAGATACAGGCTGGTGGGCCAACCGCAAAAGCCATCGCCACCCAGAATCACGATCCGCATCTCGTTTTCTTCCTATACGACGTCTTGCCGAGGGAAAGCATTCAGTGAATCGGGACGCGCCGGTACCAGCAGGGATGCAAATATCTCCGTGCAGCGGCGCCAGTCGTGGGCCAGCGCCGCAGTCCGGCAGGCATTGCGGGAAACGGACAAGGCGGCCAGAGCGGCCTTGCCCAAATCCTCATCCAGATAACCGTTGATCCCATTCTCGACCACGGTCTGGGGACCCACCACCGGATAAGCGGCGACCGGCACACCGCAGGCGTTGGCCTCGTAAAGGACCAGCCCCAGGGTGTCGGTGCGGCTGGGAAAGACCATTACGTCAGCGGAAGCCAAGTGGCGTACCAGCGTCTCCCCCCGCATCAACCCGAGAAAATTCACCTCGGGATATCGTCTTTGCAAATCCGCGCGGAGTGGCCCTTCACCGATCACATACTTGCTGCCGGGTAAATCCAGACTGAGGAACGCCTCGACATTTTTTTCCACCGCCACTCGACCGAAATTCACGAAGGCCGGACGGGGACCGGGCAGATAGGCGAAACGCTCCTCCTCTGGCAAGGGTCGAAAGAGTTCTCCATCCACGCCGCGTGGCCACAAGCGCAGTCGGCCCAGTCCGCGCTCCCGCAGCTCCTGGGCCAAGGCTGCATTGGAGACCATGATATGATCCGCTGCCCCGTGGAACCAGCGCATGTAGGCGTACCCCCAAGATACGGGAACAGGGAATCGGGCGGCGACATATTCGGGAAAGCGGGTGTGAAAGGACGTGGTGAAAATCCAACCCTGTTGCCGGCACCAATTGCG
>JAMCRJ010000038.1 GCA_023381645.1 Gammaproteobacteria bacterium
CATGATCAGGCTGGACAACTGACGGAGGCGGTGAGCCGTAATCCACATGCGGTGCTGTTGTTGGATGAAATTGAGAAGGCACACCCGGATATCTTCAATGTGCTCCTGCAAGTGATGGATCACGGCAAGCTGACAGATGCCGGCGGCCGCACGGTGGACTTCCGCAATGTGGTGCTCATTATGACCACCAATGCGGGGGCTGAGGCGCGCGGCAAAGCGAATATTGGCTTCATGACCGCCCCCCAGAGTGATGGCGGACAGGAAATGGAGACCATCCGCCGGGTCTTCGCACCGGAATTCCGCAATCGCCTGGATGCCGTCGTACCCTTCACACCGCTTTCTAAGGAGACGGTGCTACATGTGGTGGACAAGTTCGTCATGGAACTGGACGAGCAGTTGCTGCAAAAGGGCTATAGCCTGGAAATCAGCGCTGAACTACGGCAATGGCTGGCGGACAAGGGCTACGACCCGCAGATGGGCGCTCGGCCGATGACGCGGATGATTCAGGAGCACCTGAAGAAGCCGCTGGCGGAGCATATCCTCTTTGGCGACCTACCCAAGGGCACGCGAATCACTGCGCGCCTCGAGAACGGTGAGGTGAAACTGGAAATACCGGTGCCCGTGCATCAAGACTGACGGATGGATAAGGCATTATTACATTTTGACAATAGCTATGCGCGCGATCTGGAGGGCTTTTACGCTCCCTGGCAGGCGGCCACGGCACCTGCGCCCAGACTGCTGCTGTTGAACCAGGCACTGGCGGAGGATCTGGGACTCGACAGTGCCACGCTGGACGATGAACTGGGTGCCGCCATTTTTTCCGGGAATCAGGTCCCGGAAGGCGCGCTGCCCTTGGCTCAGGCCTATGCCGGCCATCAGTTCGGCCACTTCTCTCCGCAACTGGGGGACGGCCGCGCCCTCTTGCTCGGCGAGTTGATCGATCGCCATGGTCGGCGCCGGGATATGCAACTGAAAGGCTCTGGTCGCACGCCCTTTTCCCGGGGCGGCGATGGCAAGGCGGCACTGGGGCCGGTGCTGCGCGAATATGTCATCGGCGAAGCCATGTATGCACTGGGCATACCCACGACGCGCGCGCTGGCCGCCGTCACGACCGGGGAAACCGTCCGTCGGGAAACATGGCTCCCCGGCGCCATCCTCACCCGCATCGCCGCCAGCCATATTCGCGTCGGCACCTTTCAGTTCTTTGCTGCACGCAACGAAAATGCCAGGGTCAAACAACTGGCTGATTACACCATCGCCCGCCACTACCCCACCCTGAAAAGTGCGGACAATCCCTATCTGGAGCTGTTTGCGGCGGTATCCGCCGCACAGGCAGCCCTGATCGCGCGCTGGATGCTGGTCGGTTTCATTCACGGTGTGATGAACACGGACAACATGAGCATCGCCGGCGAGACCATCGATTACGGCCCCTGCGCCTTCATGGATAACTACGATCCGGAGACGGTTTTCAGCTCCATCGACGCCCATGGCCGCTATGCCTACGCCCACCAACCATTGATTGCACAGTGGAATCTCACGCGCTTCGCCGAAACCCTGATTGATCTGGTTCACCCCGACCCCGATGAGGCCGCGCGCCTGCTGACCGAACAACTCAACGAATTTCCCAAGCTCTACACTCGCCACTGGCTCGATGGCATGCGCGCCAAGATGGGCCTGGCCACGGCGGAGGACGGCGATCTAGCGCTGGCGCAAGCCCTTTTATCCGCCATGGAAGGCCAGAATGCCGACTTCACCCAGGTCTTCCGCGGTTTATCAGCGGCAGTGCGCGGTGATCCGGCGCAGGTCCGCGCCCACTTTGTCAACCAGGCGCCGTTTGATCTTTGGTTGGCGCAATGGCAAGCCCGGCTGGCGCACGAAAGCGCCACCGCGGAGGCGCGCGCCGAGGCTATGGATCAGGTCAATCCGCTCTACATACCCCGCAACCACAAAGTCGAGGAAGCCTTGGCTGCCGCTACGCTGGACCAGGATCTCACCCCATTCAAAGCGCTGCTCGCCGTGCTGGAACGGCCCTTCGCGGAGCGTCCGGGGCTGGAGAGCTATACCCAGCCCGCCCCAGAGGATTTCGGGCCATTCAAAACCTTTTGCGGGACGTAGCGCTCGCTGGGGCGCGGCCGCAGGTTACCATGCGCATTCAAGGACAATGCGCTCCTGAACGCCACGTCAACGGTCCTGCGCAAGCACCTCGGCCACGCGCGCCTGAAGCATCGGAATGAGATCTTCCTCGAACCACGGATTGCGCTTCAGCCACAGATTATTACGCGGGCTGGGATGCGGCAGCGGTATCCGGTTGGGCCAGTTTTTGCGCCATGCATGAACCACCTCCGTCAGCGTTCCGGCCTCGGCGGGAAGGTGATAAGCCCGGGCATACTGGCCGATGACCAGGGTGAGTTGCAGATGCTGCAAATGCGGCAGTAATTCCCCATGCCAGGCACGAGCGCACTCTGGCCGCGGCGGCAAGTCTCCGGATGTTCCTGTGCCTGGGTAGCAGAATCCCATGGGTACGAGCGCCACCTGTCGGGCGTCGTAGAATACTTCTCGGGAGATACCCAGCCAGGCACGAAGCCTATCGCCGCTGGCATCGTTGAAGGGAATACCTGTTTCATGCACCTTCCTGCCCGGTGCCTGCGCAGCGATCAAAATACGGGCGCGCGAATCCATCTGCAGCACCGGACGCGCACCAAGCGGCAGGTGTCCGGCGCAAAGTTCGCATTCGCGAACACGGGTAAGTAGCATGGCGAGGGGATCACCATACATTGTGGGATCAAGCAAATTGATGGTCCTCTGATTGCTGACTTCTCCATGACTTTCAATGCCGGTTGCCCGTCATTTTGTGGCATGTCGCCGGCCCATTGTCGTGGAGACCTCCCGGGCCAAGACACGTCACTTTCTGCGCTGCCGCCGGAT